>NZ_CP099997.1:2400000-3000000 GCF_024138145.1 Natronosalvus halobius | reverse complement strand
GATAGGTCTTGCCCGCGATGCCCTCGTCGATCGGCGCGCGACTCGAGAACCCGTCCTCGTGGATCGTCGAGGAGACGGCGACGGTCTCGAGGTACTCGCCGTCGACGCGGTCGACGACGCAGACGTCGAACTCGAGAACGTCCTCGGCGGTTTCGACGGTGAGGTCGTAGACGTCCTGGGCCGTTTCACACGAGTCGAGGCGAGACGCGATCTCGTGAAGCTTCTCCATTTTCTCCCGGTGGTCGACGAGTTCCTGTTCCATCAGCTTGCGATCGGTGACGTCCCGGAGGATGCCGACGCTGCCGGAGAGGTCGCCCTCGCCCTCGAGGAGCGTAGTGTTGACCTCACAGGGGACGAGGTCGCCGCTCGCGGTGACGATGTCGACGTCGTAGGTCGCTACCTCGTCTCCGTCTCCGTCGCTGTCACCAGCAGCGAGTCGCTCGACTTCGCGGACCCCGCGCTCGAAACTCTCCTCGGTGAGGACCTCGGAGGCGTGGAGTCCGACGAGGGTGTTCCGGTCGTAGCCGGTGATCTCGACCATCGTGTCGTTGACCGTGACGAGCGTCCCCTCGGTGTCGACAGCGTACAGGCTGTCGCCAACGGCCTCGACGACCGTCTTCGCCCGCTCGAGTTCGCGTTTGCGGGCGGCCTGGTCGAAGGCGGCTTCGGCCGTCGCCGCGAGAATTCGTATCAGGGTGAGATCGATCTCCTCGATCGTGGCGGTGCCGGACGCGGCGACGGTCAGCAGACCGTAATCGCCGAGCGGGTAGATCACGGCGTTACCGACTTCGTCGGTGAGATCGTAGGGGACCATCTCCGCAGAGGCGTCCTCGATGACGGTCGGCGATCCCGAAGCGTACGTCGACCACAGCGGGTCGTCGCCGGGACCGACCGGCGTAAACTGTGCCGTCTGCTCCTGGAGTCGATCGCTCACCGCGACCAGGTCGAGTCGGTTCGCGTCCTCGTCGTAGACCCGAATACCGGCGAGGACGTCGTCGATAATCTCGTCCGTCGCGTCGATGACGAGCGCGCCGATTTCGGTCTCCGAGCTCGTCTGCATCAGCGCCTGGGTCGTCTCTTGGAGCGTCTCGAGTGCGAGCGAACGCCGGAACTCCGACGTCGCGTCGCGGACGAACGAGAGGGCCCCCCTGACGGTGCCGTCAGCGTCGACGAGGGGCGTCGTGGACCACTCGCACCGAAACGACGTTCCGTCTTTGTCGACGTTTCGCGAGATGCCGTGGTTCGTGCTCGGCTCGTCGTCGAGCCAGGTCGACCACCAGTCGGTAATCGCGTCGTGTCTCTCCTGGGGGACGACGAGGTCGGTCGCGTGACGACCGACAGCTTCCGCTGCGGTGTAGCCGAACAGGTCTGCCGCGGCTTCGTTCCAGTGGCGGACCTCGAATTCGGGGGTCCATTTGATGATCGCGAACGGCGACTGTTCGACGATGAGTTGGACGTGATCGGCCGACGACTCGAGGAACGGTTCGTTGCGCTCGTCGTGCGTTTTTGCGATCGAGAACGGATCGCTGGATTCGGAGTCGGGGTCGGGTTCGGAGTTGGAGTCGGATTCAGGGTCGGAGTTGGGGCCGGATTCGGAGTCGTGACCGATGTCAGCGCCGGTTTCCGTCTCGACGATCGCCTCGAGAACGCGAGTCACGAGGGTCTCGACGCCCTGTGACTTCGGAACGTAGCCGGCGACGCCGGCAGCGAGTGCCTCGCCTGCGATGGCTTCGTTGCCGGCGTCGGTGTAGAGCACGACCGGAACGTCCGGCGCTCGCCGACGAATCGCCCGGTAGAGGTCGAGGCCGGTTCTCGCGGCGGGTCCGAGGTCGTACTCCGTAATGACGCAATCGGCGGACTCGAGTCGGTCGAGACAGGCCTCATCGCTCTCGACGCACTCGAGGTCGAGACCGACTGCTCGAACGGCGGGGGCGACGCTATCGTTGCAGTCGGGGTCGACGTAGACGATGTGGGTTCGTGTGTCCATGACTCGAGTCCAGAACGGGTGCTGTCGTTCAGTTGTAATCTACCAAGGAACGGCCCCGTCTTTAGTGTTCGAGTCGACTCAGGGATTGAGTCCACTTTAAGCTATGGGAAATTAACGGTGATGGGGGCTCGCGAAGCGTTTTCCGGCTACCATCGCTGGAGACCATCGAAAGACCGCCGCGACAGCCTGCAACACATTTATAATCACTTGCGCAGTTAGTATTGTATAAGATGAGCAATACTGATATCGACGCGTCCGAGGTCGCGCGCCGCATCGTTGACGACGATACCGAGAACCTGTTCGTCCTCGACGTCCGCAACGAGGATGACTACGAGGAGTGGCAGATTCCAACCAGCACGAACGTCCCGGTCTACGACGAACTGCTCGAGTACGACTACTCGGGGCTCGAAGATCACCTCGAGGAACTCCCCGAAAACGAGGAGATCGCCGTCGTCTGCGTCGCGGGCGTCACGTCCGCCCGTGCCGCCGCGTTCCTCCGCGACCACGGGTTCGACGCGAAGTCGATCCCCGACGGGATGAACGACTGGGGCCGCGTCCACCTGGAGTACGAGATTCCCGATGCAGAAGGCGTCGTACAGATCGTCCGACCCGGTACCGGTTGCGTCTCCTACCTCGCACACGACGGCGAGGAAGCCGTCGCCGTCGATCCGACCCAGTACGTCGATCGGTACCTGGGCCTCGCCGACGACCATGACCTCGAAATCGTTGGCGTCGTCGACACGCACGCCCACGCCGACCACGTCTCCGGGGCGCGTCGACTGGCCGGCGAACTCGACGTCCCGTACCACCTCCACGCGGCGGATGCGGGCGAACTGGAGTCGATCACAGCTCTGGCAGACGGCGATACGATTTCGGTCGGCGACCGGGACCTCGAAACGATGCACACGCCCGGCCACACGCCCGGGAGCGTCTCGTTGCGCTTCGGCGACGCACTCCTCTCCGGGGACACGCTGTTCCTCCGGAGCGTCGGCCGCCCCGACCTCGAGGACGGGTCCGAGGACGCTATCCGCGAGGCGTCCGGCCAGTTGTTCGACAGCCTCGACGGACTCCTGGACCTCCCCAACGAGACCGTCGTCCTCCCCGGGCACTTCAGCGACGAGGACGTGCGCCCGCTCGCGACCGAACTCGGCGACCTCCGGGCGGAGACGACGAACGAACTCCTGGGGTACGTCGAAGACGGTAACGAGGAGGCGTTCGTCGAAACCATCGTCGAGAGCCTCTCCGACGAACCCGCGAACTACAACGAGATCAAGCAGATCAACTGGGGTAAAGAACAGCCCGGCGGCGACGTCGAAACCCTCGAACTCGGACCCAACAACTGCGCCGCCAACTGAGCCGTCGTCGATTACCGCTCGAGGTTGACCCCGTCGTCGTTCATCCGCTCGAGGTTGACCCCGTCGTCGATTACCGCTCGAGGGCCCGTTCGAACCCGCGCAGAATCTCCTGTCCGTCCGTCCCGCCGACGTCCGGGAGCGTCGCCCGTTCGGGGTGAGGCATCAATACCGCCACCGTCTCCGTCTCGCCCAAAACGCCCGCAACACTGTGTTTCGAGCCGTTCGGATTGGCGTCGTCGGTGAGGTTGCCCTCGGCGTCACAGTACCGAAAGAGGACGCGGTCCTCGGTCTCGAGGCGCGTGAGGCGATCCTCCTCGATCTCGAAGCGGCCCTCGCCGTGTGCGATCGGAATCTCGATCACGTCGCCCTCCTCGAAGGCGGCCGTCCAGGGCGTGTCGGTTCGCTCGACTCGCAGGAAGACGTGTTCACACTGGAAGCGGGCGCTCTCGTTCGTCGTGAACGCCCCCTCGGTCAGGCCGGACTCGCAGCCGACCTGGGCGCCGTTACAGATCCCGAGGACGGGGACGCCCTCGGCGGCGGCCTCACGTACCTCCTCCAGGATCGGGGATCGGGCGGCCATCGCGCCCGCGCGAAGGTAGTCGCCGTAGGAGAAGCCGCCGGGGAGGACGATCCCCGTCGTGTCCGTGGGGAGGCCGTCCTCGTGCCAGACGATTTCGGCGTCGATGTCCAGGTGCTCGAGGGCGGCTTCAGCGTCGCGGTCGCAGTTCGAGCCGCCGAAGCGGACGACGGCGACCGTCACCGTCGACACCCCCTGGTGTGGCGACTCCCGGTCGGCGTCGGGTTGACGGCGACCGTCACCGTCGGCACCGTCGGCTTCTCGGTGTGGCGACTCCCGGTCGGCGCCGGGTTGGCGGAAACAGTCATCTATCGCTCGTCGACCGCCACGTCGTAGTCGTGGATGGTCGGGTTCGCGAGCAGTCGTTCGGCCATCTCGTCGGCTCGATCGGCCGCCTCATCGGCCGACGCCGCCTCGAGGTCGATCTCGAAGCGATCGGCCGAGCGAAGCGCCTCGAGCGAGAACCCCAGTCGCTCGAGGGCACGACGGGTGGTCTCGGCCTCGGGGTCGAGGACGCCGCGTTTGAGTCGGACGGTCACCGTGGCGGTGTAGGCGGTCATCGTCTGAATCCCCGCATCCGTGCTCAAAAACGCTTTCGGGTTCGCCTCGTCATACACGTTCGTGGATAGCATCGACCGCCGCTCGAGATTCCGGCGGTTCCCGACTGCGGACTGGACGTTCGACGACCGAAGGGAGCGCCAGGGGTTCGGTTCGTGTCGTGGTAGCGGCCGTCTCTCGTTCGACGGCGTGGCTCGACGGATTTCGACGCAGAATCGAAAAGACGCCGTTCGTGAGGACGAAAACGGACGTCAGACCAGCGCGGCCTCGAGTTCGGCGACCGCGCCGTCGACGGCGTCCTGGTCCGCGTCCGGAATCGAAACGCGGTCACCCCGGAGGAGCGAGATGAGTTTCTGGCCCTGTCTGACCGTAATCGTGTCGTCGTCGGCCTCGATGGTCTCGACGACCTGGACGAGCCACGCCGGGATGGTTCGCTCGTCCTCGAGGTACGTGTCGGCACGCTGGACGAGGGCGTGGTGAACGACCCAGCGCTCTTCGCGCGAGAGGTCGACAGTGCGGCTATCGGCTTCCTGTGGAGGTGTACTCATCGTGTCACGGGTCGGCTCTACCGACCGCTGGCCGACAGTAAGGACCGTCCACTAATAAGCCTTGTCGCTTGTTAACATACCTGGCAGGTCGCTCACCGGGTATCCCGTCGCATCGCGATCTCGAACCAGGGGCACAGGCGAAGCTGTCGGTACCACTCGGGATGGGTCGAGAGCCGTTCGTACGGCACCCACATGAGCCCCGCGACCTCCTCCTCGTCCGGGTCGAGCGTCGTGTCGTGGAGTGTCACCTCCAGGACGGCACAGACCTCGTGTTCGACGCCCGCGTTCTCGAAGTACCGCTTGTACTCGAAGCGGTCGGTGAGGCGGACGTCCTCGTACTGATCCGGTGTGATGCCGAGTTCCTCCTCGAGTCGCTGGCGCGTCGCATCCTCCTGGCTCTGGCCCTCGACAGGGTGGGAGGCAACCGTCCCGTCCCAGTAGGTCCCCCAGAGGCGCTTTCCGGGGGCCCGCTGGGCGAGCAGGATGTTGTCGTCCTGGTCGAACACGAGCGACGTGAACGCCCGGTGGCGCGTCCCCTCGCCGGTGTGAGCCTCGAGACGGTTGACCAGGCCGAGTTCGGTGTCGTCAGCGTCGACCGCGATGACGTCCTGGGCGGCGTTCTTGTGTGGCAGTTCTCCGGATTCCGTCGACTCGTTCATACGACAACTGAACGGGGCTTCCGTGAAACCAGTATCGGCTTTCGGGAGGGGGAGACCTCGCGATTTGGGAGGAGGTAATCTCACGAGGTTCAGAGGAGGTAATCTCACGAGGTTCAGAGGAGGTAATCTCACGAGGTTCAGGGGAGGTAATCTCACGAGGTTCAGGGGAGCGGAAGGAGTCCCTCGAGGCCCGCCCTACCAGCCCGCACCCTCGGCATCCGGGTTCGACGCGTAGTTTTCGCCCACGACGACCGAAATCGCCCCCGGGAGAGTCTCGAGGTCGAGCTCCTCGGCCCCGAGAACCTCCCCGTCGAGGCTGTAGGTGATCGGTTCGTCGTGGAGGCTCTCGATCGTTACCCGCGGCACGCGGTGACGGACGATTCCGTCTGCATCCAGGTCGAAGAGGTGATCGAGTGCCGTCGCGCCGACCATCGACGGCATCGACGCGTTCTCGACGAGGGTCACCTCGAGCAACCCATCTTCGGCGTGGGCCTGCGCCTGGCGCCGGCCGAACCGGCGACAGTTCCCGATGAACGCGAGCGCGACGTCCCCCTCCCAGACGACGGACGTCTCTGCGTCGGCGTTCTCGAGGGTGACCCGCAACGGTGCCCCGTCGTAGTTCGTCGCCGTCTCGATCGTCTTGAGCACGTACGCGAGCACGCCGAATCGTCGTTTGCTCTCGGAGTCGGTCTCGAGGCTGGCTTCGGCGGTCAGCCCGCCGATACAGGAGTTGAGGAACGCGCGGTCGTTAGCCCGTCCGAGGTCGAGACGCCTTCGTCGGCCCGACTCTGCCAGCGAGAACGCCTCGCCGATGCTCTCGATGCCGAGGTTCGACGCGGCGTTGTTCCCCGTCCCGGCGGGGACGATCAGTAGCGTCGGCCAGTTCTCGACCCCGGAGTCGACGAACCCGCCGACGACCTCGTTCACCGTCCCGTCGCCGCCGGCCGCCGCGACGAGTTCCGTCCCGCTCTCTGCCGCTTCGAGAGCGTACTCGTGGGCGTCGCCTTCGGCTTCGGTCACGCGCAACTCCCATCCGCCGTCTGCCGCGAGGCCGTGAACCTGTTCGAGGTGGTCCTCGCTCCCACTCACCGGGTTGCAGATCACGACTCTGTCGGTCGGTTCGGCGACCCCAGAACCGTCTGCTCGGACCGATCCAGGAGGGACCCTCGGGACGTGCATGCCAACATCAACTGTCCCCAAAACAAAAACCCTCCCCCATCGTTGTCCAGGGTATGTTCGCCGTCGATTTACACGCACACACCCGGTTCTTCCACGGCCATCGGGGACTCGGGGATCGATACGATCCAATCGGCGTCTCGCTCCTCGCTCGAACCGCCCGCTGGCGCGGACTCGACGGCGTCGCGACGACCAACCACGACTACTACACCCCCTTCGAGCGCGAGACAGCAACCATCGTCCCCGGCATCGAGGTCACGACGACGCGCGGACACGTCCTGGTCGTCGGCCCGGATCCGCCAGAAGAGACGGTCCCGCTCGAGTACACCCCCGCAGAGGTGGTCGACATGGCCCACGACCGAGGTTGCGCGGCTATCGTCGCTCACCCGTTTCGAAACAGTACGGTGACCGACGTCTCGGACCTCCCGTTCGACGCCATCGAGATCAACGGCAAACACCCACGGACGCAGCCGCTGGTCGAGCGGCTCGTGGCCGAACACGACGTTCCGCTCGTCGCCGGGAGCGACGCCCACTATCCGGTCGAGGTCGGCCGGGCGTACACGCGAATCGACGCCGACGAATTGACCCCCGAGTCGGTCGTCGAGGCGATCCAGGACGGTCGGGTCGAGGCGGTCGTCGACCGACGGCCAGTCGACCGATTCATTCGACGCTGGTATCGGGCGATCCACAGCCGAAAACACCCGAACGACCTGCTCTCGAAGCCGACGCCCGGCGTCGGTGAACCACCGCAGAGCTAGTCGGGTTTCTCGAGACTCAGCCCCACCTTCTCCTCGAGACTCAGCCCAGTTTTTCCTCGAGGATCAGCCGCGTCTTCGTACTCACGACCTCCTCCTGCTCGCGCGCCTGCGTGATGAGTTCGTTGACGCTACGCGTGTCGGCGGCGTCGACGACGAGCACGATGTCCTGTTCGCCCGAGACCTGCCAGACGAAGTCGACTTCCGCCCACTCGGCCATGCGCTCGGAGACGCTCGCGGTGTCGACGTCGACGGCGACGCTGACCTCGATCATCGCCTTGACGTTCCCCGTGCGCGTGGTGACGGTGAATCGTTCGATCACGCCGTCGGCGTTCATGCGTTCGACGCGGTTTCTGACGGTCCCCTCGCTCGTTCCAACCTCCTCGGCGATCTCCGTGTACGGCGTGCGGGCGTCTCGCCGGAGGATGTTCAGGATGTGTCGGTCGAGATCGTCCATCGAGATCTAGCCCTACGGGCAGCGCCTACTTGGTGATTACGAATTTCGTAACTTCGCTTCGAAGACAACACTTATGGTGGACGGTACAATACGTATCTCGTAATGAACCCGGCCTACGTTGCGCTGGAGAGCGGTCACGTACTCGAGGGACGTGCTCGTGCTCCGGGTACCGCACGCGGGGAACTGGTTTTCACAACAGCATACACCGGCTACGAGGAGAGTCTCACCGACCCCTCCTACGAGGAACAGATCCTCACCTTCTCGTACCCGCTGATCGGCAACTACGGCGTCCGCGAAGAGCGCTTCGAGTCCGATCGAATCCACCCGCGAGCCGTCCTGGCCCGCGAGCTCACCGACGACGTCGCCGAGTGGCTCGCGTCCGAGGGCGTTCCGGCCGTCGACCACCTCGACACTCGCGACGTCGTCACCGACGTCCGCGAGGGCGGCGCCATGAAGTGTGGCATCGCCGTCGGCGAAGACGTCACCCCAGACGACGCCCGCGCGGAACTCGAGCAGTGTGAGGCGATGAGCGACCACACCGAGATCGGCGCACAGGTCAGCGTCGACGAACCCGTCGTCCGCGGCGTCGACAACGACGGCCCGACTGTCGCGCTCGTCGACTGCGGCGCGAAGGGATCGATCGTCGACTCGCTGGTCGCCCGCGACGCCACGGTTCACGTCGTCCCACACGACGCGAGCACCGCCGACGTCGAGGCCGTCGACCCGGACGTCCTGTTCGTCTCGAACGGTCCCGGCGACCCGGTCAACTTCGAGGCCGCGATCGACCTCGTCCAGGAATTCGTCGAGGACACGCCCGTGGCCGGCATCTGCCTCGGCCAGCAGATCGTCGCCGAGGCCCTGGGCGGGGCCACCGAGAAGATGACCTTCGGCCACCGCGGCGTCAACCAGCCCGTCCTGGACCTCGAGTCCGGCCGGGTCGTGATGACGACCCAGAACCACGGCTACACGGTCGCCGAACCCGGCGACCACCTCGAGGTCACCCAGATCAACGTCAACGACGACACGCCCGAAGGTCTCGACGGGATCGAGTACGACGTGCTCACCCGTCAGTACCACCCCGAAGCGAACCCCGGCCCCGAGGACACCCTCAACTTCTTCGACGACGTCCTCGCGATGGCGACCCCTCGACGCTCCCCTCGTGCGATCCCGGCTGACGACTGAGCGAACGCGTCAGCCGTAGGCCGGTTCGTCCCCGCCGAACCGATCACGACTCACGACGATCGTATTCTGATCTCCGACTCACCGTACACGGACACCGTATTCCGGTCAGCGTCGAACCGACGTCCACACGACAGTATGTCCACTGAAAAACGAAAGATGATAGCCGGGGAGCTGTACGACCCCGCCAACCCCGAACTCGTTGCCGAGCGCGAGCGCGCTCGAGCGCTCACGCGTCGCTACAACCGGGCAGGCGAGAGCGGTGGCAACGACGGTAACGACGACAGTGACGGCGACGACGACAGCGACGGTGACAGCGACCACCGACGACAGATACTCGAGGAACTCCTCGGATCGATCGGCGGCGAGTGCCGGATCGAGCCACCCTTTCGCTGCGATTACGGGTACAACGTCCACGTCGGCGAGGACTTCTTCGCGAACTACGACTGCGTCGTCCTGGACGTCTGTCCCGTGGAGTTCGGCCGAAACTGCCTGCTCGGGCCCGACGTCCACGTCTACACGGCGACGCACCCGCTCGAGGCCGCCGCGCGACGCGAGAGCCTCGAGTACGGCAAGCCGGTCGCGGTCGGCGACGACGTCTGGATCGGCGGGCGGGCGGTACTCACCCCTGGCGTGACGGTCGGCGACGGCGCCGTCGTCGCGGCCGGCGCGGTCGTCGTCGACGACGTGCCGGCGGGCGTCGTGGTCGGCGGGAATCCCGCGCGGGTGATCAGGGAGGTGCCGTCGGCGGAGGGAGTTGAAGCGAACGAGGGCGGAGACGGAGACGAGGCAGAAGAAGAAACGTAATCACTTGCGAAGGACCAGGGCGACCAGCACGACCGCCAGCAGCGCCGCCCCCAGCGCCGCCGCCGCGAGCCGTCGATCGACGACGAGGACGTCGCTCGCCGCCCAGCGGTAGAGGCCGACGGTCCCGAGTGCGACCGCGCCACCGGTCGCGACCGCGCTGAGCGCGTGGACGAGTTCGGCCCGCATCGTCGCCGCGTCCCGCCCGAGTTCGGCGCGGAGCCCGTCCGCGTACTCGCCGACGTCCCAGACGACGAACGCGCCGGCGGCCGTCCAGATCGCTGCCTCCGTCCGGCCGATGACCACGAGCGAACCAGCGAGACCGAGAATCGCCATCGCTGCCAGCGCCGAACCGACCGCCCGCGGCGGCAGGAGGCGAATCGCTCGAAGCAACGAGACCGTCCCGAACAGCGACGAGAGCATCCCCAGCGCAACGAGCAGGACGGCGACGACGAGCGCGATCGGCGGGAACTCGAGCAGCAGATCCGCGACCACCTGCGGTTCGATCTGGCGAACCAGGGCCTCGAGGGACGCCTCGACGGCAGGCGTGGCGAGCACCGACGCGAACACGAGCGTCAGCACGACCCCGCCGACCATCGGAGCCGCCAGTCGAGCGAGTACCACGGCCAGGCCGCGCCGTAGCGCCCGCCGAGACCACTCGAGGGCGGCCACGAGCACTGCGACGGCGAGGACGACGAGAAACAGGGTTCGAAGCTCCCGCGCGACGACGATCGCGGCCAGCGCCTCGCCTGCCGGTGCCGGTACGATTGTCGCGAGTTCCCGAGGCGAAAGCGGAACGTCCGAGAACTGCTCGAGCAGCGCCGGAAGCATCACGACCCCGGTGAGACCGACCAGCGTCGCACGAATCGCGATCGAGTTGCCGCGGCGAACGTCGCCGACGACTCGCGAGACGGTCTCGCGCCGATCGGGCGGGACGAGGCGTTCGATCGGGACGTAGCCGACCGTCACGAAGACGGTCGCGGCGGTCGCCAGGACCAGCCCGAAGAACGAGACGGTCGCCAGAGTCTGGCCTGGCTCGAGGAGGACGCCACTGGCGACCCCCGTCACTTCGGCAACCGCCGGCCCCACACGCTCCCTGACGCCGGCCTCGGGGAGCACGCGAACGACGACCACGGCCACGACCCCGAGTGCGGCGAGCATCGCGCCTCTGGCAGCCGCATGGACCCCGCCGTCGCCCAGTCGGTCCCAGGACGCCAGCGTCCCGGCGAGGGCGGCGACGACGAGCGACCAGACGGTCACCGCCGCGAACGGGCCGAAGCCGGCGACGCCGACGGCGAACGCCCAGGCGACCGTCACGGGAACGGCGACCAGGACGGCCGCGGGGACGGCGAGCGCCCCGCCGACGGCGCGACGAACTGGGCGATCGCTCCCGAGCAAGGTGGCGACCAGCGCCGCGCCGACGCCACCGACCGTCGCGACGGCCGCGAGACGGGTGCCGATCAGGGACCCGCCGACGGCGAGACAGATGGCGAGCGTGAGCAGGAGGGTCGCGACGTCGCTCGTCGTCGGCTGCGTCAGGGCGCTTCGAACGGCCCCGAGTAGGGCACTCGTTCCACGTTTCCCGGCCGCGCTCGCGGCGGTTCGGGCCGACTCGAGGCGCGAGTGGACGCGCGTCCCGTGATTGCCGCCCGAGACGACGCTCGAACTCGACCTCGTAGCCGAACCTGGACTCGTATTCGGATTCGAACGCGTATTGCCGACTCGAGGCGACGTACCTGGTTCGGCCCCGCCATCGGTCCGTGTGCGAGAGCCGCCTCCAGCGGCAGTCCCGTTTCGGACGGTTTCATCCGCACTCGCGTCCGGGTCGGACACCGTCATCGAGCACCCCCCATCGCACGGATCGCCCGGGCCAGCTCGACCGACAGTGGGTCGGCCAGGTCCCAGTCGACGACGACGGAGCCGAGTCCCCGCAGGTCGTCGACGCGATTCCGGCGTTCGATGCCGGCGATCGCCGTTCCTGACGACCGCTCGCCGCCGGACACGCTGGTCGTCATGTCCGGGCTCACGACGGTCACCGTCCGTCCACGGAGACGGAGCTGTTCGACCAGGTCGACCGCCGCGTCGTCCGTGAGTGGGCTACAGAGGACGACCTGCGCGTTGCGAGGGAGGCGCGTCTCGAGGTCGGTCGCCAGCGTCCCACCGTCGGCGGCGAGGCGGGTGGGGGCGCCATCGCCACCGGCCGACTCGCCGACCGCGTCGTCCACGCGCCGACGAACGTCGTCGCCCCCGCCGGGGTCGACCCACACGTCGTCCGCGAGCGTCGCGAACCCGGTTCGGTTGCCGTCCTGGAGGGAGGCGAGCACGCCGCGCGAGGCGGCGTACAGCGTCAGGTCGTGCGAGTCGGGGCCGCCAGAGCGCGACTCGCAGTGGACGCCGGCGCGGTCGTCGACGAGGAAGACCATCGTGACGGCGCGTTCCTCGCGGTGTTCGATCGTCGCGAGATCGCCCGTCCGGGCGAGGCGGTGCCAGTCGATCCGGTTGATCGGATCGCCGTGGCGGTACTCCCGGGCCGCGTAGAACTCGATCCCGCTCCCGCCCTCGTCGGTCGGCGTCCGCCCGACGAAGCGGATCGTCCGGTCGCGAACGGCGAACGAGTCCAGGAGCGTCTCGCAGGTTAGCGAGCCGTCGCCCCCAGCGTCGGGCTCGAGCGTCTCGAGCGCACTCGCGGCCAGGTTCCGGACGCGAACGCGGGGCGTGCCGAACGCGTACTGACCCCGGGGCGGCAGCACCACGTACTCGTGGCTGACGGTTTCCCCGGGTCGGATTGCGGTCGCGAACGCACTCGATCCGTCGACCACCGGCACGTTCTCGGGGACCGCATCGACGACTCGCACGTCAGGGAGCACCTGGTCGCCCTCGTTGGTCACCGAGAGGGTCACGCAAACCGGCTGGCCGGGCCGCGGTCGATCGTCGTCGAGGGTTCGCTCGACGGCGATGTCGGTCGACGGGGCGCCGCTCGCGACGCCGACCAGGACGTACCCCAGCGGAACGACGGCGACCACGAAGAGTGCGGGCGCCCCCAGCACCACGGCGAGGAGACAGATCGCGAGGGCGACGACGACCGCACCCTGCCAGCGGGGAACGCGGCTCATCGCGAGCCCTCGCGTCGTTTGCCTTCGATCCCCGCCCTCACAGGGCGCTCCCGAATCGCCTCGACGGCCTCGATCGCGTGCTCGAGCCCGCGCGTGAAGGGATCGGCCGTACTGCAGAGGTCGATCAGCCAGAGCGACAGCGGCGTCGACGGGCCGTCCTCGTCGGCGAGGAAGGCGGCCGCCCGCTGGTCGTCAGTCCAGGTACCCGCCCGGATCGCCGCCAGCGCGTCCGCCCGGTCCAGCCCGGCGCGAGTCGCGTAGGTGTCGGCCGCGACCAAACGAAGCGCGTCGACGAGTTCCGTTCGAGCTCGTTCGCGAACCGAACGGGGCTCGTCGTCGTACGCCGTCGCGCGGTCGATCCAGTCGTCGTAGACCGCACCAGCGAGTCGGGACGAGGTATCGGACAGCGAGCGAGCGCCGGCGAACGGCTCGGTCGAACTCGCATCGAGTGGCCGCGGCGCGTCGACCCGGAACCGGCCAGCAGCCGTGATCGTCGGGGCGACGACCAGGAGGACGAGCGCGAACGCCAGCACCAGGTGGGTCGGGTCCAGCGTCGAGAGCGCCGCCTCGAGTTCGGGAACCGCCTCGAGCACCGTCGCCGGGCGGTACAGCAGGCCCGTACCGAGTGCGAGCAGTCCGGTCGCGAGGGCGGTTCCGGCGAGCAGACCGAGCGTCGACGGGCGACGGCTCACGGGTCACCCGTCGAGTTCTCGCTCTCGTCACCGTTCGCGTCGTTCGTTGCATCGTCCGCCGATTCGTCGCTCGTTGCGTCGTCCATCGACTCGTCGTCCGCCGCCAGCGACGACCGAATCGTCGCTCGAGCGGCCGTCGTTCGCTCGAGTCGCCGTTCCGGATCCCGTCCACCGTACTCGACGTCGCGGAAAGCGTCCGTAATGGTGTCGACCGGTTCGACCGGCACGCCCCGGGCCTTCGCCCCCTCGGCGACGTCCGTGGGGGTCGCGACCCGCACTCGGGACACGGTCGATATCGTGGCCACGTCCGCGAACGCCTCGCGGATGCGCACGCGAGCGGTCGGTCGGTCGCCTGGCGTGGCGGTCCCGGCGTCGGTTCCGGTCGCCTCGTCGCCGACGAGCGGGAGCGACGCCCGTACGGACCGAGCTTTCGTCCTCACTTCCGCGAGGATCCCGGCAACCGCTCCGAAGAGGAGTCCCGGCAACTCGGCGATCGATCGAAGTCCGCACAGCGCCGCGTAGGCCCGCTCGAGTGCTCGCGAGCAGGCGACGACGACGCCCATCGCGAGCGCCAGGAGGCGGCCGGGGAGCGCTCGAAGCGTCGCGATCGGGTCGTCCGTTCGCAGGAAGACGTAGCCGACGACGACCGCCAGCGCGACGGCCAGGAGCGTCAGTATCGGTCGCTCGCCAGCCGGCCCCAGCGAATTTTCGAGCGAGTCGGTCACGCTGTTCGTGTCTTCCTTGGCGCTATCCGATTCTTCATCTTCTGCGCCATTTGTCTCGTCATTCGAAGCGTCCGAAGCGTCCGAAGCGTCGGTAGCGCCGGTGGCGTCGCTCGCGCTCGAGTCTTCGGTTCCGCCCGACGTCTCGGGGTCCGACTCGCCGCTGCCCCGACTCGCGTCCAGGTCGTCGGTCGAGCCGTCGTCGGGGACAGCGCCCTCGTCCCACGCCTCGTCGCCGGCGTTCGCGTCGAACCCGTCGCCCGAGTCGGGTTCGTCGCCCGTACTCGAGCCATCGGTCGCCTGGTCGTCGCCCCACGGGGACTCGCTATCGAGGCTCCCACCATCGCGGCTTTCGCCATCGAGACCCCCATTAGAACCGGTTACCGTCGTCTCGCCGCCGGCCCCATCGCCCTCGAGCGAAATCGACCCGGCGCGCTGGTCGGTCACGAGGTCGCCGTAGCCGCCCTCGAGTCCGTTCGCCGAGGTCGGCACGTCGAGCAATCCGCCGGACGTCGTCGGCTCGTCGCCCATCCCAACCGCGTCTTCGGGAGCGGTTCCCTCGAGATTCTCGGGGTCGTCGTATGCACTCGGCTCTAGGTCCCCGGGGTCGTCGTACGCGCCGGGATCGGAATCGGCGGCACCGGCGGCGAAATCGCCCGGCGAGCCACCGATAGCGGCGTAGATGCCCGCGAGTCCGAACAACGCGTCGCTCACGACGGGATTCGTCAGGAGGTCGTGCTGGCCCTCCATCGCCGAGAGGGCCGCTGCCTGTACGAGTTGGTTGTCGAGGGCGCCAGCACCAGCACCGCCACTGGCGCCAGCTCCTGTACCAGCACCGGAACCCCCCGTTCGAAGTCCGTCGCCGTCCGCGCCCGACGCTCCGAGTTCGTCAGCCCGTCCAGCGAGGTCGCCATCGCCCTCCGCGGCCGCCTCGAGCATCGCCTCCTGGATCGCCCGGTCGCGCTCTGCGCTCGTCTCACCGTCGCCGAGCGCGGTCGCCACCGGGGAGTCCGCGGCGAGCATCGGCATCGCGCTCGCGGCCAGGACGATCCCGCCGATGGCACAGCCGACGGCGAGAACGGCGAGGAGGCGAGGTGCTCCGTCCGATCCAATCGTCATTCACGTGTGACATACCAGCAGGTCTACTTACGTCTTATTGCAGTTTGCAGTGCGCAAGCGACGACCGAAGAATACGTGGCGGCGGCTCTACGAAGGGTCTGTCCACCCTGGCAGCCCGCTCAGGAGCCCCAGAAGTTCTCGCGACTGCCGAGTTGCTCGCGTCGTGGGCGACGCCCGCCCCGCTCGGAAGCGTCTTCCTCGTTGTCGGCGTCCGCCCCGTCGGCGTTCTCGTCGTCGTCATCGTCATCCTCGTCGTTATCCTCGTCCTCGGACTCCTCGGGCTCGAGCGGCAGTCGCTCGAGGACGTCGGCACGTGCGTGATTACTGTGGACGCGGGTGATTTCGGCCTTGACCCGGGCCTCCGGGAGGACGCCGTCGATCATGACGATGAACCCGTCCTCGGTTCGGCCGACGCCGGCGCCGCTCTCGTGCATGTCGACGACGTCGACGACCACTTCCTCGCCGGATTTGACCGGCTGGGTCTTGAGGTCCTGGATCGGCTGGTTGTAGTGGTTACACCACTCTTTGCCGCCGCGGTCGCCGTAGTGCGTACACCCCATTCCGCTGATTCGCTCGGAAAAGCTGGGGCAGTCGTCTGCGAGTGGACAGTCCGCCATGGACCCTAGTACCTGTGGTATCGTTAAACCGCTTCCGGAACCGGCTTCCGGAATCGAGACGAACGCCGGGAAAACCCACCGTAGACGCGTCCGGAAGCGTGATACTCTCGGTCGGTGAGAGACAGTCGCGAGTCCAGGCGAACCCGAATCAACTGAAGGTCCACGACGCGCGGTTTCGAAAACGTTTACGCCCGGGGGAGCACAACCAACGATGATGAAGGTACTCGTACCGGTCAAAGAGGTTGCAACCGTCGAAGACGAGTTCGAAATCGACGGCACGACCATCGACGAGCGGTATCTCGGCGCCGATCTCAACGAGTGGGACGACTACGCCATCGAGGAGGCCGTCCAGCTCGAAGAAGACGGCGTCGTCGACGAGGTCGTCACCGTCACCATCGGCGACGAGGAGACCGAACAGACCATCCGCCAGGCGCTCGCCAAGGGCGCCGACCGCGCCATCCGCGTCTGGGACGACGCCCTCGAGGACGTCGACCTCCTGGACGTCGGTGCGAAGGTCGCCATCCTCGAGGCGGTCGTCGAAGCCGAGGATCCCGACCTGGTGCTGACGGGCGTCCAGTCGGGCGACGACAGCTTCGGTGCGACGGGCGTCGCCCTCGCGGAAGCCGTCGGCTACCAGTGGGGCGCCGTCGTCAACCAGCTCGACCTGGAGGCCGGGGACGAGACGGCGTCGGTCCACCGCGAACTCGAGGGCGGGATCGAGGAACTAACTGACATCGACCTGCCCGCCGTATTTACGATCCAGACGGGGATCAACGAGCCCCGCTACGCTAGCCTTCGCGGGATTCGGATGGCTCAGCGCAAGGACCTCGACCACCAGACGCTCGCCGACCTCGGTGTCGAGGCCGACGCCGTCGCGGGCGACCTCCGACTGACGGCGATGAACGAGCCCGAGAGCGAGAGCGACACCACCGTCTTCGAGGGAGGGGCCGACGAGACGGCTACGCAGTTAGCTGATCTCCTGCGGGAGAAGGGGGTGGCCCAATGAGCGCCGACGTGCTGGCCGTCGCCGAGCATCGCCAGGGCGACCTCCGGGACGTCAGCCGCGAGGTCGTCACCGCGGGCGCCGAACTCGCCGGCGAAACCGGCGGCGACCTCCACGTGGCCGTCGTCGGCGGCGACGTCGAGACCTTTGCCGACGCCCTGAATCTGGAGGGCGTCGACACCGTCCACACCGTCGCCTACGGCGAGGAGTTCAACCACGACGTCTACACGCAGGCCATCACCCAGCTGGCGGACGCGCTCGAGCCCGCCTACCTGGTGATGCCCAACAGCGTCAACGGGCTGGACTACGCGCCTGCGGTCGCCACGCGTCTCGATATTCCGCTCGTCACCGACGCCGTCGGCCTCGCGACCGAGGGCGACACCCTCGTCGGCACGCGCGAGATGTACGGTGGCAAGGTCGAGACGACCACCGAGGTCGACGCCGACAAGGTCGCCGTTACGATCCGCGGGGCCGAGTGGGAACCCACCGAGGCCGCGGGCGAAGCTGTGGTTGAGGCCTTCGAGGCCGACATCGACGAGGACGCCATTGGCTCCTCGGTGACGGGATTTGAGGAGGTTGCCGGCGGCGACGTCGACATCAGCGAGGCCGATCTCCTGGTCTCCATCGGACGCGGCATCGAAGAAGAGGAGAACCTGGACCTGATTCGCGAGTTGGTCGAGGCGCTGGACGCGACGCTCTCGTCGTCGCGACCGATCGTCGACGCGGGCTGGCTCCCGGCCAACCGTCAGGTCGGGCAGTCCGGCAAGGTCGTCACGCCCGACGTCTACATCGCCATCGGTATCTCCGGAGCGGTGCAGCACGTCGCCGGGATGAAGGGCTCCGACACTATCGTCGCGATCAACACGGACCCGAACGCGCCGATCATGGACATCGCCGATTACGCGATCCACGACGACCTCTTCGATGTCGTGCCGGCGCTGATCGAGCAGTTCTCCTGAGCACCCGCGCGAGCGGTGCGCGGTGCGGACGCGAGCGCGGTTTTTCGATCCACACTCACACCAGAGATTCTAGAGCAGAAACTCGAGTCCGCGATTCCACGTCACCTCGAACCGAATATTACGCGGATGGCAGGGCTTTTACCCACCCGTGGCATGAGCAAGAGGTGATGTCTACTGCACCTCTCGAGCGGTGGTGGTGTCGATGACGACCGATCTGACCGAGATCACGGTCGTCGGAGACGACGACACCGGGCTAATCGCCAACGTCACGACACTCCTGTTCGAGCGCGGGTGTAACATCGAGGACCTCGACCAGGCGGTTCGCGACGGCGTCTTTCGGATGAACCTCGCCATCGACACCTCCGGGATGGTCTGCACGGAGGCCAAACTCCGGGCAGATCTCGAGGACCTGGGCGACGACCTGGGACTGGACGTCCAGGTCCGGTTCCCGACCGACCGCGACAGCCAGCAGATCGCCGTCCTGGTCACGAAGGAGAGCCACTGCCTCGAGGCGCTGTTCGAGGCCTGGGCTAACGACCGCCTGGGCGCCGACATCGGCGTCGTGATCGGCAACCACGACACCCTCGAGCCCCTGGCCGACCACTACGACGTGCCCTTCCACGATGTCGGGACGGAGAACGGCCAGCAGGACGAAGAACACCTCCTCGAGTTGCTCGCCGAGTACGACGCCGACCTGATCGTCCTCGCGCGGTACATGCGGATCCTGAGCCCCAACGTCGTGTTCCGCTACGAGGATCGCATCATCAACGTCCACCCCTCCCTGTTGCCGTCGTTCCCCGGCGCCGAGGCCTACCGGCAGGCCATCGAGGAAGGCGTCCGTGTCGCCGGCGTCACCGCCCACTACGTTACGACGGACCTCGACCAGGGCCCGATCATCACCCAGCGGGCCTTCGACGTCCCCGACGATGCCGACCTCGCGGAGATGAAAGCCCGCGGGCAGCCACTCGAGGCCGAAGCGTTACTCGAGGCGGTCCAGCTCCACCTGAACGGCGACGTCTCGGTCCACCGCGGCCGGACGACGGTGCGGGAAAACGGCGACGCCTATCAGCTCGGATTGCCCAGGGAACTCGAGGACGTGACCCCCGACCGGCCGATCGACGGGATCACGAGCGCACTCGACGACTGAGGTTACGGCGAGTCGCGTTCGATTTTTTCGTCGCTCGCTCACTCGCCGTTCGTTCACTCGTTCACTCACTCGAGCGACTGCCACGTTCGGCCATCATCCGGGCCGCTTTAGCCGCCCAGTCGCGCTCGAGGTACGCCCAGGAGACGACACACAACGCCCAGAGGTAGTACAGGAAGACGCCGGCCGCGACGCCGAAGACGCCCCAGTCGAGCGAGATTGCGGCGACGTAGGAGAAACAGAGGTAGAACAGGAACAGGCCACTCGAGCGCGCCAGCAAGGGGTAGATCGTCTCGCTAGCACCCTGGAGCGCGCCCGCGATGGCGACGTAGACGACGAGAAACGGCGCGCTGAGGCCGTAGGCTCGAGCGAAGGTGACAGCGTGGTCGGCGGTTTCCGGATCGTCGGTGAAGATTCGGACGAACTGGGGCGCGAAGACCGCGAGGAACAGCCCGATGACGCCGACCGTCGCCAGTCCCAGGCCGGCGATCGCCCAGCCGTCGAACCGGGCCGTGTCCGGATTGCCTTCCCCGAGGTGCTGGCCGACGACGATGCTCGCAGCGACGTGGTAGCCCCGGGAGAGGGGACTCGAAATCTGTTGGTAGACCCGACGGCCGATCTGGTAGGCCGCGTTGGCCTCCGTGCTGATCAGGAGGAGGATCGAGTTGAACGGGAACTCGATGGCGGTCGCGATCAGGCCCTCGGCGATGCGCGGCGCGCTCACCGCGAGCAGTTGCTTCGCGATGATCCAGTCGGTGGGCCTGACGAGCGAACTCGCTCGCCACGGCCCCGCGAGTATCCCTAGCAATGCCAGCGCCGTGAACACGTTGGCACCGGCCGTCGCGAGGCCGACGCCGACGACCTCGAGGCGCGGAGCGCCGAGCAGGCCGAGTCCCAGCACGACCGACCCGGTCACGTTGAGGACGTTAGCGAGGACGTTGACGACCATCGGCGAGATCGTGTCGCCGGTCCCCTGGAGGGCTCTCGCGGCGATGATGCCGACGTGGCGGGCGGGCGCGGTGGCCATGATGATCGCGAGGTACACCGATCCGTACGTCACGACCGCCGATTCGGCGCCGAGAACCGCGATCGCGTACTCGCTGAGCAGGATGCCGAAGAGCACGAACGGGACGCCGGCGATGGCTCCGAGAAGGATCGCCTGGGTGATCGCCTCGTCACGGGTTTCGGTCGCGCCGCTGCCGGTGTCCTGACTCGAAAGCGCGATGGCGCCGCCGCCGAGGCCGAGGCCGATTCGGAGCGGCAGGCGAGCGTAGAGGTCCGCGAGGCCGATGGCAGCGATGGCGGCCGGCGAAAAGAGGCCGGTCACGATGATGTCGACGGTCCGCATCAGCGTCCGCGTCGTCTGCTCGGCCATGATCGGCCACGCGAGTGCGAGGACTCGTTTCCAGACCGAGAGCACCCGCTCGCGTCCCGATGGTTCACCGCCGGACCCACTCGCGCCCATATGGCCGAACCGTTTCCGGGGGCGTTTATACCTCCGAAAGGAGCAAGCTGCGCGAGTTTTAGTTCACGCGGTAGAAGTGGCAAGAAGGAGTATCTGACGTGTCACCGAGGCACGAACGACAACCGTCTGCTACCCGTCAGACGCCAGTTTCACCCCGCTCCCGTCTATCGATTACACTTTCGCTCCGGCTGCATGAGATTTATATATCTCCGGTCCTCCTATACAGTCGCACGTCACACGCCGTGCATACCCTGTATTCCCTGTCGTGCTGTCGCTTCTGACAGCACGTTTTCCACACGAGGCCAGCGGCGCTGTTGTCTCCGACCGGATCGGCGAACAGCTGGGCCGTCGCCAACAGCAATCCTTTACAATACTTGCCCGATACTCGCAGGTATGCTCGAGCTTGCCGACGTCCTCGAGGCCCGCGAACGGGTTCGAGAGACCTCGCGTCACACCCCGCTGACGTACTCACACACCTACTCCGACATGACCGGCGCGGCGATCCACCTGAAACTCGAGAACTTCCAGCGGACCGGCGCGTTCAAGATCCGTGGGGCGACCAACCGCATTCAGACGCTCTCGCCCGAAGAGCAGGCCGCCGGCGTCGTTACGGCCAGCGCGGGCAACCACGCCCAGGGCGTCGCGCTCGCGGCCACGCGGGCGGGCGTCGACTCGAAGATCGTCATGCCCGAACAGGCCCCGATCGCGAAGGTCAAGGCGACCCGGAGCTACGGCGCCGAGGTCGTCCTCGCAGGGGCCGACTACGACGCGGCCGCCGAACGCGCCCACGAGATCGAGCGTGAAGACGGCCGAACTTACGTCCACGCCTTCGACGACGAGTACGTGATGGCCGGCCAGGGGACGATCGGCCTCGAGATCCTCGAGGACTGTCCCGACGTCGAGACTGTGGTCGTCCCAATCGGCGGCGGCGGCCTCATCGCCGGCATCGCAACGGCCGTCGAGGCAAAACGGCCCGACGTCCGCGTCGTCGGCGTCCAGTCGGCAGGTGCCTCGAGCATCGCGGCGTCCCTCGAGAAGGGGTCGGTCGTCACCATCGACGGGGTCGACACGATCGCGGACGGGATCGCGACCAGGAGCGTCGGCGAAAAGACGTTCTCGGTCATCCAGGAGCGCGTCGACGAAGTCGTCACCGTCACCGATGAACAGATCGCGATGGCCGTCGCCCACCTCCTGGAGCGCTCGAAGACCGTCGTCGAGGGCGCGGGTGCCGTCCCGCTCGCGGCGATTCTCTTCGAGGCGTTCGACTACGACGACGGCGAGGTGATCGTTCCGCTCCTCTCGGGAGGGAACATCGACCTCAACATGCTCACCACGGTGATCGTTCGCGGGTTGATCGAAACCGGCCGCTACCTGAAGATCCAGACCGTGCTCAAAGACCAGCCAGGTGCGCTCGAGGAACTCCTGGCGATCATCTCGGGCCACCGCGCGAACATCTACGGGATCCAGCACGATCGCACCTCCAGGGACATCAAGATGAGCGACACCGAAGTCGAGATCGACCTCGAGACGCGCGGCCACGACCACGTCGAGGAGTTGCTCGCGGCCATCGAGAATCACGGGTACGCGGTCGAAGTCCTGGTATAGTCCCGAGAATCGAGCGTCGTCCGAGGAGGAAGTCGAAGCCGTTCCGAACCCTATTTAGTGTCGCCGAACGTGAATGTTCCCTCGGTGTCGGGCCCCGAGTCGTCTGCAGTTTCGCGCTCATCCTCGACGTCCTCGATGGTTTCGTCTTTGTCTTCGTCTCCGTCTCCACCCACCTGCACGGGTTCGTCACCAGTCGAGTCGTGGGGCGATTCCGTTGCCGACGCGTCGTCGAACTCGAGCGGCTCGTCCGACGCCGTCGATGCGTGGGCTGTATCGGAGTCCGGAAGGGCCCCAGCCCCAGAGCCGTCGATCCCGACGCCCGCACCATCCGTCTCGAAGCGCTCGAGGGCGGCGCTCAACTGGCTCGCCTGGTCAGTGAGCGAACTCGCGGAGGTCGTCACTTCGGAAATCGCGGAGGTCTGTTCCTCGGCTGCGGCGGCGACGTGCTGTGACTCGTTCGAGGTCGCCTGGGAGATCTCGGTTGCGTTCGAGACCATCGCTACGGCCTCCTGGGTCGAGGCCGCCTGTTCCTCAGTCGCCGCCGAGATCTCCTGGACGCCATCGTTCGTCCGCTGGGCGAACTCGGCGATCTCGTCGAGTGCCGTCACCGCGTTCTCGATCGACTCGCTGTGCTCGTCGATGCGCGTCGCCGTACCCTCGATCTGGGCAGCCGTCTCGTGGGTTTGAGAACTGATCGACTCGATGCGCTCCTCGATGTCCTCGGCCGTCTCCTTGGCGTCGGCGGCCAGTTCCTTGACCTGCGCGGCGACGACCGCGAACCCGCCGTCTTCGTCGCCGCTAGTTCCGCCGCGGGAGGCCTCGATGTTCGCGTTGAGCGCCAGCATGTTCGTCTCCCTGGCGATGTCAGAGATGAACTCGACCAGGTGGTCGATCTGGGCCATCTCCGCCTCGAGGGCGTCGATCGCCTCGACAGCCTCCTCGGACTCCGCCTCGATCTCGTCCATGCCGTCTTTGGCCGCCTGAGCGGCCTGCTTCCCGCGGCGGCCGGTTTCCGCCGTCCGCGCCGCGATGTCGGCGACCTCGTTCGAGGAGGCCGCGATCTCCTCGGTCGTCGTCGAGAGGCCCTCCATCTCCCCGGAGACGGCCTGCAGTTCCTCGTGCTGTCTGTCCGCACCGTCCGAAATCGCCTGGATCGACTGCGTGACCTGCTCACTCGCGGAGCGCACCTCCTCGCTCGAGGCCGTGACCTGCTCACTCGCGGTGGCGACCTCGTGGGCGAATCGCTTGACACCGTCGGTCGTCTCCTCGAGTTCCTCGAGCATTGCATTGAACGAGTGAGCGATGTCGGTCATCGCCTCGCTCCGGCTCTCGGGGTCGAGTCGTCGGGTGAGGTCGCCGTCGGCGGCCTCCTCCATCACGACGCGGTACTCGTCGGCTTTCGTCTCGAGGTGACGGGCCATCGCCTCGGATTCGGCGCGGGCTTTCTCGGCGTCCGTCCGCGCCCGCTCGGCCTCACGAATCTGCTCGCGAAGCGACGTTCGCATGCTGTCGAACGCCACGAACAGCTGTCCGATCTCGTCGACGCGGTTCGTCTCGAGGTCGACCTCGAGGTCCCCGCGTTCCATGTCCGCCGCTCGATCCCGGAGGCGCCCGAGCGGGGCGACCGTCTGCCGCCCGAGGACGACTGCGACGAGCCCCAGCGCGAGCAGGCTCACCAGGAGCATCGCGAGGACGTTCTGGCCCACGTCCGTTGCCACGCCGTAGGCCGCGTCGGTGGGCACGCTCGAGACGGCGACCCACTGAGTGTCAGCGACGGGGACGTACGCGCGGACGTAGTCGCCCTCGTTCTCGACCGTCATCCGTCCGCCGAGGGCCGCTTCGACGGCTTCCCCGTCGAGGTCGTCGCCGTCGAACGCGAGCGATCCCGGCGCCAGCACCCCGTTTCGGTCGCCGTCGACGATCATCGTCGTCGACGCCGCGCCGGGCTGGTCGAGCTGGTTGACGCGGTACTCGAGGGTGCCGATCAGCACCACCACGCGATCGTCGTCGCCAGCGACCGGGCTGACGAAGGCCATCACCTGATCGCCCAGAGCCTCTGACTCGTAGGCCTCCTCGGTGTTCCAGACCGCTTCCTCGTTGCCGAGTTCGCTCGCGAAGTCGGCGTCTGTCCAGGGCTCCGAGACCGACTCGAGGGAGACGTCCCGGTACTGGGAACTCGTGCTGGTCTCGATCGTTCCCGTCTCTGCGTTCACGACGTGGATCGCCCGGACGTCGACGGAGAGGCGCGCCTGCGATTCGACGATCGCCCCCTGCACTTCTTGCACGTCCTCGGAACGCAGGGTCTCGTCGGTCGAACTCGTTCGCGTCTGGACGCGCATCGACTCGACCCAGTCGCCGATCCCCTCCGCCTGCAACTCGGCCGTCGAGGCGAGCTGGTCGGTCGCGTCGTCGCGAACCGTTCGGTCGATCTCCGTGTAGCTGACCGCGCCGACGGCGCCGATCACGAGCGTCACGGCGAGAATCGAGATGACGAATTTGAGCAGGTACCGCCGGCGAATCGGGCCCGGAACGAGTCGCGAGAGACGGCTCATTCGAGACTCACCTCGTCCAGACTGGCGATGCCGCCGTCGGCACTTTCGTCGAACTCCCAGTACTCGAACGTCGCGTCCACCGTATCACCGTTCGTATCGAAGACCACGGAACTCGAGGCCCCCTGGTACTCGACGGGGTCGCCGGCGGCGGCTCGCTCGAGGCCGTCTGCGAGGCTCGCGGGCGTCACGGTCGTTCCGGACCCGCTCGTGACGGCGTACATCGCGCTCCGGATGGCCGTCCCGTCGTTCTGCCCGGCGTACGCGTTTGCGAGCAACAGCGCGGCCGACGCGTCGTAGGCGTGGGCGGTGAAGATGCCCGGATCGGCGTCGTAGGCATCCGTAAAGAGGTCGGCGAACTCGTCGGCGTACGGACCGGCCGAGAGCGGGGCCGTCCCCCGGATGCCGTCGAGGGAGTGATCGACGGCCTCGTGGAGCGTCGGATCCCGCATCCCTTCGGTCACCAGCACGTCTGCCTCCCCGCCGGCGTCGAAGAAGTTCGTGAGGATCCGCGCGCCAGTGAGCGGGTAGCCGATGAGCACCAGCAACTCCGTATCGTCGGCCTGAGCGGACTCGAGTTCGTCCTCGTACGATCGGTCGTCCCCCTCGTCCTCGAGGGGTTCGAACGGCACCCGGTTCGTCACCGTTCCGTCGTGTTCCGTCTCGAACGCCTGGGTGAACGCCTGACTCAACTGCCAGCCGTAGTCGTTGTTGACGTACAGGACCGCCGCGCTGTCGTGGCCCAGGTCGCTCGCAGCGCGTTCGGCGAGGACGACCGCCTGCATGGAGTCCGAGAGCGCCGTCCGAAAGACCAGCCCACCGTCGTTCAGCGACGTAATTGTCGGGGTCGTACTCGCCGGCGAGCAACAGACTGCCCGGTACGGAATCAAGACCTGCTGGGTCGCCTGCAACGTGACGTCTGAAGCGGCCGGTCCGTTCACCATCGGGTACCCCGCCTCGACGAGTTCGACGGCCCGCTGGACGCCGGTCACCTGATCGGCGGCGGTGTCGACGACGCTGTAGTCGACACCCATATCGACCGCGTCGGCGACCTGATCTGCAGGCAGGATCGCCGCGTCCCGAATCGGCTTCCCCACTGCCTCGAGGTCGCCCGTCAGTGGTTGCATCACGCCGAGTTTGATCGTTCGATCCGTTTCATCCTGGCTCTGGCCGTCGCTCGAGGGAACGAACTCGCGAACGTCGTTCAGGCAGCCGGCCAGCGCGGTCAGACTGCCGGCACCAACGGCAGCGAGCACCGCACGCCTAGGGGGTGAAGTCATACCGCTGTATTAGAGGTCATATTAATAATTGTTTATACAAACATTGGGGATATTACAGCAATTGTGAGATAACGAATGTATTTGTGAAGAGATATTACAGCAGTTGTTCAGCAAAGGTTCTGCACCGAAAAGCCGCTCACTTACGCCGCTCGCTCACGGGTCGAACACTACGCCAGCGGCGTCCGCTCGACTACCTGGCCGTCGTACGTCGGATACTGCTCGACGATCTCGCCGTCGTCGACGTCGCCCGCCTCGATCATCTCCTCGAGCAGCCACCAGGCGACTTCGACGTGGTTCGACTTCACGGTGTAGAACTCCTCGGGGACCCCGAGCGCCTCGAATCTCGAGGGGGCGGCCCGCGTCTTTCCATAAACGAGCGTCCCGTCGTCGGTGACGTCGTCGAATTCCCGGCGGACCGTGCGGGCCATTCGCTTGAGTCGCCGCCGGTGCTGGGCCGCGTCCTTGAACACCGAGGTGCAGAAGTAGACCTTCGGGTGATCGCCCATCACCTCCAGGATGCCGTCGCGGTCGTTGTCGACGGCGCTCATGTGCCCCTCTTTGAGTTCGAAGCCCTCCGCCTGCATCCGGCGGTAGTTGCCGTGGGACATCTCGAACTCGTTGACGTTACAGAAGTCGGCAGCGCCCTCGTCCAGAAAGTCGAGGAACTCCGTCTCGGGGCGAATGCCGGGGATCTCGAAGGCGGGGGTGAGCCCCTCCTCCCGGGCGACGTAGAGGATGTCCTCCCACTCGGTGCCGTGGAGGTCGCCCCACTGCTCGAGCGGTGGGTGGAATCGAATCTCGTCGAGGCCGGCCTCCGAGAGCCGTCGCATATTCTCTCGGCCCCCCGGAATGCCGGTGTAGAGGTGGGTGTGGTGGTCCTCGCCGAACTCGTCTTTCAGCAAGGAAAGGTAGTGGCAGGTTCGCTCGAGGGCCTCCTGGGGTTCGCCGCCGGTGATGGAGGTGCCGAGGGCGTCCATCCGGTGGGCCTCGGTGAGCACGTCCTCGTCGGACTCGACGAGGCGCTCGTTGGCGTAGACGTCCGTGACGTTCTTGCGGTTCTCGCCGAGCGGGCAGTAGAAGCAGTCGCGCTGGTCGCAATAGCCGTAGACGAACAGCACCATCTTGCCGCCTTTCGCACACTGCTCACAGCCCTTCGAGATCATTCAATAGCATCGGTTCGGTCTCGAGGGCCAAAAGCGGTGCGAATCGCCGCGTGCGAATTGTTCTCGTACGTTCTCCGTGGTCTTCCCCGATCGTCTCCATGAAGGGAGGCGAACGAACCGACAGGAGTTCCGGCCGGTGTCGAAGTACATCGAGAATTTCGTGATTTTATACCGGCCGGGTCCGTGTCGTCGACGCATGAAGTCCGTACGCGTTTCCCTCGGTCACGATGCGGAGGCGCTCGCGCCGATTCACGCGGCCATCTGCGAATCGCCCGCCATCGACCGCGAGGTCGTCCTCGGCGGGCAAGCAGTCGACGGTGTCGAGACGATTACCTCGTTCGTGTACGGGAACGTCGACGCCTACGAATCGATCCTGGACGCCCTCGAGACGGTTCGCGAGTACGACACGACGCCCACCGAGGACGGGTTCTTCCTCTACCTCCGTCGAGACCTCGGGCCCGAAGGGACGTCGTTGCTCGACGCGCTCTCACAGGAGACCGTCGTCGTGGTTCCGCCGATCGAAATTCGGTCCGATCGGACGATCCGAGCGACCCTCGTCGGCCACTCGAACGACCTCGCGACCGTGATCGAGGAACTCGCGGGCGGCGTCGCGGTCGACGTCCGCTGGACGAGCGATTCCGTGACGGTGAACGAAACGGTGGCTTCGCAGCGACAGTTGACGGCGCTCGAGACCGCCTGGGAGGTCGGCTACTACGAGGTTCCTCGCCGCAACGGCATCGAAGCGGTCGCCGACGAACTCGGGTGTGCCGTGTCGACGGCCTCGGAACTGCTCAGGCGTGGCGAGGCGAACGTCGTCGGTCGGGTGCTCGAGACGCGACGGTGATCGCACGGGCGTCCGCTAGCGGTCGTCTCGAGCGGTGGAATCGGCGTCGATACCCGGATCGACACCGACGTCCGGGTCGTCACCAACCCCCGGATCGACACCGACGTCCGGGTCGCCACCGACCCCCGGATCGTCTCGAGCGCCCGCGTCGACACCGCCATCCTGATCGAGAGCCTTCCGACACCGTACCGTGTACCCGATTCCCGCGGCGTACGTCGCGACAGTCTCGCGCTCGTCGAAGACCGCCCGGAGCGACTCGTCGACGTCGCCGTCGGGATTCCAGTTCGCGTACCAGCGAAGGAACCACCGGAGGAACGGATTCGCGACCCGGGCAGGCCCCGCCGAGACGACCCCGAGGTCGAACACGACGAACGATCCGCCGGGAACGAGGAGTCGGTGCACGTTCTCCACCGCCAGGCGCACATCGGGCATGACGCTCATCGAGAGGGTCGCGACAGCGGCGTCGAACCGCTCGTCGAACGCGACGGTCGTCGCGTCGGCGCGACGAACCTCGACGTTTTCCCACCCCTGTCGGTCGATCCGGTCTCGAGCCTTCGCGACCATCGCCGGACTGTAGTCGACGGCGACGAGGCGTCCGTCCTCCCCGATCGCCCGCAGGATCGGTTCGAAGTTCACTCCTGGACCGCAGCCGACGTCGAGCACCAGATCCCCCGGCCGAAGGTCCAGGTGGTCGATCGCGGCCTCGCGGATCGGCTCGAAGTCGCGTTCGCTCATCGCGTACCAGTCGCTCCAGCGGTTCCACACCTTCCGACTGCGTTCCAGGTGAGCCTCGCGTTCGGCGTTCGAGACGTCACCGTCCGCTCCCGTCGCGTCCCTCGACCCCGTCGGTTCGCTGCCCATAGTCGTGGTTTCGGCTGTATCGGCCGAGTAGCTGCTCGCGAAGCCTATCGGTCAGTTATATACTAGCGAACCCGAATTCACGTCACTCGAGCGGACACTCACGAAAAACCTCGCAGAAATTCAAGCCATTCGCCGGTGACCGGAGTGTATGGAAGAAGTCAAACTCAGCCGCGTCGAACACGCCCTCTCGGAGCTCTCGTACCCGATCACGCGAGCCGACGCTGCCGTCGAGTTGAACGACGTGACGCTGTTGCTCGCCGACGGCGAGGCCAACCTCGGGTCGCTCGTCGAAGACACGCACAGCGAGGAGTACGACTCCGCGGACCAACTCGAGGATTCGCTGTACAACGCCCTGCCGATGGAGGCCGTGGGCGAACCCTACCAGTCCGAGGGGGAAGGATAGATCGGCTCCGCCCTGGTCCCCGTTTCCGCTCTCGCTTCCGCCGTCGCTCGCGCCCTCGCCCGGCGTTCGCGTCAATTTCCGGTGTACGTGTCCACGTCCGGTGTTCGCGTCCATCCGTACGACCATTCGCCCGCTTGCCCGTTCGTCCGACCACCCGCCCACACACCGCCGACTCGAGGCCACTGGACCCGTCGAATAGGGAACGCTCGAAGGAAACTCGAAACCCGCCGTGAGAATCGACCGAGATACTGAAACCGTGCAAATGAGTCCATCCAAAAGACTGACGTCGCCAGACGGAGGTTCGAATAGTATGACCGAACGTTCCGCGATCGTGCTCGCGGCCGGGGAGGGAAGCCGTCTCAGACCGCTGACCAAACACCGGCCGAAGCCGATGTTGCCGGCGGCGACGAAGCCGATCCTGGAGCACGTCTTCGACGCGCTAATCGACGCGGGCGTGACCGAGATCACGACAGTCGTGGGCTACCAGCGAAACCGCGTCCAGTCACACTTCGGGCCGACTTACCGCAACGTCCCGATCAGATACGTCAAACAGGAGAAGTTGCTGGGAAGCGGCCACGCGCTCTTGGCCGCGGAAGACGCCCATCGGGACCACCGAGGGCCGACGCTCGTCGTCTACGGCGACCAGCTCGTCGACGGCGACATCGTCGCGGACGTGCTCGAGTCCCACGACGAGGGATCGGTCGCGACGCTCGGCCTGATCCCGACCGACGACGTCGGCGAGTACGGCGGCGTCCTCACGGACGACGGCGAGGTGATCGAGATTGTCGAACGACCGCTCGACGACCGGGAGTACACCCTCAACGCCGGCGTCTACGTCTTCGACGAGCGCATCTTCGAGGCGATTCGCGGGGTCGACCCGCGCGTGGGCGAACAGTCGCTCATCGACGGCATCTCGAGCCTGATCGGCGACGAGACAGCCAGCGTTCAGGGTGTCGTCTCCGACGGCCTCTGGGTCGACGCGACCTACCCGTGGGACTTACTGACTATCGCCGAGGACCTCCTCGCCAGCGGCGGCGTCGAGAGCCAGGTCTCAGCGGACGCCTACGTCCACGAGTCCGCGACGATCGTCGACCCCGTCGTCGTCCCCGCCGATTGCGTCGTCGGAGCGGGGTCAGTCGTGGGGCCGAACGTCTGTCTCGGCGAGAACGTGACGGTCGGGTCGAACGTTTCCCTCACGCACGCCGTCGTCGACGCCGACACGCGAATCGAAGACGGGGCGACGGTTCGCGACTGCGTCACCGGTCGCGGGGCGCGAATCGGCCCCGGGTCGACCGTCGTCGGCGGGCCGAGCGACGTGCAGATCAACGACTCGGTCCACCGCGACGTCGACTTCGGCGCGCTGTTCGCCGACCACGCCCACGACGAGGGCGGGTCGACGTTCGCCCCCGGCGTAATCGTCGGCGCCGACGCCTACGTCCAGGCGGGGTCGACGCTTCGCGGAACGATCGAGGACGACGTGGAGGTGCGTTCCTGATGTGTGGCATCATCGGCTTCGTCGGCAACGGCGAGCACGACACCGACGCGCTCGACGTCCTGATGACCGGACTTTCGGGCCTCGAGTACCGGGGGTACGACTCCGCCGGCGTCGCTCTCGGGGATATGGACCTCCGCGTCCACAAACGCCAGGGCGAGGTGTCCTCGCTCGAGGAGACCCTGGAGGCGAACGAACCGGGCGGCGAGTCCGTCGGCATCGGCCACACCCGCTGGAGCACCCACGGCCCGCCATCGGACGTGAACGCCCACCCGCACACCGACGCGGAGGGCCGGGTCGCCGTTGTCCACAACGGCATCATCGAGAACTACCAGTCGCTCCGGACGGAACTGCGCGAGGCCGGCGTCACGTTCCAGAGTGACACCGACACCGAAGTCGTTCCCCACCTGATCGCCCGCGGCCTCGAGGACGGCCTCGACCCCGAGACGGCGTTCCGGGCGGCCATCGAGCGCCTCGAGGGGAGTTACGCCATCGCCGCCGTCTTCGAGGGGTCGGAGACGGTGTACGCAGCCCGTCACGAGTCGCCGCTGGTGCTCGGCCTGGGCGAGGACGGCCACTACCTGGCGAGCGACGTCCCGGCGTTCATCGAGTACACCGACCGCGTGATCTACCTCGACGACGGCGAGTTCGCGACGCTCACCGGCGACTCGATCCGGATCACCGATTCGGCAGGCGAGGTCGTCGAGAGTAGCGTCGAGACCATCGAGTGGGACGCCGAAGACGCCGGCAAGAGCGGCTACGACCACTACATGCTCAAGGAGATTCACGAACAACCCACCGCGATCCGGGAGTGTCTCCGCGGGCGACTCAACGAACTCACCGGCCGGATCGAACTCGAGGAACTGGCGGACATCGCCTTCGACGGCCCCGTGACGTTCGTCGCCTGCGGGACCTCCTACCACGCCGCGATGTTCGGCGTCTCGCTGTTGAACCGCTGGGGCGTCCCCGCCCAGGCGGCCCTGGCGAGCGAATTTACGGCCGAGACGATGCCGCTCACGGACCAGTCGCTCGTCGTCGGCGTCACCCAGAGTGGCGAAACCGCCGACACGATGCGCGCCCTCCGGGAGGCGAACCGGGCGGGCGCGACGACGCTCGCCGTGACGAACGTCGTCGGCAGTTCGGCCGCCCGCGAGACCGATCACGTCCTCTACATCCGGGCCGGCCCGGAGATCGGTGTCGCCGCCACGAAGACGTTCGCGAGCCAGCAGGCCGCCCTCACCATGGTCGCCGCCGCGCTGAGCGACCACCGTTCTCGCGAACTGATCCAGTCGCTCCGATCGATCGCCGACGCCATCCAGCAGGTGCTCGACACCTCGAGCGCCCGGGAGATCGCCCAGGTCTACGCCGACGCCGACGCGTACTTCTTCATCGGTCGCGGCCTCCACTATCCCGTCGCGCTCGAGGGGGCGCTGAAGCTCAAGGAAATCTCCTATGAGCACGCCGAGGGCTTCGCGGCGGGCGAGTTGAAACACGGTCCGCTCGCGCTCGTCGGCCCGAACACGCCGGTCTTCGCGCTCGTGACCGGCGACGGCGAGGAAGCCGAGAAGACCATCGGTAACGTCAAGGAAGTCGAGGCCCGCGGCGTTCCCATCGTCGCGGTCACGGATGGCCAATCGGATGTCGAACGTTACGCGGATCACGTCCTGGAGATCCCAGCGCTCGAGCACGTTGCGAGTTCGGTCGTGGCAAACGTTCAGCTCCAGCTTGTATCGTACTGGATCGCCAACGAACTGGGGCGGTCGATCGATAAGCCCCGTCACCTGGCAAAGAGCGTGACCGTCGAGTAGCAGTTTGACTCGTCGAGACTCGACCCATCGATTTGCCGATCTACCGATCTACTGATCTACCGACCTACCGACCTACCGATCTACCGACCTACCGACCAAGCCACTCGAGCGGGCGCGTAACCAGCGGTCGGTAGTCCTCGTGGGGATCGTAGGCGGCGAACGAGAGGCTATTCGTCATGACGCTCACGCTCGAGGTCGCCATCGCCAGGCCGGCCAGGGCGGGGTTGAGCAGTCCGAGCGAGGCGATCGGAATCAGCGTGGTGTTGTAGATCAACGCCCAGAAGAGGTTCTGTCGAACCTTCGTGATCGTCGCCTCCGAGATGCGGATCGCCTTGAGTACGTCGGCGGGGTCGTCACGCATCAACGTTACGTCGGCCGATTCGATGGCCACGTCGGTCCCGGACCCGATGGCGACACCGACGTGGGCCGTCGTGAGCGCGGGGGCGTCGTTGACGCCGTCGCCGACCATCATCACTCGCGTGCCGTCGCTGCCGTCGCCGCCAGCCGACTGTAGGTCCTCGACGTGGTCCGCCTTGTCCTCCGGCAGCACGCCTGCCCGGACGTTCTCGGGGTCTATACCCACTCGCTCCGCGACCGCTCGAGCGGTTCGCTCGTTGTCGCCGGTCAGCATGACGACCTGGATGCCCCGCGCTCGCAGGGCGGCGACGGTCTCCGTCGCGCTCTCGCGAACCTCGTCCGCCACCGCGACGACGCCCAGCAACGCGCCGTCGACGGCGACCGGAATCGCGGTCTTCCCCTCGCGCTCGAGGCGCTCGAGGGTCTCTTCGGCTGGCTCGGGGTCGATCCCCTCGTCCTCGAGCAGCTTTCGTCGGCCGACCACGACCGTCCCGCGGACCGTCTCCGCGCGGATCCCGTGACCGGGGACGTTCTCGAAGTCCTCCAGGTCACCCATCTCGACGCCGCGCTCAGTGGCGCCCTCGACGATGGCGCGTCCAATGGGGTGTTCCGAGCCCGATTCGGCGGCCGCCGCGGCCCCCAGGACGAACGATTCGAGGGATTCCTCGCGCGTCTCGAGGAGGCCGCCGTCGGCGCGGGAGTCGGTACCGCCGTCCGCTGCGACTCCGCTCGCTTCGTCGTGCAGGACGACCACGTCGGTCAGCGTCATCTCGCCGTGGGTCAGCGTCCCGGTCTTGTCGAAGACGACGGTGTCGATCCCACGGACCTGCTCGAGGACGTCGCCGCCCTTGAAGAGGACGCCGTTGGTCGCGCTCAGCGTGGATCCGACCATCGTCGCCGCGGGCGTCGCCAGCCCGAGCGCGCAGGGACAGGCGATCAACAGCGCTGAGGCGAGCACGACGACCGAGAACTCGAGGACGGGCACGCCGCCCACAACCGGGCCGCCCCCGACCGGCTCGAGGATGGGGATCCAGGAGCCGAGCCAGGCCGAGGCGCCGTGGAGGGCGTCGGGGAACAGCGCCCAGAGGACCGCCCAGACCACGGCGTTGACGATCACCGCGGGGACGAAGTAGGCGCTCACTGTGTCGACCACCCGCTGTATTTCGGGCTGGCGCGACTGGGCCTCCTTGACCCGGTCGACGATCTGTTGTAAGGCCGTCTCGGAGCCGACTTTGGTCGCCTCGACCAGCAGGACGCCGTTCTCGTTGATCGTGCTCCCCACGACGTCGTCGCCCTCGCCCTTCTCGACGGGAACGGATTCGCCGGTCAGCATCGACTCGTCGACGGCGCTCTGGCCCTCGCGGACGACGCCGTCGGTCGGAATCCGCTCGCCCGGTCTGACCTTGAGTACGTCGCCGACCTGGACGTCTTCGAGGGGGACCTGCACTTCAGTACCGTCTCGCACGACCGTGGCGTCCTCGGCCTCCATCTCGAGGAGTTCCCGCAGGGCGTTGCCCGCCCGCGCCTTCGAGCGGACCTCGAGCCAGTTGCCCAGCGTGATGAACCAGAGGATGAACGCGACAGCCTCGAAGTAGAGGTTGCCGGTCAACCCGATCGTGAGCACGGCCGTCGAATAGACGTAGCCCGCGAGGGTGCCGACGGCGACGAGGGTGTCCATGTTCGCCCGTCGGTTGTGCGCAAACGCACGATAGGCGCCGACGAGAAACTCGCGGCCGAGGGTCGCCATCATGACCGTCGCGATGGCGAACTCGGTCCAGTCGACGACTCCCTCGCCGATTCCGAGCACTTCGTGGAGAGGCGGGATCAGCCCGAGCATCGCGAGCATGATCGGGACGAACGGCAGGGTGAGCAGGCCGCCGCCGATCACCAGCCGTCGCTGCCGGGACAGTTCGCGCTCGACAGCGCGCTCGCGCTGGCCCTCGTCTTCCTCGTCCTCGCCGCCCGCAGGTTCGTACCCCGCCTCCTCGATCGCTCGTCGGATTTCGGCCAGCGAGACGTCCGACGGGTTGTATCGAATCCGGGCCTCGTCCGAGGCGAAGTTCACGTCCGCCGCAACGACCCCGGGAAGGGCCTCCGTCGCCTCCTGGACGGTCCCCGAACAGGTTGCACAGGACATCCCCATTACGGGAATCGAGGTGGTTTCGGTCGCGACCTCGTAGCCCGCGTTCGATACCGCCTCGACGATCGCCTCCAGGCTGACCACGTCGGGATCGTACGCGACGACCCCCTCGTCGGTCGCGAAGTTCGCGCTCGCCTCCTCGACCCCCTCGAGATCGCTCAGGGCGTCCTGGACGGTCCCCGAACACGTCGCACAGGACATTCCGGTGATTTCGAGGTGGGCGCGTCGTTTCGTCATGGTGGAGACTACGGGCTACGGATTCAAGCGAGTTGTGCCTTTCAATTACACGTTATTCCACCATCCGAATTTCGATTGTAAACCACCACGCCCGGTGGATTGATGAAGTGAAAGTGAGTGGGCCACTCGTCGTCTCGAAAAAGAACCCGCCGCTCGAAGAACACAGCGGGCGAAATTACGCGACCGGGCTACATCGAGTTCTCGTCCGATCCGAGCTCCTCGGCTCCTTTGAGTACTACCTGGTCGTCGGTCACGCGCTCGATCTCCGTGGCATCGACGGGGAAGGCATCGTCGTTGACGTCGCCCCAGTCGAGCGCGGCTTTGATCTTCTCGGTGATCCCCGGGTGGGCATCGACGTACATCGTTTCGCCGCCGTCTTCGACGTCGGTAACCATTCCGAGTTCCTCGCCCGCGGTGTCGACGACCGCTTTTCCGATTTCGTCGTCGGAGAGGGTTACTCGCTCGGCCCCCTCCGTAAATTCACCTTCAGAGGCCCCCATCGGTTCTCCTTCGGTGGCCCCCATCGGTTCTCCTTCGGTAGCCCCCATCGGTTCCTCTTCGGTAGCCCCCATCGGTTCCTCTTCGGTAGCTCCCATCGACTCCCCTTCGGCACCCTCGACGACCCCGCCCTCGGTCGTGCCGGTCGGCATCGTTCCGGATTCCTCGGTAACGATGTCCTCGGTGTGAACGGTCTCCATCGCCAGGAGTTCGCCTCCGGTCACGTCGGCGTACAGGCGCTTCCGGTCGACCACCTCGTCCTCGACGACGTGTTCGCGGGTGAAGTAGGTGTGAATTCGGTTGTCTTCCCTCACCTCGGATTCGATCTCGTACTCCGTGAGCACGTTGTCGGTCGACACGTCGACGTCGAGAAGATTGCTCTCGGCGATTGTGCGCTGGAGTCCCTCGATATCGATGTCGCGGTCCTCGACGGTGTCGGTTTCAACCACATCGGTGCCCGCGACGTGGCTCTCGACAGTGAATCGTTCGGTGAACTCGCGAGTGACCGACCACATCTCCTCGACGTCGAGTTCGGCGGAGTACGGGACGTCGGTAGTGGACTCGATGGAGCCTGCCCCGGTGTCTGCGGGCACGGGCTCTGACCCCGTACGGTCGACCGCGTCGTAGTAACGGTCCTCGTCGAACCAGTCCGCGTGATCACGATCACTCCCTCCCTCGTCGACGAGCGTACAGCCCGTACACTCACGTTGCAGGAGTTCGACGTCGACCACGCTCTCGTCGATCACCTCGGTGTCGACGAGTTCGCTCTCGATACTCGTCTCCTCGACGACGACGCTCTCGACGACGGTGGTCTCGGTAATCTCCGTCGTCACCGTCTCGCCCTCCAGGAGGCGCTCTTTCAGGTCCTCTCGATCGACGCTGCTTCGCGTGAGGGCCTCTTCGCGACGGGTCACTTCGAAGGGGTCGGACGCCTCCGTACCGTGGTAGATTACGACCTGGTCGCCTTCGTCGAGTCGGCCGAAGAAATCGTCCCACTCGACCGTCTCGTGGGACCCCATCGTTTCGGACTCCGGGAGGATGCGATAGCGATCCGGTTCGTCCTCGTGTCGAACGGGGGTCGCGGTGTGTTCGTCCGCCCAGCGGCGGATCGTCTCTCGGTCTGCCGACAATCGACTCTCCTGGGGTTGGTCTGTGGGTTCGTCCATAACACCTTCGAGATGCACGGTCGGACGTAAAGCGAGGCGGATCGTTTCGTCCAAAGATCGATATTAGAAACCGGAAACTGACGGATGCAATCGACTACGAACGGGTAAAAGTGCGCTTACCGATCGAGAGCTGAGTGATGGACTCGCTGGAGTAATCGAGCCGTTGCCCGCTTCGAAAGCGATGAAACCTCGGTCGCCCGCTTCACTAGAGTGTTTTCGAGACGGGCCAGAAAAATCTCGACCGCGGATTAGTTTCCACGTCTCGACAGTCGACTGTAGGCCTTCGACTCACTTCCCTCTCAATTTCCGTTAACCGTTCCGTAATCAGTGTACTCGAGAGCCGATTCCCGGAATCGGACTAATCGAGCTGGCGATTTCTCCGTCGACTCGGGACGATGCGACCTCGCCTGAATCGGGCAAACGCGGAGCAGTTGCGATGGAAAGACAGTTCCCGCCGCGCATCCAATGACCAGTAAATGCGTCTCGCCGTCCCCAACAAGGGCCGCCTGCACGACCCGACCATCGACCTCCTGGAGCGGGCCGGCCTCCACCTCGAAAACGGCGCCGCCAGAAAGCTCTACGCCGACACCGTCGACCCCGAGGTCACCATCCTCTTCGCCCGGGCCGCCGACATCCCCGAGTACGTCGCCGACGGGGCAGCCGACCTCGGAATCACCGGCTACGACCAGTACCGGGAAGCCGACATCGCCACCGTCTCGGAACTGCTCGACCTCGAGTTCGGCCGCTGTCGACTCGTGCTCGCGGCGCCCGAGGACGGAGACATCGACACCGTCGAAGACCTGGCGGGCAAGACCGTCGCCACCGAGTTCCCGACCGTCACCCGGCAGTTCTTCGACGAACGCGGGCTCGAACCCGCAATCGTCGAGGTTACGGGCGCGACCGAGCTGACGCCGCACGTCGAGATGGCCGACGCCATCGTCGACATCACCAGCACGGGGACGACCCTGAAGATGAACCGCCTCGCCATCGTGGAGGAGGTCCTCTCGAGTTCCGTCCGCCTGTTCGCCCGCGAGGACGTCCTCGAAGAACCCAAGGTACAAGAGATTCGAACCGCACTCTCGTCGGTGCTGGCCGCCGACGGCAAACGGTACCTGATGATGAACGTTCCCAGAGACCGGCTCCAGGACGTCCGCGAAGTCATCCCCGGCATGGGTGGCCCGACGATCATGGACATCGCCAACGGCGGCGGCGAGTCCGTCGCCGTCCACGCCGTCGTCGACGAGCGCGAGGTGTTCGAGACTATCACCGACGTGAAGAACGCCGGCGCGAGCGACATCCTGGTCACCGAAATCGAGCGACTGGTCGAGTAGGGCTCCTCGAACGCGACCGATAAATCGCGGCAACACGGCAGGTTCAGAACGTTCATTGTCCTCCTCCTACATCCTCAACCAGTGAGCGACGAGTCAGACGCCTCGAGCGACCGGCCAGTCCAGGACGGCGACGGCGACGCCGACGTCGGCGACGATGGCAACGACGACGCCCCAGCCGACCACACTCCCGCCGACACCAGCGCATCGATCACCGAGGGCAGCCTCGTCCGACCGCTCTTTCGCCTCGCCTGGCCCATCGTCGTCATCCAGTTGCTGCAGGTCACCTACAACGTCGTCGACACTCTCTACCTCGGCCGGCTCTCCGCCGAGGCCGTCGGCGCGATCAGCCTCGCCTTCCCGCTCATATTCTTACTTATCGCTATCGCCGGCGGCTTCACCACCGCCGGCGCGATTCTCGTCGCTCAGTACACCGGTGCAAAAGGGGATCGATCCGCGGGTCTCGTCGCCGGCCAGACCCTCTCGTTCGTCGGCCTCCTCTCGGTGTTCATCGGCATCGCCGGCTACTTCTACACCCGCCCCGCCCTCGAGCTCCTGCCCAGCGACCAGGAGACCGCCGCGTCGGTGATTCCGCTGGCCGCAGACTACATGGAGGTCATCTTTCTCGGCATCCCCCTCATGTTCGGCTTCTTCGTCTTCTCGGCGCTCATGCGCGGCTACGGCGACACCCGAACCCCGATGCTCGTGATGGTCGTCTCCGTCTTCCTCAACGTCCTGCTCGACCCGTTCTTCATCTTCGGGTTCGCCGACAACCCCCTGTTCGTCTGGCTCAACCTCGAGGGCCTCGAGGCCGCCCTCTACGCCTGGACCGGCTTTTCTGGCCTGGGGATCCAGGGCGCCGCGTTCGCGACGATCGCCGCCCGTGGCGTCGCGACCGTGATGGGACTGTGGATCCTCTTCACCACCGCGAGCGGGCCGGCCGTGCGCTTCGAGCACCTTCCACTGGACCGCGAGATCATCGGGGACATCGTTCGCCTCGGCGTGCCGAGCACGGTCGAACAGACCACGAGCGCGATGGCGATGATCACGCTCACCGCCATGATCGTCACGTTCTCGCCGCCGGTGGTCGCCGCCTACGGCCTGGGCAACCGGCTGATCTCGCTCGTCTTCCTGCCCGCGATGGGGCTCGGCCGCGCCATCGACACCATGGTCGGCCAGAACCTCGGTGCCGACCGGAGCGACCGCGCCGAACGCTCGGTCTGGCTCGCCGCCTCGACTGGCGCCGGCGTAATGGTCGTCGTCGCCGTGATCGCCGTCGCCTTCACCGAACCCATCGTTAGCGTCTTCCTCGGCGACGTCCCCGACGCCCCCGCGACCATCGCCTACGGCGTCGAGTACGTCCGCATCCGCTCCGTCGAGTTCGCCTTTATCGGTGTCTCACAGGTGATCCTCGGCGCCTTCCGCGGCGCCGGCAACACGAAGACCGCGATGGTCATCTCGATGCTCACCCTCTGGGTCGGTCGCGTCGTGAGCGTCCTCGTGCTGGCGTTCTCCTGGTCGGTCACGATTCCTGGCGTCGGGATTACCCTGGCCGCTCTCGGCTGGGGCGAAACCGGCGTCTGGACCGGCATGGCCCTGGGGAACGTCCTCGGCGCCACCGTGGGGGTCGCCTGGTTCACCCGCGGTACCTGGAAGGAGAAGTACATCGACGACGCGGACGTGGGTGATGTCGGGGAGGACCAGGGGCTCGAGGTGGGTGCTGAAGGCGACGCAGTAGGAGAAGCGGAAGCAAAAGGAGACGGTGGCAAAGTGGGAGACGAAGTAGGAGAAAACACAACCAAGGCCGAACCCGAAACCGAACCAACGACCGCTCGAGACGAAGACTAGCCGACGACAGAAACGTTATACAGTCGTAGTCAATCTGTACCGACGAGGGCGCGTAGCTCAGTGGACAGAGTCCCTGGTTCCGGACCAGGATGTCGCGGGTTCAAATCCCGTCGCGCCCGTCATCCTATCGAACGATTCCGAACCAACAGACGATGTCGACTCCTTTTTAAGTAGAGACATTGGTTCGGAATTGAGTTGATGATGTTCACTCGCGAGGGTCGCTCTCCTCATGCGGTCTATAAGAACCAATCACGGCAAGCTTACATATTCTTTAGGGTCTCAGGTTGGGAATCTGGTAGTGGATTTGGAGGTCATCTCCATATTCTGGAACGCAATACCGAAAAGTGAATTCAGCTATATCATCAGGGAGGGTGGCTAATTTGAATGGGCATCAGTGGAAGGTGCTCCTATGGAGGCTTGTCGTTAGTACCCAACACACGGTTGGAAACGTTTGACACACGGTCAATGAGAAAACGGTCAGCACACGGTACACACGGTTCACCGTGTGGAAATAAAATTATGAAAGGGAACTCATCTTCGTCGCTTCAAAAAGGCATTCTGTAGATTAGACGAATCAAGAGTGTCCTAATTCGTATAATTCCTCAACTATGTCATCATCCCAATTGTGGACCGCTTTTGTTTGCTTGTGGTAGCGTATTACGCCTATATCCTCAAGACATGGTAAATGACTATGTATGAGTCTAAGACGAATCGCTTTGTGGCTCATATGTTGTTCACTGTTTTCCGAGATGTAATCGATAAGTTCTGCTTGAGTACACCAACCATTCGCGTGTGAATACAGGAACTCAATGAGAAGTCGTCGTTGCTCGTCGGCACACAATGCGTGCATTACGGATTTGCTGGGGAAATCGTCCTTAGTAGTTGTAGAACCCATAATATATGTACGTCATTTATTACTATTAAATTATTGTGAATGTGGTATAAATATGGGGTTCAAGGATAACGGGCCACAACTATACACACCATGTCTCCACGCTAGAATCCAGTTGGTCGGGAGCAAGCGCATAGAATCAACTCAAACATCCGTCCAATGCCCACCCTATAACTCGCCGTTTGTGCCATCAAATAGAAATTGTAAAGTCAAGGACAAATATTCGTTCTTGAATAGAATCTACTTCGCAGGCCCTTTTCTGCTGGAAATCAACGGTATACACTCGGATTGAGGGGTGTTGGAGACCCCACTATTTTTGAAAATTGATTATTCTGTAATTCAATCTAAAAACGGTAATCACATCTAATTCCAAAAGCATTCAAATTCCAAAACCTCACACCATCTCAGTTATATAATTATACTATAGAGAACATTAGGTGTGGAAGTGTAGAAGAACAGGTAACAGTTTTACTCGACTTGGTCGAAAAGTACCACCGAAATAAGGTGCTGAAAGCAGCGTACTCCGCTGATAATAAAACTGGCCCGTGACTAAACGACCCCCAACGCTGTCAAGAGAATATATTGAGTCTAATTAGCGCCAGTTAGATGTAACATGGCCGCAATGGCAGATATATGACTATAGAGGATGCAGATAGAATTCGTAGTACACTCGAAGATGCGATTGACCTGCTCGATGATGTCGCAATGGAGGAGGAAAGGTCTGCAGACGAGCGACGGACGTACTCAAGGACAGCTGGTCGTCTGAGGAAGATTGCTAAGTCAATACCTGAGGCAAGAGAAGAGCAATAGGACCGTTATAATCCCTTCAAATCGGCTAGCGGGTCAAATTTCTTGCTATCTTCGTCTTCATTATCGTCAGCTATCCTGGTCTCTACTTCGTCAGCTATCTTGTCGAACGGACTCACATACTGGTTATCCTCAGTCTCGTTATCGTCACCGTCAGCTATCCTGGCCTCTACTTCGTCAGCTATCTTGTCGAACGGACTCACGTACTGGTCATCCTCAGTCTCGTTATCGTCATCGTTTGGCGTCTTTGCCATAGTCAATACATCCGCCCAGAGGTGATATAATTAATCATCAATTAGCATTTAGAGTTAATAGACCTAAGTATCCTTAGAAACCTCTAGAACCTAAGTATCCTTAGAAACCTCTAGAACCTAAGTATCCTTAGAAACCTCTAGAACCTAAGTATCCTTAGGAACCTAAGGTTGTCTAAATATCGTATGCACAACAACAGCAATGAGATAATGGGCTTGGAAGATGGCGGGTTTACTACCCCCTCCTATTTGATTATAATAATTGATGAAATGAAAATGGACGTCTGAGATAGCGGGAGAAGCCATCTAACAAGTTGTATAGAAGAGATAAACAGAGCATCTATAATATTTGATGACACTCAATCAGGCATGCCCGAACGTGAATCACCGTTTGAATCCTTAGAACAGTTCGATGTATTTGACCTTGAGGATATGGTCCAACGGCGTCTTGCTGCTTATGCTCTCCGTGATTTCTATGGTTCATCAATGAGTAAAATTGGTCAGGAGTACTTGGAGTTTCCTCCAGATTTCCGAAAACGGAGCCCAAAATTTCAATGGATTAAAATCAAAACCCGATTAGAATGGGTAGACGGAGTAGATGTTCCAAACAATATAGACTCTCATCCAATTGTTGTGAACAAAGTAAGCAATGACGTAGACCATGACTTCGATGAAAACCCGCCGATTGAACCCCTACAAAATGCCCGAGATAAAGCACAAGATTGGTACGAGTGGTTGTTAGACGAAGCGAAGAGATACCGAGAGAGTGTTGCCAATATGAACTCTCGTGAGATGATGTTACGAATGGCAAGAGAGAAAATTAAGTCTGCTAAAGAAGACCCCAGTAGTCGATTTAGTGGTCTTCAGAATCAGCAAAATGACCTGAATCAAGAGGCAGAAGCTCTCCAGGAAAGGTTGGAGGTAGTTGAAGAAAAAACAGAGAGAATCCCCAGTGAATTGGTTCTGATTCTAACAGAGGCTCTTGAGATTGAGCAGTGGGAAAATTCCTTGAACGACATTGAAGAAGACATGGCACGAGATGCAGCTTTATCAGATAAGTACGATATGTATAAGGGGAGATAAGTTGCCCTGATTAGGCGGGTTTATAAGAATACCCGATGCGTAGTTGAGATAAGATGGGTCAGTACGAGATTGCGAAAATGCTCTACAGTTCTGATAGAGAGGTTCGCTTTGAAAAAATCCAGCGGCATACTGGTAATGTTGAGTCATCTGTCCGAACATCTCTACATAAATTGATGAAAAAGGACCTCGTGGTCGAGGAGAAATCTGGGAAAGTCTACAAGTGGAACCCAGAGGCCACTAAAGAGGATTTAGAATCAATTCGTACGTATACGATAGATGAGTTGCGGGATTGACTCGATAATATGTTAGATGCCGAGCAGACGAATGAAGATTATCTATCTGAAGACGTATCTATCGCGAATATCGTTGCTTCTGCTCGGTTTGATATGGAAATCGAGTTATCTGCAGTAGCTGGAGAATTAGTATCACTTGAGAGTGGATTGGTGGAAAAATTTGAACACCGATACGAAAAAGGCAACAGACTCATAATAAGTATATCTAACAATAATGCAGTAGTCATACTCACCGCTTCGGGCGTACATGTTCTTACAGGCGCAAAATCCCATGAGGAACTGATTGATGCTCGGCAAAAATTCTACCTAGTACTAGAGGAAATCAGCTTACTTCACTCAGCTGAAGTCGAGGATATTAGATTCATAGACAAATTTAGCGTGAGAAACCTGGTTTGTGTAGGTGAACTCGACTCAGAGGTGAATCTAAATGCTGCATCAATTGAATTGGGTCTCGAGAATACGGAATACGAACCCGAGCAATTTCCAGGGCTGATATATCGTCCTGATGGAAGTTCTGAGACTCTCTTAATATTTGCATCTGGTAAAATAGTTATCACTGGTAGCAGTGACACAGAAACATCTCAAGAGCTCTTCGAACAACTCAGGAATAGGTTGAGTGAATTGTTAGAATAGACCTCTGCTCGTGAAGAGGTAAGGTTAGTTACTTCGAATCGAACTCGTATTTCCAGACTCGCTCAGTGCTCACCTTGTCGTCCCCGTCCTCTTGGTAGACTTCGAACTCGAACAGGTAGAAGTGGCCGTTGTCGTCCAGTTTGACGGCGAGTGTTTCTACTGAGTTCGGATAGTCCGACTTGTGTTCGATACCTCGGGTGTTACGGATGAGCTGGTTGCGATTCAGAGTTTCACCAGCACCTTTGGCTTCCACCGCGAGCGCGTGGTGGTTATCTTCTTCATCGACACCGACATAGAGGTCGTCCAGTTCAGCTTCGCGACCCTTAACTCGCATCCGCAGGTGGCTCTGCAGATGGTACGTCTCCAGACCTGTGAAGTCATCTAGCAGCCCTGCGTACCGTACTTGCGTGAGTGCTCCCTGTTCGTCTTTCCCGATGTACTCCTGCACGGGACCAGGTAGGTCCCCAGCGCTTGTGGTGAACGTTGCGTCGATTTCATCATCATCGGGGACAGGAATCAACTGTTCCTGCTTGGTGAACATGTATGTTGGGTCAGACCCTTCACGAGTGTCATCGATGATGACAGCGGTGTATCCGTACTCTGCGATATCCCTGGGAAGGGGACGGCGGCTTCGGTAGGCGTACGGGATATCTGGTACGTTTCCCACGCTGATATCCAACTCGTCCATTGCGTCTTCAATATCACTACGACGGAACGGAATTTCCTCCTCCGTTCCGAACTCTTCGGCCTTCTTCTCGAAGACCCGCCTGATAACGGGTTCGTATTTTGCCATTACGACCAGACATTCACAGAGAGGGGCACTAAACATGTCGTCGATTTTACATACGTTCAAAGTCATATAACAGAAGACTTTGAAGAAACTCGGTAGACGAAAAAAGAAAACTTAGAAATCAGCCGTGCCTGCGTCCTCAAACATAAAATGGTAATCGTCGGGAACTAATTCGAACTTAAGCGACTTCCCGTCCTTTGGTACCGAGAATTCTTTCCTAGGGCGGTTTCCAGGACCACGCACGGTCTTTGATTCAAGAAGCCCTATGTTCTCAAGTCGGTTTAGGTTGTTCACTATACTCTCAGCTGTAATATTGAATTCACCTGATTTAGCTAAATCAGGTGCAGAGATTGGCTCCCCTTCCGCTGCTTTCTTCAGGAGCCGCAAGCGAACCTCTGAGGCGAGAACCTTGTATATGGATTCTTGAAAGGTGAAATCCTCCGCTTCATCAGTCATAGTAGCGCATCCAGAGCGTGAGTTTAAAACACCATTCTTGATTTGACCTATATAAAAAGTTATATCAAGACTCTCTTCATAGAGTCTCGGTAGTAGAGTCGAAAGATAGCAAAGAGAAGAACCAAAAAGACCTACTCGAAACCATGAATACGACTCAAAACAACGAGGTTGATACGTTGAAGCACCAGAGCAATATTGGACGACTCGATGATGTGAGTATTCATAGTTGGTATAGATTTGTCTATGCGTACTCAGATAGGGTAATTACAGGGTTAGCTGAGGAATTTGGTATCACTCAGGATGACCTAATCTTAGACCCATTTAACGGGACAGGGACCACCGCTCTCGCGGCGAAAAAGCTCGGTATAGATGCGATTGGTACTGATACCAGTCCAGCCAGTGTGCTATCTGCGCGTGCGAAGACGAACTGGGACGTTGACTTAGACAAATTCAGGAAACGACGGACCGAGCTATTAGACACACTTGAGCCTATTTTCCGTCAGATTAGTTCAGAGGAGAATAAGACGCTTTCCGATTTCACCGACGAAGAAAAGGAAGAAATCTCGCTCGAGAAATACGATTTTAGCGAGCCAAAGAAAATACCCAAAGGCTGGTTGAGCGAGAAGCCTTTGAAGAAGATGAAGGTCTTGCGATATCACGTCGAGGAAATGCCAGACGATGAGGTAACAGACCTATTCAAATTGGCGATGATTGCCATCCTCCCTGAGGATGTAGGCAATGTCCGCTTCGGCCCTGAAGCTACTCGCGACCGTAAGCAAGAGGGTGACAAGGATGTTTTCATGTTCTTCGAGCAAAAGCTGCGCCAGATGGAGGACGACCTCAAGAAAGTCCAGCGAACCATGCACAAGGATAATGTGCAACTTGGCAAAGTTGAAATCATCCAAGGTGACGCTAGGAAGATTGGTGACAAACTCAAGGAGGAGTCTAAGCTTCTGAACAGTGAGAAGCACGAAGGTGAAATAGACTATCTCATCACCTCACCGCCTTATCCTGCCGAACACGACTATACCAGAAACCAGCGCCTCGAACTCATCTGGTTAGGTGCTGCCGATAACAATAAAGAATTGCAGAAAATCAAGAAGTCGAATATTCGCTCTCATACGAAGAACATCTATGTAGCTGATAATGAAGGAGAGCAGGTCAACATCCGCGAGAACGACCACATTAATGAAATCGTTACGAAGATGGAGAACTACATCGTGGATGAAGATATTTCACACGGGTTTGGAAATTACTATCCTCGGGTGATTGAGGAGTACTTTGCGGGTATGCAGCATCACTTCGAACAGGTCTACGATATCATGGCTCCAGGTGGGAAAGCTGCCTATGTTGTCGGCGACTCGGGCTCCTACTGGCAGTTCGAAGTCCCGACCGCGAAAATCCTCGGGGAGCTTGCTGAGAACCGTGTTGGTTTCGCAGATACAGAAATCAACCTCTGGAGAAACATGGCGGCCACTACAGCAGACTACGACGACATCGAAGAGAATATTCTCATTCTCACGATGCCCGAGTAGACTACTCTTGTGGCTCAGGTGCGTGGCTTAGCAACACCAAAAGAGGCTGATTTTGTTACTCGCTTTCGAGAAGTTCCTCGGCGGGAGTATCGCCTGAGCTAATGATTGAAGTATTGATTTGAACGGTAGAGTCAGAAATCTCTCGACCACGGGTTGTGACTCTTCGACGCTCGCCATCTCGCTTTGGCTTATAACCTGTCTGTCGTTCACCCATCAGTACTTGCTTCAGATTCGTTCCACTGGTTGACTCATTAAGCGGTCGGCCAGATTCGTCAGACCCACCCGTGATTTTGAGTGTGTATCCGTCAAGTCCCACTGCATCACCGTCGACTTCGTCATTGATTGATTTCCCGACGAATCTATTAGCATCCTGACCATCTACTTCAAGCTGGTACGACGAGCCTGTATCGGAATCACCGACCACAATAGTGTAACTAACCATACTTGTGAAAAACAGGCAGCAGCCAAAAATACGTCGATAGAGGATACGGTGGTCCAGACTGAGTTTCATCTGGGTCTATGAAAATACTCATTGTGGGATTAGGTGCCATCACGGGGGCACATCTGTCTATGCATTTGGGGTGTGTTGAGTCGACTGGTCGGACATATTCTGTTGAGGAGTACCAGTCGCTTTCCCATTTCATTTCTAATGGGAAAACAAATCCGTTCAAATCATCTATTCAGCCCTAATCAGGCCAAAATCACCCACCAAAAATACCCGACATATTTACATTCTTCCCATTCGTCTAGACTAGTGGGAAATGAGAGTTGAACGGAACGCGGATGGAACGTACAACGTGTGGATGAGTCGCAATGAGTATCAGCGATTAGTCCGCTGCACCGAATCCACTGAAGAGGAAATCGCTCTTCGATTGATGGGGGACTGTGGTCTTCGCAGCAAAGAGGTCCTCAACGCTCGTTATTCAGACGTCAAACGCTCTGGAAACGGTAACAGCTACTTCCTCCGTGTTCGGCACGGGAAGGATAGCACGGGAGAGAAGCTTGGTGGTAAGTACCGTGAGACCTGGCTTCCCGACGACCTCGAAATGCGTTTGTATAAATTCAAGGAAGAAAATGACCTCGAACATGATGAACCACTTGTCCAGGTCTCACGTCGAACCCTGAACAACTGGGTGTCCTACGCTGGCAATGATGCAGCCAACCAATACAACGACGAGGATTACCACAAGGTCTCGACACACGACCTCCGTCGACAGTGGGCACAGCATCTGTTGGTCGAACAGCGTGTGAACCCTCGTGTGGTCATGTCTCTTGGTGGGTGGGGGTCATATTCGGCCATCGAGCCATATCTGAACGCGCCATCGGAGAAGCACATCGTTGAGGAGATGCACGGGATTCTGTGAGTTACAACCGTCTATTTTTAAATAATGGAATGAGAATTGACTGTATGTTTTCGGAACCTATTGAACGCAAATCTGTGAAGGTAGACCTCTTCGACACGTCCGCGGATGTCGAGGTCTGCCTGACAGAGTCAGGGTCAATCAACACCAATATTCCTGAGAAGGTAGCGATAGACCCCGATGAAGATGTAAACGATTTCTTTGGGAAGAATGAACCGAAGTTGTACAAATTTAATGGAGAAACCGATTCTGGAGTGTCAGTAGAATTTCAGAAAACGATTCTTGGTACTAATATTACGCTCGGTCCGAATGGTGGTCTCTTTGTAAAAGAGATGAGTCCTGCTATCATGGTTTTTAACTCATCAGAGAACTTTCCAATAGTTAACAGCAAGGTCACTGTCGAATTTGACTTTCTCTGTCTCAAGCCAACTATACCATTTATCGAACGCAGCGAACCTGTGACGCTGCTGGAACGGGACGGATGGTCTATCTCCGCAGAATCCTTGGAAGACAGAGAGGAACGTGTAGACCTAATTAAGGAGTATCGACGTCCGTTACGAACAGCAACTTTGGAAGTTACCCAAGAAGTGAGTGGACCACCATGTATTCAGGTTGAGCGGGCTCTCGATACACTAGGAGATATCATCGAATTGTTGTCCTTTGTCCAGGGAGTGAAGCCGTGTCCATTCCGCGCAAGAGTAACCAGAATAGATGGGCAAGAGACAGACTTCAGATACGAGAAATGGATTACCAATTACAGCAAGGCAGTCGGGCATGCTTTCGTAGGACCGAGAATCGTTTGGTCATCTGATATCACACAGTTCCTTGATGAAGCGTACGATGATTATGCTGAGGGTTCTCGGGACCGATACCGACTCAATATGGTTATCAACTGGTATCTTGACGCACTAAATAACACTCGTACAATAGATGCGAAATTTGCGTCTATCTGTTCAGGTATTGAACTCCTTGCAAAGAGGTACTCTGACCTCGGTCCTGAGCACTCAGCGACGGAAGACCGAATAAAGCATTTGGTAAATGAACTTGGTGTAGAGGTTCGAGATTTAGCCGAGTTCGCAGGTTCGTTCGAGAATTCGAAACTTGATGATGATGAGTACGCGAATGAGTATTTCCACTACCAAGCGCGACAATACGTGATGCATGGAGATAATCTCCGTATTCCCTCTAACGGGTTGTTCAAAGACTACGAAGCAGGAATCCGTTACTTCCAGCGGTTATTACGGAATCAGCTCGTTGACCCAGGCGACCTTGATAAGTATAGTAGCCTCAGCGAACTAATGCCAGAAGATAATAGATACAAATGATAGTATTTTAGAGCACAAATTCGGTCTGAAACGTTCTTGAACCCGTGGCAGAGCATCATACTATAGGGTTTCTTGACAGTCTAAGAAATAGCATAGACGCTAGTTTTGAAGTCAAGAATTTAAATATGAAAACGCGGCCAGTCCTGTTCATGACTTGTTACGGTTTGGGAAATCACGTTCGTATTGATATTCCTGATACAACAGACCCTGACTTCAGATATCACGGAGAGAACGGTATCGTAACTGGTGTTGACATCGATGAATTGGGGATACGTTACGAGGTCGGGTTAAAGGACTACAACATAACAATTGACGCACGTCCGCATGATATCAGACCCCCGTTCTACGAGACTACGAACAGGAGTTATAGTAAAATAGAACGGAAGTAATGATACTCTCTATGTTCACAATACTACCCGAATCCGTGGTCATGCTTCTTCCAGCTCTCTCGCTACTCTTCATTGGTCACGCTGTGGAACGTCACTATGTTGGGAGGATTACGTGCTTCACAAATAGTCTGGCCCTCGTAGTGCACTATGTCACGGTCGATGACCCTGGACTTCTGCTAAGACTGCATGCAAACATCGGGCTTCTCCTCGGTGTTATCGGATTCATCGCGTACTACAAGCATCGGTCACTACCAGGGGCGTACTATTCACTTTCATATCTCGGATATGGTTCGCTGGTTGTTGGCACTATCATACTCTATCCACAAATTCTCTGGTTGTTTGGGCTTATATTCACTAATTCAGCCCCAGGGGCGGCATTATTCGCCTTCCTAGTGATAGTCTACAACACAGGATTGCTGTTATTCACGGGAGGGGCGCTTATTCACATGGGAGCACGTCCAGCATCTGTTGATGAATTCATACAACGATACGAGGTTGCAGTGCCTGATGGTCGAGGGTACGTGGTCATGACGCCGCTCACTCACTGGTTTGACGACTAGGAGAAGCGACGGAACCGAAGGTGTGTCTACGAACCGTCTTAATTCTTCGTCGCAGTAACTTCACCTCGAGTCGAAAATTCCACGACATCGAATTCATTGTTAATGCATCGTTCCCAAGCCTTACTAAGTATATCTGGGAGGTGAGTACACTTATTGTAGTAGGGGCAATGTCGGTTTTGGAATGTGGATGAATGGGAGTTTTTCTACGAACTGGTTGGGTAGTGGAGAGGAGTTGTACGAGTCTCCTATGATAGACATAGAGGCGGGCAGCACCTGCCCTTCAGTCCTGCACGGCGTGGTAGCTGACCTGGCCGAGCAGTTGCGTCAGCGCGTGTTCGAACGACAGGGTCTGGTCTGGCGCTCCGCTCATCGGGTGGGCCACCTCGTGGAGAACGGTGGCGAGGAACTCTTTCGGGTCGGCTAGCACGTCTCGCTTGACGATGATGCGTCCCTCGACGCCCTCCCAGACGCCGAGCGTGCTGTCCTCGTCGTGCATATCAGTCACCCGTAGCGTCTCAGAAATCCGCATATCCTTAACGAGTGGCGGGCGGTTCACTATCTCGAACAGCGGCTCTTGGAGCTCCCACACTTCTCTCTCTGCGTCCGTGAGGTCGGTTTCATCGACCCACTCGTACTCAAAGCTCTCGTTGTACTCCGTCCGATACAGGTCTAAATCGCGGATGATGTCACCCTCAGTGTCGACTTCGTCAGCGATAGCGTCGCGGACGCGGTTCGGTATCGTTACTACCTCGTATCCGTCCTGATGTGCGTGCGTCACCAAGTCGCGGTGTGCACCCTGTTCTTCGGCGGTCGCGACAACGACGTCGCGCCGCGCGTTCAACACCTTCACCGCGTGGACCTGGATGGGCTTCCATTGTAGCTCATCGTGGGTCGTCCCATCGAGGAAATTCTCCATATCGTCCGTGAGTGCTGTGGCGACCACTTCGGACTCGCACGCCTGAAGTATCCGCTTCACTCGCGCTGTGTACGCCGTGCGCCCGACGTTCGACCGCTCACGGTTCAACGCGTCGCGAATCTGCTTCGTCGTGTTGGTGATGTTATAGCTGAAGAGAAAGTTCTCTTCAGTTGCAACCTTGAGACCAGTGACGTAGATGGCCGACTCCTTGTCGGGGTCGGAGCGGTACACCTCGCCGAACCGCGTCTCCTCTAATCTCTCCTCATCGGAAAAACGGAGGAAGTTCTGCTTCGCCGCCTCGACCTGTTCGTCGATTATCCCATCGAGGACGACTTCTGTCCCTTCGATATCCTTCTGAGGCTCCTGGACGTGGACGTGTAGCGTCGAAATGTCTTCGAAGCCGTGTTTCGGCGCATGTTCGAGGGAAAACGTGTGGTACGTGGAGTGAATGGTGATGTCGATACCGTGACGGTGGCACGTCGCGAGCGAATCCTTGAGCCCGACGCCGAATTTGCCGATGACCGTGTCGGGGTTGGCGAGTTTCTCCTCGTCTTCGGACTGCGTCAAGTGGTCGTAGCGGAGACCGCGCCCGTAGTCGCGGATGTGCCAGCAGCCATCCCGTTTGAACACCTCTGGTTCGGCGGTGTCCGTGAGTGCCTGCTCGTCGAGTGCGTTGGCGAGCAGTTCGCGGAGCGCGTCTGCGGGACCCCACGCCTCCAGCACTTCCTCCATGTTGAGGTCGAACTTCCCCGTGGCTGTCGATGCCATGCCAAGAATAGCATTTGCGGACAACATATAGATTCCTCCACAAGTAAATCCTTATTCGAATATCGGGATGTAATTATCCCTAGCGCACCGTGGACACGCGGTCAGCACTCGAACCTGTTCCTACATCCTCTCGTCACAATTGCTGACATTCACGAAGGAGGTGCGAGTGCCCGCCCAGAGGACAGTACAGCATTGAATGAGTGGGTTAGGTCAAGAGATGGCGAAACGTACTCAGGTCGAAGCTTGGTGCTCGCTAAGCTGTCACGACTTGCGGAGACATTGGGCCTACTGGAACGCCGATGAATGAAATATTAACGTGCGAGTGTTGATGGAACTTGACGGATGGTCCTCCTTTGTCAAGCCGTATCTGAGTAAATCGAGCGAGGAGACTATCATTCAGGAGATGGCCCGTAGCAAAAGTTGACCGTCCAAAGTATAGACCACCCCCGCCCTGGGGACTTGACCTCTCGAAAGGGTGTATCAGCCCCCCGCCCCGCACCCGACCCATTATATAACCAACATAAATATATGATGAAAGTACAACACCATCGTATTGTTAACGTGCGACCCCGTTTAAATTTGTCATACAATATGAATCAATTGATTAAATTAGATAACTAGTTGTGAACCAAAGTAGAAGCGTTTTATCATACAATCAACTTGCCTCTTCGTATAATCCACTAGGGGCGGGGGGTCGTAACACCTCTTCGAGCGCCCCCATATTATATATGGGGTTGTTTTTAATAATAATTGTTAAAACCCCATAGATAGTTCGCCTTCTGAATTCAATATTGGGAGAGCGTGGCTGGTTAGCGGTAATTATAAATGGTATGGAGTTTAATAATATAATTGGGGATAGGGCGATTCACATTTTCGCTCCTGTCATTATCTTCGCAGCTGTGGCTGTATCTCCGTTACGATGTGATACGGTTACTAAGTATCTTCTAACTATGCTTAATTCTATTAATTGGCGGTACTTATTTATTCAAATAAATCTTACTAAATAATGGCAATGTATGCCCCTATCCCCACTACTGTTAGCACAGTGGTAACGGAAATGACAGTACAGTATCCAAACAGAGTTACAGAGAACACCGCCATTATGGCAGGTGGTCGATATGTCTGAAGCTACCGAACCAGAGTGGTTAGACAAGGCCGTACCTGCGTATCGTAATCGGCATCAGCACGGAACGAACAAAGACCTCACGGAATTGGTTATTGACCATTACGTGGAAACGGAAGAGGCTATCGAGCCGACCGATGATGGTGATGTGGTGCTCAACCTCAGTGAGGTTGATAATTCTAATGTGAGGTCTGAGCTCGTCATAGACCATCCTCTAATTACGCTGTCGGCGCTATCAGCCTGGGCTCGTCATCACGATGATTATGCGAATAACGCGGTCGCGACCGTGTGTGGCGACTCAGAAGATGCGCGTGACCTACGAAGCCTTCGACAGAGCGACACCAATAATCTCGTTAAGGTGCGTGCCCGTGTGATGGATACGACAGACGTTAAAACAAATCGAATTGTGGCGACATTCGAATGTCAACAAGGACATGCTGTTGCTAAACATCAGTCCCGAGCGTCTCCAAACCTAAAGAAACCACCAAGTTGCCCTCATACAGAAGCAAGTGATGACGACCGCTGCGGTGCTCCGATTATGGGGCTCATCAGAGGTCGTGAAACTGTACTACGTGACAGCCAGCAGGTCATCCTAGCCGAGCCTAACGAAGACGACCGTAACAGTCGTAAGATTGTCGGTGAGGTGGATACTCCTCTAATTGATATTGTCAACCGTGATGATGTCGTGACGGTCTGGGCGATACCTACTATCCCCGACGTAGAGACGCAAAAAACTGAGTTGTACCTGCATATCGTCGGCATGACGCACGTAGAATCAGATGAGATTGAAGTGACTAAAGAGGATATCGAAGAACTCGAGAGGATTTCAAAGGAGGCAGATAATGCTCCAGAGACGGTCGCACAGTCTATCGCTCCTGAGATTGTTAACCGAGGTGGGCATAACTCGGCCCGTTTAGCTCTAGCTTGCAGTCTAGTCGGTGGGAACGACTCTCGCTTGCATACGCTACTAATGGGTGAGCCTGGCAGTGCCAAGTCTGAGATGATACGAGCAGCCCGTAAGGTTGTAAATGGATACTATGTCGATATGTCACAGACGACAAAGGCGGGTCTCACGGGTGCGGTAAGTTATAATGGACTCATCCAGGATGAGGATACGGTGCTACTGGAGGCAGGTGCAATACCACGGGCGCACCAGTCGGTCCTCGCGGTTGACGAATTAGATAAGTCGCACATCGAGTCGCAGACGGCATTGAATACACCGATGGAGCATGGAGAGGTACACATCACTAAGCACGGCAAGGGCGTGCTAGAGGCTGATACGACACTGGTGGCTGCGTGCAATCCTGAAAAGGAGGTATTTGACAGTAGTATCGCCCCAATCGCTCAGCAGCCCCTCAAAGACTCCGTATTTAGTCGATTTGACCTCTGTGTCGTCGTTAACGACTCGGTTGAGGATACAGTCGCAAAGGAGCGAGCCGAACTCGAGGAGATAATGGTACGTCGTCGGGGTGAGTTTAGAGATGAAATCCTCGACAATGAGACGCTGCGTAAGTTCATCGCTCACGCACAGACTCTCGAACCCGAGCTATCTGGAGCAGCAGAGGATTATGTGCTCGACAAGCTCGCTGAGTTGCGTGTAAGGGTATCCCGCGTCTCTCCTGATGGGATGCAGGTCAGCGGTCGAGTGCGTGAAACGCTCATCGGTCTCTCCGAGGCGATGGCTAAGCTCCGTCTGGGTGAGACGGTGACTGCACACGATGCGGAGCGAGCGTACGCACTAATGGCGGAGTGCTGGCAGGGCTTAGCCATGGAGGACCTCGGTCTTGAGACAGCGGAAGAGGCAGCTGTCGCTCACTCGCTAGCTTCCTCTTCGATACAGCAACAGGTAGTGCACCAAGCGATTGCAACTCTCAGGTTACACGAAGGTCGAGAATTCGACGTGAACATAATGTACGACGCTATCGATGCTGAGGGCTCTGTCGTGGATTGGGTACTGGAGACGTTCGCGGATAGAGGACATATACACAGAGACGATGAGATAATCGACGTCATCGACCTGCCTGCGTAGAGTTCAAAGGGCTATATTTAAAACGATTATACAAATCGGCGATAGGAATAAATACCCTCTCTCCTCGGATTCTAATACAGCTATACAAGTGATTGATAGTAATGAACGAAACACCGACAATGGCCAACTAGAATGGATTGAGAGTGTCAGCAATGAGCTAGTCGAACAGCTGAGGGCGGACATAGTGAAAAGCGGAGAATCACTGGAGCCAATTACACCGTCAGAAGCTTTAGACGAATTCATAGATGAAAAAGAGAGGAGTGATGAACTGGCAGAGGCGACGATACTTTCGTACAAAAGCCGTTTAAAATTCTTCATTAAGTGGTGTAGTGCAAATAATATAGGTGATATGAATGATGTTACAGGCAGGCAATTACAGGCTTATCGAATGTGGCGAGAAGAGGGGTTGAGCATAAAGAGTAAAAATACTCAGCAAAAGACTCTCCGCCAGTTTATCAGGTTCTGTGGGACAATTGAAGCGGTTCCGACAGACTTGTGGAAAAAAGTGAAAGTACCATCTGTCAACAAAGAAGACGAGGTCCGCGATGAGCAGGTAACTGGGGAGCGTGCAGAAGAAATCCTCAGCTACCTATCAAAATATCATTATGCCTCACGTGAGCACGTTGTTTGGATGTTGCTTCTTGAGGGTGGCCATCGACGAGGGACTATACATGCTCTCGATAAAGACGACTATTATCCTGATGCCGAGGTACCCTGTCTCGATTTGAGACACCGTCCAGAGGAAGGAACACCGCTCAAGAACGGAGACGCATCAGAACGTAAAGTAAGCATCTCCCCAGACGTCTGTGAGGTTCTTGATGATTACATTGCTGACAGACGTATCGAAGTTGCAGATGAACACGGGAGAGAGCCGCTTATTACCTCATCATTGGGGCGTCTATCCAAATCAACCATACAGAAGTACATATACAAATGGACTCGACCATGCGCGACCTCGGGTAAATGCCCACATGGAAAGACCGTCGAGGAATGCTCTGCTGCCCAAAATGTGGATGAAGCTTCGAAATGCCCCTCATCACGCAGCTCTCATCCTGTACGACGTGGGTACATTACCCATTGCCTCAGTAAAGGCGTACAAACAGAGGTTCTGACTGGCCGATGTGATGTGACACGTAATACTCTGGAGAAACACTACGATGCACGGACGGAGGAAGAAAAGATGAAACTGCGAAATCAAATACTGGGGGAAGTGCTCGGCAATGGGTCCAGGTTTGGTGAATCGGGCTCAACTGCGCGACCGACGTCCGATTAAAAGCAGAGAGGTGTCAGAGAATAGTTCCCACGGAATAATTCCAGCAACTTTTCGGCAAACGAGTCGGTGCGGAATGTGTTAACCTTGCGGTTGGTACTTGTATTTGCTATTGGAAGGAGTAGCAACATCTCTCCTTTCACTACCTCTACTGAAGGAACGGTACCGTTCAGGCCAGCCCAGCAGGGGAGTTACCACCTGTTGGACAGAACCCAAGGGAGACAGCGTGCCCCTCTGCCTTTATTTCGGCTATGTGACTGGGAGCAGGTTTGACCCATATCCCGTAGATGCTATCTCTCCTCATAGAAGAAATGTAGTATGTATTGATAAATATTTTTACTGTACTGACCATTCGTAGGACACCAGAATAGGGGATAGTTCTTCTATGACGCCCTCAGCAGTGGCATCGGCTTTTCCAACCGTATTCTTTCTATTAGTTAGAAATCAAGCGGTTTCAGAGTCAACCACTAAAGTACTCTCTCCGTTGTTCCATTTTCTCTTTCTCACTACGGTTATCATAGTGCTGCTCGAGCACATCTTGACTTACCTGTGCTCGGTCGCTAATCGCTTTTTCAGGTACGTCTTGCTGGAGATTCGCAGTGATTGAGCCTCGACGCAGAGCATGCGGGCTCCGACTGCTAGGGCATTTAGATGCTGAATCAGGCTCCACAGCCTCACATGAGTCAACTGTCCTTCCATGTGGACACGCACTCGTGTACTCGCAGGGTCGAGTCATCAGATAGCAATAATGCTGAATAGTACTGTAATGGATGCGCCCCTGAGATGTCGCCAATAGTGGTTTGCGACCGTAATCGTCGTGCACTTCTGGGCGGTTCATCTCTATCCAGTCATCAAGCAGAGTACACACGTCATCTGACAGGGCGATAAGCCGTTCTCCATTCTCGTCGTTTTTTAGGGGTGTTTCGGATTCGGGTCGATGCTTGACCTCCAGATATTGTTCGGTGGGGTGATAGTCGCTAATGTCCAGTGCTCGGAGAGCACCACGACGCATCATTGTTTGCCAGAGGAGAGCCACAGTCACGTGTTTTATCGACGCATATGCATATTTGTCAAGGTAAGAGAGCACCATCTGTGCATCCTCATGGGAGAGCATCACATCTCGGGTGTTATCTTCACGGCTTAGCAAGGGTGAGCGCACTTTGACATGGAGGTCTGGCTCGACCCCTTCGATAGATTCGAGCCATTTGATGAATACCCGAATTGTATCCATCTGCGTTTTCTCCGTGGCTTTCGAAAGGTTACCATCGCGTCGCCGCCAGAGACGAAACTCTTGTAATTTCCGTCCTGTGAGGATGTTGAGGTTGGTGATGTTGTTCTCATCGCACCAACGGACAAAGTGGCCAAGTCTGGATTTGTGCGAGTATATCGTTGCGACGGCGAGTTCCGTTTCGCGGTCAGCGAGGTACAGTTCAAGCGCTTGTTCTGGACTGATTGGTTCTAATGACATGGGTGTGAGGTAGACCCATGAGTGAGAGCTGGAGCGGAAGTATTCGATTCCGTCCTAGGTGCGACTTCGCAGTGTAGCGGATATCCTCGATAGAGTGCCAGGTGCCCGTCGCGCCCGCTACGTTTCGTCACGGTTCAAATCCACTAGCCGGCGGCATGGTGTATATGAACAAAGTACCGCTATCCAGCTGGCGTTCGTCACGATTCGTGTTCACCCGTCTCCGTCATACAATTCGTTAGAGGAAATGACGCTCCGTAGCCAACGGTCCGGACCCGCACCATCGTCTGTCAGAAGTGCGAGACCATCGAAACAGTAGCCACACGGATCACCGCCGGCCGTGAAATCGAACCCAATGTGTATTGGACAGAAACTTATGCGGGTTCAGAATAATGGCTGCCACGATGAGTTCATCGTCCGACTCAGAGACGGAGCTTCACACCCGCATTCATCAGCAGAAAGTCGTTTCTTCGCTGGGAAGGCGGGCTCTCGAGACGGACGACATCGATCGACTCATGCACGACGCGGCGGCGACGGTCGCGGAGACGCTCGACTGCGAGTACTGCAAAGTGCTCGAGTTGCTCCCCTCCGGGAACGTCTTCCTTCGACAGGGGGTCGGCTGGCAGGAGGGGATCGTCGGGGAGGCGGAGATCCCGACGGATACGAACTCGCAAGCCGGGTACACGCTCCTCTCGGAGGAACCGGTCGTCGTCGACGATCTGCGAACCGAAGAGCGATTCAGTGGCCCGGATCTCCTCACCGATCACGACGTAGTGAGTGGCATCAGCGTCATCATCGGCACCGTCGACGACCCGTGGGGGATCCTGGGCCTCCATACGACGGACGAGATCGCGTTCACCGACCACGACGTCGACTTCGTCCAGAGCGTCGCCAACCTCCTCGCCGCAGCGATCGAGCGCCACACCTACCAGGACGAACTCGAGGAGACGGTCGCGGAACTCCAGGAGCTGAACACGCGCCTCGAGAAGTTCGCCAGCATGCTCGCCCACGAACTTCGGAACCCGGTGACGATCGGTCAGATCTACGCCCAGCACCTGCCGGAGGAGGCTGCGCCGAAGGCGGTCGAAAACGTCGTGGAGTCGTTCGACCGGATCGAGAACATGATCGACGTGATGCTCGTGTTGACGCGGCGTGGGGACGCCGTCGGGAAGCGTGCACCCGTTTCCCTCGCCGAGATGGCCCGGGACGTCTGGGACGACGTGGAGACCCGCGAGGCGACTTTGGTGGTCGACGTCGACCTCGTGATCGAAGCGGACGAGGTGTACGTACGACACCTGTTCAGGAACCTGTTCGAGAACGCGATTCGACACGGCGGATCGGACGTGATAATCGAGGTCGGAACGGTGGCGGACGGGTTCTACGTGGCCGACGACGGGGACGGCATCCCACCCGAGGACAGGGAGATGGTGTTCAAGCCGGGGTTCACGACGACCGCCGATAGAGATGGGACCGGGCTCGGACTGGCGTTCGTCGACCGACTGGCCGGCGTCTACGGCTGGGAGCGGCGATTGATCGAGAGCGACGCCGGTGGGGCGCGATTCGAGTTTCGGGACGTCGCCGTCAGCGACCAGTCGGGCTGACCGGCCTGGTTCGCGGACGATGGCTCGTGAATCGGTGTGACTGTCGATAGTGGCATGGCCGCCACTCGAGCAAAAAGAGTCCACACCCGTTTCCTCACCGCTATACCAGCCCGCGAAACGCCACGACAGCGAGGATGCCGCCACACAGCGCCAGGAGGATGTTCTCAGTTCGCCACGCGATTGCCAGGACGACGATTCCAGCGGCCCACTCGGACGGTCCGCCCGACGCCAGTTCCGGGCCCAGGATCGCGATCACGATCGCCCCCGGGAGCACCGACAGTCCGGCCTCGAGGCGGTCGCTCACCTCGAGTCGGCTCAGAACCCAGAGTCCGCCGACCTTCGTGAGGTAGGTGAGGACGGCCATCGCGAGGACGACGGCGACGACGAACGGGTCGAGCGAGAGCCATCCCTCACGCATCGTAGCGGATCACCTCGAGGGCCGCCGCGGCGAGTCCGCCGAGGAGGATGTACCAGCGACCGGGAAGCACCGACGAGGCGACCAACGCCGTGGCGAGGGCGACGAGCCAGGGGACGAACGTCGACCGGCCCTCCCACAGGTCGGCCGCGAGCGCGAGGAAGACGGCGGCGAGGATGAAGTCGAAGCCGTACCTGGCCGGATCGCCGATGACGCCCCCGGCGAGGACGCCGAGGACCGTCGAGGCGACCCAGAACGTCCAGACTGCGATGCCGCTGCCGAGGAGGAAGGCGCCGCGGCCGCTCCCGGTTTTCAGGTCGCGAACGGTGAGTGCCCAGTTCTCGTCGGCCATCAGGAAGAGGCTACCGTAGACCTGGGCGGGCGAGAGGTGACGAAACCAGCGCTCCAGGGCGGCGCCCATGAGCGAGTATCGGAGGTTGACGGCGACGGTCGTCACGAGAATTGCGGTCACCGGGAGAGGATCGGCCCAGAGTTCCACTGCGATGAGCTGGGAGGCGCCGGCGACGACTGTCGCGCTCATCAGTGCGGCTTCGGCGACGCTGAGGCCAGCCTGGTTCGCGACGACGCCGAAGGCGACGCCGTAGCCGGCGACCCCGAGCGCGACCGGGATGCAGGTCAAGAATCCGACGCGGACGCCCTCGAGAGAGAACCTGACGGCGGAATCGGAGGCGGAGTCTGCCGGTGCGGTGTGGTCGTGAGATGGTGCCATTGGGTGGTATACTGTGCGCTCGAGTGGAGGGTACTGAGCGCGAAAACCGTCTCGGTTCCCCCAACAACTGACCGCTTTCTGTGAATCGAGGATCCAAACTGGCTACAGCGGGTCCCGAAGCGCCCACACGTCCTGGAGCGGGTCCAGTCGGTGTGGTTCGGCGCCGCGCTCGGTCAGGATGCCGGTGTGATACAGCATCGCCTTCAACTGAAACACCGTCGGCGCGTGGTAAACTGATCCCTCCTCGAGCGCGGCCGGCTGCAGTTCGCCGTCGACGGTGAGCACCCGGCTTCGAACCGCGCGGTCTCCCCTGACGAACAGCTCGACGGTGAAACTGGGGTGTAACGCGTGCAACCGTCGAACGAGGTCGACCAGCGACGGCTCGAGGGCGCCGTCGTCGTGCAGTGCCTGGAGTTCGGTGACGAGCAGTTTCGTCGCCGGGTAGGCGTAGACGATTCGGCGTGCTAGCTGCCCCCAGGCGGGGGCGAGGTCGACGAACCGCGTTCGCGAGCGGTACCAGTCAGCGAACTTCTCGAGGGCGGCCTCGACCGTGCCGTGACGGGCGAGGGCAAAGCGGACGACCTCCCGGCCGAGGGGCGTGAGTCCGGGCTCCTCGAGAGAGTCGGCGTTCGCCTCGACCAGCCCCAGGAACGCCGCACCCCGCCTCGCCTCGTCGACGGCGCCGACCACGTCGCACGTCTCGAGCAGCGTCGCGGTGTCGCCGTCGGCGTAGCTGGCCAGCGGATAGCCGAGGTAGTTCTTCGGGTGGTTGAGCCCGAACGAGCGGTCGGTCACGCCCTGGGCGCTCGCCTGAAACCGGATCGCGTTCGCCTCAGTAGTCGTCCGGTTGCCGACGACGCGGGGCACCTCGAGCGGCTCGACCGCCCCAGAGGGGGTTACGCCGAGGATACCCACGTTCAACTCGCGGGCGAGGGTTCGATCCGTCTGGGAGACGACGGCCGCTGGCGCGGCAAGGTAGGCCGCGTTGGCCTCGTGGAGCCGGTCGTAGGCCTGGACGATGCCCCGCTCGGTGTCGACGCCGCTCGTCGCGTAGCCTTTGGCCTCAACGGCGATCAGCGGTGGTTCGTCGCCGAAGCGTTCGACCGCGAGCAGGTCCGACTCGAGACGCCTCACGCCGACGAGGTCGGGATACCCGCCGCCGACCTGGACGCGATTGAACGGGGCGAGCGTCTCCAGGAGGTCCGTCTCGAGGCGCTGGCCGGGCCGCCACTCCCGCGTCGAAAACTGCGTGTCGACGACGGCGTAGGTGTCGGCGTCTCCCGCCGGAAACAGCGCGCGCTTGGTGTGGGCGAGCACCTGCGGTTCCGCGAGCGAGTCGGCCGCGCTGCTCATAGCGCAACATGCGAGTCCTGGAGCAAGAACCTTCGCCTCTGGCGATCGTCTCGCGGCCCGATCCGGTTCGTACCGGTCGAAACTCGAGTTATCTACCGCTCAAACCACGGGAAGGGACGCGATCTCGCGGTCGAAACCGTCGCCCGTGCGTGACAATCCCTCTGTCTGACGTAGACTTAAGTGAATTCGGTTCTGTAGTACGTTCAGACACACTCGCAAGTGTGGAGGATCTCCAGGATGGGATTGTTTACAGGACTCAAAGATAGCATCTCTCGCGCGACGGATCGGCTCTTCTCCGAGCAGGAGCCAAAGCGAATCGGCATCTACGGGCCGCCTAACGCCGGAAAAACCACGTTAGCAAACCGCATAGCTCGTGACTGGACCGGTGACGCCATCGGCACCGAAAGCCACATTCCTCACGAAACCCGGCGCGCTCGCCGGAAGGAAGACGTCGAAATCGAGCGTAACGGCAAGTCGGTGACCATCGACATCGTCGACACCCCCGGCGTGACGACGAAAGTCGACTACGAGGAGTTCACCGACGAGATGGAGAAAGACGACGCGATCAGACGCTCTCGAGAGGCCACGGAAGGGGTCGCAGAGGCCATGCACTGGCTTCGCGAGGACGTCGACGGCGTCATCTACGTACTCGACAGCGCCGAAGACCCGATTACGCAGGTCAACACGATGCTGATCGGTATCATCGAATCGCGCGACCTGCCCGTACTCATCTTCGCGAACAAGATCGACCTCCCCGAATCGAGCGTCAAGCGGATCGAGGACGCCTTCCCCCAGCACAAGACGGTCCCGCTGTCGGCGAAAGAAGGAGAGAACATGGACGAAGTGTACGAAAACATCGCGGAGTACTTCGGGTAATCATGCCGGAAGCAACCAAAGCCGACGACGACCGCCACGACGGCGTCCAGATCGACCTCATCAGCGGAGAGCGCATGGAGGGTCTAGCGAGCATGGAGAAGATCCGGATGATCCTCGACGGCGTTCACGACGGTAACATCGTCATCCTCGAGGAAGGGCTCACTCCGGACGAGGAGAGTCGCCTGATCGAGGTGACGATGGCCGAGATCAGCCCGGACGAGTTCAACGGTATCGAGATCGAAACCTACCCCAAGTCCGGTACCCGCGACTCCTCGCTACTCGGTCGGATCATGGGCAACGACGAGTCGCCGAAGAAACTCACCGTCATCGGGCCGGCGAACCAGATCGAGACCCTGCACAAGGACGAGACGCTCATCAGCGCGCTCGTCTCCCGGAGCTAGCGACGACGAATGCCACACCAGTGTACCACCTGCGGTCAGACGTTTCCCGACGGATCCAAAGAGATGCTCTCGGGATGTCCGAACTGTGGCGGCAACAAGTTCCAGTTTGCGCCGGCGTCGTCCGCCACCGCGACTTCGAGTGGGGCCGACACCGACACCGACACCAGGTCAGCCACCGGCGGTCAGTCCGGTGGTATCACGCGAGAGTCCGAGTCGGCGTCCTCGAGTGACGGTGACGAACGTGGGATTACGCAGTCAGGGTCGACGTCCGGGTCCAGATCCGAATCCGAATCCGAATCCAGATCCGAGTCTGAAGCCGGAACTGGAACTGGAACTGGAACTGGAACCGGAACCGTATCCGAGTCTGGATCCAGGTCCGGGTCCAGGACCACCTCGACATCGGAATCGACATCGACGTCGGAATCGGCGTCCACATCGATGTCGACGAACCGCACCTGGCCTCGAACCGCGAGCGAACCTCCCTCGTCCGAGCACGACGACGTGCCGGCGGAGTTCTCTGAGTGGCCCGAATCGGCACGACGACCCGACGACCAGGACCAAACGGAGAAACACACCGAGCAATCCGCGCCTCGAACGGACGACTCGACGGTCGAAGCCGGTGACACCCCCACCGAACTCGAGGGAAGCGACGGGGACGAGGACGCTGCCCAGGCGAGCGCACGGAGCGACGTCGTCTCGAGCGACGAACTCCCCGCCTCGAGTGCGACCAATCCGGCCGACGAGAAGGCAGGGCCCGACGTCGAAAACGGCCGCGTCGTCAGCGAACCGACCGACGACGACCGCCCCTCGCTCGACGACCTTCGCGAGGAACTCAACGAACAGTTCGAGAGCATCAAGATCCTCAAACCCGGCCAGTACGAACTCAACCTGATGGAACTCTACGACCGCGAGGAGTACATCGTCTCTCTGCAGGAAGACGGCCGCTACGTGATCAACGTGCCGGACTCCTGGCGCGACGGCGGCGATTCCGGGCAGTGAATCCAGGAAAGGAATGCACAAGGAGTGTGAACGCTAACCCGTGGTCATGAACACCTTGAAGCGGACCGACGGGTACGCTCGGTCGGTTGCCGTCGCCGCCCTGTTGACGGTGGGCGGAATTCTCATGTCGCAACTACTGACGCTTCCCGCGATCCTGGCCGAGCCAGGGTTAATCGACGAGCCAACGCAGACGTCTTACGAGATCAGATCGCTCTTTTTCATCCTGAACTTTGCCGGGTTCGTCGTCGCCGGCGCCGCCTACCTCTGGTGGACAGACCGCGGCTGGTCGTTCGTCGACCTCTCGACCCCCGACCGTCGCGGGTGGCTCATCGGGGTAGCTGGCGTCGTCGCAAGTATCGCGTTCGTGATCCTCGTCGGGTTACTCTTCCAGGGTCTCGGCATCGAATCGACGTCGAATAGCGTGCTGGATTTCGTCGGCACGGACTCGACCATGGTCCTCATCATGATCGTTATCGTATTCCTGTTCAACGCCCCGGCCGAGGAGTTTCTCTTTCGAGGCGTCATCCAGAAACGTCTCTACGAGGGGTTCACGAAAACCCAGGCCGTGGTTCTGACGAGCGTGATATTCGGGCTCGTACACATCCCAAATTTCGCCCTTAGCGGCGCCCCCATGATGGCCGCGGTCGCCTCGCTGCTCGTCGTCACTGGTGGCTCGATCATCTTCGGCTACCTGTACGCCATCACCGACAACCTCTTGGTACCGATCACCGCCCACGCGATGTTCAACGCGTTCCAATTCGGCCAGTTATACTTGATCTTCGAGTACGGCGACGAGGAAATGATCGAAGAAGTGACCTCGGGGACGGCAATGGTACTCGAGGTCGCGACGACGCTCGGTTAGAAACGGGGTTCGACGTCGAGTCAGCGATTCCAGTCCTGGACGCCCGTGACGTGCGTCTGTTCGTGAGCCGGGAAGATCGACCCGAGCGCCGCCTCCCCGTCGCGCTCGGCGATGAGCGCTCGTAACTCGCCCTCGTAATCCGCCCGTGTGATCTCCTCGCTCGGTCCGACCGTCACGTCGAGCGTCGACTCGACCAGCCGATCGACCGCCTGGCGGCCGAATCCCGACAGCGGCGCGATGTAGTCGACGTCGTGGCGATCCTCGAGGCTCTGGGCCTGGGCACGCGAGACCGTTGGCACTCGATCGTCGCGTCGCGTTCCGTCGGCGACGGCGTCGAAGTCCATCTCCGCCAGGCGTTCGAGGGCGTGCTGGTGGACCCGCTGGATTCCATTTCGCGGAAAGCCGTCGGTGCGAATCGTCTCGACGGCCTCGGTCGCGACGTCGGGATCGAGCTCGAGCTTCTCGAACGTGAAGCCGAGCGAACGGGCGGTGTCTCGTGCGTAGGTCCAGTCGTCGGTGACGCCGAAGGTGGCCGTCGTCAGCGTCACGTCGTAGAAGTCCTCGAGCAAAAGTGCGGCGAGCGTCGAGTCCTTGCCGCCGCTGTAGAGGAGCCCGAGACGGAGTGAGGCAGGCGTCGACTCGTCCATTCTAGCGGCGCTTGATGTCGAAGCGCTTTTTCTCGGGTTTGAGCTCCTTGAGCAACTGCTCCATCTTCTGGTCGTCGATCTTGCCCTGGATGCGCCCGCTCTGGGCGAGGGCGACGACCTGGCGTTCGACCTGCTCGCCGAACTGCTGTTTGCTCATCTTGACGGTGTTCAGGCGCTTTCGCGCGTCGTCGGTGAGGTACTGGCGTAACAGGGCCTGGCGCTGGGCGTCTGCCTGTTGCTGGGCGGCCTCCTGGGCCTCCGCGTCGACTTGCCCCTGTCCCTGCCCCTGCCCACCCTGGGAATCGGCGCGGTCCTGTAGCTGCTCGAGTTTCTTCCGGCGCAGTTCTTCGAGATCGTCGTCCGATTGTCCGCCGTTCATAGACGCGTGTTGTCGGGCGACGGAGAAAATGATTACGGACGCGTGTAGGTACGTGCACCTGGAGGTGGAGGTCGAAACCCGTAGGATGGGGGCGAGAATCGGGCCGTTGGGTCGCTCTCGAGCGACTGCGCCGTCTCACTGTCAGATTGCGCCGACGCTCGCCGTCCGACTGCGAAGTATAAGCACGTCGAAAATCGATTAGACGAGTCGCCGTACCGTGGTACCATTTGCCGTGTTACCATTTTACTGCCGACTACGCCTCATTTGATGGTCGGCGGTAGAAAATCACAACGGGGCCGTCTCAGGCGTAGCGCTCGAGTTCCGGACGGTCGAGTTCCGAGAGGACCTCCCCGGCAGTCTCGTCCAGGCGGCTGCGTCCCTCGGCGGTGATGCGGCGGCCCTCGCCCTCGGCGGTCTCGACGAGGTCGAGTTCCTCGAGTTGCTGGAGAATCGTCCGAATTACGTTTCGCGAGCCGTCAGCGCGTTTGTCGGGGGCAACCTGGTAGCGGTTCGAGCCGCGTTTGGCGCCACCGTACTCGGTCGCCAAGCGCTCGACGCCGATGGGACCGTTGTCGGCGATTTTGCGGAGCAGGCTCGCCGCACGGACCGCCCAGAAGTTCTCCTGCACTGGGGGAAGGTCTCGGTTGACGCCGTTTTTCGCGAACGCTGCCCACTCCGGTTGCTCGAGGTCATCTTCGAGGTCGTCGGCGAGCGCCTCGATGAGCGCTTCCGCCGGGACGTCGTACATCGTAGCCATTGGGTTCTGGTTCCCGCTTGCGCCATTTAAGCGCATCGTTGTCTCTTCGGCGGCTGACCGGCTCGCCTCGCCGATTCCGGGTGTGAGAGCCACGCACGGGTTGGGCCCGCGGATCCGGATGGTTTTTCGCCCCGCCGTCGAATGGCTCGGTATGGACGAACGGGCTGCGCTGGCGTTGCTCGAGAACCGGCTCGACCCGGCGGGCGACGACGCCGCCGTCGTGGATGACCTCGTCATTACGACGGACATGCTCCACGAAACGACCGACTTTCCGCCGGGGACGACCCGGTACACGGCGGGCTGGCGCGCCGTCGGTGCCTCGCTCTCGGACGTCGCAGCCATGGGTGCCGAGGCAACGGCGGCCGTCGCCGCCTACGCATCCCCCGAGTTCGACGCCGCAGCCCTCGAGGCGTTCGTCGACGGCGCGAGCGCGGTCTGTGACCTCGTCGATGCGAAGTACGTCGGCGGCGACCTGGACACCCACCGGGAGTTTACGGTGGCGACGACGGCCGTCGGGCGGGCCGACGAGCCGGTGTTTCGCGACGGGGCCTCCCCTGGAGACGTCGTCTGTGTGACGGGGACGCTCGGCCGGACCGCGGCGGCTCTCGAGTTGTTCGAGGACGGCAAAGATGGGGGAGGCGATGACGAGGGTGGAGGCGGCAGAGACGGAGGCGACGGCGGAAATGCCAACAGTGCCCTCGAGCGAGCCAACGACCTCTTCCAATTCGAGCCTCGCGTCCGTGCGGGCCGCGCCCTCGCCCCCCACGCAAGCGCGATGATGGACTCGAGCGACGGCCTCGCCCGATCGCTTCACCAGCTGGCCGAGGCCAGCGACTGCGGGTTCGCCCTCGAGCGCGAGTCGATCCCCGTCGCACCCGAACTCGAGGCCGTAGCCGACGATCACGAAACCGCCCTCGAGCGAGCGATCACGACCGGCGAGGACTTCGAACTCGTCTGCACCCTGCCCGAGGTGGCCGTCGAACGCGTACGGGACGAACTCGAGTGCCCGCTCGCGGTCGTCGGACGGGTCGTAGACGCCGACGCAGAGATCACGCTCGACGGCGAAGCGCTGGCCGATCGGGGCTACACGCACGGCGAGTGACCCCACGCACAGCGAGTGAAGCGAATAAATGCACAGCGAGTGCACACGGTCGTCTCCGGCAGTCTCGAGCCGTCAGTTGATCACGGCGATCGGTGCCGGCATAAAACACAGCAATCCCAGCCCGAACGTGACGACCCCGAGTGCGAACCGTTTGCGGTCCAGTCGGTCGTCGTCGATCGGAACCGCTGGACCCACCGCCGCGAGCAACCCGGTGAACAGCCCCCAGAACACCCAGATGAACACCGAGTTTCCGCTGTAATTGCCCACGTAGTAGAGGTAGCCCGCGAGCGCGAACAGGACCCCGGGAACAAGCGCCGCGATGGTCTCCTGGAGGTCGCCGGCCATCGCCCGAAGGATGTGGCCGCCGTCGAGCTGGCCCACCGGGATCAGGTTCAAGAACGTGATGAACATGCCGACCCAGCCGCCGATGACGACCGGGTTGACGTTTCGCGTCTGATCGTCGGCGTACAGCGGCTGATCGACGGCAGCCGCGATCAACTCGAGCATCGGCGGGAACCCCAGTCGAATCTGGGTCGCGTTCGGGTCGGTTGCCCCCTCGGGGACGGGCACCGGCGGGAGGTGGAGGCCGACGACGGTGACGACGACCGTCGCGACGAGGCCGGCGATCGGACCCGCGACGCCGATGTCGAACAGCGCCTTGCGGTCGGGCATCTGGCCTTTCATCTTGATCACGGCGCCCATCGTCCCGATGAGCGTCGGCACCGGCAGGAAGTACGGCAATGAGGCGTCGACCCGGTGGTAGCGACTCAGCACGTAGTGGCCCATCTCGTGGACGCCGAGGACGCCGAGAATAGCGACGGTGAACGGCCAGGCGCGCCACATCTCAGCTGGGTCGGCGATCGGATCGATGCCGTACCACATCGTCCCGGCGAAGAGTGTCGAGACGACCGTGGCGAGCAAGAGAAAGACGTTCGTCCAGGGGACGCCATCGGGGCCGAGTGAGCGCGGTTCCGCGACGAGCACGTACTCGCCGCGACGAACCGTGAGTTGCACGTCGTAGCCGGCATCTCGAAAGTCTTGCCAGAGTTCGCGCATCATCCGCTCGGGAGCCATCTGCGGCGTTCCGTAGTAGCGAATCTCCTCGCCGTCGACGGCGATCTCGTAGACTGAAAAGGCCGGTTCGATCGACTCGAGGGGTGGGCCGTCGACGGGATCGGTCGGGTCCGCCGGATCCATTGCTGATTCGTTGACCGTCTGTGCGTATAAATCGACTGTCGGCGGCGAACGCTGGTGGGAACTGGACGACCTGGGGGAGAGGGTGACTATTCCGGGCGTTTCCGGCCCAATCGCCACTCGGGGTGTGGAATCAATCGGACACCAGTCGCCACTCGGGGTGTGGAGACAATCGGACACCAGTCGCCACTCGGGGTGTGGAGACAATCGGACACCAGTCGCCACTCGAGGCGCCAATACAATGGAAGGGGAACGCCCGGCGCCGACGGGTACGACAGGGTCGGCGCCGGAACGTGTGTGCGTGTTAGGTGTCCGCTGTGCGTTCGATCACGCCCTCGCCCAGTTGGCGAGGACGGCAGTACGTGGGTGGGCGATACGGGATCGCCCGGGTCCGGCAATGATCGCCGTGTGCGCCTTGGAGGAACGCACACGCGTCGGGGCCGTTCAGGGCGTCAATGGCACGACGCGATCAGGCGGGGGCGACGCGCCAGGTCGTCGCACTCGTGTACGACCACTTCTCGATCTCGAGGTCGGTCGCGGAGTCGGAGAGCTTGACCATCAGCGCGCCGATTTCCTTGGGGGAGAGGCCGACGTCGTCGGCGATGAACTTCCCTTTGAAGTACATCTCGCCGTCTGCGGCACGGTCGCGCAGGTACTGCTTCAGGCGGAGTTCTTTGCGGTCGGTGGAGGGTTGGGCTGTCGTGCTCATCGACAACTATCCCTACAGACCGGATACTGTTATAAAGGTCAGTTACTTAGAACCGTTTCAAATCGCTTCAGCCAAACGAGGGGTAATCGTCGTTTTATCCGTGTTTTACGAACCGTTAAAGGCGCCACCAGATCCACTTAGACGTTTTAAAACAGCTGCTAACGTATTACTGGGCAATTCTCATCGAGACCTATGAACGGTCGCAAAAGTGGTGTTTCAATGTCACTTTGAGCCTCTCACGAGCGTTCGTGAACCCAGAATTCGTCCTCGACCGTCACTTCCTTCTTGAACAGTGGCACCTCGTCTTTGAGCCGATTGATCCCGTCTTCGACCGTCCGAAACGCCTCCTCGCGGTGGCCTGCGAGGACGACGACGTACACGATGTCCTCGCCGTCGCGAACGACGCCCGTCCGGTGGTGCAACTCGACGCCGAAGACGCCCTCGCGCGCCTCGAGTTCCGCCTTGATCGTCGCCATGCGCTGCTCGGCGACCCCTTCGTAGGTCTCGAACTCGAGGTACTCCGTCCGCTCGTCGTCCGGCGCGTCTTTCGCGCGGACGCGCCCGGTGAACGTCGCGATCGCTCCCGCCCGATCTGCCGCCGGACGATCTCTGAGGCGATCTACGAGGGACTCAAGCGTCTCGTAGGGCTCGTGGACTTCCAGCTCCGCGACGAGGGACTCGAGGTCGAGGTCACCGGGCGCGTCGACGGTCGCGAGAACCGGCGAACGAGCGATCGCGGCGTCGCTGCTGACCACGACCGACGGGTGGCCGGGAATCTCGAGGCCGACGACGACCGCGAACGCGCAGTCGGTCGCCAGCGTGTCGAGAGCGTCGGTCACCGAGAGGCCGGTCCCCGTGGCCGTCCAGTCGCCGTCGGCGCCGAGGGCGTAGGTGACGTCGCCGCCGGGGGCGAGCCCCGAACCGCGGGCGTCCGCCAGTCCGTCCGCGATCGTCGCGTCGTAGCGCACGACGCCGACTCGGCCCGCCTGCGAGAGCCTGTCCACGGCCAGGTCGGCCGTTCGCTCGAGGACGTCGGCGGACCCATCGCCGACGATTCCCAGGACGTGCATACTCGATACTCGGCGCCGAGCGTTTTGTAGCTGTCGTCCGCGCGCGGAGCGGCCGCCGAACAGGGTTGACAACCCTTAAGATGGCAACCCGGTTAGACCGCGGTAGTATGAAAGTGGTCGTCTCAATCGGCGGGAGCGTGCTCGTGCCCGAGCCCGGCGCGGATCGGGTGCAGGCACACGCCGCCGTCGTCGAAGACCTCGTCGCGGACGGGTGTCGAGTCGGGGCCGTCGTCGGGGGCGGCGGCGTCGCTCGCGAGTACATCAGCGCCGCCCGGGACCTGGGCGCCAACGAGATCGAACTCGACCAGCTGGGCATCGACGTCACCCGGCTCAACGCGCGCCTGCTCATCGCCGCTCTCGGCGAAGATTCCGTGACGGCGCCGGCTCGAGACTACGAGACTGCCGGTGACGCCCTCCGGCGCGGGGAGGTCTGCGTGATGGGCGGGGTCGCTCCGGCCCAGACGACCGACGCCGTAGGGGCAGCGCTGGCGGAGTACGTCGACGCCGACCTGCTCGTCTACGCCACGAGCGTCCCCGGCGTCTACTCCGACGACCCGAACGAGAACGACGAGGCGACGAAGTACGGGGAGCTATCGGCTACAGAACTCGTCGACGTCATCGCCGGCCTCGAGATGAACGCCGGCTCCTCGGCGCCCGTCGACCTGCTCGCCGCCAAAATCATCCAGCGTTCAGGCATGCGAACCATCGTCCTGGACGGGACGGACCCGGATCGGATCGCCCGGGCCGTTCGCTACGGCGACCACGACGGCACGGACATTATTCCGGAGGGAGCGGGCGAGGAACCGACTTACTGGGCGGGCGAGACCGATGAGCACTAGCGCCGACGACTCGGATCCGGACCCGAGTGACGGCGAGGACGACAGAGGCGACGCCGAGAGCCCGTACACCCTCCAGCGCGATCCAGGCGACGGCGACGGCGAGTACCACGTCTTCTGGGCCGACGAGGTCGCCGACCGCGTCGAGGCGCGCGATCCCGAGGAGCCGATCGTCATCAAGGGTGGCATCTCCCCCTCCGGCGTCCCCCACCTCGGCAACATGAACGAGATCATGCGCGGCTACTACGTCGCCGAGGTCCTCCGCGAGCGCGGCCACGACGTCCGACAGGTGTTCACCAGCGACGACCGCGACCCCCTCAGAAAGCTCCCGCGAACGCTCTGTGACCTCGAGGGGACCCTCGTCGACCTCGGGGACGTCGACGCGGGTGCGCTCGGTCGGAACCTGGGCGCGCCCTACACCGACATCCCGGACCCCTTCGGCTGCTGTGACTCCTACGGCGACCACTTCTCGACCATCATCCAGGACAGCGCGGACGCTCTCGATGTGCCCATCGACCTCGTCTCGACGACCGACCTCTACCTGGAGGGCGAGTTCGACGACGTCGTCGAGTACGTCCTCGAGAACCGCGAACGCGCGGCCGACGTCCTCTCGGCCTACCAGGACAAGGTCGATAGCGAAGGCGACTACGTGCCGTTCAACCCGATCTGTGAGGAGTGTGGCAAGGTAACCGAGACCGTCACCGGCGTCGACATCGAGGCCGGTACCGTCGACTACGAGTGCACCGACATGGAGGCGGGCGACCGAACGATTTCGGGCTGTGGCCACGAGGGAACTGCCACGTTCCGCGAGGGCAAGATGCCCTGGCGCTTCGAGTGGCCCGGCCAGTGGCAGGTCCTGGGCGTCGACTTCGAGCCCTTCGGAAAGGATCACGCCGAGGGCTCCTGGCCCAGCGGCGAGGACATCGCCCGGAACGTCTTCGAGAACGACCCTCCCGTCCCGATGGTCTACGAGTGGTTCACCCTCGACGGCGAGCCCTTCTCGTCCTCACAGGGCAACGTGATTCTGGTATCGGACGTCCTCGAGGTGCTCGAGCCCGAAGTGCTGCGGTACTTCTTCGCGAAGGACCCGGCGAAAGCCCGGGACTTCAGCGTCGAGCGCCTCGACCTCCTGGTCGACGAGTTCGACCGCTTCGAGGCGATCTACTTCGGCGAAGTGGAGGCCAACGACGACGAACAGGCGTTCGCCGAGCGGGTGTATCCGCTGGTGGTCGGCGGCGTTACCGGCGACGGTGACGAAGGCGACGCGACCGGCGTCGACGAACTTGAGGCCTCGGAGGAGCGCATCCGTCTCCCCTACACCTTCGCCGCCGTCCTCGGTATGACCGAAGATCCCGACTTGCGCGAGGAGATTGCCCGCCGCGAGGGACACATTTCGGACGACGACCCCGAGTGGGCCGTCCAGGACGCCCTCGCCCGCGTCGAGCGCGCCCAGAACTGGGCCCGGCGAACCGAGAACGAGTTCGACTACGAACTCAAGCGTGAGGCGATCCCGGCCCACGACTTCGACGCGGCGACGGAGGCGGCGCTCGAGGAACTGGCCGACTTCATCGAAGCAGGCCACGGACCCGACGAGATCCAGGGCGAGATCTACGAGACTGCGAAGCGTCACGACGTCGGCGTCGGCGACTTCTTCGCCGCTGGCTACCGCCTCTTCTTCGACGAGGAGCAGGGCCCGAAGCTCGGCCCGTTCCTCGCGAAGGTGGATCGAGCGTTCGTCGTTGACCGGCTTCGACGGGAGCGATAGTCGGCTCGAGAAAAGCTATAGAAAGTATAGTTATTGGAGACGCCAACTGACGAGCCGACGGCTTCGAGCCGTTCGGCAACCGTGGCGCTCGCTGTGACCAGACAAAACGCCTTTGGCCACGCCTCCCTCAGAGCATACCAATGCAGTCTTCCACGGTCGTCGCGTTCCTCCCCATCTCGGACACTCTCACGTGGATTCTCGCCGGGATCGCCGCCTACTGGCTCGCCATCGTCGCCCTCCGCCAGCGCGGTCTCCTCCCCAACTACGTCAAGACCCAGGGGCCGATCCTGACGATCCACACGAAACGTGGGCGCGCCTTCCTCGATTGGCTCGCCGGGCCGAAGCGGTTCTGGCGCGCCTGGGCGAACTTCGGCGTCGGCATCGCCATCGTCGTCATGGGCGCGATGTTCGTCTTCCTGCTCACCGCCGCGTTCGCCGCCGCGAACTCGCCCCAGCCCTCGAGCGTCCAGCAACCCTCGAACGTCCTCGTGATTCCGGGCGTCAACGAGTTCCTGCCGCTGTCGGCCACACCGGGCATCGTCATCGGCCTCCTGGTCGGCCTCGTCGTCCACGAGGGCGGCCACGGTCTGCTCTGTCGCGTCGAGAACATCGACATCGACTCGATGGGCGTCGCCATGCTCGCCGTCTTGCCCATCGGCGCGTTCGTCGAACCCGACCAGGAGAGCAGCCGAGCGGCCTCCCGGGGGGCGCAAACGCGAATGTTCGCCGCGGGCGTCACGTTCAACTTCGCGGTGACGATCCTCGCGTTCGCCCTGCTCTTCGGCCCGGTCGTCGGATCGATCGGCGCCGCCCCGGGCGCCGCCGTCGGCGGGGTCGCCCCCGGCTCGCCCGCCGAAGCGGCGGGCATCCAGCCTAACGATCGCATCACCGCCATCGAGGGGCAGCCGGTCGCGTCGAACGACGACCTCTCGGAGACGCTCGAGGCCGCGGGTAGCGGCACCGTCACCGTCGAGCTCAACGGCGACCGGACCGAGGAGATGGACCAGTCCCTGCCGGTGACCGCCGCGCTCGAGGACTCGCCGATCGACATTCAGCCCGGCGACCTCATCCTGGCCGTCGACGGCGAGCCGGTCGTCACCGAGGCCGGCTTCCTGGAGGCCGTCGGCGATAGCGAAACGGTCGACCTGACGATCCAGCGCGACGGCGAGGAGCGAACGCTCGAGGCCGTCCCCATCGGAAGCGTCGTCCAGGTCGCCGACGACGGGCCGCTCACCGAGGCGGGAGCACCCGCCGGCGAGCGATTCGTCATCACCGAGTTCGACGGCGAGCGCACGCGATCGTACGCCGACCTCGAGTCCCTGCTGGGCTCCACCGATCCCGGCGACGAGGTGACCGTCGCGGGCTACCTCGACGGCGAGCGCGTCAGCTACGACGTCACCCTCGGCGAACGCAGTCAGCTCACCGAGGGCGGAACCGTCGGCTTCTTCAGCGTCGGCGGCATCTCGGGCGTCCAGGTGAGCGACGCCGGCCTCGAGCTGTACCCGGTCGAGGAGTACCTGGCGGTCCTCGGCGGCAACGGCGACGTTCAGGGCAGTTACGGCCACATCACCGACAGCTTCCTCGGGAAGGTCGCGTTCGTGCTCTTCTTGCCGATCGTCTCCGTCGTCGGCCTCCTGCCGTACAACTTCGCCGGCTTCGCCGGCGGCATCGAGAACTTCTACCAGGCCCAGGGGCTGCTCGCCGGCCTGGGCGACTGGACCGTGTTCGCCATCGCCAACGCGCTGTTCTGGACCGGGTGGATCAACATCCAGCTCGGCTTCTTCAACTGCATTCCGGCATTCCCGCTCGACGGCGGGCACATCCTCCGGACGAGCACGGAGTCGGTCCTCTCGCGGCTCCCGCTCGAGGCGACCCGGGGGATGGTCCGGGTCGTGACGACCCTCGTCGGCGTCACGATGCTCGTGAGCTTCCTGTTCATGCTCTTCGGGCCGCAGCTGTTGGCAGGCTGACCGGCCGAGAACGTCTTGGCTCGAGGGAGTAATCGAATCGAGCGCTCGCCGACGTTGTCAATCAACCTGAAGACGGTCGGGCCCGGCTGTCGCCGCCGCTGCCCGAAACCGGCAATTTCCCCCGCATCGTAGCGAGCGACGAGCACCCGGTCACCCGCTTGGACCGAAATCGTACTGGTTCGGAGTGCTCACGGCGAGCGCCAAGAACGTCGGTCGGGCATGCCGGGGCCGACCCCGGCGAGGCCGGCGGACGCCCGGATAGGATCGACCTCCGCTACTGATCTCGCTGATGGGCGCGTCACGGGTACCGGCAAGAATGTGAACGTTTCGCGCAGCGCAAGCAGCGTTGACCGTGATACCAAGAGGCATTGATAAGGACTCTGTAAGACATTCGCACGCAAGTCGCGTCGGTGATTCACCATGCACGGTACAGACGGTCCCCCGGACCAGAACCGGAGGACGACACGATGAACGCGGTCGAGGAGTGGAAACGAGAGAAGCACCCGCTGGACGTCATCGATGACGTCAGGCGATACGCCGAGGAGGGGTTGTCCTTCGACGAGATTGAAGAACGCGCCGGCGGCGGCGAGTGGGAACGGCTCAAGTGGGCCGGGATGTACAGCCACGGCGTCCAGGACGGCTACTTCATGATGCGGACGAAAGTTCCCGGCGGCTACCTCACGCCCGATCAGGCGGAGGTGATCGGCGAGGTCGTCGAGGAGTACGCCAGGGCACCCGAGGCGTACGGCGGTGAGAACCAGAACGAATGCTGGGGCGACGCCTACCTCGACATCACCACGCGTCAGGACGTCCAGAAACACTGGGTGGAGATCGAGGACGTCCCCGACGTCTGGGAGCGCTACGACGAGGTCGGCCTGACGACGATCCAGGGGTGCGGTGACGGCGCGCGGAACGTGCTCGGCTGTCCCGCCGCGGGGCTCGACGATCACGAGTACTTCGACGCCCAGCCGGTCGTCGACGCCGTCTCCGAGTACTTCACCGGCAATCGCGAGTACGCGAACCTCCCCCGGAAGTTCAAGATGACGATCACGGGGTGTAAACACGATTGCGCCCAGTCCCAGATCAACGACCTCGGACTGGTTCCCGCACGCAAGGAACTCGGCGGACAGGAGTACTACGGCTTCCACGTCCGCGTCGGCGGCGGCCTCTCGGACGGCCCGCGGATGGCCTCGAACCTCGACGTGTTCGTCTCGCCGGAGGACGCTGTCGAGTTCTGCCGGGCGGTCGCCCAGACGTTCAAGGAACTCGGCGACCGCAACAACCGTGGCGTCTGCCGGATGCGCTACCTCGTCGAGCAACTCGGCCCCGAGACGTTCGAGGTGGCGATTCGCGACCGCTGCACCGTCGACCTGCCCACCAGGGGCGTCGACCTCACCGAGGGGTACGCCGGCGACCACGTCGGCGTTCACGACCAGAAACAGGAGGGCCTGACCTACGTTGGCTTCAACGTAATCGCGGGACGGATGGGCGGCGACGAGTTCGCCGAGGCGGCCCGCGCGGCCAGGACGTACGGCACCGAGGACGCCTCGATCCGGCTGGCGACCGACCAGAACTTCCTCATCACGCACGTTCCGGCGGAGAACGTCAAGGACCTGCTCGCGGAGCCGTTCGCCCAGGACTACCAGCCCGACCCCGGCCCGTTCTCGCGCGGCGCCGTCGGCTGCACCGGTTCGGAGTTCTGCAACTACGGCATCATCGAGACGAAAAAGCGCGTCAGGCGCTGGGCCCGCGAACTCGACGAGCGCATCGACACGCCGGACGACCTCGAGGTCGTCCGGATGCACATGTCGGGCTGTTCCGCGTCGTGCGCCCAGCCCCAGATCGCGGACATCGGCTTCCGTGGTGAGACCGTCCAGGTCGATACCGATGGGGACGATGACGCCGACGACATCGTCGAGGGCATGGACTTCGGTCTCGGCGGCTCGCTCGGGTCCGACAACGAGTTCCTCGACTGGGTCGAGAACGCGGTCCCCGCCGAGGCGGTCATCCCCGCCCTCGAGCGGCTGTTCGAGGCCTACGCCGAGGGCCGGGCCGACGGCGAGCGGTTCTACGAGTGGTGTCGCCGGGTCGACAACGGGCGACTGCGCTCGATCATGAAGCAGGCAGACGCACCCGTCACCGAGGGGGTGGCTGTCGATGACTGAGGAACACGACGAACGGACGACCGAGGAACGGGACAGCGACGTCGACGATACCCCCGCGTTCCCGGCGGTCCCCGAGACGGACGCCGACGATGACGAGGAGTCGGTCCCGATTGCCTCCGGCGCGCGGATCCACCGCCCCGACAGCGAACACGGCACGATTCCCGCCGACGGCGTCGGTCCCGGCGGCGAGGAACCCGAGTCGGCCACGACGGTTGCGGCGGAAACTGCCAACGAGGGCTCGTCGGAGATCCGTTCCAACGGCGTTCCCGTGAGTGAAACGAACGGGGGCAGGTCAGGGCTTCGCCCTGACGGTGGCGCTCGACCGGCCAACGTCGACGCCGACGGAACCCTCGGCGACGTGAAGTTCACCGAACCCGCCGAAGGGGTCAGCCAGGACGTCGACGGCGGCGCGCCCGACGAGCGCGTCGGCGTTCCCGAGGGCGTCGACCTCGAGACGCCGGGTTACGAGATCCGCTCGGAGATGAACGACATCGAGACGCCCGACGAGAAGACCTGGTTCATGGAACTGGACGAGGCCGTCATCGACGACGGGCGCTGTATCCAGTGTGGAACCTGCGTTTCGGCCTGTCCGTCGGACTCCATCGGCGTCGGTGACGACGACCTGCCGAAACTGGTCAAGATGTGCACCGGCTGTTCGCTCTGCTGGGACTTCTGTCCCCGCGGCGGCCTGCGTTACGAGCGCCAGTGGAAGATCACCGGCGGCGACGACAACGTCTCGGGCGCAGGCGACCCGATCACGGAGTTCTCCGCGAAGGTCGACGACGACTGGACCGGCGGGGCCCAGGACGGCGGCGTCGTCACCGGCATCCTCGCCACTCTGCTCGAGGCCGGCGAGATCGACGGCGCGCTCATCGCTACCGAGAGCGAGGAGGAGCCCTGGAAGGCCGAGAGCTACCTCGCCACCAGCCGCGAGGACCTGATCGAGAACGCAGGCACCATCTACAATCAGACGCTCGCGCTCGGCAACCTCGATCTCGGTCAGTGGGAGCACAAGCTTCCCGACGAGCCCTGGGAGGACATCTCGCTGGCGCTCGTGGGCACTCCCTGCGAGATCGAGGGCATCCGCGCCCTGCAGGACTTCGGCTGGGAATACGGCGCCCAGGAGGAGGGCGTCCGCGCAGTGGACTACACCATCGCGCTGATGTGCACCAAGAACTTCAACTACTACAGCCTCATGGGCGAGCACCTCGAGGAACAACGGGGCATCTCGCCCGACGAAATCGGCAAGATGGACGTCCTCCACGGGAAATTGATGGTCTACGGTCACGACGGTCGGATGATGCTGGAAGAGGACATCGAGAACTTCCACGACGCCGCGCTCAAGGGCTGCGACGAGTGCGCCGATTTCACCGGCTATGCCGCCGACATCACCGTCGGCTCCGTTGGCTCCGCCGACGAGTACTCGAGCGTCATCGTCCGCACCGAGCAGGGGCTGCAGGCGTGGGAACTCACCGAACCCGTTCTCGAGTACCACGACCTCGAGGACCGGTCGGCCATCGGCGGTCTTCAGAGCTGGGACAAGAAGAAGGCCTTCGAGAGCCTCGAGCGGCCGTTCGACCCGGACGCGCCGCGGTTCATTGACTACGCCGACCACGCGGAACACTACGGAACGAAGCTGAACCCGCACGACGCTGGGCACTGAACGGACCAACCGATGCCGGACGACCGGCGAGCCGTCGGGCGCCACCTGCACCTGTACCTGCGGCTGAAGCGCCCCCTTCGGACCGACTCGAGGCACCGTCCGCGAGCCGTTCGAGGTTCGAGGCTCGAGTGATGACGAGAGCGGGCGCTCGGAGGGAGGGTCGTCTCGAGCAATCGGTACAATAAATGTTACCGCCTGCGGAATGCCGGTATGCCGATCGAAGACCGCGGTGACGCCTACCTCGTCACCCACGCGCTGGCGAAGGACACGCTCTCGCGCCTGCGGGACGTCGAAACCGAACAGGTGAGCTTCCGGAAGGGACTCGTGAAACTCGGGCGGATCTGTGGCTACGAGATCATCGACGGGCGCATGGAGACCGAGTACGTCGAGATCGAGACGCCCCTCGAGCCCACGATGGGCGAGCGGGTCAAGGGCCTCGACGACGTGGTCATCATCAACGTCCTCCGGGCCGCGACGCCGTTCGTCGAGGGATTGCTCAAGGCCTTCCCGCGCGCCCGCCAGGGCGTTATCAGTGCCAGTCGCGACGAGGAGGCCGGCCGCGACGAGAATGGCACCTTCCCGATCACCATCGACTACGTCAAATTGCCCGAGATCACCGAGGACGACACCGTGATCGTCGCGGATCCGATGCTCGCGACCGGCAGCACGATGAACGCCGTCCTGGAGCACGTGATCGCGAACTCGACCGATCCGGAGCACCTGATCGTCCTCTCGGCGGTTTCGGCGCCGGAGGGGCTCCTCCGCGTGAGCGAGGCCGTCCCCGAGGCCGACCTCCTGACGGTGGCTATCGACGACCACCTCGACGAGAACGGCTTCATCGTCCCCGGCCTGGGTGACGCCGGCGACCGGGCGTTCCGGACAACCTGAGCGGTCGACGGTTTGGTTTTTACGGAGCTTTCTCCAGTGACGATGAGTAGGCGCTCGAGCGAGCGCCAAAGTCGGAGGCAGAGTCGGAGTTGACGTCGAAGTAAGAGGCAGAGTCGGGACCGAAGTCAAAGTCGAGAAGAATCCAACCGGAGCGAAGGCGACAGCGACGACGTTAGCCCAGCGTCTCGGCGAAGAACTCGCCGATTTCAGTCGCGACCGCCTCGTGCTGACCGACGAAGAAGTGATCCGACGAGAACTCGAGCACGCGGTCGCTCCGCTCCGTCGCCGCCTCGACGACCGGTCCCCAGTCGACGGTCGAATCCCGGGCCCCGTACCCGATCTGGACCGGAATCTCGAGCGACGCGAGTGCCGGCACCACCTCGAGATCCGGACCGAGGCTCGAGGGCGGCGCCAGTGCCGAGACCGCGTCGACGGCGGGGTCGTCGGCGCTCGTGAGCAGGGCCAGGCCGGAGCCGAAACTGAAGCCGAAGACGCCGACGCGGTCGTATCGTGGGCTCGCCCAGCGGATCGCGTTCCGGACGTCTTCTCGCTCGCCGTGGCCCTCGTCCCACTCCCCGTAGTCGATCCGCAGGCAGGCAATCCCCCGCTCGACGAGGGCGTCGCTGACGGCGACCAGGCGGCGGTCCCCTCGGTTCCCGCCGTGCTGGGGGTGCGGCGGGCAGGCGACGACGATGGCAGTCGGCTCCGACGACGGTTCCTCGAGCGTGGCCCGGACGTCTCGCGCCCCGGGGACGACGATCGGCTGTGACACGACCGGCGGTTCGGATTCGAGGGGCTTGAAGCCACCATATCGCCCGATGGCGATGGCACGAAACCGGTGAGACGTGACGTACTTCCAAGTATTGAAGAGCCGTCCGAGTCACGGTGTCGTATGGCACAGTCTGCCGACGCTGACGTCCTCGAGGAACTGGCGAGCTTGCCGACGATGGCCCACCCGACGGTGAGTCCCGACGGCGACGAAGTGGCGCTCTACTACGACGTGACGGGCCGAAACGAACTCCACATCCTGGACGTCGAGAGCGGCGACCTCGAGCAGTGGTCCGACGGTGAGGTTCCCCGAAACGCCCGCTGGTTCGTCACCTGGGGTGACGGTGATCGGGTGTTCTTCCACCTCGACGACGACGGCAACGAGCAGAACGACGTCTACGCGCTCACCCGCGATGGCGAGGTCGAGTCCGTCCTCGAGGTGGACGGTCAGGTCATGATCCAGGACGTGAGCGACGACGGCGAGACGCTGGTCGTCGGCTCCACGCGAGACGGGCAGATGAACCTCTATCGTCACGACCTCGCGAGTGGCGAGACGACCAAGATCACCGACTACGAGCGGGCTGCTAGCGGGGCGACGCTCTCGCCGGACGGCGAACGGGTGGCGTTCTCGACGAACGAATCCGACGACCACAACAACCAGGACGTCTACGTGATGGACGGCGACGGCTCGAACCCCCAAAACCTCGAACTGGGCGAGGACGGTGCGGAGTCGATGCCCAACGACTGGGGGCCCGACGGCGAGCGCTTGCTCGTCAGCGACAACTCCGCGGACCTGGGGCGGATCGGCGTCTACGACCTCGAGTCGGAGTCGGTCGAGTGGTACGGCGAGGACGAGTACGAGGAACACGGGACCGCCTTCCTCCCTGACGGCGAGCGCGTGCTCGCCACGCGGAGCCGCGACGCCGTCGCCGTCCCCGTCGTCTACGACCTCGAGACCGGCGAGGGCCGCGAGTTCGACGTCCCCGAGGGCGTCGCCTCCCTGGGCGGCTACGGTCCCGGCAGCGTCGTCGTCGACGACGATCGGGTGCTCGTCCAGCACACGACGCCCACCCGGCGCCCCGAGCTGCTGGTCTACGACCTGTCCGATGACAGCTACGAGACGCTGCTCGAGGCCGAGTACGGGCCGTTCGATCCCGAGGACTTCGCGGACGCAGAGTACCTCCGCGTGGACTCCGACGGGATTCCGGAGACGCCCCAGCGCGCCGTCGAGCACGAACCCTACGACGAGCTCGAGATCGGCGCGCTCTTCTACGATTCGGGCGAGCGACCGTCGCCGCTGATCGTCAACCCCCACGGCGGCCCCCGCGCTCGAGACACGAAGTCGTTCGACCTCTACACCCAGGTGCTGGTCTCCCAGGGATTCTCGGTACTCCAGATCAACTACCGCGGATCCACGGGACGAGGCCGAAAATTTGTCCGCGAACTCTACGACGACTGGGCGGGCGCCGAACAGGGCGATGTCGCTGCCGCGGCCGAGTACGTCCTCGAGACCTACGACTTCCTCGATTCGGACCGCGTCGTCGTCTTCGGTGGTTCTTACGGCGGTTACTCCGCCTACTGGCAGATGGTCCAGTATCCGGACCTGTACACCGCGGGCGTCGCCTGGATCGGCCTCACTGACCTCGAGGACATGTTCGAGAACACGATGCCCCACTTCCGGACGGAGTTGATGGAGACCTACCTCGGGACGCCCGAGGAGAACCCCGACCTCTACCGTGAGCGCAGTCCGGTAACCCACGTCGAGAACGTCGAGGATCCGATCTTCCTCGTTCACGGCGTCAACGACCACCGCGTCCCGGTGTCGCAGGCCCGAATCTTCCGTGACGCCCTGCTCGAGAACGGCTACGAGGAGGGCGAGGACTTCGAGTACGAGGAACTCGGCGAGGAGGGCCACGCGTCCTCCGATCAGGCACAGAAACTGCGGATGTTCGAGTTGCTGGCGGACTTCCTCGAGCGGCGGGTGGAGTGAGGCCGGCTCGATATGGGCCAGCCAAAGAATCGGCGTCAAACCCCCTCTGGGGTTACTCTTCGGGCGCTCGAGCGATCGTCGTGATCGCCACCTCGGGTTCGTAGCTGGGTCCCTGGAACAGGTGTTTGACCTCCTCGAAGCCCGCCGCCTTGAACATGCGGTCGGCCTCGTACTCGTCGTAGAAGAGCATCATCGCGTCGGCCAGCGCCTGGGCGATCCGGTTGTCCGGGTAGTTTGGCCCGACGACGAGCACCTGGCCGCCCGGTTTGAGCACGCGGTTGAACTCCCGGAGGGCGAGGACGGGTTCGGGCCAGTACTCGATCGAACCCGACGACCAGATAATATCAAATGTGTCGGTCTTAAACGGGAGTCGCTCGGCGTCGCCCCGGTGAAAGTCGACGGGGCCGCCCGTCTTCCCGAACTTGGCGTAGGCCTTCTCGAGCTGGTGTTCGCTCTGGTCGAGCGCGTAGACGGTATCGACGTGCTCGAGCAGCCCCTCGGTCGCGAATCCGGTGCCACAGCCAACGTCGAGCACCATCTCGCTCTCCTCGAAGTCGAGCAGCGAGAGCGCCTCGGTTCGCATCTCCTCGTTCCAGATGAAGGGGTTGATCCGGTCGTAAATCGTCGAGAGGTACTTGTAGAACAGCCGCGCCCGCGCCTTGTTCTCGAGGATTCCCATTTGGCGCCGATTGGTCGCCTGGCGTGATAGGTCTGTCCATCCAGCGGGACTCGGGCGGCCGCGTCCGTCGACAGGGCGGCTGTCGACACCGTTGGCACGATTCGAGAGGGGCGCTCGTCGGCAGTTCGTTCGCCCCGTTTGCAACGAAACGTGAAGACGCACGCCAACCACTTTCGCAACTACCTTATACGCGCTCAAGCAAACGTCGGGTGCTTAGAGTATGCCGAGGCCACAGGTTCTACAAGAGATCAAGTCGGCAGAAGAGCAGGCCGACGAAATCGTCGCACAGGCGGAGAACGACCGCGACGAGCGCATCGCCGAGGCCCGGAAACGCGCCGAGGAGATTCGCTCGGAGGCGGAAGCGGAGGCTCGAGACCTCAAGGAGCGCCGACTCGAGGACGCTCGCGAGGAAATCGACGCCGAGTGTGAGCGCGTGCTCCGGGAGGGAACCGAAGATCGCGAGGCGCTCGAGAAACGCGCCACGACACGGGTCGACGAGGTGGCATCCCACGTCGTCGACCTGTTCCAGGAGGACGTCAATGCTCAGACCTGAACGGATGAGCAAGGTCTCGGTGACCGGTTCGAAGGGCGTCATGCCCACGGTCATCGAGGCAGTCTACGACCTGAACCTGGTACACCTCTCGGACTACGACGGCTCCTGGACGGGCTTCGACAACGGCAACCCCATCGCGGGCGCCGACGAGGCCTCCGAGAAGCTCGTCACGGTCCGGGCCCTCGAGAGCACGCTCGGCCTCGAGGACGAGGACGTAGACGTCGCCACCGGCAGGCTCGGTGACGACTGGGAGCCTCGCCTCGAGTCCATCCGGACGCGGGCTAACGACCTCGACGACCGACGGACCGAGGTTCGCGACCAGTTGCGCCGCGTCAGGGAACGACTCGACCGGATCGAACCCTTCGCGGACCTCGGGATCGACCTCGACTTGCTGTCGGGGTACGATTCGGTCGAGGTCGTCGTCGGCGACGGCTCGTTGACGGAGGTCGAGACGGTCCTCGACGCGTCCGACGACGTTCGCGCCTACGAGACCTTCACCGGCGACGAGGTCGTCGCCATCGTCGCGGCGCCCGCCGCCGGAGCCGACGAAGGGTTCGTCGACGACGCCCTCGTCGGCGTCGACTTCAGCCGCTACCAGGTGCCCGAGACGGAGAAGGACCCCGAGTCCTACGTGTCCGATCTCGAGCGCGAGGAACACGAACTCGAGGCCAAACTCGAGGAGATCGACGCCGACCTCGAAACGATCAAGACCGAGGAGGGCGCGTTCCTGTTGCTCGCCGAGGAGAAACTCACGATCGAGGTCCAGCGCGCCGAGGCGCCGCTGCAGTTCGCGACGAGCGACCGGGCGTTCATCGCCGAGGGCTGGATCCCGACGACCGAGTACGACCGCCTCGTCGCCGCGCTGAACGACGCCGTCGGCGACAGCGTCGAGATCGAAGAACTCGAACGCGCCGACTACGACCGTCACGGCGCCCACACGCACACCGAAGACGTCCAGAAGGGGACGCCCGCCGCACAGGACGAGGACGGGCCGACCGCCAGCGAGGACGAAGAAGAGCGGGCCGAGCAGAAAGCCGTCACCGACGGCGGCTCGGCCGTCACGATGGACGACGAACCGCCGGTCATCCAGGACAACCCCTCGGCCGCGAAGCCGTTCGAGGCCCTGGTCAACGCGGTCAACAAACCCAAATACAGCGAACTCGACCCGACGATCTTCCTGTTCCTGACGTTCCCGGTCTTCTTCGGCTTCATGATCGGCGACGTCGGTTACGGGATTCTGTACGTCGCCATCGGCTACTACATGGCGACCAACTTCGAGAGCGACGGCATCTCGAGCCTGGGCGGCGTGGCCATCTGGGCCGGCGCGTTCACGATCATTTTCGGGTTCATCTACGGCGAATTCTTCGGGCTACACGCCCTCGGATCCATCGTCTGGGGCGACCTGTTCAACGTCGAACTGTTGCCGTTGAACAAGGGTCTCGAGCCCGGTGCCGCCGAGTTCGCCATCGGCTGGATGGTCGTGAGCGTACTCGCCGGTATCGTCCACCTGAACATCGGCTACCTGATCGACTTCTACGAGAACCTGAGGCACGGATTCAAGGACGCGCTCTTCCACAGTGGCTCCTGGATCCTGATGCTCAACGGCATCTGGGTCTGGATCTTCTCGGCCCAGGCCGAGGCCTCCAAGCCGGAGTTCCTGTTCACGACGTTCGCCAGCGACGGACCCTTCCCGATCGGATTCACCGGGTTCCCCGAGTGGGGCCTGTTCACGTTCCCGGAAGCGATCCCGGGCATCGGCGGCTTCCTGCTGACGGTTCCGCTGCTCGTATTCCTGATCGGGTTCGTCATGCTCGCGATCGGTGACACCGTCGAGATCGTCGAAGCGCTCGACGTCGTCGTGAACGTCTTCTCGTACACCCGGATGGGCGCGGTGTTGCTCGCGAAGGCCGGCATGGCTTTCGTGGTCAACCTGCTGTTCTTCGGCGCCTACGAGGACCCCGACGGCGCGTTCCACTTCCTGGGCTCGGCCGGCCACGGGCCCGGCTACGTCGCCGAAAACTACGGCAGCGAAGCCACAGTCATCTTCGACGGCCTCATGCACATGGGCGGCATCGCCGGACTCATCGGCGGGTTCGTTATTCTAGTCGTCGGACACATCGTCGTGTTAATCCTTGGCGTGACAAGCGCTGGTCTGCAGGGAGTACGTCTCGAGTACGTCGAATTCTTTAACAAGTTTTATGAAGGCGGTGGAGCCAACTACGAACCGTTCGGACACGATCGAACCTACAGTCAGGAGTAATCAATAATGATGGAAACCCTCGAAGCCTCGAACGTTGCACTGCAGACCCTGAACGACCCCGGCGCGGCCGCTGCGATCGCGGTCGGTCTCGCGGCGCTCGCCTCGGGATACGCCGAGCGAGGTATCGGTGCGGCTGCCGTCGGCGCGATGGCCGAGGACGACGACATGTTCGTGCCAGGCCTGATCATGACCGTCCTCCCAGAGACGCTCGTGATCCTGGCACTGGTCGTCGTCTTCATCGCCTGAGCACCCCGTTCGCTTTTCCACAATGAGTTTGGATACAGTCGTCACAGACATTCGAGAAGAGGCCCACGCGCGTGCGGAGGAGATCCGCGCGGAAAGCGAGGCTCGCGCCGAGGAGATCGAGTCGGCGGCCGAGGACGACGCCGAGGACACCCTCGAGCGTGCCGAGACCGAGGTCGAACGCGAGATCGAGCAGTTGCGCGAACAGCGACTCTCCAGTGCGAAACTGGAGGCGAAACAGGAGCGCCTGGAGGCCCGACGGAACGTCCTCAATGACGTTCGCGAGCAGGTCGAAGCCGAACTGACTGGCCTCGAGAGCGATACCCGCGAGGACCTGACGCGGACGCTCATCGACGCGGCCGGCGAGGAGTTCGACGAGGGCGACGACGTCCGCGTCTACGGTCGCGCCGACGACCAGGCACTGATCGAGTCGATCCTCGCGGAGTACGACGGCTACGCGTACGCCGGCGAGCGCGACTGCCTCGGCGGCGTCGTCGTCGAGAGCGAGCAGTCCCGCGTCCGGGTGAACAACACCTTCGACTCGGTGCTCGAGGACGTCTGGGAAGAGAACCTTCGGGAAATCAGTAACCGACTCTTCGAGCAATGAGCACGGTCGTTCCCACTCGCACGGCTCGCATCCCACTCTCTGCTCACACTCACCACACGGGGTGGTTCGCGTGAGTACGGGTGCCTCGAATCCGGAATACGTGAACGCTCGCGTGCGGTCGCGCCGAGCCTCGCTGTTCGCGGACGAAGACTATCGGAAGCTGGTCCGGATGGGGCCGAGCGAGATCGCACGGTTCATGGAGGAGACGGAGTACGAACGCGAGATCAACGCCCTCGGTACCCGCTTTTCCGGCGTCGACCTGATCGAGTACGCGCTGAACCAGAACCTCGCCAGGCACTTTCACGACCTGCTGGACTGGGCCGACGGTCGCCTCTACGACCTCATCGCCCGGTACCTCCGGAAGTTCGACGTCTGGAACCTCAAGACGATCCTCCGAGGCATCTACACCGACTCCGCCCCCGAGGAGGTCCGGACGGACCTGATCCGTGCCGGCGAACTCGACGATCGGACCATCGATCGCCTGCTCGAGGTCGACACCATCGAGGACGCGATCGAAGTACTCGACCGGACGATCTACCACGACCCCCTCGAGGTCGCCTACGAGGAGTACGAGGAGAGCCACGCGCTGGTTCCCCTCGAGAACGCGCTCGATCGAGCGTTCTACGAACGGCTGCTGGCCGACATTCGGGGCCTCGACACGCCCGGATCGACGGCGCCACAGGAGGGGCCACGAGCGCTCTACATCGAGTTCCTCCAGGCCGAGATCGACTTCCGGAACGCACGGAACGCCCTGCGACTCGCTCGCAGCGGCGCCGACCTCGACCCCGCGGCGTACTACATCGACGGCGGCGTGCTCTTCACTGAGAGCGAACTCCGCCAGCTGGTCAACCGCTACGACGACCTGGTCGATCACATCGCCGCCAACCGTCGCTACGGCGACCGACTCTCGGGCGCGCTCGACCGACTGCGCGACGCCGACAGCCTGATTCAGTTCGAACACGCCGTCGACGCCGCGTTGCTCGAGTACGCGGACACGCTCTCGAGCATCTACCCGGTGTCGGTGTCAGCCGTGCTCTCGTACATTCTCGCGAAGGAACGCGAGATCGAGAACATCCGCGCCATCGCCCGCGGTCGAGAGGTCGGCCTCTCGGAGAACGAAATCGAAGAGGAATTGGTGATCCTATGAGCCAGGAAATCGCGGTCGTCGGCAGTCCGGAGTTCACCACGGGCTTTCGGCTCGCCGGCGTCAGACGGTTCGAGAACGTCCCTGACGACGAAAAGGCCGACACCCTCGACGACGCCGCTACGGCCGTTCTCGAGGACGGTGACGTCGGCATCGTCATCATGCACGAGGACGACCTCGAGTATCTCTCGCGAAACGTCCGCTCTGACGTCGAAACGAGCGTCGAGCCGGTCGTCATCACCATCGGCGGCGGTGCCGGCGGTGGCGGTGGCCTTCGCGAGCAGATCAAACGCGCCATCGGAATCGACCTGATGGACGAGGACGAAGACCAAGACAGTCAGTAAGTATGAGCCAGGCACTAGAATCCGTCGACGAAGACGGTGTGATAGAAAGCGTGAGCGGTCCCGTCGTGACCGCCGCGGACCTCGACGCCCGAATGAACGACGTCGTCTACGTCGGCGACGAAGGGCTGATGGGCGAGGTCATCGAAATCGAAGGGAACCTGACCACGATTCAGGTCTACGAGGAGACCTCCGGCGTCGGCCCCGGCGAACCCGTCGAGAACACGGGCGAGCCGCTCTCGGTCGACCTTGGACCCGGCCTGCTGGACACCATCTACGACGGCGTTCAGCGCCCCCTCGACGAACTCGAGGAGAAGATGAACTCGGCGTTCCTCGACCGCGGGGTCGACGCGCCGGGCATCGACCTCGAGCGAACGTGGGAGTTTACGCCCACCGTCGAGGAGGGTGACGCGGTCGAACCTGGGGACATCATCGGTGAAGTCCCCGAAACCGAGAGTATCACCCACAAGGTGATGGTCCCGCCGGATTACGAGGGCGGTGAGATTTCATCGATCGAGAGCGGCACGTTCGCGGTCGACGAGGTCGTCGCCGAACTCGATTCCGACGAGGAGATCACGATGCACCAGGAGTGGCCGGTTCGGTCGGCTCGCCCCGCCGAGGAGAAGCAGACGCCGACGATTCCGCTCGTCAGCGGCCAGCGCATCCTGGACGGCCTCTTCCCGATCGCCAAAGGCGGCACCGCGGCGATCCCGGGCCCCTTCGGCTCCGGAAAGACGGTCACCCAGCACCAGCTCGCGAAGTGGGCCGACGCGGACATCGTCGTCTACGTCGGCTGTGGCGAGCGTGGCAACGAGATGACCGAGGTCATCGAGGACTTCCCGGAACTGGAAGACCCCAAGACCGGGAAGCCGCTGATGAGCCGAACCTGCCTCATCGCGAACACCTCGAACATGCCCGTCGCGGCCCGCGAATCCTGCATTTACACGGGGATCACCATCGCGGAGTACTTCCGCGACATGGGCTACGACGTCGCGCTGATGGCCGACTCCACCTCGCGGTGGGCAGAGGCCATGCGCGAGATTTCGAGCCGACTCGAGGAAATGCCCGGTGAGGAGGGCTACCCCGCCTACCTCGCCGCGTCGCTCTCGGAGTTCTACGAGCGCGCCGGCCTGTTCCAGAACATCAACGGTACCCGGGGATCGGTGTCGGCCATCGGCGCAGTCTCGCCTCCGGGCGGTGACTTCTCCGAGCCCGTCACCCAGAACACCCTGCGCATCGTCAAGACGTTCTGGGCGCTGGACGCCGACCTCGCCGAGCGTCGGCACTTCCCCTCGATCAACTGGAACGAGTCGTACTCGCTGTACCGACAGCAACTCGACCCCTGGTACCGAGAGAACGTCGCGGAAGACTACCCCGAGGTCCGCCAGTGGGCCGTCGACGTGCTCGACGAGGAGGACGAACTCCAGGAGATCGTCCAGCTCGTCGGGAAGGACGCCCTGCCGCCGGACCAGCAGCTGACCCTCGAGGTCGCACGTTACCTCCGGGAGGCGTGGCTCCAGCAGAACGCGTTCCACGACGTGGACACCTACTGCGAGCCCAAGAAGACCTACCGGATGCTCCAGGCGATTCGAACATTCAACGACGAGGCCTTCGAGGCGCTCGACGCCGGCGTCCCGGTCGAGGAGATCCAGGACGTCGACGCCGCACCGCGGCTCAACCGGATGGGCACCGCCGAGGACTGGCACGCGTTCATCGACGAACTCGAGTCGGATATCGAGTCTCAGATCAGGGCCCAGTACTAGACAGACCATGAAAGAATACCAGACAATCACGGAAATCAGCGGTCCGCTGGTCTTCGCCGAGGTCGACGAGCCCGTCGGCTACGACGAAATCGTCGAAATCGAGACGGAAGACGGCAAGACCCTGCGCGGACAGGTACTCGAATCGAGCGAAGGACTCGTCTCGATCCAGGTGTTCGAGGGAACGGGCGGCATCGACCGCAACGCCTCCGTTCGCTTCCTGGGCGAGACCATGAAGATGCCCGTCACGGAGGACCTGCTCGGGCGCGTCCTCGACGGGTCTGGGAACCCCATCGACGGCGGTCCCGAGATCGTTCCCGACGAGCGACTCGACATCGTCGGCGCGGCGATCAACCCCTACTCCCGGGAGTACCCCGAGGAGTTCATCCAGACGGGTGTCAGTTCTATCGACGGCATGAACACGCTCGTTCGCGGGCAGAAACTGCCGATCTTCTCCGGTTCCGGACTGCCGCACAACGATCTGGCGCTCCAGATCGCCCGGCAGGCGACGGTGCCGGAGGAGGAAGGAGAAAGCGACGAGGAGGGCTCGGAGTTCGCCGTCATCTTCGGCGCGATGGGGATCACCCAGGAGGAGGCCAACGAATTCATGCAGGACTTCGAGCGCACCGGCGCGCTCGAGCGCTCGGTCGTCTTCATGAACCTCGCGGACGACCCCGCCGTCGAGCGGACGGTCACGCCGCGACTGGCCCTGACCACCGCCGAGTACCTCGCCTTCGAGAAGGACTACCACGTACTCGTCATCCTCACGGACATCACGAACTACTGTGAGGCGCTGCGCGAAATCGGCGCGGCCCGCGAAGAGGTTCCGGGTCGACGTGGCTACCCCGGATACATGTACACCGACCTGGCCCAGCTCTACGAGCGGGCGGGTCGTATCCAGGGCCGCGAGGGCTCGGTTACCCAGATTCCGATCCTGACGATGCCCTCCGACGACATCACCCACCCGATTCCGGACCTGACGGGCTACATTACCGAGGGTCAGATCATCGTCGACCGGTCCCTGAACAGTCAAGGGATCGAGCCGCCGATCAACGTCCTGCCCAGCCTGTCGCGACTGATGGACGACGGGATCGGCGAGGGACTGACCCGCGGCGACCACGCGGACGTCTCCGACCAGCTCTACGCCGCGTACGCGGAGGGTGAGGACCTGCGCGACCTCGTGAACATCGTCGGTCGCGAGGCGCTGACCGATCGAGACAACAAGTTCCTCGACTTCGCCGACCGGTTCGAGAACGAGTTCGTCCAGCAGGGATACGACACCGACCGGTCGATCGAGGACACCCTCGAGATCGGCTGGGACCTGCTCTCGACGCTACCCAAGGAGGAACTCAACCGGATCGACGAAGACCTCATCGCGGAGCACTATCGCGAGGAACCGGCCGAAGCAGTACAGGCAGACTGATCGCGGTTTTTCTGCGTTTCTCGAGTGGCATTGGGAATCGTCCGTAGTAGCAGCAGCTGTCAGACCCGACGATCCTCGAGAGATTCCGATTACGACTCACACAGCGGCTGATCCGTCGACATCGTTGCTGAAATCTCGTCGTCCGCAATCAAGAAATCGAGTTGCAGGCAGGCCTGTTCATCTCCTTGCCCGAGTAGTGACCCGGACGCCCGTTTATTGCCCGCGATAGCCAGATATCCCGACCATTTGCGCTCTGATGTCGGCTGGAGACTGACCTCGCGGCGAGTATCGGCTTCGAGATCGAAGTCGTACCACCGGCCGAGACCATCATCCGCTTCTAACGCAAAGTGAAACGTTAGCGACTCATCTGTCTGGTTCGATAACTCCAGATGCATCTCCTGGAGCGACTCGGTAGTCCTCAAATCGCTACAACCACAGATGCCAGGCAGCAGTACAACGCTGCTAGTAACAAATTGACGTCTCGATTTAGACATAGTAATTAAGACCATATATTCAGATAAGAGCCCCTGGGAAACGCTGTTCGTCCGGATAAAAACCGGCCCCTTGGCGGAGAACGGTTTGAACCGTCAGTAGAGCGGTTATCGACGCCTCCAGAACGGAATCAACCCTCTGTCTATAGTGACGACTGAAACGGTTTACACACTGCTCGTAACTGTGGGGCCAGTGCTGATAGAACTCCAATTAGTACTGGCCAGCAGGCCGCGGGCGCGTGTGGACTGAATTTCAGTGGCCACTCTACCTCGAGCCACTCCTTGCACGCCAGCGGCGACCGTAGATCCGGGGTAATGGGTCGATCGCCGCACCCCGAACGGCGGGCGGAACCGACGAGTACCGCACGGAGGCGCTGTCCGGCAGCGGACCGCCCGGGAGCAACGAGACGGCCGTCGGATTTCGAGGCCCTTCTCGCCGCCTCCTGGAGGGGTTCGATCGATTCCCGGCGTACACCTCCTCGAGGGCCGCGTGCCCCTCGAGCACGCCGCGACGGGCCTGCTTCATCCGTTTCTTAGCCTGCTGCTGGAGCGCCACGTTTGGCGCCTCGGCTCGGATCTCGTCGCCGAACGCCTCGAGGTCGGCTGCGGCTCTCGAGTCGCCGTTCGAAGCGGCGGACAACCGATCGGGGCCGACCACGTCCTCGATCTCTGCCTTGAGTCGATGGCTCGCCTGTCGAAAGTCCACGAGGTCGACCGTATTCCAGAGTTCCCGCAACTTGATCGCGTGGCGGAGCTCGCTGAGATCGAGCCCCTCGCTCGCGTCGCGATCCCGGATCGCGTTCGGGAGGTTCTCGACGTCGATCAGGTCGGGGAGGTCGTCGGCGTCGACGGCGTCGGGCAGCCGTTCGAGGTCCACCGTCTCGAGCAGGCCTTCGGCCGCGTCGGTGATCTCCCACAACTCCTTCGCCAGGCTCGACACCCGCTCGTCGGATGCATCCCGTTCGATCGCCTGAAACAATCCTGTCGTTCCCCCAAGGACGCGTTCGGAGAGCTGCTCGAGTCCGTTCGTCTCGCTCGACGTACTGTTCATACCGTACAGAGGCGCCGAACGGAGAAAACGGGGCGCCTTACCAGGGAAAGGTCGCGAGGCAGGAATCGCGTTCGGGCCGCCGATTCGGTGACGAAGACGGGTTCGAGTCCTCGTTCAGACGCCTCGGCCCTGCATCCGCTCCTCTTCGGGCAGGTCGACGTTCGCGTCGCCCTTCATGCTTTTGCCCAGGTTCTTCGAAATTTCGGCGAGCGATTCGGGGTCGTCCCAGTGGTTGACCGCTTCGACGATGGCCTCGGCCATCTCCGGCGGGTTCTCCGCCCCGAAGATGCCGCTGCCGACGAAGATCCCGTCGCAGTCGTGCGTCATCATGAGCGCGGCGTCTGCCGGGGTGGCGATACCGCCCGCGGCGAAGTTCACCACGGGAAGGCGGCCCATCTCGGCGGCCTCGTGGACCAGGCCCGCGTTCGCCTCGATCTCGCGGGCGTAGGCCTCGCGTTCCTCGTGGCTCATCCCCTCGAGTTTACGAATCTCGCCCTTGATCGTGCGCTGGTGGTAGACCGCCTGGTTGACGTCGCCAGTGCCCGCTTCGCCCTTGGTGCGGATCATGGCCGCGCCCTCGTCGATCCGGCGCAGGGCCTCCCCGAGGTTGCGCGCGCCGCAAACGAACGGCGCGGTGAACGCGCGCTTGTCGATGTGGTAGTCGTTGTCCGCGGGCGTGAGCACCTCGCTCTCGTCGATCATGTCGACGCCGACGGCCTCGAGGATCTGTGCTTCGGTGCGGTGGCCGATACGGGCCTTGCCCATGACGGGGATCGAGACGGAGTCGACGATCTCCTCGACGTCAGCGGGGTCGGCCATTCGAGCGACGCCGCCGCGCTTTCTGATGTCGGCGGGGACAGCCTCGAGCGCCATCACGGCGACGGCGCCAGCGTCCTCCGCAATCCGGGCCTGTTCGGGATTCACGACGTCCATGATGACGCCGCCTTTCTGCATGCGGGCGAAGCCGCGCTTGACGAGATCGGTGCCGCGTCGGAGCTCCTCGAGATCGGTTGGTTCGGGCATAAACGAGCGTTCGGAACCCCTGCACTTACGCGTGTCTGTTGGGCTTCGCGGCTCGTCAGTCGATCGCCGATTCGTCCAGCTCCGCCGCCGCGTCTACCTCCTCCAACCCCTCGACCGAGTCGACCGTCTCTCGAACGCGAGCGCGGACGAACGCGGCGATCGTCTCGCGGTCGGTTGTCGGATGAATCTCGGCCCCGACTTCTGCCTCGGCCTCGACCCCAACCTGGAGGGCGTCCTCGGGCGGCGCCTCGAGCGGGATCGTCCCGCCCGCCATCACGAACCGGTCCCCTGCGGGCCAGGCCGCGAGGTGCGTTTCGGTGTCGATCCGGGCGTCGCCGACAAGATGAGTCGTCTCGAAGACGTACCACCGACCGGCGATACCGTCGCCGCGGTCGAACTCGGTGACGGACCGTTCGTCCTGGACGGTGATCCCCTCTTCGTCGAGCAGGGAGACGAACCGTTCTTTGGCCGGGTCCGCGGCCAGCGACATCACGTCCTCGACGGATTTCCCGAGCGCCGACAGCGACGGCGAGAGGTCGACGTCGATTCCGAGCAGCGACCGAGGCTGAATATCACAGTGGCCGATTTTCGGCGTCTCGGCGTGCTCGTAGACCGTCGTCTCGGCTGTGATCGACAGTAGCGAGATCGAAACGTCCTCGGTTCTCGAGCCGACGGGCACCCACGTCTCGTGAAGCGACGGTGGCAACGCGGCGGTCATACCACCGCTTCGACGGCCGCCCTTTTTGCCGTGGCGGTCTCCCGGCTCAGTCGGCCTCGAGCGCCTCGAAGTAGATCGCTCGTTGCTCGGTAGCCGCGGGAGCGGTGAGCCACGAGACACCCACGGTAAGTGCGAGACCGAGGCCCATTCCGACGAGGCCGGCCGACCAGCCGCCGTAGCTACCGGGGACGAACGGGAGGAAGACGCTCGCGAGGTAGAAGGCCTGACTCCCCAGAATTCCTGCGGTAATGCCGGCTCGAGTCGTCCCGCGCCAGTAGAGCGCGACCATCACCGGCAGGGCGAGCTGGGCGAACCCGCTGAAGGCGGCGTTGCCGAGGTCGAACAGCGTGGCCGCGTTGTAGAGGCTCGCGAGGAAGGTGGAGACGGCGAAGACGACGACACCGAGGCGCGCGATCGTGTCCTCGCGACGTTCCGAGAGCGTTGCGTCGACGAACGGACGATAGAGGTCCCGGGTGAAGTACGACGACCCCGACAGTAACATGGAATCCGAGGAGGACATCATCGCCGCCATTGCGCCCGCGATGACGAGCGCAGCGAACCACGTCGGGGTGAACTCGGCGAGAATTAGCGGGAGGACGTTGCCGCCGGCTTCGATTTCGGCGACCGAAATGCCGGTCTCGAGCCCGCGTGCCCAGGCGCCGAGCAGGAACGCGGGAACGAAGAGGAGCAGACAGAGGACGGGCCAGAGGGCAAACGAGCGCTTGAGCACCGCCTTCGACCCGGCGGCGAAGAAGCGCTGGTTGACCTGCGGGAACATGGCGACGCCGAACCCGATCGTGATCGCCGTCGAGAGCACGAACTGCGGGGAGTAGTAGGCCCCGCCCAGCGCGAGGTGTTCGCTCGCGGTCGCCTCGAGTTCGGTCGTCGCCGCAGTCGGCCCACCGACGGCGGCGAGCACCCAGAGCAAGGCGACCCACGTGGTGACGAGCATGAACGCACCCTGGAGCGTGTCCGTCCAGGCGATGCCCCGGAAGCCGGCGAGGACGACGTAGAGGATCATGAAGAGAGTGATGAGGCCCGCCCCGCCGGCGTAGGGAATCGCGCCGTCGGTCAGCGCCTCGAGGGCGGTCCCCGCGCCGACCTGCTGGAGCATCACGTACGGGAAGAGCCACATGAGGCTCACCCCGGCGACGAGGCCCCGGAGGCGCCTCGAGCCGAAACGGTCGCCGAGCATCTCCCCGAGGGTGACGTAGCCGCGTTGCTGGCCCAGTAGCCACTGTTTGTAGCCGATGACGTACCAGAGAACGGCGAAGATGAGGCCGTCCATGACGCCCATGACGAGGATCCACTCGGGACCGTGGAGGAAGGCCAGGTTCGGTCCGGCGAAGAAGGTGAACGCCGAGAGCAGGGTTGCAAAGGTGGTAAACAGTAGGACGATGGTTCCGAGCGTTCGACTGGCGAGGTAGAAGTCCTCGGCCGTCCGCTCGGTGAGCCGGTAGGCGACGAGACCGACGGCGAGCGCGAGCAGGAGGTAGCCGACGATGATCCCGAGCTGGAGCGCGAGGGTCACCGGCGATCACCCCTACCGTCTGCTCGGCCGTCCGACCGTGGTGACCGTGACCGTGGCTGCGGTCGGTTCGGTTCGATGCCGACGCCCCAGGCGCGCTGGGCAAACGTCCAGAAGAGCACAGAACACAGCGCCAACCAGCCGACGTGCCACCAGAGCCACAGCGGCAGGCCGAACGCGGTCGCCGCGTTCCCCCAGAGGAACCACGGGATGCCGAGGAGACAGACGAGCACCGCCGCGAGGATCCAGCCGATTCGTTCGAGTCGATTCATACGCCCCGTCGTCACTCGTCCTGGGTAATTGTTTCTATTCGACGGCGTCCTTTGAAGACGATCGTTCATCAATGGCGTTTCAGGGGGTTTCGAGCGGGTCTCCGGAAGGTAAAACGAATCTTTTACGTAGGGAAAGGGGTATGTATGTCGGCGAGAATACCAGAATAGAGACCGATGGCCCGGCTGTTTCCCCTTCGTTCCGAGACGCCCGCCCAGGAGGGCCAGCCTCGAGTCGTCGACCTCGAGGACGAGGACGCCGACGCGGTGTTCGGTGCGCTGTCGTCGACCACGGCTCGGCGGATCTACAGTCACTTAAACGACGAACCCGGGACGCCGAGCGACGTCGCCGATGCGATCGATTCCTCGATCCAGAACGTCCGCTACCACCTCGAGAAACTCGAGGATGCGGGATTGGTCGAGGTCGTCGACACATGGTACTCCTCGCGGGGCAACGAGATGAGCGTCTACGCGACGGCTGACGGGCCGCTGATCGTGACGAGCGACCGGTCGACGGCCGAGCGGTTGAAGACGGCCCTCTCGCGATTCATCGGGGGCGTCGCGGCCCTCGCCGGTGGGAGTTTGCTCGTCCAGTACGGGCTCTCGAGATACGTGGGTCCACAGGCGGGAACGGAAGGGACGGCAGGAACGGGCGGAACGACTGATGGTGGGGCTGCTGGGAACGGGAATGGAAATGAGAACGGAGATGGGGCCGGCGACGAGGCCGGCAACGGAAACGGGGCCAGCGACGAGTCTGGCAACGGAAACGGAGCGGCTACCGACGATAGCACAGACAGTACAGACGCCCCCGAAACCGAAGATAGCGAGACGGCAGAGGAAGATACGGCCGACGGCGATGGGGCCGATGGAACCGATAGCGGGGACGGTGGTGACGGTGGCGACGATGGCGACATGAGTACCACCGACGTGGACGAATCCGACGAGGCCCCGGAAGCCGAGGACGACGTCTCGAGCGACGACACCTCGAGTGACAGCGACGGTAACGACTCGGCCACGGAGGACGACGCCGCCGACGCGGACGGCGCCAACTACAGCGACAACAGCACCGACGGCGATGTCGCCACCGACGGGGGAAACGAGTCGGTCGCCCCGTCGGGCGACGGTAACGGCAGCGTCGACGGCGTCACGGACGGCGCTGCGGAGGCTGCCGACGCCATCTTCGCGACGATTCCCCCAGGAGCACTCTTCTTCCTCGGCGGACTGGTCGTTCTGATCGCCGTCACCGTGTACTGGTACTGGGCGACTGCCTACTGAGGCGGGTCGCTCGAGTCGAGTACGGTGAAAAAGTCTTACTGGCTGGCGAGACGTGCGATTACACGCTCACAGGACGAACGACGCGAAGACGACCGCGTTGTAGACGCCGTGGACGAGCGCCGGGACGACGATATTCTCCGTCAGGAGGTAGACCGTCCCGAGCACGAGCGAGAGGCCGAAGACGACGGCGAGGCTAGCGATGAGTGCCCCCGACCCGGCCGTCGAGTACGCGCTCGTGTGAAACGCGGCGAAGACGACGCTCGAGACCAGCAACGCGCCGAGCGGGGAGAAAAGGTCGGACATCGACTTCTGAATCACGTTTCGGTAGAGCAGTTCCTCGAACGGGCCGGTGACGAGAATCGAGGCGGGGATCATCACGTAAACCAGCGTGGGATTGGCCCGGACCTGCTGTTCGATGCTGTGTTCGGAACTCTCGACGCCACCCGAGAGGAACAGTTCCGAGATGACGACGTTGGCGAGGAAGATGAGGCCGATACCGGCAGCGATCCAGCCGACCGTCCGCAGGCTCGGACGCTCGAGGTCGACGTACGAGAGCCCCCGGTCGGTGAGAAAGAGGTACGCGACCGCAGTCGCCGCCGTCCCGACGGCGAAGGCAAGTCGCTCGACGGCCGTCTCCTGGACGCCGGTCAATTCCCCGACCGCCACTGTCGTGAGGGTCGCGAACACGGCGTACACGAGGCCAGTCACGACCAGGGAGACGAACGCGAGAAGCGTGAGGCGAGCGGTCAACCCCATCCGCTGAACCAGGCCGAGGACGGAAACCGAACCGTACTCCGCCAGGGCGATTCCGACGCTCACGACGGCTGCGAGGAAGGCGACGAAGGTGGCCGGAACCGTCCCCTCGAGGCCGGGGACAGCCGTCGTCCCGGACGCACCCTGTGTGAGGGCGTAGCCGGCGAGCAAGACGACCAACAGGCTACAGAAGACGCCCCCGAGACTGTAGCGGCGCTCGAGGAGGCCGTAACGGCGGCCGGCGAAGACGAGGATCGTTCCGAAGGCGAACAGGAGGCCGAGCACCACCGCCAGGCGATCGACGCCATCCCGAACGGGGACGGCGAGGCTGGTCGTCGCGAGCGCGGCGACGACGAGCCCGATACCGGCGACCGCTCCCGCATCGTCGGTCGATCGGGCGCGGTCGTCCTGTGCGGTCTCGTTCATACGCGTTCCTTCGGTCGAACGGTTATAGGCGCTCTGCAATCGGCTCTCGGTTGCGCGCTTCGAGTGATTCGAGGGACCGCTACCACCTCTCGAGGGACCGCTACCACCTCTCGAGGGACCGCTACCACCTCTCGAGGGACCGCTACCACCTCTCGAGGGACCGCAATCACCGGTTCACCGCTCGACGCGTAGCGTCGTCTTCTCGGCAACCGCCTCGGCTTCCTCGAAGTCACCGCCCCCGAGCAGTCCACGAGTGGCCTTCTTCGCCCACTCGACGGCTGGTTGGGTGAACGTGCTCACCTCGTAGAGTTCGCCCGCGAGGACGCAGGCGGCTTCCATGCCGTAGAGGAGGCTACCCAGTTCGAAGGCATCGACCGACTCGAGTTCGACCCTGACGTTGGGGCGGCCGGCCGCCGCCAGACTCGCCTCGGTGGCCTCGAACTCCGCCTCGAGCAACTCGCCGAGGGTGGCGTCGCCGAGGTAGGCAAGTTCGTCGACGTCGGTCCCGGGAATCTCGCGATCGGTGGTTTCCCGCGGTGTGACGAACGTCACCAGCTTGTCGCGGGGGCCGGCCCGATAGAGTTGGAGCTGTGAGTGCTGGTCAGTCACCCCCAGCGCGCGGACGGGGGTCTGGCCCAGGTCGTCCTTGCCGAGGCTCTCGGCCCACAGCTGGGCGAACCACTCGGCGTAGGTCTCGAGCGACTCCGCGTAGGGGACCATCGCGTTCATCGAGGCGCCACGCGCGTCGAGCGCGTAGGCCGTCGCGCCGTAGGCATAGGCCGGACACTCGAACAGCGAGCCAGTCAGCGAGTCGGCTTCGGCCGCAGCCCCCTCCAGGATGGCCTCCAGATCGTGTCCGCAGACGGCTGCGGCGACCAGGCCGACCGCCGAGAGCGCCGAAAATCGGCCGGGGACGCCGTCGGGCACGGAGACGGCGGCGAGATCGTGGCGATCGGCGAGCGAGCGAAGCGGGCCGGACTCGCCGGTCGTGACGACCGTGCGGTCGGTCCAGTCGACGCCGGCGTCCTCGAAGGCCTCGCGGACGACCAGGAAGTTCGCGAGCGTCTCGGCGGTCGTCCCCGAACGCGAGACGACGTTGATCGCGGTCGACTCGAGGGGAAGGGCCCCGAGGCGTCGGGTGATCCAGGCGGGGTCGACGTTGTCGAGATAGATCGCCTCGGTGCCATCGCCCGCGTCGGCGAGCGCGTCCGTAATCGTCGCCGCGCCGAGCGCGCTCCCGCCAATGCCGATCGTGACGAGCGCGTCCGCGTCGGCCACCGGCTCGACGGCGGTTCGGATCGCGTCGGGATCCGTCCGCTCGGGAAGGTTCAGGGCGGCGTAGCCGTGTTCGTCGTTCGCCCGTCCCGCCTCGATTCGCTCGTGCGCCGTCGCGACCCGTTCGTCCAGACGCTCGAGACCCTCCCGCGAGATGCCCGGAGAAGCGACCGACGCGAGCGCGTTGCCGATGTCGACGTCCATATCGGAGAGGCGATAGCGACCGGTAAAGGCGTTCCGTCACGCCTCGAAGCGGCGTTCGCTCCGAGCGAAGACTGGACGCTCGAGCATCGCATCCCTTATTCGCTCCGACTGCCAATCGCGGGCAATGAGCGCGTCTGACGAGTCGGTCGACTCCGGAGCCACACCCGGCGACGAGACGACCGACTCGAAGACGTACGGCGGAGTCCTCGGGGCGTTCCCGTACGCGATTCGTCAGAGCAACTCCCGGCTGTTCAGGAGCTACGTCCTCGTCGGCGGGGCCGTCGCGACGATCCTCGTGTTCGCGTTCGCCCTCTCCCTGGTTCGCGTGATCGGGGAAACGGTCGGCACGACGGCGACGCTGTCGTTCTCCCGATCGTTCGTCATCGTCGTCGGTATGGTCGTCGTCGCGCCGATCCTCGCGCCCGTCTTGCTCGTCGCCCGACGCCACCGGCGACGGGTCGGCGACGACGTTCGGTACGACCGGCGACTCGCCGCCAGTGGCTACCTCTTTCTCGCCGCACTGTACGTCGGCCTGATTCCAACAGTCCCGGCGGAGTTTCAGACCGAAGGCGGCGCAGTAGTAGGATTTCTGTACGGCCTCCCGGCCGCCGTCGGCCTCGCCATCCCTGCACTCGCCGGGGCCGGGATCTACGTCGTCCACCGGGTCTCCCGGTAGCCGAGCGGAGAGCGGGCGCACTCGAGTCGATTCGGGAACGCAAGCCTGTGGCGAGTCGAAACCCCGAAAGCCGTCGCGCTCCTTCTCACGAGCATGACCGAGAAGACGGGCACCTTCGTCGTCACCCACGCCGAGGACGAGTCGGTCGTCCTCCGGGACATCGACTCCGCCCAGGTACACACGCTCGCCGCGAACGATGGCCTCGAGATACACGATGTGCTCGAGGCGACGATCGCCCCCGAACCGCCCCTCGAGGTCTCCTGGACGCTGGTCGACGTCGAGGATCGGCGCCGCGTCGAACTGGTCGATAGCGACCTCGAGCCGACCACTCACTCGAAGGACCTCGTCGCCAATGCCGACGTCGGCGACCTTCACCAGCACGAGCGGGCTGGAACGGGCGAGGTTCACGTCTTTCGCGTTCCCGCTGCGCACGTCGAGGAGGCGGCCCGCGACGTCCTCCAGGACGAGGAGACCATCGCGCGGGCGGCCCGCCTCGAAGCCGTGCGCGTCGAGGTTCGTCGAGCGGTGGACGGCGAGGACGGCGTGTTGAGCGTCAGGTACCTGCCGGACTGACTCGGGCGCAAAACTACATATTTTGAAGTGATCGAGAGTGAGTGTTTGCGTCGAAAACGAGCGTTGTCGATAGAGCACTATCTACGAGGGACGCTATCCACGAGTAACAGACTGGGAGCGACGCCGAGGCAATCGTGTCCCGAACTCGAGTCAAACCCTCACGCCCAGCAGCCTTCGACGTTCGTGCCGAATCGGTTCCGATCGTGCTCAGAACTCGCCGTACGGACCGCGCCGTTCGATCGACACCTCGCCGGTGGCCAGGATACGAACCAGCCAGTTCGCGCTCCGGTTCGGATCGACAGTCCACGTTTCGGACGCCCTCGCCCCCTCGTCCGTCTCGATCGAAATCCCGTGGTCCCCGCGAACGGCGCTCACGTTTCGAACGTGGACGGCCGATCGAGGCTCGAGATCGACAGTTTCCTCGTACGCCGTGTCGCCCTCGTGGGTCACGGTGACGGTGACATCGTGGGCGAGGTGGTCGAAGTTAGTGACGGCGAATCCCGAGGCGCGTCCGTCCGCGTAGTCGGCCCCGAACGTTCGGTCGGCATCCCGGTGCTCGGTGGCTTCGTCGCCGATCCGAACGGCGTACGCCTCGCCGACGGCCCACTCGATAGGTGGTGGTCCGTAATCGCGGTGTTCGGGTTCCGAACCCGCCCCACACCGCGAGTAGCCGGTCGCCACGGCGAACGCGTAGACGCCGTGATCAGTTTTGGCCTCCAGGATGGCGTCGGACGCGACGTCGATCTCCTGCAGGTCACGGCAGTCGAGTGTGTTGTACGCGAGCGCGTGTTCGTACCCGGTGACGTAGGCCGAGACGCGCTCGCCCGTCATCTCGGAAGGTCGTTCGGGTGGTTCTTCCGGACCTGGCGGGAGCGCAGGCGGATCGGCCGGCTCGGGCGGGTGCGGATCGAACGTCGTCGAGTCCGGCCCGCTCTCGAGACGGTCCGTCAGCGAAATCGGAAAAGTGCCCCCGATTCCGGTTGCCGCGAGGAAGTGGCGTCGATTCACGTCGCTTGGAGAGACAGTCAGTCGATAAATAACTTCTCGCCGATCGAGAGGTCTGGTACCACGGGTCGAAGACACTATCTTCGGGGAATGTACTTGGCCACGGAGACAAACACTAAGGCATGGACGAAGAGAGCGCCACGGCGGCGAACGAGAACGCCAGCGACGAACCGGACGAGAACACCGCGGACGAAGCCGAACTGGTGGCATGGGTCGAACAGCAACATGGTCGGGAACTCACCGAGGAAGAGGAAAATCTGTCTCTCGCCCAGGCTCGTCTGATCGGCGAGTTCTGAGGCGTCCCAGTCGTTCGGATGGAACGCACGGTCGGTTCGGTTACAGAGACGCTGACGGCAGCCAGAACGACAGCGACTGACGATGACGGTGACGTCGTAAGCGCCACAGCGGTCGAGAGTCTGGTGGTTTTTATACCGTCCAGCCACCTCTACCGCGTATGCAAACGCACATCGTCCCGGTCGGGTTCGACTACGACCGGCTGATCGCCCCGCTGGTGCGCGATCAGTACGGCGTCGACCGCGTCATCCTCCTGGAGGGAGCCGTCGGGAGCGAGGCCAACGTCGAGTACTCCCGGCACCTCTCACAGAAACTCGAGACCGACTTCCAGAACCTGCTGGGGGCGACTACCGAGCGGTTCGTCCTGGAGGACGTTTACGACTACGACGAGGCGTTCGAGCAGGCCTACGACCTGATCAACGACGAACTCGACGAGGGCAACGAGGTCTGGGTCAACATCGCCGCCATGCCCCGGACGGTGAGCTTCGCGTTCGCGACCGCTGCTCACTCCCTGATGGTCGAGCGCCAGGACGACCGCGAACACATCCACACCTACTACACGGCCCCGGAGAAGTACCTCGAGACGGAACTGGCCGAGGAGTTACGCGAGCAGTCGGCGTTGCTCGAGGATCTGCTTGCGAAGGTACGCGAGTCCGACAGGGGCGGATCCACGGACGTCGTCGAGGACGACCGCGTGGCGACCCGCCTCGAGAGCGCCCAACAACTCCTCGCGGAGTTCGACGAGCGCGGAACGACCATCGGCGCGAAGGAGATCGACGGCGAGCACATCGTGGAGTTGCCCGTGGCCTCCTTCTCGAACGTCAAGCCGTTCGAGGAACTCATCCTCTACAAACTCGGCGAGGACGGCGAGTTTGAGTCCGTCTCGGAGCTCGCAGAGGCCCTCTCGCGCGAACTCAACGAGGAGTACACCGACAGCTTCCGCTCGAAGGTGATCTACAACGTCGATCGACTGGGCCCGGGCGGCAAGGGCTACATCGAGCGCGAGGAACACGGAAAGTCCTATCGGACGCGGCTGTCGCGGATCGGCGAACTGTGGGTCCGCGCGCACTCGGATTCCGATTCGAACCTAGGTGCAACGACGGGAACGTGAGCGCGACCGATTGTTAGCGTCCGTTTCCGCGATCCGAATGGTCGTTCTCGCCGTCCTCGCGAGTCCCTTCGTCGTTCGCTTCACCGCGATCCCGGTCGCCGTTCGTCTCGTCGCCGTCGTCGGCGGAACGCGGGCCGGAACCTGAGCCCGCGTGCGCAGGTGATCCGGAACCGGCGTGTGCCGGCGCGTTTGCGTGTGCTGGCGGACCAGGACGGTCGAACCCCGGCTCGGCTTCCACTCGAGTCGAGGGCACGCCGCGTTCGTCGTCCGATCGAGCGGAGGGACCCTCGGTCGCCGTCTCGGAGGACTGAGATCTCGAGTCTGTCGACCGATCGTCGGCGCCGTCCTCGCGCGTCACTGGCGTTCCGGATCCCGCCTCCGTCCCCGATCCTTCGTCGTTGGCCTCGTCGGTGGATTCCGTAGGCGACGTCGAATCGGTTCCGTCGTCGACCAGCGGCGAGTCAGTCCACACCGGCGGCGACGGCGTCGGTGCTGGGGGATCGGTAGGCCCGTCACTCGAGTCAATCACGTCCGGCTCGAGGGCCGGGCCAAGCAAGAGGGCGAGTCCAACGAAGGTGACGGCGGCGAGTACGATCGGAACGACGAGACCGAACGTCGAGGGGCCACCGTCGCGCTCCGACGAGTCGTCAGCCATCGTGTCGGTCGAGACGGGATCGATGGCCTTCGTTACGCACAGCCAACTGGCGGCTTCGACGTCTCGATTTATACGTTCGACCTACCCAGCCGCTCGAGCACCCGTTCCCGAACGACGAACAAGGACGGGAGAACCGTCAGACAGGCGACGAACGCGAACACGATCGCCAGCCCGGTCACCAGTCCGAACCGCTGGAGCGGCGGCGCGAGCGCGAGCGCGAGTACCCCGAATCCGGCGGCGGTCGTCGCGGCACTTCCGAGCAAGGCACCGCCTGTCCCGGTCACCGTCGCCGAGAGGGCGGCCTCGAGGGTCGGGCGCTCGCGCCGCTCGGCGAGGAAGCGCTCCCCGAGGTGGATACTGTAGTCGACCCCGAGACCGATCGCGAGGCTCGTGATGACGGCCGTCTCGCTGTTGAACGGGATGTCGAGGAGCGCCATCGCGCCGAGCAGCCACGCCAGCGCGGCGACGACGGGCGCGAGCGTCACCAGACCGAGTGAGAGCGTGCGATAGCGGACCCAGTAGAGAACGGTGAGGAAGACGAAGATCACGACGAGAGTCACCGCGAACGCCTGGACGAGCGTCTCGAGCAGGGCGTCCTGGATCACCGCGGTCGTGACGGGGCCGCCGGTGGCGACAGCCGTGACCGATCCGCCGCGGTCGGCCGTTCCGTCCTCGACCGCGGTTGCTAATGCGCGCGTGTCGTCGGCGACGACCTGGGCGGATTCGTCGCCGCGCACGGAGACGACGAGACGGGCGGACTCGTAGGCGCCGTCGTCGGTTCGCTCGAGCACCGTCCCGGCGGCTTCGGCGTCGGCTTCGAATAGTAGGTCGTACAGGCCAGCCAGGTCCTCGTCCGGAACGCCGTCGCCGTCCGTGTCGCGCTCCTCGAGGGCGGTTGCGAGGGTGTCGTTGTCGTCCGCAACCGCCCGAATGGTCGACAGCGGCCCCTCGAGGGCGGCGGTGCCGTCGGAGCGAACGACGACGGTGCCGTTGGGATCGACGCCAGTTCGAGCGTCCTGGATCGCCTCGAGGAGGGAGGGGTCGGTGATGGCGGTGCCGTCGTCGGTTTCACTTCCATCTCCGCGTATCAGCACCTGTGCCCGCCCGCCGTCGCCTCGCTGCTGGAAATTCTCACCGAGGTACTCGACGTCCTCCGCGATGGTGTACGTCCCGGCCGCTAGCGGCCCGGGAAGGGACTTCGTCCACTCGGGGGCGTCCTGCGGGAGGAAGTCGGCCCGATTGAACTCGGTGTCGATGCCGGTCGCGCCGTAGACGCCGCCCCCAGCGACGAGGAAGGCGACGAGGACCACGGCGAGCGGGGCGCGTTTCGCCAGCGTGACGCCGCTCGAGAGCGCGCGGTTGACCGGGCCCGGTGTGGAACCGAAGGCCGGCTTCGCACGGTTTCGTCCAAAGCGGTTCTCGAGCAGGCCGTCGACTTCGACCTTCAGCGCGGGGACGAAGAGGCCGAAGGCGACGAATGTGGCGAAGATGCCGCCGGCACTGAGGATCGCGAAGTTCTGGATCGCCGGGAGCGGACTGACGACGTTCGAGAGGAAGCCGACGCCGGTCGAGAACGTGGCCGCCGCGAGCGCGAGGACGACGCCGCTCACGGCGAGGATCATGCCGCGGCGGATGCCGGGCTCGCTTCCTCCGTCGGCAGTGACCCCCGCATTGCCGCCACCGCTGCCGGCCGCCTCGAGCGTCCCGTTCCTGGCCTCCCGGTAGCGCATTACGACGTGCAACGAGTAGTCGATCGAGAGCCCGATCAGGAGGAAGGGGACAGCGATCAACAGCTGGCTGGTCGGAATCTCGAGCCAGCCGAGGAGGCCGCCGAGCCAGGCCATCACGACGGCGATGCCGGTCAGCCCAAGGAGGACGTCGACCACGTCGCGGTAGGTGACGCCCAGGACGAACAGGACGAGCACCAGCGCGACGGGCGTGATGATGGCGAAGCTGTCGCCGACGGCGCTCGAGGAGGCCTCGTCGGAGATGCCCTGACCGAAGACGAAGCCATCGTCGAAGCGCTGGTCGAACAGGGTCTCGAGTTCGACCTGGGCGTCGTGGGCGGCCTGTTCGGCGGTCTCGTCGGTGGTGGCTCCGTCAGGAGTTGTTTCGTCAGCAGCCGTTTCGTCGGCCTCGCTACCATCGTTGCTCGCGTCCGAGATTCTGTCACTCCCCTCCTGGAACACGAACGTGATTCGCGACTCGGCGCTCGTCGACCCCGGTTCGTAGCTCGAGGGGAGGAACTCGTAGGGATCGCCCCCGCGCGTCTCGGCGTCCGGATCGAGTACGTCCGCGAGCAGGGACTCGACCTCCTCGTCCGATCGATCCTCGAGCGCCGTAATCTGCTCCTCGAGCGTGGGCTGGCTGGTGTCTGGCGGGCCCTGTCCCTCGCTCGCTGCGGCCCGATCTTCGAAGACCGCACCCGTCGCGACGACGTTCTCGAGGCCGACGAACCCCTCCTCGGCCAGCGTGGCATTTCGCTCGGCGTCCTCGCGGAACTCCTGCTGGAGGCGTAAGCTCTCGAGCAGGGAATCGCGGGTGAGGACGTCGCTGCCCTCGTCGCGGACGACCACCTGGGTGACGATCCGGTCGTCGGTCTCGTAGCGTTCGTCGACGTACTCGAGGGCCGCGGTCTCCTCGGAGTCGGTCTCGAACTGGCCGATCTCGCCCTCCTCGTTCTCGCCGATCGCCGCGCCGACGGCGACGACCGCGGTACACAGGAGGACGAGCACGACGACGAGTCGCGCGTTCGAAACGATCCAGTCCGCGTAGCGAGCCGCAATGCTGCCGCTCACGGCCCGTCGCCTCCCTCCTCGGCGTGAGAATCCATTGCCGACGTTTCGAATCGGGTAAGTGATAGGTGTTCGGATCGAAACCGGTGTCGTATAATCCGAACCCGATTATGAACACGGAAATCGACCGCGAGCGCGGCGTCCTCAGCCCCGCGGATCGCGCTTACCTGCTCGGCGAACGGGAGATGAGCCACGACCAGTCAAGACGGAACGCGGAGGCCCGAATCAGACGCCGGATCCGCGCCGGCGTGCTCGACTTCGACCTCCTCTTGCATACGCTCTCGGAGAAGGATCGTCGACAGGTGTTCGAACGATCGGGGACCGACGAGGGCGAGGCGCTCCTCGGGGCCGTCCGGGCGATGGTCGCCTTCGCCTACCTGGGACTCGAGGAATCGGGGACCAACTTCGAGGAGATCCTCGAGCCCGCAGTCAGGGGCTCCGAGGAGTACCTCGCGGCGTCCGCGGACGACGAGACCGTCTCGGTCGACGTCACCTTCGAGGTCGAGACGGCCGTCGAATCCTCGCTTTCGGGCGTCGTCTCGCGCCTCGAGGCCGGCGATCCCGTTACGCCGCGCGAACTGTTTACCCTCGTCATGCAGGGCGACCACGACCCGACGAGCCACGACCGAATCGCGCTCGTCAACGCGGACGGTGCGGATCTCACTGACGGCTTCCTCGAGCGGATGGCGGCGTACCTCGAGGGCGACCTGCGACGGGTGACCGACTCGAGGGCGGTGATCGACCTCGAGGGCGGGGGCTTCTGAGGCGACGAACTACCGGCTTCGGCGGCACTGCCGGCTGTTCGATACCGACCGAAATCGCGGCCGACGTGGTATCGGCCACGGGTGCGCTCGAGTGTTGCGATTATCCCGCGAACCGGGAGACTTCGTCTCCGATCCTCCTCCGGAGATAACCGTTACTGCTGCTCTATTTCGTCACCGTCACCGTCACCGAGCGCCCGTCGACGAAGCCACTCGAGACCCAGTGCACCGGCGGCGAGGCTCGCGATGGGAGTGAAACCGGGCTGGCCGTCGCCGTCTGCATCGGCTCCACCCTCGGTAGAACCGTCACCGTCATCACTCTCATTGCCATCACCGCCGCTCGTATCCGTCGATCCGTCGCCGTCACCACCGTCACTCGACTCGCCGTCGCCGCTGCCGTCGTCCGTTTCGTTCGAGCCGTCGTCGGAGCCACCGTCGTTTTGGTCGCCGTCGTCACCGCCATCAGAGCCGTCTCCGTCGGCATCACCGTCCTGCGCTTCGGACGAGCGAAGGGCACGAAGAGTGTGATTTTCGGTACGTGTGTATACAGTATCGGAATTGGCCGCCGGTATTCCTTTCACTCGGCCGCGACCCGCCGAGCCGTTTCGCACAGTTTCGCCCGGGTCGCCAGCGACAGAAACAACGCCAGCAGCGTACAGGTCACCTCGCCGGCGCCGATGACGCCCAGCGCGTCGGCCCCGAGGTACATCGATTCGGTTCGCTCAAGCGGGATCGCCGTGTGGTGGAGGTCGCCGACGACGGGCACGAAGTAATCCAGGACGAGGTTGACGCCGTAGTACGCGAGCGCGACGGCGATGGCCCAGACGGGAAAGTCAGAGATCCGGTGGAGGACGAACGCCTGGACGACCATCGCGAGGTGGCTCCAGAAGAGGAAGTGAAACATCAGCGGGTCGAGGTAGCTGTAGGCGTCCCAGAAGGCGAGCAGCGTGTAGGGTGTCCAGAGTCCGAGGATGATATTTCCGAAGAAGGCGATGGCGGTGAGCCAGGGCAGTTCGTGACCGAGTTTCCAGGCGGCGATGGCCAGCGCGATAGCCAGCGTCGCCAGCGGACTGTCGGGCACGAACGGCCACATCACGGGCGATGTCGACAGGAGCTGGGCCTGGTAGTACCAGAACCCGAAGACCGTTCCCGCGAGGTTGATCGCGACCACGAGCCACGCGAATCGGAGCCCCAGGTCCTCGAGCGCCGTCGGCACCGGCGCCAGGTATCGCGGGAGCGGCTGGCGGTCGGCCACTCGCGTGTGTGCTGTCATCGCTACCGACCACGAAGACGGGGTGCAAAACGATAGCGGTCCATCCCTTCGGTGTCCGAACCCGTCGACTGCTCGCTCGAGTCGAGCACCCGGTCGTCAAACGGAGTGCAGTTACGTCGGGACGACGGTATAGTGGGACGACGGCACAACGGTGAAACGGCGGAGACGGCGGTACGGCAGAACGGTGGGCGAGGTATGGCGGAGACGACAGGAGCGCGTGCGAGTCCTTTATGTGCCCGCCGTCTGAATATCAACCAATGAAATCCGATGGATCGTCAATGGCCGGCGAGGATCGAACGTTCACCCGCGAGATCATGTTCGTCATGCTCCTGTGGATCGTCGCCGTCGTCGCCGCCGGCATCGTCCTGATCCTCTTCCGGGACGTGCTGACCGGATTGTTCTGAGGCGGCTCGCGTCCGGCGCGACGACCACGAGGGCGACGAGTCGAGAGCCTCGCTACCGGCTCCTTCGTCGATTCAGTTCTCGAGATTCGGTTTTCGAGGTACGGCCCTCGAACGGTCAAAGCATTCGATACCGGAACAGCAGGTAGACGATCACGAAGACGAACGCGCTCGCGAAGAGGTACTCGCCGGTCGTGATCGCGTAGACGAGCGCCCCCGCGTTGAGCACGATGCCGAAGAGGTAGATCGGTCCCAGCCGATCGGTGTTCATGCGGCTCTCACCCGACGGAGTGACTCGAGTTGGTCGGTCACCAGGCTGTCGACGGCCATCGTCGCCCTCTCGAGGGGCCAGGGACCTCAATCCGTCGGTCGGCGACCACTGAGAGCGCGGATCAGCTAGTGTGGTCGGTTCCATCGTCGTGACCGGATCCGAAACGAATAGCACCACCGGGCCCCAGAATCCGATATGAACGAGACTGGCGCGGGCGCTCTCCTGGACCAGGCGACTCTCGAGGCGCGCGTCGAATCGGGTGCGGTCCCCGACTGGGTCGCGGCGCACTACGAGAGCTTCACCGACGGGGTCCTCGGGAGCCACGACGACAGCCCCTTCCCCTGTTACTTCGGCGTCGAGTCCGTCCAGGAGGGGTGGCCGCTGTACACCGCCGTCGAGTCGATGACCGACAGGGACGCCCTCTTCGCGCTGGGCGAAGCCATCCTCGAGTACCTCGAGGTGTACGAAGACCACAGCGAACTGGCCTCGCTGGTGACGTTCTTCAGGCCGCCCGAGCGCGAGTTGCGAGAGCGGGAGTACCACGAGGCCCTCTGGCACATCTTGCAGGTACTCCACGCCCACGACCCCGAGCCCTGGCCCGCGGACATCCCGACCGACCCCGACACCAGCACCTGGGAGTTCTGCTTCGGCGGCGAGCCCATGTTCCCGACCTGTCGCGCGCCGTTCTACGACGTCCGGCAGAGTCGCTACTGTCCGATTGGTCTCGAAATTACCTTCCAGCCCCGGGCGCTGTTCGATGGGATCACCGCCGACACGGCTGCCGGTCAGCGCGCTCGCGAGGTCATCCAGGGTCGTCTCGAGGACTACGACGGCGTCTGTCCCCACGCCGACCTCGGAGACTGGGGCGTCGACGGCGACCGCGAGTGGGTGCAGTATATGCTCTCCTCGGAGGAGTCACAGTCGCCCGACACCTGTCCCATGCAGGTGAGCCGCGACCACCCGAAGGGGCCGGTCGTCATCGGCCAGTGAGCGACGGGACTCGCGGCCGCGACGCTCGAGACGACGGCGAAAAACCGGCACGCCTAGCCGATATCGGGCCAGCGACGAGTCGAGCGGGTCCCTGACCGTCCGTGGTCAGCGATCCGCCGTTCGACTCGAGGCTAGAGAAATTTCGAAGACGCCGGCGATCAGCCCCGCCATCCCCAGTAGAATCAGGCCAGCGACGCCGGTGATGACGACGGGTTCTCGTTACGACGTCGTCAGGAAAAACGAGACGGCGAGGAGCGTAGAGAGCGCGACCACGACGGCGAGAGCGCCGGCGACGCCGGGGCGCACCCACGCGAGGCCGGAATCGGGAACCCAAGCGCGACCACGAACGAGAGACGCGACCGCCGCCCCCGTGAGTCCGAGCACGAGAACGTAGGCGACAAACAGGATCGAGGAAGTGGCGCCCGCGAACTCGACGGCGATTATCTCCTCGAGGACGCCGAACCCCGCCAAGACGAGGTAGCCCGGGATCTGCAGGGACTGAAACGACGTCGAGAGGGCGAGGACGTACAGACCGCCGAAGACGACCGTCGCGACGACGGCGTCGCGAACGAACGTGCGTTGGCGTGCGTGCATCGGTTACGTGTACGCTCTCCGACAGCAAAGGTGTACTGTCCGCTCCTCGCCCGAGCGTCCCTCACGCTTCCGATCCGGCAGATCCGTCTGCCCAACCGATTCCTCTTTACTCCCGGAGTGATTCACCACGGGTATGAGCCGGTTCGAGGAGGTGGACGACCAGTACGATCCCCACGCGCTCGAGGAGCGCGTGTTCGACCACTGGGACGAGGTCGACGCCTACGAACGAACGAAGCAGCATCGCGCCGACGGTGAGTCGTTCTTCTTCGTCGACGGCCCGCCGTACACCTCCGGGGCGGCCCACATGGGCACGACCTGGAACAAGAGTCTCAAGGACCTCTACATCCGCTTCAAGCGGATGCAGGGGTACAACGTCACCGACCGGCCGGGCTACGACATGCACGGCCTGCCCATCGAGACGAAAGTCGAGGAGGAACTCGGCTTCGAGAACAAGAAGGACATCGAGGCCTACGGCGAGGAGAATTTTATCCAGGCGTGCAAGGAGTATGCCGACGAGCAACTCGAGGGCCTGCAATCGGACTTCAAGTCCTTCGGCGTCTGGATGGACTGGGACGACCCGTACAAGACGGTAAATCCGGAGTACATGGAGGCCGCCTGGTGGGGCTTCTCGAAGGCCGCCGAGCGTGGGCTGGTCGAGCAGGGCCAGCGCTCCATCTCGCAGTGCCCCCGATGTGAAACCGGCCTCGCGAACAACGAGGTCGAGTACGAGGACGTCGAGGACCCCTCTATCTACGTGAAATTCGATCTCGTCGATCGCGAGGGATCGATCGTCATCTGGACGACCACCCCGTGGACCATCCCCGCGAACGCCTTCACGGCCGTCGATCCGGACCTCGAGTACGTCGGCGTTCGCGCCGAAAAGGACGGGAAAGAAGAGGTGCTCTACGTTGCCGAAGCCTGCCTCGAGGGCGTTCTGAAGAAGGGGCGCTACGAGGACTACGAGGTCCTCGAGGAACTCACCGGCGAGCAGATGCTCGGCTGGGAGTACGAACACCCCCTTGCAGAGGAAGTTCCGGACCACGCGAGCCACGAGGGCGTCCACCAGGTGTACGCCGCGGACTACGTCGAGGCCGACCGTACGGGCCTCGTCCACTCCGCACCCGGCCACGGTGAGGAGGACTTCGTCCGCGGGCGGGAACTCAGCTTTCCGATCTTCTGTCCTGTCGGGAGCGATGGCGTCTACACCGAGGACGGCGGGAAGTACGCGGGCCAGTTCGTCAAGGAGGCCGACGAGGAGATCACCGCCGACCTCGAGGCAAACGGCGCCCTCCTCGCGTCGGAGACGGTCACCCACAGCTACGGCCACTGCTGGCGCTGTGACACCGGCATCATCCAGATCGTCACCGACCAGTGGTTCATCACGATCACGGACGTCAAGGACGAACTCCTGGACAACATCGAGGACAGCGAGTGGTTCCCCGACTGGGCCCGCGACAACCGCTTCCGGGACTTCGTCGAGGACGCCCCCGACTGGAACGTCTCCCGCCAGCGCTACTGGGGCATCCCGATCCCGATCTGGACGCCCGAAGGCCGGGACGACGATGGGGCGGCTACCGCCGCCAATCAAAAGCGTGCCAGCGGGCACGCAGACGAGGACATGATCGTCATCTCGACTCGCGAGGAACTCGCCGAGCGCGTCGACCAGGATGTCGACCCCGAAACCGTCGACATCCACAAAGACGTCGTCGACGAGCTGACGATCACCGAGGACGGAACGACATACACCCGTGTGCCGGACGTCTTCGACGTCTGGCTCGACTCCTCGGTGGCGTCGTGGGGAACGCTGAACTTCCCCGGCGAGCAGGAGCGATTCGAGGAACTCTGGCCCGCCGACTTCATTCTCGAGGCTCACGACCAGACGCGGGGCTGGTTCTGGTCCCAGCTGGGGATGGGTACCGCCGCGATGGGCGAGGTTCCCTACGACAAAGTGCTCATGCACGGCCACGCGCTGGACGAGGACGGCCGGAAGATGTCCAAGTCAGTCGGAAACGTCGTGGAACCACACGAGGCCATCGAGCGCCACGGCTCCGACGCGATGCGGATGTTCCTGCTCTCGGCGAACCCGCAGGGCGAGGACATGCGCTTCTCGTGGGACGGCATGCGGACGATGGAGAACCACCTCCGGACGCTCTGGAACGTGTTCCGGTTCCCGCTGCCGTACATGCGACTGGACGGGTTCGATCCCGCGGATACCGATCTCGAGTCGGTCGACTCCGATCTAGAACTCGTGGACGAGTGGGTCCTCGCCCGCCTCCAGTCCACAAAGGACGAGATGACCGAACACCTCGAGCAGTTCCGCCAGGATCGAGCGCTCGAGGCGCTGCTCGAGTTCCTCGTCGAGGACGTCTCCCGGTTCTACGTCCAGGCGGTCCGCGAGCGGATGTGGGACGAATCGGACAGCCCATCGAAGGCGGCCGCGTACGCGACGATCTACCGCGTCCTCCGCGAGGTCGTGGTGCTGCTCGCGCCCTACGCGCCGTTCGTCACCGAGGAGATCTACGGCACCCTCACGGGCGACGAAGGCCATCCGACAGTCCACATGGAGGACTGGCCCGCAGTCGAGGAATACTGGGCCGACCCCGAACTCGAGACCGACGTGGCCTACGTCCGCGCCATCGAGGAGGCGGGGGCGAACGCCCGCCAGCAGGCCGGACGAAAGCTCCGCTGGCCCGTCCCGCGCGTAGTCGTCGCGGCGGACGACGAACGGGCCGTCGAGGCCGTCGAACGCCACGAATCCCTCGTCACAGATCGACTCAACGCCCGCGCGGTCGAACTCGTCGGCCCCGGCCAGCAGTGGGGCGAACTCGCCTACAGCGCCGAGGCCGACATGAGCGAACTCGGCCCCGCCTTCGGCGGCCGCGCCGGCGAGGTCATGAACGCGCTCAACGAAGCCCGGATCGAAGAGCCGAGCCTCGAGGCGCTCGAGGCGGCCGTCTCGGACGCACTGGACGGCGAGAAACTGACCGAGGCGATGGTCTCGTTCGTCACCCAGACCCCCGACGACGTCGCCGGCACCGCGTTCGCCCTCGACGGCGACGACAGGGGCGTCGTCTACGTCGACGCCTCGCTCACGGACGACATCGAGAGCGAAGGGTACGCCCGCGAGGTCATCCGCCGCGTCCAGGAGATGCGCAAGGAACTCGACCTGGACGTCGAGGAGCGCATCGCGCTCGAGATCGAGATCCAGGACGACCGCGTGTCCGACCTCGTCCGCCAGCGCGAGAACCTGATCCGCGAGGAGGTCCGCGCCGAGGCGCTGCGAGCGGTCGACGTGGACGGCTCCGACGCCTACCGGAAGACGTGGGACGTCGAGGGCGTAACGATGGAGTTGGCGCTCGAGCCGGTTGCGGCGGCGGAAGCCTCGGACTGAGCGACTCGAGGCCGACTATCGCCGGCTGTATCCGACGGGTAACGAAAGCTGATAGTCGTGGCCGCCGAAGATCGAGGCATGTCCGCCCGACCGGCCGTGTTGCTGACGAACGACGACGGGATCGACGCGACTGGAATCCGGGCACTCTACGACGCGCTCGAACCCGTCGCGGACGTGACGATGGTCGCACCCGCCACCGACCGGAGCGGCATGTCCAGGAGCGACTCCAGGGCGTTCACCGTCGAGGAGCGAGCGGAGGGGTACGCCGTCGACGGCACTCCGGTCGACTGCGTCCACTTCGGGCGGGGCAAACTCGAGCGGGAGTTCGACGTCGTCGTCTCCGGCTGTAACGACAGCCCGAACCTCGGCGCGCACAAGATCGAGCGCTCGGGGACGGTCTGTGCAGCCATCGAGGCCGGCTTCCTCGGCCTGCCGGGAATCGCCCTCTCGCTGTACGACTCCGTGACGGGGAGCCGCGAGTTCGTCCGGGACGAGTACGCCGACGCCGAGCGGATCACCCGATACCTGGTCCGGGAAACTCTCGAGCTCGGCGACCGACGGCCGTTCGACTACCTCAACGTCAACGTTCCCGCCGGCGAGTCCGACCCGCGGATCAGGATCACGGAGCCGACCTACCACTTCGACGTGCGGATCGACGAGCGACCGGATGGCACCTACCGCGCCTGGGATCACTTCTACGACCCGCTGGATCCCAGCGTGGACGTCGATCTGACCGATCCCGTCGGCACCGACCGTCGGGCCGTCGCCGACGGCGAGGTGTCGATCACGCCGCTGTTCGTCGACCACCGGACGCCCGAACCCGACGCGCTCGAGTCGCTGGCGAGCGGCTATTCGAGCGACGATGACGTGAGTCGCTAGGCGGTTCGATCGGTCGCCTGACCCTCGCAAGAAATACTATAGAAGGTATAGCAATACTTCGAGAGACCGAGCTCTCGAGCCAGTGGTCCAAACTACCCGCCCTTGATCAACCGCAGGACGGTCATCGTCTCGGTATCGATTGGTTGATCCTCTGGTACCGGGCGACCGTCGACGAGGACGCTCACCTCGTGGGGGCTGAGGTCCACGGCGGCGAGGGCGTCGGCGTAGGTGGGGACGTCACCGTCGTACTCGAGGGTTGCGAACTCGAGTTCTCTCGTCCCCTCGCCTTTGACGTCGACAGTTACGCGGTCAGGCATTCGTGTTCGGCTCGAAGTTGCCAGCGCGAGCACTTGAGCGCGTCGCTCGCGGTCTACACGTTCACGCGGCGGCGTCACCGGATTCCGGGCGACCGGTGTCGGTGGCCGACTGTCTGACCCGACGACGATGCGCGAGTAGCCCGCCGACGAGCGCTCCGAGGCCGAGAAGCATGATCAGGAAGTTGAGGAACCAGCCGACGAGCGGAACCATCCCGACGAGCGCGCCGGCGACCAGGCCGACCACCAGTGCGAGCCAGCGGTTGTGAACGTCCACGAGCGAGAGCGCCCACGCGGCGACGGCGAACCGTCCGTAGACCACCCCGACCCAGACGAGGAACGCGAACGCCAGCGCTCCCACCAGCGAGAGCGGGATGCCGATCACGGTCAGCGCGACCGCGACCAGGAGGATCGGCACGCCGATCAGGACCGCGAGTCCGATCACCCCCGTTCGCACCGGATCCGCCGCGACTCGGGCGGCGACCCCGTCCGAAAACCGGGGGAAGAGTGCGAGCAGGACCACACCCAGCAGCAGGTTCGCCGCGAGCGCGTAGGCGGCCACGATCCACGAGGCCAACGGGAGGACCACGGGTGCGAGATCGACGCCGAGCGACGAGTCCTGGGTAATCTCGCCCGCGACGGCGCCGGTGTTCCCCTGCAGGTTACCGTCGTACCGGAGGTTCCCCTCGATTGCCGCCGACTCCCCGAGGGTGATCGTTTCGGCGCCGATCATCGCGTCGCCCGCGATCGTCCCCTCGATGGTCACCGTCCCAGCGCCGACCTCGAGGGAGCCATCCACGATGCCGCTCTCGCCGATCTCGAGGGTACCCGCGGCGCCGGCGACGCTGCCTCCGACGTGCCCGTCTATCTGGACCGTGCCGCCGACCGCATTGACGTCCCCGCGAACCTCGCCGCGCTCGGCGACGATCACGTTTCCGGAGACCGCGTTCACGTCGCCCGTGACGGTCCCTTCGACGACCACGTTCCCCGAGACGGCGTTGACCTCGTCGACAGTTTCGTCCTCGGCGACGACGACGTTGCCGCTGACCCCGTTTTCGGACTGCGCCAGCGCCACGCCGGGTACGAGCGCGAGGACGAGCAGCGTCGCGATAGCGACGACGACGATACGAGTCGATAATTGGGATTTAGTTGACATATTACCAGTAGCTAGTACGCCATGCTCGACGATAAAACACCACTGCAGGTCCCGTTGGCGGAGCCGATTGAGGGCGCCGTCTCTCCTTCCGAGTGGCGCGATCGCGTCGCCAGCGCAAACACCGCTTCGGTCGTTTTATTGCCGGCGCTCCCCTCGTCGGGGACATGAGCGAAGACGAGGCCGAGCCGTCGCCTGCCGACGCCGAGTCGGCCGGCCAGACGGAGTCGGTCGCGGGACGAACCGAGGTCTGGATCGAGAAGTACCGGCCCGAGACGTTAGACGAGATCAAGGGCCACGAGAACATCGTGCCCCGACTGGTAAGCTACGTCGAGCAAAACGATCTCCCCAATCTCATGTTCTCGGGGCCGGCCGGCACCGGCAAGACCACCGCAGCCCAGGCTGTCGCCCGCGAACTCTACGGCGAAGACTGGCGGGAGAACTTCCTCGAGTTGAACGCCTCCGACGAGCGCGGCATCGACGTCGTCAGGGACCGAATCAAGAACTTCGCACGCTCGAGTTTCGGCGGCTACAACTACCGCATCATCTTCCTGGACGAAGCCGACGCGCTGACGAGCGACGCCCAGTCGGCGCTGCGCCGGACCATGGAGCAGTTCTCCCACAACACGCGCTTCATCCTCTCGTGTAACTACTCGAGCCAGATTATCGACCCGATCCAGTCTCGTTGCGCCGTGTTTCGCTTCACGGAACTCTCCGATGACGCCGTCGAGGCACAGGTGCGCGAGATCGCCGACACCGAGGGCATCGAGGTGACCGACGACGGCGTCGACGCGCTCGTCTACGCCGCCGCGGGCGACATGCGCAAGGCGATCAACGGCCTGCAGGCCGCGGCCGTCATGGGCGACGCCGTCGACGAGGAGGGCGTCTTCGCGATCACGGCGACCGCCCGGCCCGAGGAGGTCGAGGAGATGGTCGAGAAGGCCATCGCCGGCGACTTCACGGCGGCCAGGGCCACCCTCGACTCGCTGCTCACCGACCGCGGACTCGCTGGCGGCGACGTGATCGATCAGCTGCACCGGTCGGCCTGGGAGTTCGACCTCGAGGAACTGGCCACGGTGCGCCTGCTCGAGCGTCTGGGCGAAGTCGACTATCGAATTACGGAGGGGGCGAACGAGCGGCTGCAACTCGAGGCGATGTTGGCGTCGCTGGCGCTCGAGGAGTGACGTTCGCGGAGAAGAGATCAAGAGCAGACGAGAACACCACGAAACGATTTTGTCGACGACGATTCTCGTCTCGAGCACGATGGTCGATCCCGGCACTGCGATCGTCGGCTTCCTCGGCGTCGGCTGTCTCGCCCTCGCCCTGGCGAGCCTGCGCCACGGCAGCTGGATCCGTCGCGCGTACGGGACGGATCCCGCGAACGACGGGGACGCTCGAGCGAACGCGCTCGTGATGGGCGTCGTCGGCGCGTCGATGCTGGCACTCGCGGTCGCTATCGACCTCGAGTTACCCGAGCGAACCGTCGGAACCGCTGCGATCCTCGGGACGAGCGCGCTCTGTATCGGGCTAGGGTGGGCAGTCCGGCGCTACGACCGCCGAGACCTGCTGACGACGCCAAACGTCGATCGCGAGACCGGAAAGCGACTCGGAACAGCCGCGATGATCTGTGGTGTGTTGGTCCTCCCACTCGCGGGGGCCATCTGGCTCGAGGTTGGTGCCGGACTCGTGGTTCTGCTGGCTGCCGGCTCGGGTCTCGTGTCGTTGCTGGCGATCGGGATCGCCTACCGATAACTACGCCGACGGGTCGCTGCCGTCAGCCGGTGGCTCGAGGTTCGAGCGACGGCCGTGGTCGGTATCACCCGTGGAATCAGTAACTGGTTCCGACGCAGCGTCCTCGGGCGACCCCTTTCGGAACTCGAACTGCGCACCGCCCGCGTCGCTGTCGGTAATCTCGACGGTCCAGCCGTGAGCACGAGCGATCTGGTCGACGATATTCAGCCCGAAGCCGGTCCCGCTGCTGGCGGTCGTGTACCCCGTTTCGAACACCGACTGGCGCGCATCCGGCGGAATGCCGACGCCATCGTCGGCGACGAAGAAGCCGTCCTGGAGGGCTCCGACGGTGATGGTCAGGTCGATCGCGTCGCCGTTTCGTTCCCCGCTGGATTCGCTCGAGCCGTGTTCCACCGAATTTCGAAACAGGTTCTCGAGCGCTTCCCGGAGTCGTGCCCGGTCAGCCTCGATCGACTGGTTCTCCCCGAGTTGCAGCGTCGCCCCGCCGGTGTCGACTGCCGACCAGGCCTTCGTCGCGACGGCGTGGATCTCGAGGGGTTCGGTGTCGTCGATCACGTCGCCGCGTCGCGAGAGAGTGAGCAGGCGCTCGATGAGTTCGTCCATCCGATCGAGCGCATCGTCAATCTCCGCGAGATGGGACTTATCGCCGGTCTCGCCGAGCAACTCGAGGTAGCCCTGGGCGACGTTGAGGGGGTTCCTGAGATCGTGGCTGACGATACTGGCGAACTCGTCCAGGCGCTCGTTCTTCGCCGTGAGCGCGCGTTCGTGGCGCTTCTGGTCGGTGATGTCGGTGTAGATGGCGTACCCCTCGACGCTTCGTTCGCCGGCGGTGAGCGGGACGACGTTGACCAGGAAGTCCCGAACGTCGGTCGCGGTTCGTCGCCGCGTGACGACGCGCAGGGTTTCGCCGGCGAACAGCGCCTCGTTGAGCCGGCGCGCTTCGTCCTCGTATCCCGGTGGGATGATGAAGTCGTCGACGTCCTCGTGCAGAACGGTCCCGGTATCGAACCCGAAGACCTCCTCGAATCGATCGTTGACCGCCCGGACCGTCGGTTCGCCGTCCGAGAGGTGGTACTGGACGGCGGGGTCGGGGACGTTGTCGAACAGCGCCGAGAGCCGATCCCGTTCCTCGACGAGGCTGGCTTCGGCCCGCGCCCTGCCGATGGCTTCGGTCACGTGGGCACACAGGAGTTCCGCCAGTTCGAGATCGACGTCGTCGAAGGCGTGTGATTGCTCGGAGACCGCCTGGAAGACGCCGTACTCTCCGAGGGGTACGGTCATAGCCGACTTGAATCGTTCCAGGCCCTCGATCTCCGGGTCCTCGATCACGACTTCGTCGATGACCGACGGCTCGCCCCGTTGGTAGGTCTCGCCGACGATTCCGTGGTCGAGGGGCACCCTCCTGGCCAATTGCTCGTCCATCGTGTCCGAGTAGGCCTCGGGGACGAGTTCCTCGGTCTCGAGGTCCGCCGAGAGGAAGACGCAGATGTCGAGTTCGAGTACCGTCTCCGTCGTCTCGAGCGCGCGCTCGTAGACCGCCGCCTCGTCGGTCGAGCCGACGATTTTGGTCGTCCCCTCGTGGAGCCTGGTCAGGCGCTTGCGCCGTTCGCGCAACGTCTCTGCAACGCGGAGGCGACTGAGCGTCTGGGCGACGTACGTCACGAGCAACTCGGCGAACTCGAGATCGGACTCGTCGTAGGCGCGTTCTTCTGTCGAGATCGCCTGAAAGACGCCGAACTCCTCGATCGGGACGCTAATCGCCGATCGGTAGCCGTCCTCGTGCGGACGGGCGTCGGGGTGATCCGCCACGTCCTGGAGCAGGAACGAGCGTTGTTCCCGGTAGGTTTTGCCGAGGATTCCCTCCGAGAGATCGTGTGCTCGCGAGATGTCGTCGAATTTGTCCGAGCCGGCGCGAATCACCAACTTCGTCTCGCCGTCTCGCTCTTCGGCTAACGAGATCGACGACGCGTCGAATCCGAGGATGTCTTCTGCCGACTCGATGGCGAGATCGAGGAGGCGTTCCTCGGAGCGACACGCGACGAGTCGAGTGGTCATCCGGTGGAGGCGAGCGACCTTCGGACGGTCGCCACTTTCGTCCACTGTAGCGGTCGCCGTTGTCTGTCGCGGCTGCCGTCCGCACTGCCAGTCGATCTCGTCGGCCAGGTGAATCGCCGAGCCGTCGGTCCGGCGAACGAACCCGTCGATACCCCCGAGGGTGCGGATCGACGTGGAATCGGCGCGCGAGTCGGCGTCGAGGTCGTGGTTCGGATCGGCGTCGGGACCGTAATCGGGATTGGCGCTGGGGTCGTGATCGGGATCGGCACCGTGGCCAGGATCGGCAGCAGGGGCACGGTCAGGATTGCCGTAATAGATGAGCGGCGTTCCAGTACAGGCAGCGGCGACGGCTTCGATCGATGGAGCATCACCGGTCGCGTCCTCCTCGAAGACGACGCACTCTGCAGCGACGACGCGCTCGTCGAGAGCCTGGATCGAATCGACGCACTCGACGGACGACCGCGGGGCCACCCGCCCGAGTTCGCGTTCGAGTTCGAGAACGCCTTCGGACCTGGTCGTATCGGCCGACGGCCCGGCATCGGGTGCAGTTACGTAGAGGACGGTATCGGTCATAGCTAGTGAGGCGGAACGCTGGAAACGACGCTCGAGTTACCGTAGAATGGGCGATATCTAACATATATCTGTGGGTTGTTCAGTGCCGGAATTCTTCGGATCCATCCAGGTGAGATCAGTCGAGACCCCACTCGCTGTCAGACCGACTCGCTCGAGCGAGCGCGATCTACCGACAGCGACCACGCCCACCGTACCCAGTAGAATCCGAGGATCGCGGCAGCGACGATCCAGAGGCCGCCGAACGGGGCGTACCACTCGACCACGTACGCCGGCGCGACGGCGACGAACCGGCCGACGCCCACGACCGCCACGATTGCGAGCGCCGTAACGAACAGAAGCCGATCGACGTCGATCTCGCTCGAGCACCACACCCGAACCGATCCGAGTCGCCGAACGTCGGCGGATACGAGCGCGACGGCGGCCGCGCTCGCGCCGACGGTCAACGCGAGCGCGACGTCCAGGTCGAGGACGTACCCGCCGGCGAGGAGGTCGCCGATGGTCACCGGCACGAGCGGCAGCGTGAACGATAGCGCCGGACCGCCGTTCCAGGCCGCGTAACAGAGCGGAATCAGCAGGATCGTTGGGGTGACGAGCGCGATAGCGATCGTTCTGACGGTGTCGAATCCCACCGTCAGCGAGTCGAGGACGACGTCGTCGATCGTGACGCGTGTGCCGACGTGGCTGATCAGGAACAGTGCGATGAGCCCACACAGGTAGCCGCCGACGGCGACCGTCCGTCGGCGCTCGAGGCCGAGCCAGGGGTGGTCCAGGAGCTCGAGGACGAGGCCAGGCGTCGCTCGCTCGGGGAGGGAAGGGACGTCGGTGCTCACGGGTCCTCCAGGATGAGCGTCGCGCGTCCGTCGTGATCCGGGCCGGACTCGTTGGTCAGATCGATCGCTCCGGGGGAGACCCGCCAGCCGGCGGCGTCGAAGATTGCCTCGATGGTCTCCCGCCCCCGCCGGTAGGAGGCGATGCCGTGTTTCGGGCGAGCGCCGGTGTCCTCGTGGGCCTGCATCGAGACGACGTCCTCGAACGACCAGCACCGGACGTGGCGCCGACCGCTGGCCCCCCAGTAGGTCTGGGCGGCAGTCGCCTGCTGGCGGACGTACGAGTCGGTCGTTCGATTCCACGCGAATCGCGTGTATTCCACCGGATTTCGGACCCATCCCTCCTCGTCCAGGACGGTCATGACGCGCTCGAGGCCCGCCTCGCCGTCCGCAGCGGGTATCAGCACGACGTTGAACGGCGCCGTAGGGACGAACCCGTCGCGCGTCGGTGCGTAGTGATAGCGGCAGACGGGCGTCTCGTCTTCGGTGGTGATTTCCGTGCCGATCCAGTCAACGGCAGCCGTGGGCGGTTCGGTGCCCTCGACCGTGCCGTGAAGTGTGGTCGAGTGCGGGGGTGTCGGGAGGAGGGCGATACCAGTAGCTGTGCCGATACCGGTCAAGCCGATTTTCCGCAGCAGGGACCGTCGCGTCGTCATCGTCGACGTTCGACCTCGTTTACTATTGCAGCCGTAGCCGTGGTTGAGACTGCGACCGTAGCTACAGCCATGGCCGCGACCGTCGTCGACGGACGGGGGAGGGTCGGCCCGTCGCGGCCTCGAGACGGACGTCGTCCGAGTCGAGACACATATTTGATCGCTAACATTATAACGGAAAGTGCAACTGAGAGTACTTATTTATTTCGTGATCTATTCGTCACGCAATAGCCGATTCGAGCGACACGCGGGTCGGACAGATGGGCGTTCCAGGCGCCCAGAGAATGAGCCGTGACACCCGTTGCGCAACTGTTTTACCGCCTGCAGGGCCAGTACGAGGTACGAATGAGTGAACTGGAGGAGGAGTACCGACTCGAGTATTTCGAGGAGGAGGGGTTCGAGCGCAAGGAGTGCCCCTCCTGTGGGGCACATTTCTGGACGCGCGATCACGACCGCGAGACCTGCGGGGAACCGCCCTGTGAGCAGTACGATTTCATCGACGAACCGGGGTTCGCCGAGGAGTACACCCTCGAGGAGATGCGCGAGGCGTTCCTCTCGTTCTTCGAGGACCACGACCACGAGCGCATCGATCCGTACCCGGTGGCGGCCAACCGCTGGCGCGACGACGTCCTGTTGACCCAGGCCTCGATCTACGACTTCCAGCCGCTAGTTACGTCGGGGAAGACGCCGCCGCCGGCGAACCCGCTGACCGTCAGTCAGCCCTGCATCCGGATGCAGGACATCGACAACGTGGGCAAGACGGGCCGGCACACGATGGCCTTCGAGATGATGGCCCACCACGCGTTCAACGTCCGCGAGGACGCCGAGGAAGAGTACGCCTACGAGGGCGAGGTCTACTGGAAGGACCGCACCGTCGAACTCTGTGACGAACTGCTCGACTCCCTGGGCGCAGACATCACCGACGTCACCTACATCGAGGATCCGTGGGTCGGCGGCGGCAACGCCGGGCCCGCCATCGAGGTCATCTACAAGGGCCTCGAGCTGGCCACGCTGGTCTTCATGTGTATGGAACAGGACCCCGACGGCGAGTACGAACTCAAGGACGGGAACACCTACTCGTTCATGGACACCTACATCGTCGACACGGGCTACGGCCTCGAGCGCTGGACCTGGATGAGCCAGGGGACGGCGACGGTCTACGAGGCGATCTATCCCGAGATGATCGACTTCCTCAAAGACAACGCGGGGCTGGAGTACACCGACGAAGAAGCCGACCTCGTCGCCCGGGCAGCGCGGCTCTCGGGCCAGCTCGACATCGACGACGTGGACGACGTCGAGGCCGCCCGCGGGGACATCGCGGACGAACTCGGCGTCGACGTCAGCGGTCTCCGCGACCTCGTCGAGCCCCTCGAACGAATCTACGCCATCGCCGACCACTGCCGGACCCTCGCGTACATGTTCGGCGACGGCATCGTCCCCTCGAACGTCGGCACAGGTTACCTCGCGCGGATGGTGCTCCGCCGAACGAAGCGGCTGTGCGACACGGTCGGTGTCGACGCCCCCCTCGACGAACTCGTCGACATGCAGGCCGAGCGCCTCGGGTACGAGAACCGCGACACCGTCCGGGACATCGTCCGCACCGAGGTCGAGAAGTACCGCGAGACGCTCGAGCGCGGCGGCCGACGGGTCGAAGCCCTCGCTGCGGAGTACGCGAAGAAAGGCGAGTCGATCCCCCTCGAGGAACTGATCGAACTCTACGACAGCCACGGCATCCAGCCCGACATGGTCGAGGAGATCGCCGCCGACGCCGGCGCCGACGTGGCCGTCCCTGACGACTTCTACAGTCTCGTCGCCGACCGCCACGACACGACAACGGTCGAGGAAGCCACCGAGGAGGGCGACGAGCGGTTCGCCGACCTCCCCGAGACCGAGAAACTGTATTACGACGACCAGCAGCGAACCCAGTTCGAGGCGGTCGTCCTCGACGTGTTCGACCGCGAGGAGGGCTACGACGTCGTGCTCGACCAGACGATGTTCTACCCCGAGGGTGGTGGCCAGCCAGCCGATCGGGGCACGCTCTCGAGCGAGGAGAAGACCGTCGACGTGCTCGATGTCCAGATCGAGGACGGCGTCGTCACCCACCGGACCGACGAGGATCCGGGGAAAGGCGAGTTCGTCAAGGGACAGCTCGACGCCCCCCGGCGACGACAGTTGATGCGCCACCACACGGCGACCCACATCGTCATGCACGCCGCCCGGCAGGTGCTCGGCGAGCACGTCCGCCAGGCGGGCGCTCAGAAGGGCGTCGAGTCCTCGCGGGTCGACATCCGTCACTACAACCGAATCTCCCGGGAGGCCGTCAGGCGCATCGAACGCGTCGCCAACGGAATGGTGATGGACAACGTCGCCGTCGACCAGGAGTGGCCCCACCGACACGAGGCCGAGGCCGAACACGGCTTCGACCTCTATCAGGGCGGGATTCCGCCGGGAACGAACATCCGACTCATCCACGTCGCCGAGGACGTCCAGGCCTGCGGCGGTACGCACGTCGCCCGTACCGGCGACATCGGCGTGATCAAGATCCTGACCACCGAGCGCGTCCAGGACGGCGTCGAGCGACTCGTCTTCGCCGCCGGCGACGCGGCTATCGAGTCCACCCAGCGCACCGAGGACGCCCTCTACGGGGCCGCCGAGGCCCTCGACGTCTCCCCCGAGAACGTCCCGGAGACCGCCGAGCGCTTCTTCGAGGAGTGGAAGGCTCGCGGCAAGGAGATCGAGGCCCTGAAAGAACAGCTCGCAACCGCCCGCGCCAGCGGCGGTGGCGGCGGCGAGGAGGTCGAGGTCGGCGAGACGACCGCCGTCGTCCAGCGAATCGACGCCGACATGGACGAACTTCGGGCGACGGCCAACGCCCTCGCGGACGAGGGGAAGATCGCCGTGATAGGTTCCGGCGAGAGCGGCGCGCAGTTCGTCGTCGCGGTCCCCGACGGAGCCGACGTCAACGCCGGCGAGGTCGTCGGCGAACTCGCCTCGCGAGTCGGCGGTGGCGGCGGCGGCCCGGCCGACTTCGCCCAGGGTGGCGGGCCGAACGTCGATGCGCTCGACGAGGCGCTCCAGGACGCGCCCGACGTGCTTCGACAGGTCCTGGACGCCTGAGTCGGAGTCGACGAGTTCCCCCACGGTTACGACGAGGCTGTCCCTCGCAGTTGTCCATGGAGCCGTCTCCGCTGTTGTCCACGGAACCGTCTCCGCTGTTGTCCACGGAACCGTCCAGGTAGGCCAGGGTTTTTTGCCGCCGCTCGTCCCATGACCGACGACGATGGCGCTATTCGCGGAGTTTTACGTGCCGACCGAGGCGTTTGCCCTCCACGAAACGCTCGAGACCGAGGCGGACGCCGTCGTCGAAATCGAGCGCGTCGCCGCCACCGAGGAACTCATTACGCCGTACTTCAGGGTCAGCGGCGTCGATCTTGGCGCCTTCGAATCCGCCGCCGCGGACGATCCGTCAGTCCAGGGACTCACGCGAATCGATCGGTTCCAGGAAACGACTCTGTATCGAGCCGACCTGATCCAGGACGTCGACGCAATCGTCTACGCGTACACGTCGGCGGACGCGACGATTCTCGAGGCCTCGGCCCAGCACGAGCGCTGGGAGCTTCGAATGCGGTTTCCCGACGGCGACGCCCTCTCGCAGTTCAGCACCTACTGTGAGGACCAGGAGATCCCGTTCGAACTCACGCGGCTGTACGATCGGGCCAATCCTCAGTCCAGGACGAAATTCGGCGTCACGGCCAAGCAACACGAGGCGCTGTTGACGGCGTGGAAACGCGGGTACTTCTCCTCGCCGGAGGTCACGCTCGAGGACGTCGCCAGCGAGATGGACATCACGCCACAGGCGCTCTCGAATCGACTGCGGCGGGGCTACGAGTCGCTGATCGAGCACACGATTGCGGTGACGCCGCCCGACGAGGGGGACTAATTCAGAGAAACTCGCGCACGTCGGAGTACCACATGTCGTGGTAGTCGACGTGGCCGACGCGACGGCCGATCGAGACGGCCAGAACGTGCCAGCACAGCGCCGTGGGATCCTCGGGATCGAGGTTAAACTCGCTGTCCTTGCAGGTACAGCCGCCGTCCTCGACGACGTACTCGTCCTCGTAACCCACGACGACGGTGAAATCCCGGTAGACCTTGACCCGCCCCTCCGCGACGGCCTCGATGGCCCGCACCCCGCGGTCGCCGTGCAGGCGGGAGATGCGCTCGACGATCGAGGGGGAGAGTTCGCCGGCCTCCTCGAGGTCGGCCTGCCAGCGCTCGACGGGATCGGCGTTCGACTCGGGCACGTCGGGTACTCTCTGTCGGACCGTCATATCGGTTTGGGTGTCCGGGCGGGAACGTGGAAATCACACCGTTTTTCGCCCCCCACCGTCGAGAACGGGTATGCGCGTGACGGAGGGTGGCGTCGAGTTCGAGGTTCCCGGCGAACAGACCGAAGGTGTCGAGGAGTCGGTGTTCTACAACCCCCGCCAGGAGCTGAATCGGGACCTGACGATAGCGACGCTGCGAGCGTTCCGCGAACGCCAGCCACGAGCACGGCGCTACCTGGACGCCATGACTGCCAGCGGCGTCCGCGGCCTCCGGGCGGCGGTCGACGGCTGGGACGTCACCTGCTGTGACCGCGAGCCGGACGCCGTGGACCTCGCCAGCGAGAACCTCGAGCGCGCCGGCTTCGAACTCGGGGTCGACGCCGAGGTCGTCCACCGGAACGTCACCGCCCTGATGCACGACGCCGTCTTCGACGTGATCGACCTCGATCCATACGGCACGCCGATGCCGTTTGCCGACGCGGCGTTCGCCCGGTGTCGCCACCTCGTCTGCGTCACTGCGACCGACACCGCGCCGCTGTGTGGCGCACACTTCAGAAGCGGGATTCGCTCCTACGGCGCCGTCCCTCGAAATACGGAGTACCACACCGAAATGGGCGTCCGGACCCTGCTCTCGGGGCTCACCCGGAGTGCCGCCCGGTTCGACGTCGGCGTCACCCCGATCCTCACGCACGCGACCAGCCACTACGTCCGCACGTTCCTCGAACTCGACCGGAAGCCGACCGCAGCGGATGCCAGCCTCGAGGAACTGGGTTTCCTGATCCACTGCGAGGACTGCCTGTACCGCGAGGACGCGTTCGGGCTAGCGCCCGATGCGGATCTCCCGCTTCGCACGTGCCCCAACTGCGACGGCTCCCGACTGCTAGCGGCCGGCCCGCTCTGGCTCGGTCCGGTTCGCGATCGTGAGTTCGTCGCCGACGTTCGCGACCGAATCCCGGACGAGTTCGGGACCGCCGAGACGGGACGGGCGCTCCTGGAGACGCTCACGACCGAACTCGACGAACCGACTTACTACGACCAGCACAAGCTCTGCAAGAACTGGGGGCTACCCGCTAACGCGATGGCCGACTTCCTGGCCGATCTCGAGTCGGCGGGGTACGCGACCTCGAAGACCCACTACGGCGGAACGACGTTCAAGACGGACGCCCACGTGGGCGAGATTCTCGAGGCGACGAGGGCGAGTCTGGAGTGAGCGTCAGGCCTCGAGATTCCCGTCTGCGTCCCCATTCGCGTCCGCGTCTCCATCTGCATCCGTGGCCGCGTACAGCCGAACGAGACCACACTCCGGACAGCACACCGCCTCGAGTTTCGTCGTCGACTCGAGGCCAAGTTTACCGAGCACGCCGTCGTGCTTGCCGCCGTCGATCCGGAGCCCGTAGCCGCTGCCGGTCCGGACCGTCGTCTCCTCCATCGTCACGGCACAGTCGGGACACCGACGCTGAATCATGTTGCTTTCTTTTGGAGTTTGGACGATAGGTCTGGTGGATGTCGACCGCAAATCGACCGCTCCACGGAGGTGATTCGACAGCCCAACAGCGCGACGTGTCGCGGGACACACTCGTCCGCAGGGCTATTACCCTCGCCGAGGAAGACCCACCCGTGATCGACCGTCGCCGCACGATTCAGCTCACCTATCGCATCCTCTCGCTCGCACGGGCGGAACAACTGACGCTGCTGTCGGCAGCCGTCGCGTTCTACGCCTTCCTCTCCCTCGTGCCGCTATCGCTGCTATCCCTCGGCGTGGCAGCGTCCATCGGCGGCGAGCCGCTGGCGACCCGGGTGGCCGAAATCTCCGAAGACGTACTGACCCCCACCGCCCGGCAAATCCTCGCAGAGACGCTCCTGGACGAAACGGGCCGACAGGGGGCGACGGCCATCGGTGCCGTCGGCCTCATCTGGGGCGCTAGTCGTGTCCTTCACGGCCTCGACCAGATGTTCTCGGCCGTCTACGGCACTGTGCGATCGTCCTCGCTACTGAACACCCTCTGGGACTCGATGATCGTCCTGCTGGCTGCCACGCTCGGCTTCAGCGCGGTCACCGTCCTCGAGGTCGCCGTCGAGTTCGTTCCCGGGTTCTCCGTCGGCCCCCTCGGCCCGGTGTTCGTCCTGATCAGCCTCCTCGCCGCGTTCTTCCCGATGTACGTCGTCTTTCCGGACGTCCCGGTGAGCCTCAAGGAGGCCGCACCGGGGGCGATCATCGCCACGGTCGGCTGGTTCGCGCTCGGACAGGTGTTCTCGCTCTACACCGCGTTCGTGGGCGGGTACAGCGTCTACGGCGTCCTCGGCGCCGTCTTGCTCGTGCTCATCTGGCTCTACGTCGGCGCCGCGATCGTCGTCTTCGGCGTCGTGGTCAACGCCGTCCTCGCCGGAATTGACGTGGATCGGCAGCTACAAAGTCACGGGCCACGACAGGTATCCACAGAAGCGATGTCCGAGGACGCCACTGGAGCCGACGAGCGAGACGGGCCAGCACGGGGGGCGAGCGAGTCGCAATCACGATCACGCTCACGAGAGCGCGGGGAATCCAGGACCCGCGACCGAGCGGACGATCCCGCCGCCCTTCGCGAGGAACTCCGACAGCTCGAGGATCGGCTGGAGTCCTTCGAGACCTCCGTCGAGGATCGAACCGTCCGGCGGCAGTCCCTCGAGTCCGACCTCAAGCAGTACGTCCGTCGCCGCGTTCGCCGAGGTCACGCCCACGGCTGGGGGCCCTACCTCGTCTTGTTGTACGGCACCGCGATGACACTGGGCGCGTTCTACTTCCTCGACGGCCCGTGGGCCGTCCTGGCGATGCTCGTCGTCTGGACGTCGACGCTGGGCGTCTACGTGCTGATGGTGCTGTTCGGCGCCGGCATCTCCGCGCTCGGTCTTCCAGGACGGCTCCGCAACCGGGTCTCGGAGTGGCGCTCCTGAGCGGGGTCGAGGGCTCGAGGAGCAACCGATTGGACGACCGGACGCTCCTCTCGTCGGCACTATCCGACAGCACGAAGAAGAACGAAAACAGCGAGCGATGCGGGCATTGATCCAGTGAAGCGCTAGAACGTCTCGAGGTACCGATCGAGTTCCCACTCGGAGACGTCCACCAGGTACTCCTCATACTCCTGGCGCTTCGCCTTAACGAACTTCGGCCCGACGTGGTCGCCGAGGGCGTCGTAGATGACTTCGTCGTCCTCGAGGGCGTCGACCGCCTCGCCGAGGTTTTCCGGGAGCGTCTCGATGCCGTACTCCTCGCGTTTCTCCTCGTCGAACTCGTAGATGTTCTCCCGGACGGGGTCGTCTGCCTCGAGGTCCTTCTCGATACCGTCGAGACCCGCGTGGATCATGACCGCCAGCGCAAGGTAGGGGTTGCACGAGGGGTCGGGCGAACGCAGTTCGATGCGAGAGGCCGCCGGCACGCGAGCGGCCGGCTTGCGGATGAGCGCCGAACGGTTGCGGTCGGACCAGGCCACGTAAACGGGCGCCTCGTAGCCGGGCACCAGCCGCTTGTAGCTGTTGACGATCGGGTTCGCGATGGCCGTGATCGCCGGGGCGTGCTCGAGGACGCCCGCGAGGAACGACTTCGCCGTACTCGAGAGGTTGAACTCGTCGTCGCCGTCGTGGAACGCGTTCTCGCCGTCCTCGGTGAACAGCGAGATGTGGGTGTGCATCCCGGAGCCGTTGATCCGCGGGATCGGCTTCGGCATGAACGTCGCGTGGTAGCCGTGCTGGGCCGCGATGGCGCGCACGACCGTTCGGAAGGTGCCGACGTTGTCGGCCGTAGTGAGCGCGTCGTCGTACTCGAAGTTGATCTCGTGTTGGCCCTCGGCGACCTCGTGGTGGCTCGCCTCGACCTCGAAGCCCATGCTCTCGAGGCCGTAGATGATGTCCCGACGGACGTCGCTCGCGAGGTCCTTTGGCGCGAGGTCGAAGTAACCGCCAGCGTCGTTCGTCTCGGTCGTCGCGCCGCCTTCCTCGTCCTCCTCGAACAGGAAGAACTCGGGTTCGGGTGCGGCGTTGATCGAGTAGCCGAGGTCCTGGGCGCGGTCGATCGCCTGCTTCAGAATGTAGCGCGGGTCGCCCTCGAAGGGCTCGCCGGTGGAGGTGTTGTAGACGTCACAGATCATCCGCGCCGAGGCGCTCTCGCCGCTCTGTCTCCACGGGAGGATGGCGAACGTGTCCGGGTCGGGCACGAGGCGCATGTCCGACTCCTGGATCCGCACGAAGCCTTCGATCGAGGAGCCGTCGAAGTAGATTCCCTCGGTGAACGCCTTCTCGGCCTGGCGGGCCGGGACGGCGACGTTTTTGACGACGCCGAGGATGTCGGTGAACTGGAGCCGGAGGAAATCGACGCCTTTCTCCTCGATTTCGTCCAGCACCGCCTGTTCGGTCGGGGTAATGTTTCCGCTTGTCATCTTCTCGTCGTTCTCCCCAACGAGGTCCACTACTAAAATCCTGCTGTTGTGAGCAAATACCCCGTCTCTCGATCGAAATTGGTTATTCGTAAAGTTCTAATGGGCGGGGTGAGTTGGTGAACGTGATGACGTACGAAAATCTCGACGCAAAGCTAGTGAATGCACTTCTGGGCGACGGACGGGCGAGCCTCCGCAGCCTCGCCGAGGACCTCGACGTCTCCGTGACCACCGTCTCGAACCACCTCTCTGCGCTCGAGGACGACGGCGTGATTCACGGCTACACCCCGAAGATTGACTACGACGCCCTCGACTACGACGTCACGGCCATCATCCAGTTGAAAGTCGAGGGGAACGCCCTCCCCGACATCACCGAGACGCTCGAGGAGCACAAGCAGATGATCTCCGTCTACGAGGTCACCGGCGACTACGACGTCATCGCCGTCGGCAAGTTCACTGACACCGACGGGATGAACGACCAGATCAAGGCCCTCCTCACCGATCCCGACATCAAGGAGTCGAACACGAGCGTCGTCCTCAACGCCGTCTCCGAGAACGAGCAGTTCGAACTCGAGATCGACGAGTAGCGCCCCGAGGCGCTATCGCGAGTCGCGCTCTCGCGCCTCGATCACGTATTCTATCGTCAGAAACTGTCGACCGAAGAGCCACATCTCGTGGCTGGCGTCCAGCCGGCCCTGGCCATCGCCCGCTGCCGGGCAAACGCGAAATCGTTGCTCCATCGGCAGACGAATCGCCCCCAGCGGCGTCGCCAGAAAGAGGCCACCGTCGCCCGGGCCCCGCGTGGTGAAGGTCACTCCGTTTGCACCTGACTCGAGCGAGCACTGCTCCGGCCGAAGCACCGTCGAGAGGTTGCTCGCCGGCAAAGGAACGGCGACGTTCGCGTACGTGACGCCCGCTCGCTCGTGGGTCGCGTAGACCGCGACGAACACCGCCTCGCCGGAATCTGGATCGGTTCGCGTCCAGACGCGAGCGCCGCGGGGGTCCGCCGACGTCGGAACCCGTGCCAGTCGACTCTCGAGGCGACGCGTCCGCCCGTCGCTCCGTCCGGGAAGGTTGAGCTGCTCGAGGCGAGTGGTCGCGAACGAGGCGAGCCACGCGCCGAGGCGAAAGCCGCGGTGCCAGCGTGTTTCGTAGGTGAGGTCGTAATCGCTCGTCCGTTCGTAGAAGCGGCGAACCGCGGGGTGAACATCGTCGGGGTCGAACGCGTCGACCGGGCCGGACTCGAGATCAGTTCCTGGACGCTCGTAAACGTCGAAGTCCTCGAGTTCGCCCGCGACCTGGTCGGCCTCGAGTCCGTTCCGAGCCGCCCAGTCGGGGCCGACGTAGCGGCCGCCGAACAGCGGAGAGAACGGCCGGTCGGCGACGAAATGCGCTCGAGCGACGCGCCAGCAGCCGACGAGGGCGACGACGGCGAGCACGACGGCCGCGAACGCGACGACGAGGAGCCAGCGTGCTCGGGATTGTAATCGCGAGCCAGCAGCTCCGCGACGCCACCTCGAGGGCCCCATCAGTGAGCCATCGGGTCGCGGGCGGCTTATACTGTCGGCCTCGTTCGCGAGCTCCGCCCGGACGTTTCGCCGGTTTTTAAGTCACCCTGTCGAGTTGCGTCGGACATGAAGCGCATCATCAGCACGGACGACGCGCCGGCGGCCGTCGGCGCCTACAGCCAGGGAACGACCGACGACTCGATCGTCTTCACTGCAGGCCAGATCCCGCTCACGCCCGACGGCGAATTGCTCGACGACGAGCCGATCGACGTCCAGACCGAGCAGGCCCTCGACAACGTCGAGGCCGTCCTCGAGGAAGCGGGCGCGGCCATGGGCGATGTGCTCAAAATGACCGTCCTCCTGGACGACATCGAGGAGTTCGAGGCGATGAACGAGGTCTACGCGAGCTACTTCGACGACGAGCCGCCGGCCCGAAGCGCCTTCGAGGTCGCGAACCTGCCGAAGGGCGTCGGAATCGAGATCGAAGCGATCGCCAGCCTCGAGTAGTCGAGGCGTGGTCGAAACCGTAAACGTGGACGCTCACCTGAAATCCGCCGTCCTCTGGGGTGCCGTCGGCACGATGACGTTCCTCGTGCTCGTCCAGGGGTACGCCCTCGCCGTCGAGCCGCTGGTGTCGCTGCCTCGAGCGGGACTGGTTGCGCTGGCGGTCGGCGTCGGGACTGCGGCAGCGGCGTACCGACTCGAGCCCCGGGTGGCGCGGTGGGCGGCGGGACGGGTCAGTGACGACGGCGTGGACGAGAAACGGAAGTGACGCCCGTCGTCTCCTTACGTAACAGTTAAACGACCCACCCGGCTATGCTCGAGTGAGCCAGGATGGCCGAACGGTAAGGCGCACGCCTGGAAAGCGTGTTCCCTTTCGGGATTCAGGGTTCAAATCCCTGTCCTGGCGTTTCTCGCGTCACAACCCCCGCGAGCGGCGCGTAGCGACGCGAGCGGTCGTGACGCGAGAAACGCGAACGAAGGGGTTTGAATCAGGGAGGTCGCGCACAGCGAGCGAAACGAGCGAAACGAGCGAGCACGTCCGACCGTGGTTCAAATCCCTGTCCTGGCGTCTTTGGCCACAAGCAATCCGCGAGTGGCGAATATCCATACGAAGGAATGGCGTCTATTGCCACGAGTAAACTTCCAGAAAAACCGCCTCGCATCCTTCACGCCGCTCGAGGCGGAATCGATTGCGTCAAGCCTTACCGCCTCGAGCGCGTCTGCCAGAACATGACCGACTATCGCGCCCACTGTCCGGCGTTCGGACGTGCGGCGAACCGAGGAGTCGAGACTCGAGGTGGGGACTGATGGGACGAGGGAAAGACGACTACTACAACCGCGCGAAACAGCAGGGGTACCGCTCGAGAGCGGCCTACAAACTCAAACAACTCGACGACCTGGAGTCGCTAATCGAGGGCGGCGACACCGTCGTCGACCTCGGGGCGGCCCCCGGCGGCTGGCTCCAGGTCGCCGCCGAGAAGGTCGGCCCCCGTGGACGAGTCATCGGCGTCGACCTTCAGCGGATCAAGGATCTCGATGATTCCGAACTCGCCGACCGCACGGAAACGCTCCGGGGCGACATGACCCAGGAAAAGACCCTGAAGCGAGTCCTGGACGCCGCGGACGGCCCCGTCGACTGCGTCGTCTCGGACATGGCACCGAACATGTCCGGGGAGTACTCGCTAGACCAGGCGCGCTCGCTTCACCTCGCCAGGATGGCCTTCGAGACGGCCCTCGAGTTGCTCGATACGGGGGGCAACTTCGCGGTGAAGGTGTTCGAGGGGCCGGACGTGGACGCCCTCCGGGCGGACATCGAGGCGGAGTTCCAGTACGTTCGAGCGACCAGTCCCGACGCCTCGCGGCAGTCCTCCTCCGAGATTTACTTGCTCGCCAAGGGACGCCTGACAGCACCAGTTGAGGTGGGCGAGGAACTCGAGGTCGAGATTATCGACACGGGATCGGAGGGCGACGGTATCGCGTCGGTGGAGGGGTACCGGCTGTTCGTCGCCGGGACCGAGGAGGGAGAGACGGTCCGGGTTCGCGTCGAGGACGTCAAACCGAACTTCGGGTTCGCGGAACTGCTCGAGTAGATCCGCCTTATCTCATTCGAGAAAATCGACCTGCTACCGTACCGAAGCTATTTAATGACGGTAATATAACCAGTATCATGGGTCGATCCGTACTTCTCTTTGCCGTAATTCTGGTTGCTTTTTCCGGGTGTCTCGGCGGTATTTCACCGTCGAACGGCGGGGACGGATCTGCGCTGTCGGACGAAATTTGTTATACGGACAGTACGAAGGGGGATCCAACACCGACGTATTGCCTGGTTGAAGAAAGACCGCCGAACCTGCTGATCGAGAACCGGCACGCTAGCGATCACGACGTGACCGTCCAAGTCATCGAGAACTCGAGCGTGATCTACTCTGAGAATATTTCGATCGCCGCTTCTTCCGATCAACCTACCCGCCACGTTTTGAAGGACGTGATACAATCACCTGGTGAATACACGATTCGAGGGACCGTCGATTCTGAAACGAGTGATGAGTACGTCGAATCGCTCGATGAAAGGTACGTAGAAATGGCTGGTGAGCAGTGGGTTATCAGAATTACCGCCGATGGCGACGTTGTGGTCGATCGGATTCGATCACATTGATATTCTCCGACTCTATCGTCCGGTGGAAGCCTCCGAGAACGACTTGAGCCTACTCCTGGACGCCGACGAGGTCGAACGGCGAGCCGTTCTCGTTGCTCGCGGCCTGCTCGTAGACGACGTGAGCGGCTGCGACGTCCTGGATAGCGAGGCCGGTCGAGTCGAAGACGGTGACGCCCGTATCGGCGTCGCGGCCGGTCTTCTCGCCGACGACGAGCTGGCCGATCTCGCCGTAAATGTCGTCGTCGGTGAGGACGCCCTCGTTGTAGGGGACGTTGATCTCGCCGGAGTGAGTGCACTGCTTGTGGTCGTCGATGACGATACGAGCACCCCGGAGGAGGTCGTCGGCCAGTTCGTGCTTGCCCTCGGCGTCGGCACCCATCGCGTTGATGTGGGTGTGCTCGGCGACGTCGTCGGGACCGACGATTGGCGTCTCGACGGGCGTCACCGTCGAGAGCACGTCGCAGTGACCGGCCTCACTGATCGATCCCTCGCGGACGTCGAAGTCGTCGCCGTAGGTCTCGATAAATCGCCGGACACGCTCGTCGTCCAGGTCGCTGACAACGACCTCCTCGATGGGACGAATCTGGGCGATTGCGTCGAGCTGGGTGTACGACTGGACGCCGGCGCCGACGATGCCCAGGCTCGTCGCGTCCTGGACGGCCAGGTAGTCCGTAGCGACGGCGGCCGCCGCGCCGGTACGCTTCATCGTGAGTTCGGTGCCGTCCATCACCGCGAGCGGGAACGCAGTTTCGGGGTCGGAGTAGATCATCGTCCCCATTACGGTCGGCAGGTCGTGGTCAGCAGGGTTGTCGGGGTGGACGTTGACCCACTTTAGCCCGGCGGCGTCCCAGTTACCCGCGTCTAAGTATGCGGGCATCGACCGGAAGTCCCCGTTGTACTGGGGGAGGTCGATGTAGGACTTCGCCGGCATCTGTGCGTCCCCGCGCTCGTAGGCGGCGAAGGCGTCCTCGACCGCGCCGATGACGTCCGCCATCATCGCGTTCTCGTCGACATCCTCGCTATCCAGCAGGAGCGTTTGCATACTCGCGAATATTGCGGGCCTGTACTTAATACATGAGAATTCCTCGCCTCCACTCGAGGCGGTCTTCTAATCGATTGTCACCCGAGCGCAGGCCTTAACCCGCCAGCTACCCAACTCGAAGGCATGACCGACCGCCAGGAGGATTCAGACCGCAGGCACCGCTTCTCAGAGGGGGCCGGCTTCGACGAGTCCTACGAGGAGTTCGACCTCGACCCGCCCGAACTCGACGTCGATCCCTCGCGGGTCGACCCCATCGACTCGCGGGCGCTCACCGACATGCTCGACGAGCGCCAGATCGGAAGCGAGGACGTCGACGCCCAGGAACTGATCGACGTCGGACTCAGCTACACGCAGATCAACCGCTACGAGCAGGCCACCGAGGCCTTCGAGCGCGCCGCCCAGTTCACCGACGACCCCGCCACGGAACAGGAAGCCTGGGTCAACAAGGGGGTCGCCCACGCCGAACTCGAGGAGTACGACGAGGCCATCGGCGCCCACCGCGAAGCCCTCCGCATCGCCCGCGAGGCCGAGGAGGACGCCGGCGAGTACGATCGGTCCTCGCCCGAACACACCGCGACCGCCCACACCAATCTGGCCTACGCCCTCTGGGAGTTCGGCGAGACGGCCGAAGCCCTCGACCACGCCGAACGGGCCGTCGAGGTCGACGACCGCTTCGCCGAGGGCTGGTACAACCGAGCGTTCTTTCTGGCCGACCGGGGCCTCACCGAGGATGCGCTCCACTCCATCGACAACGCGATCAGGCTGGGACTCCGCAACGCGCCGGTTCTCGAGGAGAAAGCCCGGATTCTCGAGGAACTAGGTGAAGACGAGCAGGCCGAGGCGCTCGCCGAGGAGGCGAACGAACTGCGCGAGCAGGCCGAACAGCAACTGGTCGAAGAGCGCGAGCAGATGCGTGAGTGATCGTGACGTCGACGAACGCCGACGCGGACGATGACGTCGAATCGGGCGAGGACGCCCTTGAGGAGAGCGTCGACTCGAGTGGGAACGCCGAGGCTGTACCCAGCGAGGACGTTGGCGAGGTGAGCGCGGATGCTGACGCTTCGACGGGCGAAGATGTCGACGAAGTGAACGCAGATGCCGACAGTGAGGCTGACGAGGGTGCCGACGATGGCCCGATGTTACTCGTCGAGCGCCAGACGCCTAAAGGCCTGCTCGTCTCGGTCTGTGATCGGAACGTCCTCGGCGAGTCCTTCGAGGCCGCGGACGGTCGTGCCACGCTGACCGTCACCGAAGACTTCTACGGCGAGGGGGCCGACGCGGTCGACGAGGAAGCCGTCGTCGACGGCCTCTCACGGGCGAGCGTCGCCAACCTGGTCGGCGAAGAAACCGTATCGGTGGCGATCGATGCCGGGTTCGTCGAGGCCGAGCACGTCCTCGAGCTCGAGGGGACCCGACACGCCCAGTTCTTGCGGATGTAAGCGCTGCAGATGCGGATGTAAGCGCTGCAGATGCGGATATAAGCGCTCTAAATGCGGACGTGAACGCTGTAGAAGCTGACGGCTCGTAACCGCCGCCTTACTCGTGAGCCGCAGAGTTGTCCCGCGGTTCGTACCCAAGTACATCGCGAGCGCGCTCGAGCGAGTAGTACTTGCGGTCGTTGTCCGAGATACCGTAGACGATCTCGTAGCCGTAGTCGGCCTCGATCGTCCGGTCGAAGAGGTGGGCGCAGTCCCGGTAGGAGAGCCACATCGCCTGCCCGCGTTCGTAATCGATGGGCGGGTGGTCCTTCGTGAGGTTCCCGATACGGACACAACACACCGAGAGGCCGTACTCGTCGTGGTAGTACCGGCCGAGGGTCTCTCCGGCGGCTTTCGAGACGCCGTAGAGGTTGCCGGGGCGAGGGAGTTCCGTCCCATCCAAACGGAACTCGTCCTGGACGCGATAGAGCTCCGGGGTCCGCTCGTCGGTTTCGAAGGCGCCGACGGCGTGGTTCGAGGAGGCGAAGACCACCTTTTCGACGCCGGCGTCGACGGCAGCCTCCAGGACAGTCTGGGTGCCGTCGATGTTGTTTCGCAATACGCTGTCCCACGGGGCTTCCGGACGCGGGTCGCCAGCGAGGTGGATGACGACGTCGGCGCCCTCCATGGCCTCGCGGACGGCCGTCTCGTCGACGATGTCGGCGACGACGCAGTCGTGGGCCTCGGCGTACTCACCGGTCAGCGGCTCGCGGTCGAGCAGCCGCCAGTCGTAGTCGTTGGCGAGGTCGTCGAGGATCGCGGTCCCGACGCGGCCTCCAGCCCCCGTGAGCAGGACTGACTGTTCCATTCGTTCGGGTGGTAGTGCAGGGGTGATAAGAAACGTGCGGTTCGTGATTCAGGTTCGGTATTCGGTATCGGTATTCGGGATTTTTGATTTCTAGCTGGCCTCGTTGCCGTCTCGAGGTCGACCCAGATCGTTCGCTTATCGCTGCCGAATGCGATACCGGTCGCCGTCCAGAGCCTCGAGTACGCTCGGCTCTCGCAGACTGACGACTCGACCCGTCGGCGTCGCCTCGGTTTCGGCACGCACGTCGACGGCCTCGAGCGTTCCGAGCAACTGGGCCGAGGGCGGTTTCTGGGCCGCCCCGCAGTCGTAGATCGTGAGCAAACCGCGTTCGCCGGAGCCTCGCTCGTAGACGACGAGGTGAGCGTGGTTCGGCAGGTGCCAGCGGTTCTCGGCGTCGCTGGCGGGTACGAGGTGGTTCATACGCGACCACTTTTCGCGCGCCCGTGATAGACTTCCCGACGTTCGCTCGACGTGGGACTCGCACACGAACCCGAGTGTCGCTCGCGGTCGATTGGCGCACGAGCGTCGAACCAGTTATACTATAGTATGTATAGTATAGTCGAGAGAGTATAATTCTGTACGAGCGATGGCCACATGGGACCCCTGATAGCTGTGGCCTACCCCAAAGTCGATTACTCCGAGATCGATTCCACGCCAGCGGCGGCACGTTCGTCCTCGAGCAGCGGCGTCCCGTTGGCCTTCGGTCCCAGTCGCGGCCCGAACGGTGGGTCGTCGGGGTCGATCACGCGCCGCTCCCGGTAGTCCGTCGAGCGCTCGACCGGCACGCGACCGATCGAGGTGATGAGGTCGACGTAGTCCTCGAAGGATCGGAACTCGCCGTGTTCGCCGCCGGCACGGGTCGTGATCTCCTCGGAGAGGATCGTCCCCATGAAGTCGTCGGCGCCGCAGGCGAGCATCTTCAGACCGCCCTCGTCGCCGTACTTGACCCACGACGACTGGACGTGGTCGATATTGTCGAGAAAGAGCCGCGAGACGGCGATCATCAATTCGTCCTCGTCGCGGCTGGCCCCGCCCGAGACGACGCCGTGTTCGTACAGCGGCGTGTTCTGGTGGACAAAGGAGAGGGGCACGAACTCGGTGATGGCGCCGTCGACACGCTCCTGGAGGTCGCGAACTTCCTGCAGGTGCATCGCGCGGTGAGCCTCGTTCTCCACGTGACCGTACATGATCGTCGCCGTCAGGCCGAGGCCGACGTTCGCGGCGGCCTCCATGGCTTCGAGCCAGTCGCCAGTTCGAATTTTCCCGGGACAGATGACGTCGCGAACCTCGTCGACGAGGATTTCGGCGGCCGTTCCTGGAACGGTATCCAGCCCAGCGTCCTGCAGTCGTCCGTACACCTCCTCGTAGGACCAGTCGGTCCCTCGCCGGGCGTGGTATCCCTCCTCGGGGGTCATCGAGTGGACGTGGACGCCGTCGACGCTCATCGCCTCGAGCTGGTCGGCGTAGGTGCCGGGGTCCGTTTCGTACGCGGCGGGCGGTTTGTAGTTGACCGCCTTCGGGTCCGGGTGGGCCTCGAGGATCTCGAGGTGCTCGTCGTCGAGGGCGAATCCGGGGTGGAGTCCCGAGACCGAGGTCACCTCGTAGATCCCTCGCTCGACGGCGTCAGCGACGGTCTCGCGCGATTCAGCCGGCGTCTTGGTGAACCCGGCCGTCTCGAGGCCGTCGTAATCGCGCTCGAAGGTGTGGGCGGCGTCCTTGAAGTTACAGAAGAGACAGCCGACGTTGCACGCGGTCGTGACGTTGTTGTTGAGGTTGGCAACGAACGTCACCTCGTCGCCGACGACGTCCTGGCGGCGGTGGTCGGCCGCCTCGAGCACCCGCTCCTTGCGCCGGCGGTCGATCCCCTCGCAGTCGGTCCCCGTCGTGAGCAACTCGACGGCGTCGTCGACCGTGAGTCGCGCCCCGTTCCGCGCCTTCTCGAGGGCGTTCTCGAACGACTGATCGGTCTCGGGAACGTGCTCGAAGGCGAGATCGGCGTCGGTCACGGGGGGTTCCATCATCGGTACGATAGAGGCAGAGCAGGAAAAGCGTGGTGAAAGTGGCTGATTCCACTGTCTACTGTCTTTCACTTCGGCTGCACCGTCGACACGACTGGAGGGGCCTGCCAACGCTTTTTGAGGTCGTCTCGTATAGACCGGGTATGAGTCCGAACGAGCCCTTCGCGGAATCGGCCGAGACGACGGGGGTGCGGTGATGGACGCGACGACGCACGTCGGCGTCGACGTCGGCGGCACGTTCACCGACGTCGTCCTGGCGACCGAAGACGGCCTGACGACCGCGAAGGTCCCCTCGACTACCGACCAGAGCGAGGGCGTCCTCGCGGGGATCGAAAAAGTCTGTGAGAAGGCGGCGCTCCCGCCCGAGTCCGTCGAGACGTTCACCCACGCGATGACGGTCTCGGTAAACGCACTCCTGGAGGGCGACGGCGCGACGACCGCACTGGTCACGACGGAAGGGTTTCGCGACGTCCTCGAGATCGGTCGCCAGGACCGTCCGTCGCTGTACGACCTCTCGGTCGAGCGGGTCGACCCGCTCGTCCCTCGCCGCCGTCGGTTCGAACTCGAGGAACGGGCGACGACCGAAGGTATCGTCGATCCAGTCGCCCTCGAGGACGTGGACGACCTGGTCGACCGACTCGCTGGGGCAGAAATCGAGGACGAAAGCGAGATCGAGAGCGTGGCCGTCTCGTTCCTCCATGCGTACGCGGATCCCGCGAACGAGGCCGCCGTCGCGGACCGACTGCGGGAGCGACTCGAGGTGCCCGTCTCGGCCTCCCACGAGGTGCTCCCGGCGTTCCGGGAGTACGAACGGACCTCGACGACGGTCGCGAACGCCTCCGTCCGCCCGGCGATCGACACCTACCTCGGACGGCTCGTCGAGCGGGCTCGAGACGCGGGGCTCCCGGAACCGCAGGTGATGCAGTCCAACGGCGGCATCGCGGACCTCGACGCGGTCCGCGAACGGGCGGTGACGACGGTGCTCTCGGGGCCGGCGGCGGGTGTCGTCGGGGCGGCCGCGACCGCCGAGGCCGCGGTCGAAGATGCGGGCCTCGAAGGACTCGTTACCTTCGACATGGGCGGCACATCGAGCGACGTGAGCCTCGTCCGTGACGGCGAGGTCGCCCGAACCACCTCCACCACGATCGCCGGTCACCCCATCGCAACCCCGATGGTCGACGTGACGACCGTCGGCTCCGGCGGCGGCTCGATCGCGTGGGTCGACGCCGGCGGCGCCCTTCGGGTAGGCCCCGAATCAGCGGGCGCTGATCCCGGCCCCGCGTGTTACAATCGCGGGGGGGCCGAGCCGACCGTCACCGACGCCGCCGTCGTCCTCGGCTACCTCGGCCAGGACGCCAGCTTAGGTGGGGAGGTCTCCCTCGACGTCGGCGCCGCCCAGGACGCGCTCGCGAAACTGGCCAATGTGGCGGGGCTCGAGTCTGCCTGCGAAGCCGCCGCCGGGGTTTACCGCGTCGCGAACGCGACGATGACTCGCGCCATCCGGTCGGTAACCGTCGAGCGCGGCCACGACCCTCGCGAGTTCGGGCTCGTGGCCTTCGGCGGCGCCGGACCGATGCACGCCGCCGCCGTGGCCAACCGACTCGGGATGGATCGCGTCGTAATCCCCCTCGCCGGCGGGGTGCTCTCGGCGTACGGCCTGCTCGACGCCGACGAGAAACACGACCGGGTTCGAACCCACCGGACGCCGCTCGAGGCGGCCGACCGCGAGGTCATGGAAGAGACCTACGCCGAGCTGACGGCCGACGCGCTCCAGGACGTCGACTCCGGCGGCGACCCCGTCGTGGAGCGACGCGCCGACCTCCGGTACGCCGGCCAGAGCTTCGAACTCGAGGTGAGCGTCAGCGACCCGGTCGACATCGCGACCGTCCGCGAGCGCTTCGACGCGGCCCACGAGCGTGCCTACGGCTACCGGATGGACGAACCGATCGAACTGGTCGCGCTCGGGGTGACGGTCCGTGCGATTCGCGAGGCGCCGTCGATCCGGTACGAGGGACGAGGCGAGGGACGGGACGAGAGAGACGACGAGGACGCACCCGGATCCCGAACAGCCTTCTTCGACGGCGAGCGCCGCGAGGCGGCGGTTCTGGCCAGAGACGCCGTCGCTCCCGGAACGACCGTCGAGGGGCCGACCATCCTCGAGGACGAAGAGAGCACGACGGTCGTTCCCCCGGGGTGGTCCGGTTCGATGGGCGACGACGGCGAACTCGTCCTGGAGCGTGACCGCGGCCCCGGTCAGGAAACCGGGACCAACGGAGGTGAGCGCCCGTGACCCTCGACGCCGTCACCCTCGAGGTGCTCCGGAACCGGCTCGAGGGTATCGCCGAGGAGATGGGTCACGTGTTGATCCACGGGGCCTACTCCCCGAACATCAAGGAGCGGCGAGACTGCTCGACGGCGCTGTTCGACGCCGAGGGTCGGCTGGTCGCCCAGGCCGAGCACATCCCGGTCCACCTCGGGGCGATGCCGGAGGCGGTGCGGGCGGTTCGCAAACATGACCCTGAGCCCGGCGAGGAGTACGTCCTGAACGATCCGTTTACCGGCGGAACCCACCTTCCGGACGTGACGATCGTCGCACCGATCGACGTCGACGGAGAGATCCTGGGCTACGGGGTCACGCGAGCCCACCACGGCGACGTCGGCGGGATGACCCCGGGAAGCATGCCCGCGGGGGCGACCGAGATCTACCAGGAGGGGCTGCGACTGCCGCCGACGCGGCTCGTCGTCGACGGCGAGATCGATTCGAACGTGCTGGAACTCGTGCTCGCGAACGTCCGCAACCTCGCCGAGCGCCGGGCGGACCTCAGGGCCCAGCTCGCCGCGACCGACCGGGCCCGCGACCGCGTGCGCGAACTCGTCGCCGAACGCGGACGGGCGACCCTCGAGGCAGCGTTCGACGGCGTCATCGAGTACTCCAGGAACCGAATCGAGGCCGAACTCGAGGCAATTCCGGACGGGGTGTATCGAGGACGCGACTGGCTCGAGGGCGACGGCGTCGAGGAGTCGAAGATTCCCCTCCAGGTGGCGGTCACGATCGACGGGACGACGGTAGACGTCGACTTCGAGGGAACGGCCGACCAGGTGGCCGGCAACATGAACGCGCCGCTGGCGGTCGCCAGGAGCGCGGTGTACTTCGTCCTCAGGGCCGTGACGGACCCGGATATTCCGCCGAACGACGGCTGCTACCAACCGGTGACCGTGCGTGCGCCAGAGGGGTCGATCCTGGACCCGACTCCTCCGGCGGCCGTCGTCGGCGGCAACGTCGAGACGAGCCAGCGCGTGACGGACGTGGTGCTCTCGGCGTTCGCCGAGGCCATCCCTGAGCGCGTGCCCGCCCAGAGCCAGGGCACGATGAACAACCTGATCATCGGAAGCCGCGGTGCTGACGGATTTACCTACTACGAGACCATCGGCGGCGGGTTCGGCGCCCGGCCCGACCGCGACGGCGTCGACGGCATCCAGGTCGGGATGACCAACACGCTGAACACGCCGATCGAAGCCCTCGAGGCGGCCTACCCAATGCGCGTCGAGCGCTACGCCCTCCGGGAGGGGAGCGGCGGTGACGGGCGCTATCGTGGCGGTCTCGGCCTCGAGCGCTCGATTACCGTCGGGGTCGACGCGACGGTCTCCCTGCTCACCGAGCGTCGACGACTCGCCCCCCGCGGCGCGAAGGGCGGCGCGGACGGTGCCACGGGCGAGAACCGGATCGACGGCGAGGAGGTTCCCGCGAAGACGACGGTCGACATCGAGGCCGGCACCACCGTCACCGTCGAGACGCCCGGTGGTGGCGGGTACGGCGACCCAGGCGAGCGCGATTCGAGTGCGCGCGAACGCGACGCCCTCGACGGCAAGTCGGTCGACAGGAAGTAAGCGGAGTCGGGGGAGCGGGGTCGAAGATAGCCGAGACAGCGGAACTCGAATCGATACTGAAACCTTTTAGGCGCCCGTACTGGCATCTCGAGTATGCACGGCGGCCCAGTGGCTCCCTCCGGACCCACGCACACATTCGCGACGGCGGCACCGACGAGCGCCCGGAAATTCAGCCCGACGAACCTGCCTACGGTTCGGGGGTGGCACGCGTGACGAGCGTCAAGGAGTTCCGCATCGACGAGGAAGCGACCGCCGACGAACTGGGGTCGGGCGCGTTCGTATTCACCGACGACTACTCCGTCTTCGACTGGGGGAAGATGCCCAATCAGATCCCCGACAAGGGTGCGAGCCTCTGTACGATGGGCGCGTACAACTTCGAACTGCTCCAGGACGCCGGCGTCCCGACTCACTACCAGGGCGTCGTCGAGGACGGCTCGGTGGTCCCCCTCGAGGAGGCCACTCGCCCGCCGTTCGAGATGGCGATCGACCTCACCCAGGTGCCCGATCTGCCTCACGAGGGGCGCACCTACGACTACGACGCCTACCACGCCGAGGCCGGCGAGAACTACCTGATCCCCCTCGAGATCGTCTTCCGAAACGAGGTCCCGATCGGTTCGAGCCTTCGCCGACGAACCGATCCCGAAGACCACAGCCTCGAGTTCGACGCCTGGCCCGAGGGCGCGGTCGACCTCGAGACGCCGATCGTCGAGTTCTCCACCAAGTACGAGGAGGGCGATCGCTACCTCTCCCGGGAGGAGGCCGACGCCATCGCCGGGAAAGCCGACATCGAGGCGCTCGAGGCGCTCGCCCGCGAAGTCAACCACACCATCACCGAACAGGCCGATAGGGCCGGACTGATCCACCAGGACGGCAAGATCGAGTGTCTCTACTACCGGAGCGAGATTCGCGTCGCCGACGTCGTCGGTACGTTCGACGAGAACCGCTTCAGCTACGAGGGGGTGCAACTCTCGAAGGAGGTCATTCGCCAGCACCACAAGCGGACTCAGCCGGACTGGGTCGACGCCGTCACCGACGCGAAAGAACGCGCCAGGGCCGAGGACGTCGCCGACTGGAAGTCCCTCTGCGATCGGGAGCCCCAGCCACTCGACGAGGACGTGATCGACATCGCTCGAGCGATCTACTGCGCTGGGACGAACGCCTACGTCGGCCGCGAAATCTTCGAAGCGCCGTCGCTGTCGGCGGCGATCGGGGCCGTCCAGCGGCTGTAGGCCTGAGCTGGGACGTCAAGCGGCTGTAGGTCTGGGCTGGGCCGTCCAGCGGCTGTAGGTCTGTTGGGCAGTCCGACGGCTGGAGGCCTGGTTGGGCCGTCCAGCGGCTGTGCGTCACGGTCGACATCCTCCTGTAGCGTCGGCCGAACCGGCGCTGTCCAGCAGTCGGAGGCCCCAATCGGAGTAGAGGCGGGGCCCCTCGAGTCGCTCTCCCACGCTCTTTGACACCACCCCACAATCACAATTATTAACGAAGGTTTCCGGACAAAGTAACGCTCATATGAGCCGATTCCGTACGATCGATCGATACCTGATCACCATGTTGGCCTTCCTGTCCGCCGATCCGACGACCGCAATCGCCATCGTCGCGAGCATCGCCCTCGTCTTGCTCGTGTCCATCGTCACGTTCTTCGCGCTGGCCCCGACCGTCTCCCCGACGTGGGCCGAGCGACTCGACGCCGGCTCGAGCGCGCGTTCGTTCGAACACGAACCGCAGCACGGCGACTGATCGACGAACGACCGGTTTTCGTTTTTACTGCACTCGACTCGAGTTCACCGACCCTCGCTCGAGTGCGCGCCATTTTTCACCCGTGACCTCCTCGAACGTGATATGACCGAGGCACGTGAGGCGTTTCTCGCCGGCGAACGACCGGAGGACGTGGTGCTCTTTCTCGCCGACTCCTACGTCTCCGACGACCGACTCGCCGAGTACGGCGACCCCGTCGACGGCGGCGTCCTGATCGTCATCGACGGCGAACGCGGCCGAAACGCGTTCAAAGCGGCGACCGGCACCGGGGCGATGGAGTTCGCCAGGCTGGCGATGGAACACGAAGGTATCATCGACGACGACTTAGCCGGTGGCACCTGCCCGGACGAACCCGAGGGCGAGGAGGGCGACCACGAGGCCCAGTTCGTCTTCGCGTTCGCCGAGGAACAGAACGAGGAGGTCGGCGGCATCTACGCCGAGGGCGACGTCGTCCACGCTTACGCCCAGTGTACGTGCGGGACAGCCTACTCCGACCGCTGGGCCGTCCAGGACTGACGTCGTTGACGTTCGGCGATCGGAACCGCCGACGGGGAATCCACGAGCCTCGCGCACCGCTCGAGGTTCCGGACGCAACGTTTTCCGTGCAGACGACGTAGGCGCATCCATGAGCGTCGATTCGTCGTACGAAACCGACACCGGAACCGGCTTCTCGAGCAGAGAACTGCAGGTCATCGGTGGAGCCTCGATTCTGATGGCGATCAACGTCGCGCTGATGTACGCCGTCGTCCTCACTCCGCTCCAGGAGGCCAACGCGTACCTCTTCCAGTTCCCCATCGTCGGCGTCCTCGTCTACGGGGCTGCGATCACGGGCGGCGAGATCGTTGCCGAGCGCGGCGTCACGGGAGGGAACCTCGGCATCGCCTTCGTCGGTATGGTGATCCTCCAGTTCGCTTTCGGGGTCTTCGGCGCTGGCGTGCTCGGGTTCGTCCCGCGCGCCCAGCAACCGCAGATCCTCGCCGTCACGGCAGTCGTCGTCGCCGTCGTGACCGCCGTGATCGCCACCTACGTCTACGCCCGCTCGAAGACGTTCGAGTCCTGGGGTCGCTTCGCCACGTACGCCTTCATCGGCGGCGTGGTGGCCATCCTGATCGGGACGTTCGTCGAACCCGTCTTGCTGGCCGGCTTCGTCCTGATCTTCCTCGGCTTCCTGCTCCGTCTCGGCTACGAGATCTGGCAGGTTCGGGACAAACGCAACGCCTCGGTCGCCCTCCAGACCATCGGCGTCTACATCGCCGTGGCCGGGGTCTTCGTCCACGTGCTCCAGCTCGTGATTCGGCTCCTGGCCTCGAGGGGGTGAATGGACGAATTTCGTCCGGGCTCGGATATCCCCACCGACCGTTTCCTCTCGCGTATCGATCGGGGTCGATGCGCTACCGGAGGCCGAGCGACCGCCACTCGTCGGACGCGTCTGACGGGCGACTGACTGACCTTTTTGGCGGGGTGTGTGGTAGCAGGAGACCCAATGGCTGTCACGTTCCGTGAGCTCGAAGCGGACGGGTCGAAAGCAGGTGACGAGGAGCCGGCGAGAGGGACCGAGACCAGAACTAGAACTGAAACTGAAACTGAAAGCGAAGTCAGCGTCGACATCGACGCGGCGTACATGCGCCAGTGTATCGACGGCGACGCGTCGGCCGATCAGGCCACCGACCGGGAGGAACTCGACGAGCGCACCCTCCGACAGCAGGTCGCAGTTCTCGAGCGCCTGGTGCGCGCCGAACGACGGCGGAACCAGGTCGTGATCGACCACTACGAGCGGGTACTCGAGGAGCGGGAAGCGGGCAGCGAGCGAGCAGTCCAGGAGTCTGAAACGGAGACGAAGGCGGTAACGGAGACGAAGTCACTACTCGAACGCGTACTCTCGAGGCTCGGGTGAGAACGACAGGTTCGAGAGGCAGCGACAGTGGCCGGCACCGCTACGAGTCGAACTCGAGTCCCGTGATTTCGAACCGGGCGCCGCCGTCCTCGCCGTCGGTAACCCGGATCGACCAGTCGTGGCCGGTGACGATCTGTTCGACGATGTAGAGACCGTATCCGGTGCCGTCGACCGATCCGGTGTATCCGAGGTCGAACGCCTCGTCCTTTCGGCTGTCGGGAATCCCTGGCCCGTCGTCCTCGACGGCGAAGCCCCGGGGGAGTCGCTCGACCCTGATTCGACCTCCTCCTGCCGTTCGCTCGAGACCGTGTTCCACGGAATTTCGAAACAGATTCTCGAGGGCTTCCTGGACGCGCTCCGAATCACCGTACGTCACGCCCTCGAGATCGTGCTCGAGGACGGCGTCCTCGGTCGGCACGTTTCGCCAGGCTCGATCCACGACGACGGCGAGTTCGACCGGTTCGACCGAGGCGACGATCCGTCCGTGACGAGCGAGTTCGAGCATCTCGTCCGTGAGCCGTTCCATTCGGTCGAGAGCGTGTTCGATCTCGTCGGCGTGAGCGGGGTCGCCGCTGTCGCGATAGGCCTCGAGGTAGCCTCGCGCGGTGCTCATCGGGTTCCGGAGGTCGTGGCTGACGATGCTGGCGAACTGCTCGAGTCGTTCGTTCTGGGACTGCAGTCGGGCCTCGCGTTCGGCTCGATCGAGCGCGACCTCGACGTTTGCTGCGAGAATCTGAGCGAGGTCGACGCTGAACGGCTCGAGCGTCCCGCTGGTCGTCTCGAAGGCCAGCACGCCGTGAGAACCGAGCGGGAGTACCGCGACGACGGCGCCGTCCGCGAGGGTGGTTTCGATCCCGCTGGCGTCGAGGTACTGCGCCCTGTCCTCGAGCAGGGATCGATCGAACGCGTCGCCGAAGCGGTCGAAGACCGCCCGGTCGTCACAGGCCGGCTCGAGGTGACCGTCCTCGAGGAGCGCGATACAGATTCGCGGCAAATCGGGGATGTCCTCGGCGATGGCGACGGCGACGTGGGCGACGTCGGCGCGGTTCGAGGCCGAGACGAGGTCGCGACTCGCCTCGTGAAGGACGTCGAGCAACTGTTCCTGTCGCTGTTGTTCGGTGACGTCCCGAGTGCTCCCCAGGACGCCGATGGCCACGCCGCCGTCGTACCTGGCGGCCTTGCTCGTGCTCACCCAGCGGTCGCGCCCCTGTCGATCGACGTAGTGTTCGATCTTGTTGATGATCGGCTCGCCGGTTTCCATGATCCGGCGCTCCTCGGCGAAGAGCTCCTCGGCAACCTCGGGCTGGAGGAGTTCGAAGTCGGTCAGACCAATCATCTGTTCGCGCGTGAGTCCGTACTCGTCGGCAGCGACGCGACTCGCGTCGACGATTCGGTGGTGGTCGTCCTTGAGAAAGACCTGGTGGGGGAGGTACTCGAGCAAGGACTCGAGTCGGCGGGCGGGCGATTGCGGCGGCGGTCCGTCGCCTGCCGCAGCGCGAAGTCGTCGCTCGAGCAGGGATGGGCTATCGGCGCCGGGACAGATGACGTCGGCGGCACCGGCGGTGATCGACGCGGTGACGGGCTCGAGTTCGTGGACGAGCGAGTAGACGACAACTGGGGTTGACCCACCAACGCAGTCGAGTACCGCCTCGAGTTGGGCGACGCCGTCGACGTCGTTGGCGTGACAGACGACGATGCAGTCGGCTGGCTCCCTGTCCGCGTTCGTGTTCGTGTCCGCATCCAGGTCCACGTCCGTGCCCGCGAGGTCCTCGGGCCGGTCGACGACGGTCACGTCGATGGTGGAACAGTCTCGTCGCAGCGTTTTCGCGAGCGCCTCGAGCGAGCCGTTCGGACTCACGAGGGTGACGTCGATGTGGGATCGCGTTCGTTCCATACTGGTCTGTCGCCCGTGGTATAACTAGATTGTACGTTCATCACTCGGCGACAGTCAAAACCCTGTTGGCCCGTTCAGATTTCACCGCCGGCTACCAGACCACCGAAACGCTCTTTGTCGGTTCGTCCGGAGAGTGAGTATGGCGTTCGCTCTCGAGTGGCGGTGGCGCGTGCGGTTCTCGAGAGCGGACAGTGTCGTCGTTAGTCGCGTCGATTGACCCGGACTCCCCGGGCACGACCGTCGATGGCGCTCCCTTCGCTCCTCGCTTTTGGCGGCTTCCGGCCGCCGTGGTTTCGTTTTCGATAGCACTGCAATTCAGTTTCAGTACCGAGATGACACCGACACCATCGACACCCACCGACGAATCGACATCGGACAATCAGACACCGGACAATAAGACGCCGACCGACCGCGACGACGACCGCGTCGACACCGATGCGACAAGCGAATCCGGAGCCGACGACGCCATCGTCACCCCCTACGCCGTCCGCGGCGAGGTCGACTACGACCGCCTGCTCGAGCAATTCGGCGCCGACCGCCTCACCGACGCGCAGCGGGAGCGCTTTCCCGATCACCCGACGATCCGGCGAGAGACGTTCTACGCCGGTCGCGACGTCGACGCCTTCCTCGAGGCCGCCCAGGCGGGCGAGCCACACGCCATCGTCACCGGTCGCGGTCCGTCCGGTCCGATGCATCTGGGTCACGTCCTCCCCTTTTACCTCGCGCGGACGATTCAGCGCGAGACCGGCGCCACGGTGTACCTGCCGGTCTCTGACGACGAGAAGTTCCTCGCGAAGAACCAGTCCTTCGCGTCCATCGGCGAGGCCACGCGCGAGAACCTGCGCGACCTGCTGGCGGTGGGCTTCGACCCCGAGCGGACTCGAATCGTGATCGACACGGCCGACGCCGACGTGATCTTCCCGGTTGCCGTCCACCTGGCGAAGCACCTCACCCCGGCGACCGTCAAGGCCGTCTACGGCGAGCAAGACTCCGTTGGCCTGCAGTTCTACCCGGCCGTCCAGGCGACCCACCTCCTGCTCCCGCAACTCGTCTCGGGCCGCCAACCGACGCTCGTTCCCGTCGCCGTCGACCAGGATCCCCACGTTCGCGTCTGCCGGGACGTCGCCGCCAGAGAGGCGCTGCCGGTCGAGAAACCGGGCGCCCTGCTCGGTCGATTCCTCCCCGGTCTCGAGGGGCCCGGAAAGATGAGTTCCTCGGACGCGGCACCGTCGATCGAGCTGACCGATAGTCCAGAGAGCGTCGCCGAGACGATCCGCGAACACGCCTACAGCGGCGGCCAATCGAGTCTCGCGGCCCATCGCGAACACGGCGGCGATCCCACGGTCGACGTGGCCTTCCAGTACCTGCGCTACGGGTTCGAACCGGACGACGACCGCCTCACGACGGTCGCGGCGGACTACCGCGACGGGCGCCTCCTCAGCGGCGAACTCAAGGAACTCGCCGCCGACCGAATTTCGGCGTTCCTGGCCGACCACCAGCGCCGCCGGGCGGCCCTCGGCGACCTCGAGGACGAACTCGAGCCGTATCGATTGACGACTGCGGAGCGGCGGGCAGCGCTCGAGGTAGCGGGCGTGCCGCGGCTGGACTAACCTACTCCTGGAGCGAGCGACTCGAGGCGTGAGCCGTCTGCATCGCGTCGCTGTTGTACGCCGATCCGATCCCTCCGCGGGAGTCGATGGCGATCACGCCGGCGCTCGAGCCCGTCAGTTCGCCGAACTCCTCGATGGCAAGGTCCGTGGCCGCCTGCGCGTCGAGGCCGCGTTCGACGTGCCGGGCGACCCGCCGCGAGAGGGTGACCCGGGCGATGTCCTCGCCGGCACCCGTTGCGCTCACGCCGGCGGCGGGGCAGGCGTAAAAGCCCGAACCCACCTGCGGGACGTCGCCGACGCGGCCGGCGAGGGCGAGCCAGCGCCCACCCGTGGAGGTGGCCGCCGCGACGTGTTCGCCGTCGAAGGCGACCGCACCGACGGTGTCGTGATCCTTGAGGTCGTCCCGGCCGTCGGGGTCTGATTGCCCGTACTGGTCTCGAATCCACTCGAGCTGAGCTTTCGGACCGCCGTCGGGCGCCTCGAGGTCGGCCCACTTCTCCCGAGTGCGTTCCGAGCGGAGGTCCACGTCCGTCTCGATCCCGTAGGCCTCCGCGAGCGCGACCGCGTGCTCGCCCGAGACGAACCCGTGAGGCGTCTCGTCCATGACCAGCCGAGCGACGCTAACGGCGTGCTCGACGCCAGGCATCGAACAGGCCGCGCCCACGCGTCGGTCGTCGGTCATGACCCCCGCGTCGGTTCGGACGACACCGTCGCTCTGGATGGCACCGCCGACGCCCGCGTTGAACCGGGGCGAGGACTCCAGGACGTGAATCGCGTGCTCGACGGCGTCGACCGGCGTCTCGCTCTCGGCGCCCGCGTTCGCGGCCGTCTCGAGGACGGTCTGCCTGGGTTCGGACTCTTCGGGAGCGGTTCCGGCGCCGCCGTGGACGATGACCTGCAGCTGAGAGGACATACTGTGAGGCGGTTTCGGAACCCAAATGATTCTTGCCATCCCGCCGGCGGTCCACTGGAACGAACTCCCGCCCCGAGAGAATCCCACACACTTAGGAGGGCACCGCTTGTACGGACCGGCGATGAGCCCGGTCGCGTTTCTGGTCCTCTTCTGTGCGACGATGACCGCGGTCGCCGTCAATCGCATCGACTGGACCGCCAGCGACGAGCTCGGCGAACCGGAGGGAACGGCCGGTATCGTCCTCGGGTTTACGATCCTCGCCGTCCGCTGGTTCGGCCTCCAGGAGGGGTGGCTCTCCTCGTTGTGGCTCTCGCTCGCGCTTGCCCTCCTCGGGGCGGTCACCGTCGTCCTTGGGCTGGTCGTGCTGGCCGGCGATTCGAACGCGGACGACCCGCAGGACGCGAACGCGCTCGAGAAGTGAGGGGCCAGCCAGCCCAAATGGGAGGTCTTTTACCCCCGAGCAAACCACCTACGAACGATCATGAGCTACGAGCAAGTCGAGGTCCCCGAAGACGGGGAGAAAATTACGCTCGCCGACGAGGAAACCGGCGAACTCGACGTACCGGAAAACCCGATTATCCCGATTATTCACGGCGACGGCATCGGCACCGACGTTGGCCCCGCCGCCCAGAAGGTACTCGACGCCGCCGCGGAAGCGACCGGTCGATCGATCTCCTGGATGCGCGTCTACGCCGGCGAGAGCGCCCGCGAGCGCTACGACGAGAACCTTCCCGACGACACCGTCAGCGCGATCCGCGAACACCGCGTCGCGATCAAAGGACCGCTGACGACGCCCGTCGGGGCCGGTTTCCGCTCGCTCAACGTCGCCCTGCGCCAGACGCTCGACATGTACGCGAACGTCCGCCCGACCTACCACATCGACGGCGTCCCCTCGCCGGTCAAGGAACCCGAGAAGATGGATATGATCACCTTCCGGGAGAACACCGAGGACGTCTACGCCGGCGTCGAGTGGGAAGCCGGCACCGACGAAGTCGAGCAGGTCCGCACGTTCCTCGAGGAGGACATGGAGATCGCGGACGTCATTCACGACGGCCCGGTCGGCATCGGCGTCAAACCCATCTCGGAGTTCGGCTCCAAACGCCTGATTCGCGAGGCCATCGACTACGCCATCGCCAACGGGCGCGACTCGGTCACCCTGGTCCACAAGGGCAACATCATGAAGTTCACCGAGGGCGCCTTCCGCGACTGGGGCTACGAACTCGTCGAGGAGGAGTACGGCGACGACGTCATCACCGAGGACGAACTCTGGGACGAGCACGACGGCGAACAGCCCGAGGGCACCGTAGTCGTCAAGGACCGCATCGCCGACAATATGCTCCAGCAACTGCTGACCCGAACGGACGACTACTCGGTCATCGCCACGATGAACCTCAACGGTGACTACATGTCCGACGCCGCGGGCGCCCAGATCGGCGGCCTCGGCATCGCCCCCGGCGCCAACTTCGGCCACGGTCGCTGTCTCGCCGAACCCGTCCACGGCTCCGCGCCGAAGTACGCCGGCGAGGACAAGGTCAACCCGACCGCGATGATCCTCTCGGGACGGGAGATGCTCGACTACCTCGGCTGGAAAGACGCCGCCGACCTCGTGCGTGACGCCGTCGAGGAGACCATCTCCTCCGGAACGGTGACCTACGACCTCCACCGCCAGATCGACGGCGGCGAGAAGGTCGCCACGAGCGAGTTCGCCGACGCCGTCGTCGAGAACATCGAAAAGCTCTCGTAGAGAGCTTTTCGAGCAGTCAGATTCCTTCGGAATCTGACGATATCGAGAAACTCGCGCAAGCTCGGTTCTCGAGCGCTGGCGGCAGAGCCGACAGAACATCGAAAACTGTCGTAGACACCCTCTCGAACGCGAGACTCGTTCCGATCTATCGACTTTTCGTTCACCGGGCTCGAGTATCACGTTAGAATCTCGGCGACTATCGCTCGAACAGCCACTCGCTCTCGATACGGCCCAGCGAGTCCCCGTAGCGAAACTCCTCGTTCTCACCGACGCGAATTGCTGCTACGTCTCGAGTGCGGCGCTCAGGAATCGGCGGTGCCGTAGGTCTCGAGCGATTCCCACTCCAGGCGAAGCAGTTCGCGGATGCCGTGTTCGAGAATCGCCTCGCCCATCCCGCTCGCTCGGTAATAGGAGTGGAGGCCACGGCTGTCGGGCGTCTTCCGCTTCCGGTTCTCGACCAGCCCCACGTCGACCAGCTCGTCGAGGTGGTAGTGCAAGGTGTTCCCGCGAAGGTCGAGGGCCTCCCGGAGCTCGGTCGCGCTCATGGCACCGTCCTCGACGAGGGTGTTGAGGATGCGAAATCGGTGCTCGTTCCCGATCGCTCGCTGCATGTCGAGGTACGCCTCGAGCGGGAGGACGCTGTGTTCGGGAAGGAGCCCCTCGTCGTCCGAATGTCCGACGTCGCCGCGGGGTGCGCCTGCCATTACCGGAACGTAGTCTCGCCACCGTCTTAACAGTTCTCGAGTCAAGAGATGCTGATAACGCGCATATTTAAATAGTGTCCGTTCGTCGGTCGGTTCGATGCGCGATCGCCTCCGCGACGCTCTCGATCCGGTTCCCCGCGAACGCTTTCTCGTCTATCTAATGGGACCGTACAAGTCGATCGATTCCGGTTCCGAAGCCGACGGCGACGGTGACGGCGACGACGAACTCTTCGACCTGCTCGTCACGCTTCGCGATCGGCTCCGGACCGAGTCCGGCGTGAACGCGTTTCTGGCTGTCGACCCGGAAATCCCGCTCGAGGAGGTCGACGCGGCGACCCAGAGCATCGCGTTCGCCCGGGCGAGCAACGCCGTCGTCTTCGTCCTCCCGTTCTCCGGGGAGAATCTCGGAGTCGGCATCGAGGTTGGGTCGGTGCTCGAGGACGTCTACCAGTCGGACGACCCGGAACGAGCGGAGCGAACGCTGGTTGTTCACGAGGCGGACGTCCGGAGCGCCATGCTCGGCGGGGTCACCCGTCGCTGGGACGCGACGGTCTACGACTACCAGGACGTAGACGAACTCGTCTTCCGGACGAAGGAGTTCGTCGGAAACGTCATCGCTCGGGAAGCGACCGGGTCGCTGTCGAGTCTCGAGTGACGATCGTCGACGCTCGCGACGGCGATGGGCTCTCCACCGGTAGGGAGGCGACGTCCGCATGGCGGAACGAGAGCGGCTCAATCACGACTCGAGCGACAGCTGGGCCCACTACTCCTGCCAGGACGGGTTCTCTCGCGGCGGGTCGAAGATGTCTACGCCGCGAACCGTCTCTTCGCCGCGGTTCTCGGCGGCGTGGGCCTGGTCTCCGGGGATGCCGTAGGCGTCGCCCGGCGCGCAGACGACCTCCTCGCCGTCGGTCAGGAACGTCAATTCGCCCTCGTAGATGAACCCCGTCTGCTCGTGAGGGTGGCTGTGCTCCTCGACGGCCGCGCCAGGCTCGATTTCGAAGTGCTGGACGTTCATCGAGTCGGTACCGGCCATGATCGCGAGGCGGACGCCATCGGCGGCTTCCGTCGTCTCGATGTCGGACAGCGATACGTGATCCATGCATCCGAATGGACGGCCACCACCGTAACGATTTGTGCCGCGGCAGGCGCGTTCACTTTCGCCGCGGTTTCCGAACGTTCAACTGGACTCGCCCCGGACGAGAGCGCATGTACGCTGTCGTCGGGTGCAGCGAGTGTTCCCACCTCTGGTTGCTCGAGGGGCGATCCGAGACCACACAGTGTCCCCGCTGTGGCTCTCGCAAGCCCTACGAGCGCCGGAAGAAGTTCGTCGAAACCGACGACCCCGACCACGCTCGCGAGGTGCGCGCCTCGATGCTCGCCAACCGGCAGGGCCAGGGCGAGGCCTTCGCTCGCGTCGACTCCTTCGCCGACCTCGAGAACCAGGTCGCAGACGGCGTCGTCAGCGACGAAGACTACCTCGAGGAGTCGGGCCTCGATGCCGAGGAGGTCGCCGCCGCGGGCGAACGCGACCCACGACAGCCGTCCAGGAGCGGGAGCAAGAAGGAAGTCGTCGAGCAAGCGCTGGCGAGCCTCGAGGAGCCGACCGAAGACGAGGTGATCGCCTACGCGGGTGACCGAGGGGTCGATTCGGGGTACGTTCGAAAGGCTCTCGAGAAACTCGTTCGGGCCGGCGAGGTCAGCGAGAGCCGCGGGCGATATCGATCGCTATGAGTGAGACGCTCGAGGGCCAGCGGACGATCATCGGGCTCGGACTTCTCCTGGCGGTGCTCGTACTCGGTTACGGTGCGGTCGTCTCCGAAACGGTGCTCGGCGTCGACGCGACGACGGCCGCGATGTGGGTCCTGGCTGGAACGTTCGCGGTCAGTTCGATCGTTCACGCCTGGATCGGCCAGTACGGCTTCGCGCTGGGTCACGCCGGTGGTGCCTTCGGCTGGGGAGCCGTCTTGCTCGGCTCGAGCGCCGCGGAGGTCGGCATCGGTCTGATTTTGCTCGTCTTGTCGGGGGTCTATCTCGCCCTGGTGGGGCGGCGTGGGGCACGGACCGATGCGGCGTCGACCTAGCGCTCGACCTCGCGGACGGGCCTCAGAGGAGTCCGACCGCGCCAGCGATCGACAACGCGAGGACGACGATCGTTAACACCAGTTCGACCACCAGCAGGTACTGGTAGAAGCGATACCGCTGAAAACGGGGGGATGGACAGTCTCGAGTCATAGGGTGGAGCGTCCGCCGGTGCTCGCCGAACGGACGCGTTCACACCTACCGGACGACGTGAAAAGTATCGTTGCCTTGGCCCCGCGGTGAAAGTAAAAGTGGATTACCACGATTAAAACGCCACGGAGATGGATCACTGTCCAGTTTACGGATAGATGTGGAGTTAGTACTCGGGTCGACGGCGAGTGAAAGTGATTGGGGTTCGACCGCGGTCCCAATCGCGGTTTCGGTTCTCACTCCTGGCCCCAATCCAGGTCCCGCCCCCGTCCCCGCCTCCGTACCCGCTCACGGCTCCGTCTTGAGCTCCCATCCACGTTCGGTTCGCTGGACGACGCCCTCGTCGGCCAACTGCTCGAGTAACTCGGCGATAACCTCCCGTGGCGCGCCGACCTCGTGGCCGAGTTCGTCGATCCCTTTGGGCTCCTGGCGAACGCTCGAGAGCACGTCGGCGTGGATGCGACTGTCCTGGCCGACGCCTACCTCCTCCGAGAGGCGGTCGAGCGTCTCGCTGAGTCGGCCCTGTACCCATCGCTGGGCGAGCGAGAGTTCGTTCTCCAGGACCTCGAGGTCCTCGAGCGTCGAGAGGAGGTCGTCGAGTCCGTCCGACGACGTCCCGGAGACGTCGAGAGAGAGGTGCCGGCAGGTCGTGATGTCGAAGGTGTTGTTCTCGGGGTAGGCGCTCTTGCTGGCGAAGCCGTACGGCGAGACGTTCACCTCGAGGCGGACGTTGCGGGCGATGTGGAAGTACTTTCGTCGCTGGTCGTCGACGCGGCTCTCGACGAGGCCGGCCTCCTCGAGTTTTCTGAGGTGGTCGATGACGGCCTTCGGACTGACGCTGAGATACTCAGAAATCTCGGTCACGTAGCAGGGTTTTCGCGAGAGGAGTCGCAGAATCCGTCGCCGGTTCTCGTTCCCGAGCAGATCCAGCAACGCAGCAGAGTCCATCTATCCGGTGTTGGCGATGGGTACTGAAAAGCGTGTCTCTCGTTTTGGAACGGTCCGAAGCGAGGCCCGAAAGCGTCTCCGCTCGAAGGGCGGAAATTCGAGACGGTGAGTGGTGTGTAACCGGGAGTCTACGGCGAGCCGGTCGGATCAGTCGTCGGTTTCGTTGGTGTCCTGGCTCTCGCCGGAGTCGTCGGTCGTCGATTCGTCGGTCGTCGATTCGTCGGTCGTCACGCCCTCATCAGGCACCGATTCCTCGTCGGCGCGTTTGTCGGGCGTATCGGGCGGCGACTCGTCACCGGAACCGGCCCCGGGGTCGTCTGGAGCGCCGTTATCCTGGCCCTTCTCTTCGCCGTTACGTTCGTCCGCGTCCTCACCTGGCCCAGCGCCCTGACCGGCATCACTCGCCTTCTCCTGACCGTTTCCCGGCGAACCGTTCTGTCCCCCAGCGTGGTCGGGCGGTCCTCGCGGCGGGTCGATACCGGCAATCTGCTTCGCTCGTTCGGCGACTTCGGGGCCGGCCAGTTCAGACGCGTTCGCCCGTAACGTCTGAATGGCCGTCGTATTGACGCCGGCGTCCGCTGCTCGCCGCTCGGTGCGGTTGATCGAGTCGTCGACACTCGCGAGTTCGACGGTCAGACGCGCCATCCGGACGTTGTACTCACCCGGGTGGAGTTCGTCTTTCTGCTCCTGGAGGGTGCGGTACTCCTCCTTCAGGTCGGCGATTGTCGAGTTGTGCTTGTCGGTTCGTTCGGCGATCAGTGCAGCTCGTCGCTCCTCGCTGGCGTTCTGGAAGGCTGCCTCGAACATGCCATCGTCGACAGCGTGGGTGGTGCTCACCGAGCTGGCTTGCATGAACGTCGACATCTCCTCCCCCATCGTCGAACTATTCTCGGCTGTGGCCGACTCGCTCTCACTGGCGAGCGAACCGAGCCCCCCGGCGGCGGTCACGGCTGGGGCGACGAGGAGGCCGACGACGGCCACAGCGACGAGACACACCACGGTACGGGTCGCAGTCATCACTCGAGGCTATCCCGAACACGACTAAAAAGACGGAGTTTCGTTCGGATCGTTTTTGCGTTCACCAGGATCGTTCGAACCGTTTCGAGCGTTCAAACCGCCCGTGGGCGCCGTCGTCCGTCGACTGGTAATTCGGACACCGCTACCAGACCAGTCGCCTACCGTTCATTGCACTCGAACGGCGTCAGGCCCATTCGAAAGGACGCTGAAAGCGCTCACTGATAAGGTATTCGCAGAATAGTTATACGACACCGTGGCATGGTACCAGATAGCATGTTCGAAATCTTCTCGCGAAGCTACTACCTCGGTCGACTCTACGTGACGCCCGCGAGCGGCGACCACGCCATCATGGAACGAACGCAACACGAACGAATCAACGAGGCTGTCTACACGACGGGCGAGGGAGTCGAACGGCTCGACGCTCCGCTCGTGATGAAACTCGAGTCGGGCCACTTCGCCGTCCACGGTGACGACTCGGTCCCGGCGAACACCCTCGCTGTTCCCGAGTCAATGCTCGAGGGGACGCAGATTCGAAACCCGCCGAGCCTCCGGGAGGTGTTCCTGGCGCGACGCGACCGGGCCGAACAGTTGCTCGGACTCGGCCTGGGCGGCTACCAGAGCGACTACGCCCTGGTGAGCGAGGACGTCGACGACGGACCCGGGACTGAACGAGGGTCGGGGCCGGGGTCTGGATCAGAGTCGGGACCTAGTCCAGGATCGGGGCCAGGACCAGGAACCGGGACCTAAAAGTAACCCCCGTTCGCCTATCCGGTCGATGATCGACGAGTTGCTCGGGCGGGCGACGCTCAAGGACCGCATCGCCGACCTCGAGGAGGAGAACGAGCGACTGCGTCGTCGGTACGAGGCCGAGTCCGATCGCCGGTCGGAGGCCGTCACGGCACGGCAGACGGCCGAACGCGAGCAAAATCAGCTCGAGGATCGGATCGCCCAACTCGAGGGCGAACTCGAGCGGCTTCGGGCTGACCAGGCGAACGCGGACGGCGGCGACGGAATCGACCCACGACGACGCGACCGCATCCGCGGCGCGGAACTGTCGTCGACCCTCGAGCGCCTCGAGTCGTTTCGAACGCAACCGGAGGGGGCGCTGACGGCAGTGGTGCCGACGAGCGACGGACTCGATTCCGTTCCCGATGCCCTGACGGAGTTACTCGACGACCGGGTCGCGCTGCTCGAAACGCTCGACCCCGCCGTCGTGTGCGTCGACGACGCCGAACTGGTCGCGATCGCCCTCTCGCCGCCCCTCGATCCCCGAACCGCCGAGCTCGACGCGAGACGCTCGAACGATGCCGCCGCTGGCCCGCACTTCGAGTGGGACGACCGGTTCCGGTTCGAACGCTCGTGGTTTCTCCCGCACGGACGGTTCACGCTCGCACTCGTCCGCGCGGATCTGTTCGCCCTCGGCGTCTACGACGGCGACGACCGCCTCGACTATCGCGGGTTCGAGAGCGACGTCAAAGGAAGCCACTCGAAGGGCGGCTTCTCGCAGGGACGCTTCGAGCGCATCCGCGACGGCCAGATCGCCGACCACCTCGAGCGCTGTCGGGAGGCGATCGCCGACCGACGGGACGGCCCGCTGTACCTCGTCGGTCAGGACGAGGTTCTCTCGCGCCTGGTCGAACACGGCCTCGATCCGACGGCAACGGCCACCGTCGACGCGACGGGGAAGCCGAAGGCGGCGCTCGAGGACGCATTTCGGTCGTTCTTCACGACGGAACTGGTCGTCTTGTAGCGATAGTACGTGCCTTATAACTATAGTAAGTATAGTGATGGTCGAGCGATAAATGAAATTACTGGTCGGGTAGGACGGTTTCGTAACGCGAAACCGTCAGCCTGCTCGAGGTTGCGGCTGGACCCGAACCGAGCAGGCGCGCGTCCAGGTCGCCGCGAGCGGGCGCCGTCCAAACCGCATCGAGCGGGCGCCGTCCAAACCGCATCGAGCACTCGCATACCGACGCTAGCCGGGTCGCCGGTGACGACAGAATAAGGTTCCCCCTCCCCGTCTATCCTCGCATGCGCGTCGCTATCCTCGCTCACGAAAAGTTTCCCGACCACGCCAAGACCGCCCTCGGCGTGCTCCGCTACGCGGACTACGACGTCGTCGGCGTCCTCGACCGCGAGACGGCCGGCGACCGCGTCGCCGACTTCGTCCCGGACGTCCAGGACGCCCCCATCGTCTCGAGCATGGCAGACCTCGAGGCCGAAAGCGTCGACGCCTTGCTCATTGGCATCGCGCCGGTCGGCGGCGGGTTCGACCCCAGCTGGCGCGAGGACGTGCGGACGGCCCTCGAGTACGGCTGCGACCTCATTTCGGGGCTGCACTACTTCCTCGAAGACGACGAGGAGTTCGCCACGCTCGCCCACGAGTACGACGCCGACGTCTGGGACGTCAGGAAACCTCACGACGAGCTAACGGTCGCCGAAGGCGTCGCCCACGAGGTCGACGCGGAGGTAATCTTGACCGTCGGCACCGACTGCTCGGTCGGCAAGATGACGGCGACGATGGAACTCGCCCGCGACGCCCGCGAGGCGGGCCACGACGCCGCCGTCATTCCCACGGGCCAGACCGGGATCATGATCGAGGGGTGGGGCAACCCCGTCGACCGGGTCGTCAGCGACTTCACGGCCGGATCGGTCGAAGAGATGATCCTCGAGAAGGGCGACGACCACGACTACCTGTTCGTCGAGGGACAGGGGAGCATCATCCACCCCGCCTACTCCGCCGTGACCTGTGGCATCCTCCACGGCGCGATGGCCGACAAACTGATCCTCTGTCACGCAGCCGAACGGGAAATGCTCGCGTACGACTACGGCGTGACGGTCCCGTCCATGCAAACCTACGTCGATCTCTACGAGAATCTCGCCGAGCCAGTTTATCCGACCTCGGTCGTCGCCGGCGCGCTCAACACCTACGGGCTCGAGGATGACGTCGCTCGCGAGGCCGTCGACGCCTTCGAGGCCGAGCTCGGCAAACCCGCCACGGACGTCATCCGGTACGGAACCGACGACCTCCTGGAGGTGTTGCTGTGAGCCTCGAGACCGGGTTCGAGCGGGTGACGATGCCGCTCGAGTTCCCGTTCACGATCGCCCGCGGGACGCAGACCACCGCCGAGAACGTGATCGTCCGGATCGAGGACGAGGACGGAACCGTGGGCGTCGGTGGGGCGGCGCCCTCGTCACACTACGGCGAGACAGCGGCGACGGTCAAGGCGGTCCTGCCCGACCTGCTGGCGGTCGTCGAGGACGTCGGCGATCCCCACCAACTCGAGCGAATCGAACGCCGGATGCGCCAGACGATCGAACGCAATCCCGCCGCCCGGTGTGCCGTCAGCATCGCCCTCCACGACCTCGTGACGAAGCGCCTCGACGTCCCGCTCTATCGCTACTGGGGGCTCGATCCGGCCGAGACGGTCGAAAGTTCCTACACCATCGGCATCGACGACACCGAACGGATGCGCGAGAAGACTGAGACCGCCCTCGAGCGCGGCTTCGGGACGCTGAAGGTCAAACTCGGCACCGACCGCGACCTCGAGATCGTCGAGACGATTCGCGACGTCGCTCCCGACGTGCGCCTCTACGTCGACGCGAACGAAGCCTGGACGCCCCGCGAGGCGGTCTCGCGGATCGAAGCGCTGGCGGATTACGACCTCGAGTTCGTCGAACAGCCCGTCTCGGCGACGAACCCAGAGGGGCTTCGGTACGTCTACGAGCGAGCGGCGCTGCCGATCGCCGCCGACGAGTCCTGTCTCACCGCGGCCGACGTGCCGCAGGTCGCCGAGCGGTGTGACGTGGCCAACCTGAAACTGATGAAGTGCGGGAGCCTTCGTGAGGCGCGCCGGATCGTGCACGCCGCTCGGGCACACGGCCTCCAGGTGATGTGTGGCTGCATGACCGAATCCAACGCCTCGATCGCCGCGGCCTGTCACCTCGCGCCGCTGCTCGACTACGCCGACCTGGACGGGTCGCTGTTGCTCGCGGACGACCCTTACGATGGCGTGTCGATGCCGGGCGGTCGCATCGACCTCGAGGGGGTCGAGCGGTCTGGTATCGGCGTCGCTCGGCCCTGAAATCCGGTTCCGGGTCGTCCGTTCCTGAGATCCGGTACGAGTATCGTCCGTTCCCGGAGTCCGCTACCGGCGACATTCTCGAACGCGCTCGAGGCAAACCGATAATCACGTTGTGTGTCAACAATCCACAAACTATTTATGCCAGCAGGTAGAAACAACGAGACCATGGCATTCGAGCGGCCTCGCACCGAACCACGGGTCATCGAGCGGTGGAATCGGGTATTCGAGGTACTTTCGGCGGAGTCGAGGCGTCGACTCGTTGCGTCGCTCCTCGAGGCCGGACCGACCGAATCCGTGGCCCTTCCGGAGGCCGCCCAGTGTCACGGGGATGTAGACGACCAGCGCGCCGTCACGATCCGGCTTCACCACCGGGACCTGCCGTTACTCGCCGACGGGAACTACGTCGACTGGAGTCGCGAGCCGTTCTGTGCGAGCCGCGGCAACAACTTCGACGAACTCGCGGCCGTAATCGAAGCGATCGAGACGGCTGCTCCCACCTTCCCAGAGCAGCTCGTCGGGGACGGGGGCGAGGACGGGGACGGTGACCGACTCGAATACGAACACGCTCCAGTCGACCGATAACGCCCTCACCTGGAGTCCGGGTCGGATGCACGCCGATCCGACATCGATCCCGACTCGGACTCGAGAACCAGCGGTCCGATAGAGACCGTCCGCCGCGTGATCGTCGCCGTCCGTAGAATGTACGCCGTGAGCAGCGCGAGCGGGACAAAGACCACGGCGAGTAGGGCACTCACCACCCACGGAAGCGCCGGCAACGCGATGACCGCCCCCGTCCGCCCGGCGTACAGAAACCCGATCAGCAACGCCGACGTGATCGCCGGAACCCCCGTCAGGATCGTGAGCTGGGAGAAGCGAGTCAGCTCCCGCTGGAGGTACGTTGTTTTGATGTGTTCGCGGGCGACCGTGAACAACTCGAGATCCGCGACGATCCGGTCGAGAGCCTCCCGGGCCGGTCGCGAGAGGGCTCCCTCGTGATATTGTCCGAGTCGCTTGGCGGTGTAGAGGTGCCTCGAAACGTCGTACTTTACGGCGACCGACACCGCATCGAACGTTTCGGTACTCGATTCCGAGAGGATCGTCTGGGCGCGATCCGTCCTCGATTCGACGGTGCGGACGTACCGCCGAACGTCCCCCCGGGCGTCGCCCTCGAGGGTGTCCGCCTCATCCTCGAGGGTAGTTGCTCCCTCGTGGATGGACACGAACAGCTCCTCGAGAATGCGAGCCGGCGACGCCGGGGCAACCGGATCACCGATCGTCTCTGCGACCTCGGATCTGAAGGATTCGACGCCCTCGAGTCTATCCTTCGCCGCTCCGGCGGACGTGAACTCCTGTGAGAGGATGAGCTGGTTGATCGAGACGACGAGCGTGACCAGCGAGAACGTCCCGGCGACCATTCCGCTGGCCAACCGGGTGATCGAGTTGGCATTGGCGAACGAGATGACGCCGAGCCAGTCCAGTCCCAGGAAGAACACGAACGTGCCGACCGAAATACACGCGGCGATGAACAGCCGATTGCCGTCCACGAGTACCCACCGCTGGAATCGGGCGAAAACGTTCGGTCGTCGTCTCGAGGCCGATGCCTCGTCGGCTGTGCTCGTCTCGTCACCGACCATAGTCGGCGTTCACCGGCCACGAGCAAAAACGTCGTCGTTGCAAACGGATGTCGTGATCGATCGACGCCCGTAAACGCGGTCTCAGAGACTGGCGCCACCCATCCATCCAGGACCCGCTCCGAGACGATCAACGGTGGCGCCACTTCCTGGCCACACCCGTTCAGGTGCATGCCACAGACTAAACCCCGTTGGCGTCGACGTGAAAAGTGCGATGGCGACCAGTGACCAGGACGGAGCGCGAACGAACTCGCGATCGGCGAGGAGCACGTCTAGCACGTACAGCACAGACGACGAGCGATCGCACCGCCAGCACCCGGATTGGCGGGGCCCGCCGGCAGGAGGAAGCGAGCGGCCCGAATCCTCGACGTCTCGGCGGGAAGCCCTCGCTGCCGTCGGATCTGTCGCCGGACTGGCGATCGCCGGTTGTCTCGGAACGGGGACGTCCCCGTCCTACGGCGGGACGGACGACGAGCAGGGAGCGGAGACGGAGCGTGTCCCCGTCGACGTCGACGGCGAGGGGCGAACGGCCGAAGAGATGACCGCCGCCGCGGCACTTGCCGACGACGGTCCAGCCAGCGGCGTCTCGCCGCTCGACGCGATCGCCCTCATCGATCACGAGTTCGTCCTGGAAGACGATTACCAGGGCTCGACCGTCCAGGGAACGCTCGAGAACGCGGGCAACGATCGGCTAGCCCTCGTCGAGATCCGCATCCGGGTCTACGACGATGCCGACAACCTGCTCGGCGTCTACTTCAAGCACACGAGCGACCTCGATGCCGGCGACACGTGGGCGTTTACCGTGTACGTCCTCGAGTCGCCGGCTGACATCGCGGCGTACGACATCGCCGCGCTCGGGACGCCCACCTAGAATCGACACCGACTTCCTGGCCGTCGGTCGCCGCCCCGTTTCTCGCCACGTTTCAGTATCGCTCTGGCCGAGAGCGCAACCTCGCTCGCCGCGCGAGCGTCTATTTGTGATCCTCGGTCGAGGTATGTGACCACAGCTCGAGGTTTGCGATCCTCGGTCGAAGGTTTCGACCCTCAGCGAGATGAACGCGACGACTATGTGGCATTACTGGCGGCCGGTCTGCTCGACCAGTAACCGTCGTGCGTGTTCGGACGCACTCGAAATAGCTCGATCGGAGCCAGTCGACGCGACCGAACGACTCGAGGAACGGCGCTCGCGATCAGTTCTCCTCTTCTTCTTTGAGTTCAGCCAGTTCCGATTCGACCTCGGCGTCGTTCACGTCGGCGTCGGTGTCGACATCGGATTCGGCTTCGGTTTCGACCTCTGCCTCGAGGTCCTCTGCATTCGCCTCACCCTCCGTCGCCTCCTCGCTCCCCATCTCGGCCTTGAGCGTCTCGAGTTCGGCGTCGACGCCGCTGTCGGTCGACAGGGACTCGAGTTCGCGGTCGATGCTGTCCTTATCGGAGAGGACGTCCTCGAACGCGCCCGACTCGTGGAGCTCGTCCATCGCGGCGGCACGAGCCTCCATGTCCTCGGTCTTCTCCTCGGCGCGCTCGATGGCCCGGCCGACGTCCTCGAACTCCTCTCCCGTGGCGGTCATCGCCTCCGAGACCGTGGAGCTCGCTTCCGCGGCCTCGTACCGGGCCTTCATCGTCTCCTTCTTCGTGCGGAACTCCTCGATGCGCCCCTGGAGTTCGTCTTTCTGTTCGATCAGTCGATCCTGCTGGTTCTGCAGGTCCGAGATCTGGCGCTCGAGTTCCTCGATCTGGTTCATCTTGGCCTTCTTCTTCTCGAGGGCCTTCCGGGCGAGGTCCTCGCGGCCCTGCTGGACCGCCGTTCGAGCCTGCCCGTTGTGCTTCTCGACGTTCTCCTCGAGGCGGCGTTTCTGCATCTCGAGGCGCTTCTTCTGTGTCGTCAGGTCGGCGATACCGCGTTTGACCTGCTGGAGCTGGTCGCGCATCTGCTCGTAGGAGTAATCGAGCGTCTGCGTCGGATCCTCCGAGCGGTCGAGGATCGCGTTGAGCTTCGACCGGATGATGTACGACGTCCGAGAGAGGATACCCATACGTACTACGTGTCGCTCCCGACTCTTAAAAACTTCACATCGGTTACTCTTCGTGCAGATCGCGAAACCAGTCGCCAATTCCGGCGCTCCGCTCGCCGCCACAGACCGCAACGACCACGAGTCCGGGAGCAGAAAGTGAACCTATGCCCACCGACGACACTGACGGCTCGAGCACGGCACCCACGGACGCCCAGCGGGCCTGCTTCGAGGCCGGCATCAAGTTCGGCTCGCTCTACCACCAGTTCGCCGGCACGCCCATCAGCCTCGAGACCGCCGACAGCCTCGCGCGAGCGATGGAGGAAGCGATCGAGAACCAGCCCCACTGCACCGACGTGAGCGTCGACGTCCGGACGGGCGTCCTCGAGGCCGCCCTCGAGGAGGGAGCCGCCGAATACACCGAACTGACGGGTCGCTTCCTGGAGGTCGAAATCGACGTCGCCTACGAGGGCGTCGAGGTCGTCTCCAGGATGGCGATGGAGGACGGCTATCCGCTGATGGCCCTCGAGTCGGTGAGTCGGTGAGCAGCCGACAAGGAAGAAGGGCTATAGACCCGTTAAATCCCGCGAACGGTCCCAAACGGAGGCGAACGGTCGCGAACCCCGTGGACGATGATCGGCGTTTTTTACCCCCTCCGTGGTCGCCATCGACTGCAGTCATGTATCCAGACGAAAACGGTCGTTCGACGCTCGATCCGCGAATGGTGCAGCGAGTGACGAAGCTGGGGCTCGCGTCGGTCGCGGTGGTCGTCGTGTTGTGGGTGGCGACGCTGTTGCCAGGTGCGGGCTGGCTCGTCCCCGGGACCTCGCTCACCGTCGCCGCCCTCGTAAGCGCCATCGCGACGCTCGCCGTCGTTGGCCTCCTCCTGTTGCTCGCCCCGGCGCTGGCCGACCTCGTGAAGGCGGGACTGCGAAACGCTCCCGAGGTCGCCGAGCGCGTCGCGTCCGTGACCCGGGTTGCGACCGTACTCGCGGCCGTCCTCGTCGCTCATCGAGGACTGGCCGCGGCGATCACGCCGCTGCTGGGTGGAGTCGGGTGGCTGTACGACGTGGTCTTCCTCCTCCTGGCACTGCCGCTGCTCGTCGCCCTCGCGGTCGTCCTCTACGGCTCCCTCGAGCCGACGGCCGACCTCTTCACGACGAAGCTGACCGGTTCGCACGGCGAGCGGTCGAGCCTCGAGTCATCGTAGCGTCTCGAGGCGACTCTCATCGCGAGGACGGCCGACCGCAGAGCCATACCGACCAATCGCACGATCCACCCCGGTCAACCGATCGAACCACTCCAGCTGCAGCACGAGTTAGCCCAGGTATCGACGCCGGTGTCAACCGTTTCGAAACCGGGACGCCATTTTCCCTCGAGAGCCCTCGTTCACTGGATGTTCACTTTCACTTTCGGGCTATCTTTTAACCCCGGTGCCCGTGAAGTGAGCGCCATGAGCCAAGCCTCACTCGACGACGACGAACTGTTCGGGGAAGCCGCCTCCGAGATGCGCTCGGACGTCGAATCCTCCCTCGCGGACGCCTGGAGCGCCCTCCCGGATGCCGACGACATCTGGGAGACCGACGCCGAGAACGTCCTCGGCGTGCTCAACGGCCTCAAGTCCGCCCTCGATGTCGGCGACGCCGAAGACCACCTGCGCGACGCCAAGAAGTGGTACACGATGGGCGAGCGCGCCGACGCGTTCGAGGACGCCGACGACCTCGAGGAAGAGATTGCCGACCTGGAGGAGGCCCTCGAGAACATCACCGACGCGGGCGAGCAGGTTGGCGAACTCACGGCGACGATTCCGGCACTTCGAGGGACGCTCGAGGACGCAGGGAGTGGGGAAGCTGACGATGAAGACGAGGACGAGGATGAAGCAGAAGCGGAAGAAGACGACGAATAACCGACACCAGCCCACGTCCGAAACCCGTACCTCGAAACTCGACAGCCACCACCGACGCTAGCGTCGCTCGGGACCCGACACGTCCCGCTCCGCGACCGCCTCGAGCAACCGCTCGAGGGCCGCCGCGGCTAACTCGAGCAGTTCCGCGCCCAGTTTCTCGTCGCCCGCCGTTGGATCGCCGACGACCCCGTTTTCGGAGAACTCCGCCGAATCGACCGCCAGGTTCGCGTAACTGACCCACTCGCCCCAGCGCTCGGCGGCACCCGCTTTTGCCTCCTCGAGTCGGTCCTCGCGGACGAGGTCGGGACAGCACTGACGCAAGAGCGCCGTCTCCAGTGGCCCGCCGTGACCCATCTCGCTCGCGTGCTCGCCCACGGCCTCGAACCAGGTGAACGGGACTGCGTACGCGTCGTCGTGGCGGGTAATCGTCGCCGCGACCTCCCGCAGCGCGTCGACGTTTCCGCCGTGGCCGTTCACGATCACGACGCGGTCGAACCCGTGGTGGGCGAGGCTGTCGATCGATTCGCGAACGTACGCCCGGAAGGTGTCGGGCGAGACCCACATCGTCCCCGGGAAGTGGCGGTGTTCCTCCGCGACGCCGACCGGCACCGCTGGAGCGCAAATGACCTCGCGGCCGATTCGCTCAAGAGCGGCGTCTGCGACGGCTTCGGCAGTGAATACGTCCGTCCCGAGCGGCGCGTGGGGGCCGTGCTGTTCGATGCTTCCGACCGGGAGGACGGCAAGGTCGGTCTCGCAGTCGGCGATGTCGGTCCAGGTGGCCTCCTCGAGGTGCATGGTCGCCACGAGGAGCGGTCGGTCCTTGTAGCCACCGCAACGCCCGCTCCAGAGATTTCGCTGGCCCAGTGGAGCACGCGATGGCAGGGAAAACTGGTTTCCCGCACGGTGATGGACAGGCACCCATGAGCGAAGATTCCCGCGAACTCGGCATCGAACTGGGGGCGCTCCAGGACGAACTCAAGGATCACGACTACCCCGTCTCACAGGACGAACTGCTCGAGAATCACGGTGACATCGAACTCGACATGGGTGAGGAGACCGCGACGCTCGAGGAACTCATCGGGCCGCTGAACGAGGACGAGTACCAGTCTTACGAGGAGGTCGAACAGGCCGTCATGAACATGGTCGGCGACGAGGCCATCGGACGGAAAAATTACAGCGACCGGACGCCCCCGGCACCCGGCGAGGAGCGACAAAAGGACAACCCCTCTGGCGAAGACGTCCAGTCTGAGAACGAATCCTTCTAAGGCTACCGCTCAATCGCCGCCCCGACGCGCCTGCGTCCGCGCCGTCCGCTTCTGGGCACGCTCGATGAACTCCTGGGGGAGTTCGTCGATCTCGCCCGCCTGCACGCCCCAGAGGTGGGCATACAGTCCATCGTTTTCGATCAACTCGTCGTGGGAACCCCGCTCGACGATTTCGCCGCCCTCGAGGACGACGATCTGATCGGCGTCCTTGATCGTCGAGAGGCGGTGAGCGATAGCGAACGTGGTCCGCTCCTCGGTGAGGTGGTCGATCGAGCGCTGAATGAGCATCTCGGTCTCGGTGTCGACGTCGCTCGTCGCCTCGTCCAGGATGAGGATCTCGGGGTCCTTGAGGATCGCTCGCGCGATACACAGTCGCTGGCGCTGGCCGCCGGAGAGTTTGACGCCGCGCTCGCCGACCATCGTATCGTAGCCATCGGGCAGGTTCTGGATGAAATCGTGTGCCTCGGCGGCTTTCGCGGCCTCGACGATCTCCTCCTCGCTGGCGTCGAAGGTCCCGTAGGTGACGTTCTCCTTGACGGTTCCGTAGAAGAGGTACGACTGCTGGCCGACGTAGCCCATCGACTGGCGCAGACTCGGAAGGGAGACCTCACGGATGTCCTGGTCGTCGATCCGGATGGCTCCGTCGTCGACGTCGTGGAGGCGCAACAGGAGCTTGAGGACGGTCGACTTCCCGGCACCAGTTGGACCGACGAGGGCGATCGTCTCGCCGCCAGGGACGTCGAAGGAGATGTCGTCGACGATGACCTCCGCCTCGTCGTAGCTGAACGTCACGTCGTCGTACTCGACGCGACCTTCGTCGATCTCGAGGTCGGGTGCGTCGACGTCGGTCTCGATGCGCCCCTGTTCGTCCATCAGCCCGAAAATGCGCTCGCTCGAGGCCTCGGCGCGCTGGTACATGTTGATGACCTGGCCGAACTGGGCCATCGGCCAGACGAGCTGCTGGGTCAGCAGGATGAACGTCACGAACGCCCCCTCGTTGAGGGTCCCGGTGAACGGCCCTGGCGCACCCTCGAGGACCCAGTAGCCGCCGACGAGGAAGGTCAGCACGAAGCCGATGCCCGAGATGATCTGCAGGCCGGGGAAGAACTTGATCCGCAGTCGAATCGCCCCCCAGTTGGTGTCGTAGTACTTCTGGGAGACGTCCTCGACGCGCCCAGATTCGTAGTTCTCGGTGTTGTCGGCTTTGATCACCTGAATGCCGCCGAGATTATTCTCGAGGCGGGAGTTGACCTTCCCGACGCTCGAGCGAACCGCGGCGTACTTCGGCTGGATCTTCTTGACGAAGATGTAAGTGAAGACGGCGATCAGCGGCACCGGCGACATTGCGACGAGGGCCAGTTGTGGATTAATCCAGAGGAGGATCCCGGCGATGGCAACGACCATCACGCCCAGTCGGAACGCGGAGTTCAGGCCGTCGTTCAGGAATCGCTCAAGCTGGTTGACGTCGTTCGAGAGGATCGACATCATCTCCCCGGTCTGTTTGTCCGAGAAGAACTCCATGTCGAGTCGCTGCATCTTGTCGTAAGTGTCGGTCCGGACGTCGTGCTGGATGTCCTGGGCGAAGGAGTTGAACCCCCAGTTCCGAATCCAGTGAAATGCGGCCCCAGTGAGAAACGAGAGCGCGATGATCGCGACGGTCAGCCAGAACTGATTTGCGTCGGTCGTCGGCAGCCACGCGTCCGGAACGATCGGAAGCGAGAAGTCGATCGTGTTAAGGAAAATCGCGTCGATCGCGATGCCGAGCAAGACCGGCGGAATCAGGTCAAGCAACCGGGCCATGATGCTAGCGAAGATACCGGAACTGACCGAAAACCAGTACGGCCGGCCGTACTCCGACAACAAGCGCCACATCGGACTATCGATGTTCTCCCGTTGCTCTTGGAACGGGTCGTCTTCGTCCCAGTCAACACTACTCATTGCACTGGCTGAGTGGACGGTCAGCAATAAACGTTGCCTACGAATCGAAATATATCCCGACCGCAACCGGTTAGCTCCGGAACGTGTTGCCGGAAGTCACCGTTCGCGTTCGCGACAATCGTTCGTTACCGCCAATTTTTTGCGCTGAAAATGTGGACGCATCAGTCACTCGAGATCGATTTCGACCTCGTCACCGACCTCGAGATTCGACTCGTTGGCCGTTCCACGGGGGACCTCGAGGACCCACTTCGCCTCGCCGGAGTACCGAAGGTCCTCGCCGTCCTCGTCCGATTCGGGCGCCCGCGCGTGGTGGATTTCGGTGATTTCGCGGTCGGCACCGATGAAGATGATGTCGATATCGAAGTCCATCTCGCGCATGACGTAGGTTCGCTCGTCTTCGCTCCCGTGGACGAACAGCATTCCCGTGTCGTTCTCGAGTGAGTCGTGGTCGCTGAGGCCGGTGTAGCGCTCCTCCCAGGTATCGGCTACCTCGACGTCGACGGCGAGTTTGGTGGTCCCGTCCTCGTCGACGACCCGGACGTCCCCCGCATCGCTGGTCCAGGGCGCGGGGAGAATCGAGAGTTGGACGAGTCCGTAGCCGATGGCGAGCACGACGACCAGGACGACGAGCGCGGACCAGACGCGCCTGTAGGACTGTCGCATTCAGGCTCTTCTTCGACTCGAGAAAGTAAAGGTTATTCGCACGGGCCCGCTCTGGTCGGATACGGGCTCGTGGTCTAGCTGGTTATGACGCGGCCTTTACAAGGCCGAGGTCGGTGGTTCGAACCCGCCCGAGCCCATTTCTGGGACGAACGACAGTGAGTCACAGAAATGTATGCGAGGGCGGTTCGAAGTAGACCGAGGTTCTGCGCCCCAGGCGCAGGTTCTCGGGCGTAGTTCGAACCCGCCCGAGCCCATATTGCTACAGCGAACAGAACACCAGCGGTAGAACTCTGCCGAGAGGAGGTTCAAACGAGAGCAGTCATAGCGCTCGAGAGACCGACGCGACGTCGAAACCACATACGAAAAAGGCGACAAACGGGCCCAAAGCAACTCGAACTCACTCGGTTTCGTCGCCAGGTCCAGGAGAATCACCGAGGCGACGTGAGAAGGAACGTGTCATCCCACACACGGAGACTCCCCTCGAGACGACGCGGTGAACGTCGGAGCCCGTGCAGTCAGGACTTGAGCCGCTGGCGAAGCGAGCCAAGCAATCCGTCGCCGCGTTCGACCTCGAGCGCGTCGTGGAGCCGCGAGTTCTCGGGTTCGTCCTTGATCACCACTCTGAGATACGGCTCGAGTTGTTCGAAGTTGTCGGCGAGGATGACCGTGTGGTTATCGTCGTCGTGGTCGACCACGCCGGCGTCGGCAAGCTTTGGAACGTGGCACTGAACCGACGAAACGTACACGCTCTTGTACTCGTTTTTCGCGACCTCGTCGGGGTGTACGTCGTGCTCCCAGCCAGCGACTTCTTCGGCTAGTTTCGATAACTCGATTGGCTTCGTGCGGCCGCGAAGCGCGTAGAGGAGGTACCGACGACGACGGTTGGCGAGCAACTCCAGGATCACGTCCGCCGTGAGTTGCTCGTCTGCCTCACTCGAGGGAAGCGCTTCCATAGCATATCATTGGCGAGCGGCGCTGAAAAGGGTGTCTTGAATATCCGAAATTCCAACATACGCCGACGTAATGGTCGACTATCGGAATCGATGAGTCTACCGACGCTCGAACGGTCGAGCGGTGTAACGGTTGAGCCAACGAAGCGAGGGAGCACAGACCACCGACAGTCGTGGCTCGGTTCCTGCCGGATGTGGCGGGGCTCGCGCGGTAGTGGCGAGTAGTGGGGTGACGAAATCGGCCAGTCCCCCTCTCACCCGTTCGGTCGCTACAGTAGCGACCGAAGTACTCGCAACGGAAACGTGATGATCGCGATGACGAGGCTAATCGCTTCCTGAGCAAACGCTCGAAGTGTACCAAGCATTACCGTTACACGCACCACGGCCGTCGGCCTACGGACGAGGGTTGTGTGTGCAAGGTATGCAGGCCCCTTCGACCGTCCGCACGTCGTCGATTCTGCCGAGACGAACGAACGTTGGCAGTCCATTACCAATATCGTCGAGGACCGTGATGAACACCGGCACAGTGGCGCCGGTTCGGCATCCAGTTACCGCGGTTCGTCTTCGTCGTCGACGGATCCGTCGTCGGGAGTAATCGCCTCTTGGAGCCGGTCGATGTCCGTGACCTTCTCGAGGTCACCCATGGTGACCGGGGCCGGATCGCTGGCAGATTCGCCCGTGGCGACGCCGCTCGTGAGGATGCTGCGGACGCCCTCCTCGATCGTCATGTCGACGTCCATGACGCGGCTTCGCGGGACGTGCGTCAGGAAGCCACCAGTTACTGGATTCGGCGCGAGCGGGATGAACAGCGTGACCATTTCCTCGTGACCGGTTACGTCCGCGATCGTCTCCGGCGACGTGCTCGTCTCGAAGCCGATCACGTAGATGTCGTCATCGAAACACTGGACGAGTTTGATCTCCTGGAAGTTCTCCGCCTCGTTGTCGAGCATGACGTCGCCCATGCGACGAAAGCTCTTGTAGACGGTTCCGAACCCGGGAATAGCGGCGATTGCGAGATCGACCATCTCGATGGCTCGCTCGCCGTAGCGGTGGCGACCGATCGATCCGACGACGATGACGATCCCCAGCAAGAGCGCGAGAGTGATGAGTTCCGTGAGAAAGCCGATGAGGTAGGGGTAGAGCCCCATCTGGACGAGTGCACCGACGAGTTCCGTGCGTCGGAACCAGTCGATGATCCCGAACCACTGCAGGAGTTCGATGAACGGAACCAGTGCGTTGGTGATGAAATCGAGGACGATCTGCAGAACGTAGAGGGTGATGACGAGCGGAACGATGATCGCGATGCCGGTCATTAAAACGTCGAGCGTTCCTTCGTAGAGGGACTTGCCGGCTTCTCTGGGAGAGGCCGGCGCCCCGTCGGGCGAGTCTGGAATCGCCATTGCGTTTCGAAAGGATACCTCGGTGAAAGATGTTCTCGTTCGTGGCGGCTATCCAATTCTCACCTCCCCCGTCCCTCGAGTGGCATTCGAAATCCTTTTTTATATCATCGCCGGAGGTAGGAGTGAGCCGCCTTAGCTCAGACTGGGAGAGCACTCGACTGAAGATCGAGCTGTCCCCGGTTCAAATCCGGGAGGCGGCACTTTTGCGACGCACAAGACGGCGAGCTTAGCGAGCCGTCCACACGGAGCAAAAAGTGCGACCCGACCGGATTTGAACTAGGCCGAGGTTTTGCGAGCGAAGCGAGCAAGTTCTCAGGCGTCGTTCACGATCCAGGAGGCGGCATGGCTTTTTCACTCGGGTCAGAATCGACAGAGATTTCTACAGTATAGCGATTCCCTCCGCGATCACCCGATTAGATGTTACCACGATTCTACAGGCGGTTCGAGGCCAGTGCCTCGGGGTCAAGCCCCGAGGCAGTTCACCGGTTGCACCGACCGGACGACGATACGCCGGTTACCGACTCCGTGGCGGCCTTTACCGTACTCAAAGGAAGGGCTCGTTCGCGAGGTCGGTCTCACAGTGTCTCCCCTCCCCCCCCCCCCAACCCGGAACAGCTCGACCAGGCTCGCGAACAGGTCGAGGTCGCCACCTGAACACCACAGCATCGACGTCACGAGTTCGTTCCAGTCTCTCGAGTCGAAGAGAGGGACCGTTTCAATAATAGATCGTTGTGTGAGAGACAATCGTCAGAGACGACACGTAGAGCGGGCCTTTGTGAGGTATTCGATCAGTTGATAGTTCGGAAAGCAGGTGAAAGTTCATGAAATTGTAGCAGTGAAACAGTACGCGAATTGCTTAATCGTCCGATAGTAAACACTCGAAATGCTGTATCTGCAGATACCTCCCCGCAAGGAGTGGGGACGAAGCGTATCGCCGAACGGAAATTGAAGACGAGTTCACACCTTCACCACTACTCATGTCTGACGAACCCAAGCAACGTCGAACGGTCCTGAAAGCGCTCGCGGCATCGGGAACGATCGCTGCCATCGGCGGCGTGGCGAACGCACAGATCAACGACGACGAGAACGAGACCGACGAGGATTACGACGAGGACGGCGAGACGATCGAGGACGGAGAAGAGGTCGACGAAGAAGAAAGCGAGAGTGATAGCGACGACGCTAGCGACGGTGACGACGACGAGGAAACGACCGATGACACGACGGCTGGCGACGCGACGCTGTCCGTCGACTCCTCGAAGCCGGGAGCGACGACGACGTACACGTTCCGCGTGACGGTCGGCGACGATACTGATGGGGATTCCCTGAACGACCTGGTCTGTGACCTGGAGGGAACCAATGTCGGGCTGTTCAAGGTTGACGACGCGAAGGTAGACGTCACACACAACGGCGAAAGCGTCGTCGACGACCTGGACGAGATCGCCGCCGACGACAGCAAGACGGTCGCGCTCAACTTCGGTGGCAGCTACTCGCTCGAGACGGGCGACCGGATCTGCGTCACGGTCGAGTGTGTCGTGAACCCCGACGAGGAGGGGACCTACGAGGCGTCTGTCATCGTGAACAGCCAGAGTGCGGCCGAGACGTATTCCGTGTCGGTTACGATCGGTGACGAGTGTCCTGACGACGACGAGGGAGATTCCGGTGGTGACAGCGACGACGGAGACGACGACGATAGCGACGATAGCGATGACGACGACAGCGACGACAGCGATGACGACGACAGCGACGACAGCGATGACGACGACAGCGACGACAGCGACGACGCCAACGAAGACTACGACGAGGACGGCGAAACGATCGAAGACGGCGAGGAAGTAGACGAAGACGACGATGACGATGACGACGGCGACGGCGACGACAACGATAGCGACTAATCCAGCACGACTCGAGCGGACGGAAATCGGACGGTAACCGATCGTCGATAATCGAGGACCGCGCGCCGTCGCCGCTACCGATGACGGAGGGACGAACCCGAAACCGTCCAAAATCGAGCGGTGGTTGGCGTTGCTCACTCGCATTTCGACGGACGTGCGGGTTCGAGCCAAACGCCATCCACGGTTCGAGAGACCTCGTGGCCTCCCAGCGCTTGGGAGCCCTCGTCCGTCAGGGCGTGGAGGAGCCAACTCCGTTTCGCGTCGAGAAGAAACGATCTCCGAGAGGGTTCTCGACACTCGGTGTAGGTGGCGACGTTCGACGTGCGTTCACGCCGATACTCGCGGTCAGTCGGCCCCGACGACGACCGTCTTGGCTGCGAGATCGCCGATACGCTGGTGATCGCCCGTCGCGTACGCCGAAATCACGCCGACGACGTAAAACGCTGGAAGGACGTCGATAATTCGCAGAAGATTTCGGAGTACTGCCGCCGTCCACGTGCACCGCGAACCGTCTTTTCTGACGACGACGATACCTCGAGTGCGCTTGCCGACCGTCTGTCCAAAGTACCCTTCGAACGAAGTTTGATAGAGCACCAGTCCGACCGGGGCGCCGAACTGCAAGGAGACTAGAAGACCGCCGAAGCCGCTGAACGGCCCGTCGAAGAATACCGTTCCGGCAACGTAGCCGAGGATTCCGAAGACTACCGCCACCAGAATTCCATCGATGAGAAGCGCTTCGAACCGTCTGTCTAACACACCAACTCGTTCGCCCATATCGGGCGCTGGATATCGATCCATGACGTGCCGACCTCATGTATGTAATTTAAACATTATGGTAGTGTTCAATTTCAAGAAGCTGGACAGGCTGGTGCTGAGTGTGCCCGACCAGCGTCACTCGAATCCGAGGACGATGCCGCACCCGATCTCACGCCCGTGCGGTATACGGTTTACGCCGGTAGCTTCTGAGTGCACTAATCGATCCGTATTCTCGACGAGGTTACGCCGGTTCTACCGTTTGCCTCTCGTCTCGGTCCACCGTCGCCTCTCGCATTGAATCGGGTCGAAAGCGTCGAGAGTGGCAAGAGTGGTGAGGGAAGAAAACACGTATCGACGCTCGAGCGAAACGGGTACCATGGCAGAGCTACACGGCCAGCTCGGTCGCGTTCTCGCCGGGCTCGTTCTCCTCGCCCTCCTGGTCGGCTGTTTGCTCGTAGCAGGTGCGACGTCCGACGAACTCCTGGAAAGCGAGCATCCAAACCAGATGGACGTGCGGCAAGATCGGACAGCCTACGTCGGCGAGCAGGTCGTCATCGGCGGCTTCGTCGTCGAAACTGACCCCGTCGTCGTCGCGACGCTCGCCAGTGGCCACGGTCGCTTCACGCTCGTCGACGTCGACGATCGGATGATAGACGCCGACGAGCCGCTCGAGGTGAACGACCGCGTGAACGCGTTCGGTACCCTCGAGGACGAATCGACCCTCGTGGTCGAAAGGGCGGTGACGCGCGAATCCGCCGATGCCGGCTACCTGTATGGCGTTTCGGTGGTGGGCGGGCTCTGGATCGTCGGCCGACTCGTTCAGCAGTGGCGTTTCGACCCGACGGCGCTCGCGTTCGTACCGCGAAGGAGCGCGTCCGACAGCCGTCCGTCCGATGGCCGCTCGTCAGACGTCCATCACGCCCACAACACTGGGGACGACGGTGATCACCGTGGCTGATCTGCTCACGCACCTGCTGGTCGGGTACAGCATCGGTACGCTCCTCTCGCTTCGATACGAGCGGCTCCGTCCGGCACACGTCTCGCTCGTCATGGTCGGCGCCGCGAGTCCGGATCTGAACCGAATCGAACTGGTCGTTTCGGACGGGTTCGTCGCGGGCGTGCTCGGTCTCCCCTTTTCGTGGGAGCCGTTGCACACCCTCGTCGGATCCGCGCTCGTGACCGGACTTCTCGTCCTGCTAGTGGCGCCGGAACAGCGCAAACGGGTCCTCGCGCTGGTGGCCGTCGGCGTCGTCTCCCACCACGTGCTCGACCTTCTGTTGATCACCCCGACGGGCCAGTCCTACGCCGTCTTCTGGCCAATCCTCGAGTACCGAGTTCCGTCCGGGGATCTCTACCAGAGTACCGACCGGTGGACGGTCCTCGCGTCCGGGTCGTGTGCGGCGCTCCTGTGGGCGATTCGTCGGCGTCGCGACACTGCGGCCTCGGAGTCGGAGACGCCACTCGACTGAGGTGTCGGTACACGCGCGATTCGAGAACGTGGTCGATCGCCGCGAGAGGGTTCAGACGAAGGCTCGAGGCGACGAGAACCGAAGAAACCGGCAGGAGCCGATCACCTGGCCGAGACGATCCGAAAGAGTCCCCCTCCCTCGGATCCCGTCCCTAGCACGTACACCTCACCGTCCTCGTCGCGGCCGAACGAGAGCGCTCGCGTGAGTTTCTCCGCGTCGACGAGTTCGAGGGCGGCGGTCGGCCACAGTCCGTTGGCTTCGTGGCCGACGTCAGTATCGGCGTCGTCGGGAGGACTGGCGACGAACAACTGCCCCTCGGGGATGAAATCGCCGAAGACGTAGCGCCCGTCGAGTTCCGACAGCGCCGATCCGCGGTAGACGTAGCCTCCGATGACCGAGACACCGCTGATCGGGTCGCCTTCGTGGGGATACTCGACGATGGGGTCACGAAGCGGTTCGCCGCCCCGGACGTGATCTGGCGTTCGGTCCGGACAGTCGTCCGTTTTGTAGCAGTGGGTCCCCTCTTTGACGTTCCAGCCGTAGTTGCCCCCCTTCTCGACGAGGTTCACCTCCTCGAAACGGTTCTGGCCGACGTCCGCGACGTAGAGGTCCTCCCCGTCGAACGACAGGCGCCAGGGGTTCCGGAATCCCCACGCGTAGTGCTCGTCGAGTCCATCTCGTCCGACGAGCGGGTTGTCTTCCGGGACGACGTAGCCCCGATCATCCGTCCAGGTATCGACGTCGAGACGCAGAACGCTCCCCAGTAGGTTCTTGGTCACGTCCTGCCCGTTCCCGCCGCCTGGACCGTCGTACCAGACCTCCTCGGGGGATTCGCCGCTGTCACCGACCGAGACGTAGAGGAACCCGTCGGGGCCGAACGCGATGTCGCCGCCGTTGTGGAGGGGTCTCGGCTGCGGAATCTCGAGGATCGATCGTTCGGAGTCGCGCCGTGCTCGCGTCCCGTCCCCGGTCACCTCGAAGGCGGCCAGGACGAACGTGTGACTGTAGTCCTCGGGCATCCCCTCCCGGAGCGGCGCGCTGTACCGGACGAACAGCCGACGGTCGTCCGGGAAGTCCGGATGAAGCGCCATCCCGAGCAACCCTTTTTCCCCCTCGGTCTCGACCGTGTCACGGAGGTCGAGAAAGTGGTCGTCCTGCAAGCCGTTCGGCCCGTGGCGCAGAACGCGGCCGTCGCGCTCGGCGACGTACTGCTGGTCGGTGCCGGGGACGAACGCGACGGCGAGCGGCGCGTCCAGACCACTGACCGTCGTCTGGAGACCGATCGCTTCCGGTAACTGGGCGGTCGCGTCCAGTGTCTCGCTCAATTCGGGCGACTCGGTGGCGGACGGTGACGCACATCCGGCGATCCCGGTCGTCGCACAGAGAGCCGCACCCACGAGGAATTCACGTCTGTCGGTGAGGAGACCCATAGGACGTTCGTACGGTTTCGAGGGAGAAATACGCCTATTCGAGCGGCGATGAACTAGACACCCTCCCGACTGTTAGAAAACCCAACTGATAACGGCTTCGACCAGATGGAGCGGTGCGAGATAGCCAGGCCGTTCCAGGTAATCCGATCAACGTTCCGTTTCCCGCCCCGCGTCACCTGAACCGAGGCGGTCGGCGAGTCTGTGGGAGACGTCGGTGAGGTACACCCACCCCCAGGCGGCGACGAGGACGGCGCCGACCTGGTTGTAGAACAGATCACCGACCGTGTCAGTGATCCCGTGCTGGGCCAGGACCATGTCGTAGCCCGACCACCGACCGATCAGGCCGAGGGCGAACTCCATGAGTTCCCAGACCACGCCGAACGCCAGGACGAAGATGAGGATGAAGACGAACAGCATCCGGTTGGGCAGGTAGACGGAGTCAGTGTGTAAGTCGATGGCACGAACGACAGCGTAGCCCGTGCCAGCGACGATTGACGCCGAGAGGGCGTGGGTCAGGCTGTCCCACTGCCCCAGAAGGTCGTAGAGCCCCGCCGATCCGAGCGCGTGGAGCAAGACTGCTCCCGTGATCCAGACCACGAGTTCCGGCTCGAGGGGCGTGCGGTAGTTTCGCTCGAGGATCGCCGGGAGGGCGGTGATCGCGAGCGCGATGCTCGCATTGGCGATGGTCGTCACGTCCCGCGCGAAGAGACCGTAGAGGAGGACGGCGACCAGGGCCCCCTGAAGGAGCCAGGCCACGTTCCTGACCGTCCGTTCGGGGACGTCCAATCGACCCTGAATCAGTGACGGTGTGCTGTCGGGTTCCTCGCCGTGATCGGGAGCCGAACGGTCGTCAGGGGCTTCAGAGGAGTCCCCGTCGCCCGACATCGGCGACACCTGCATCGGGTACTGATTGAAGAGGACTCCGGCGAGCAGTCCGGCGACCGCAGCGTAGACGAAGTCCATCATCATCGCGTGGTTGGCCGCATCCTCGGATCGGCCGGTGAGAATGTAGGACGTTTCGAGCACCACGTCGGAGAGCCAGAGCACGACGTTCCAGGTCGCGGCGACCGCGAGCGTCGTGAGGACGACCAGTGCGATTGCGAACGTGCGAGTCATCCGAACCGCCGTAAACCGGTCGATCTCGGCGACGAGCACGAGCGCGACGGCGGCGACGGCGACGTACGTGGCGATCGACGTCAGGAACGTCTCGCCGAGGATTGTCGCGTCGACGACGGGAATCGCGACGAGCACCATCAGTTCCCAGGACGGCATCGCGAACGGATTCCGGCGCGACACGGCGGGCAGGAGGACGATCACGATTGCGAGCCCGGTGAAGACGAACCACCGGTACGACGACTCGAGGGCGTGGACGGTGGCAAGTACGGCGAGCAGGGCCACGACGAGCCAGCCGATCGTCGCGTTCCGGCGAGAGGCCTCGAAGGGGCCGTCGAATCGATTTTCCTGCATAGAACTCCATACGTATCCGACCGACAAAACGTCGCATCCGGAATAGTACATCTGCGGCCGTTTGGACCGAAATCAGTGCGCCTGCGGCTGTCTGGACCGATCAGATCAGTAGGACCGACATCGCCGGACGCACTGGTGTCGTCGCTCCTCCTCGCCGGGGCAGGGATTCGGCGTACGACACCCGAGCGACACCTTTCGTGTAGCGGCGCCGTCCTCGCACCCTCGTCTCGATGAAACACATCGACACCCCCAGGCCAAATTGTCACTGTAAGGGTCTATCGCCATCCGTCTCGGGCCCCAATAGGGAGCATGAAGCTCGCACACGTCACGCTCTTCGAGGACTTCGGCACCCGTTCGGTCACGATTCACGGACTCATGGTCGTCACGTTCGCCAACGCGATCCTGGTCGGCCTGTTCCTCGAGGGGCAGGTGGGCCTCGTTTCGTTCGTAGCCCTCCTGAACGTCACTGCCGGGTTGTGGATCGCCCACTCGATTCACTCGCTCGGGAACGTTGCTGCCGGCGACGAGTACAGCGGCGTCCTGAACGAGATCTTCGACGTCGGCGACGGCAACTCCCGTCGCGGATTCGACGCCGGTCGATTCGGTCGTCTGCTCGGACTGATCGCAGTAGTGACGGCCGTTTCCTTGTTGACCTCGGCGCAGGCCCTCTCGGGAACGGTGCTCTCGATCGCCGTCGTCGCCCTCGGCGGTATCGCGCTGGTGACTGCGATTATCGGCTTCCTCATCGCACTCGGGGCGTCCTACGACGGAGCCCAGCGGGAGACGGCCGCGAACGTGGAGCGGTACGCGGAGTCGACCGACGTTGACGGTGGGCACCCCACCGACCAGTGAGACCCACCGTATCGCGTGGTCGGGCACCACAGATGCATAGATGAGACGAGAGCGCTCACGTCCCCCGTTTTCGCTCTCGCCCGTGTACGGCGCTCCAGGCGACTACCTTCGGTGAAGGTGCTCGTCGTCCGGCAAACACTCTTGTCGCCACCCCGTCATTCGCGTTCGTATGGGCAACCAACCGCCGACGTTCTGTCACTACTGCGGTGGAGAACTGACGCCAGTCGATACACCGACGGTCCATTGCTGTGACGCCTGCGAGGAATACGTCTTCTACAACCCGAGCCCCTGTTCGCGGATCGCGGTCGTCGACGGAGAGTCGATCCTGCTCGGGAAAGTCGACCTCCAGGACCGTGACCTGTGGGGGACGCCGGGTGGCATGGTCGATGCGGGCGAGGACCCTGACGAAGCGGGCGCTCGAGACGAGCCCCCGTCGAACGGCTCACCAGGGATCATTCCGGGAGCGAACACCGGTTCCACGCGAAGAAGGGGTATCGGCGGTCGATTCGGACGGAAAATCGATTCGAACGGGCCGCTCGAGATCGAGCGAGATCAAGATCGTGAAGTGCGGGCCGAAACAAAACCGGCCCAAATAGCCCTATAATGCCCCATAATGGAGGGTAGAGATTTTAGTCACGTATCGGTCGACGAGACAGAAAGTGCCGCACCGAAGAACGTTACCCGGATTGAAGGGAAGCGTTTATTATGGATGTGTTCCTTTGGTTCGTTTGCATCAACTGGACTCCAGAGAACACGCGCCGTATTCAAATCGCCATTTAACTGGGGATTTATGCCATCTACGGGCTGTTTTGGGTCGAGCGCTCCACACGAAATGAGGGGGTACGCGTACGACGAATGTCAGACGAGAAACCAGATACCACGGATTCGAGCCGTTCAGGCGATCGAGAGTTGCCGGCTGGCTTCATGGCAGATCTCGAGAGTGCCACCGAAGGCGAAGAGTCGAACCAGGGACTGTTCGACGATTTGCTCAGCGGCGAACCGATTTTCGAGAACAAGGAAGTGCTTCGGCCGTCGTACACGCCACACGAACTGCCCCATCGAAGCGATCAGATCAACAAGATGGCGACGATCCTCGTCGCGGCCCTTCGAGGGGAGACGCCGTCGAACATCCTGATTTACGGCAAGACCGGGACCGGCAAGACCGCGAGCGCGAAGTTCGTCAGCAAGGAACTCGAGAGCACCTCCCAGAAGTACAGCGTCCCGTGTGACGTCGAGTACATCAACTGCGAGGTCACCGACACGCAGTACCGCGTACTCGCCCAGCTCGCCAACAAGTTCATCGAGGAGAACGAGGCGCGAATCGACGACCGGATCGAAACACTCGAGTCGATGCGAGAGGCGCTCGAGGAGTCGAACGACGGCACAGACGAGGACGACGGAGCGGACGAAGACAGCGTCGACGGGACGGACGAGGACAACGTCGACTGGACGAACGAGAACTCGAGCGAGACGGAAGCCAAAGCGTCGCCAGCCCTCCAGGACGAGTCGTTCGACTCCATCGCGGACGTAGACGAGGAGATCGCCTCGCTCGAGGCCGACCGCGAGGAGTTCGAGGAGGTACCGATGACCGGATGGCCGACTGACCGGGTCTACAGCGTCTTCTTCGACGCCGTCGACTACTCCGAACGCGTCGTCGTCATCATGCTCGACGAAATCGACAAACTGGTCGAGAAGTCGGGCGACGACACGCTCTACAACCTCTCGCGGATGAACTCCGAACTCGTCAACTCGCGGGTGTCGATCATCGGCATCTCGAACGACCTGAAGTTCACGGACTTCCTCGATCCCCGAGTCAAGTCCAGTCTCGGGGAAGAAGAGATCGTCTTCCCGCCCTACGACGCCAACCAGCTCCGGGACATCCTCCAGCACCGGTCGGAGGTCGCGTTCAAGGGAGACTCCCTGTCGACGGACGTCATTCCGCTCTGTGCGGCCTTCGCCGCCCAGGAACACGGTGACGCCCGACGCGCGCTCGACTTGCTCCGGACCGCGGGCGAACTCGCCGAGCGCTCCCAGGCCGAAACCATCGTCGAGGAACACGTCCGCCAGGCCCAGGACAAGATCGAACTCGACCGCGTCGTCGAGGTCGTCCGCACCCTCCCGACCCAGAGTAAACTCGTCCTCTTCGCGATCATCTCACTCGAGAAAAACGGCGTCCACAGCATCAACACCGGCGAAGTGTTCAACATCTACAAGCGACTATGCGACGAGATCGACGCCGACATCCTGACCCAGCGACGGGTCACCGACCTCATTAGCGAACTCGACATGCTCGGCATCGTCAACGCCGTCGTCGTCTCGAAGGGGCGATACGGCCGAACGAAGGAGATCAGCCTCTCGGTCCCGCTCGAGGAGACCGAGGCAGTCCTCATTTCGGACTCTCGCCTCTCCGACATCGACGACGTCCAGCCGTTCGTTCAGGCACGCTTCGAAAACTAGCTCACCGCTCCTGGACAGGTTCTTGTCCCTGGATACGCGCCCAGCCGATCGCGTCCAGGACGATCACGGTGTCGCCGTGTTTGACGTAGACGCCGTTGTACTCACCGGTACGACCGTCGTAGTACGGGAGCGAGCGCCGAATCGCGTCGACGATCTCCCAGGAGCCGTCGCGCTCGAGCGTGACGTGTTCCCACTCCTCGCGGGCGTCGTTACGGACCGCGCGACGAATCGCTCGCGAGGCACCGGGCAAGCGACGGAGTCGGCGGCTCGAGCTGTCGACGACGGTTGCGTTGTGAGGAACGTCGTCGACGATTCGCGCTCCGACGTCGGCCTTCGACCGGGCGTCAGGGTCGCGTTTCCCGGCGGATCGAAGGAGATAGCCAGCGGCGGCCGCGGAGCCAACGAAGAGAAGCGACACGGCCACGTCCTTACCTCTAATCATTATGAAGCTACCTAACAGTAACCGACTAAGTATCTTTCGCAAGAATACATTCGATTGACATCTTTAGAACAGGCCGTATCGGGGATAGACGGCGTCAGATGGTGCTACAGGACGTAGACAGCGCCCGAGGTGATGACGCCGCCGATGACGAGCAAGAGCAGTCCCACGACCGCTCCAGCTCGGAACAGCGGAAGCGCACGCTGAGCCGGTTCGCGGAGCTTCTTACCGTTGAGCCCCGATTCGAGGCGCTTCGCACCGATCTCGACCAGCGCGGCGAGGAGCAGCCAGCAGACGACCATGAGCACGACGAGTCGCCCGTTCGGCGAGGAGAGCAGGCTCGGTTTGCCGACGCCGTCGAACGAGTAGCCGATCCCGGCGAGGTGCCCGCCAGTGAGCAAGAGTGCGACTGCGCTCACGCGCGATATCGTCGTGAGTCGGGTCGTGATTCCCTCGAGGGGCTTCGTCGTGTTGAACGCGCCGTCTCGAGCCAGCGGCAACACCACGAACGCGACGTAGAAGACGCTCCCGGCCCAGATTGCGGCGAACAGCAGGTGGGCGATCCGGGAGGCGATGTCCACGAGCATGTTCGCTCGGTCGGCGACCGAGCGTATCAGCGTTGCGACTCGTCGGCGCCGATGACATAGTAGTCGTTGAACCGATTTACCCCTCGGTCGCAGGCTCCCGGCCGGAACGCCTGGTTCCGGCCGTCCAGTCGCGACCGAGTAGCACTGACGTTCGACGCCTGCTATAGTCACTCGATCCAGTCCGGGACCCACTCGACCAGCCGCCGTCTGCAGAGCGCGTACGCCAGGGAGACGCCGACGCCGGCGACGATCAGCCACTGAACCGACCCCGAGAAGGCGACGAGCGCGGGAACGGCCAGCACCGTCGCGAGGAGAGCGTCCTCCGGTGCGCCGTCGTACCGGATTAGCCGTCGCGGTCGAATCCACGCCCCTCGAACGTGGTCGTAGACGGCGCGCTCGCTCGGGTTTCGCCAGGGATCCATCTCCGGGCCTCCGCCCAGGACGTCGGTCGCAGCGTGAACCCAGGCGCTGACGACGCAGGCAGCGATACCCGCCGTAATCGCAGAAGGCGCGACTGCCGCGAGTCCAACGGCCAAACCGGCGGCGAGGAATCCGAAGACGGGGAAGTGAAACGTCTTTCGGTGGGTCAACACGAGGTCGACGTCCGGGAGGAGGCCGCCGACGACTGCGCCGATGGCGAGCGGGGTCGCGAGTTCCGGAACGGCGACGGCCGCAGGGGCCACGAGCGCGAGTCCAACGAAGACGTGCGTCGTGGCCATCATGCTCGGACGGAAGGGGTCGGCGCGTAAAAAGGGCGACCACCGTCAACCCGCTGGTTCGTCCGGAACGGAGACCATACGATCACCCGGCGTGAGAGTAGTGCGTCGATAATTATCACTGAGAAGGAAGTATCGCCGGTACATGAGCCTCATTGGAGACGGACAGTTCGTCGTTCGGGACTTTACGTTCGATGCGTACGAACGACTGCTCGGGACCCTGAACGAACAGGGGTACGAGACGTACTCCGTGGCGTCGTTTCTCGAGACAGAGACGGTCCCCGAACGGTACGCAATCGTTCGCCACGACGTCGACCGGCGGCCGAGCATCGCGCGCTCGATGGCTCACCTCGAGTCCGAGTACGGCATCCAGGCGACCTACTACCTCCGTACGTCGACGTTCAGTCCCGAGTTCGCTCGCACTCTCGTCGGCCTCGGCCACGAGGTCGGCTACCACTACGAGGACCTCGCACGGGCAGGAGGAAGCCGCGAACCCGCCTACGAGGCGTTCGAGCGGAATCTCGAGCGGTTTCGCGCCCACATCGACGTGACGACGGCGTGTTCACACGGCAGTCCCCTCTCACCCCACCTCAACACCGACATGTGGGACGAAGCGCGCCCGCCCGAGCAGTACGGTCTTGCCGGGACCGCCTACGGCTCCATCGAAACGGACGACGCGAACCCGCGGAAGCCGACGTACGTCTCGGATACCGGTCGTCACTGGGGCGTCGTCGATCCGACTACCGGCCGCATCGACACCACCGAGGATCTCATCAACCTGCTCGAGTCGGGTGCCTGTCCTCGACTGTACGTCCTTGCACACCCCAGCCGGTGGGCACGCTCGCGCGGTGAGTTCGTCGAGCGAGTGAGCTGGGACGTCGCCGCCGAGGCCGGAAAACGAGCCGTGGTGCCGCTCCACCGGGCGCAGGGGCGTGTGCGCTCGGCCGCCGACGAAGCGATTCGAGCGATGAGTCGGCCGGTGGCGATGTCGAGAAACGCGCTCGGAATGACGACCAGGAAACGGTAACGGCGGGCGTAGAATCTGCTTCGCGAGTTGGGGAGGGGAACCCAGCGACTGGCATTGAGAACATCCAGCGACTGGCACTGAGAACGCCCAGCGTCAGAGATGTTCGCCCTGATAGCTCCCGTCGTACGTCTCGTCGTGATCGGCCTGCGCGAAGACGAGCTGGGCGATCCGCGCCCCGCGCTCGAGTTCGACGTCGTGGTGGACCTGCAAGAGCCCCTCGCCGCGACCCTCGTAACCCGCGTCCCAGACGGCCGTGTTGAGCATACACGAGTTTCGCATGAGCGACGAGCGCGGGTAGACGAACCCGACGTGTCCCTCCGGGATCCGAATCTGCTCGCCGTACCGCACGATGTAGGAACCGACCGGCAGGTAGTACTTATCGGGGTCCTTGCGCTCGAGTTCCTCGAGCGGGCGGGCGACCCGGTCGCCGATCTCCTTGCCGTCGCGGGTTATCCGGCCCGGCTCGAGCTGGTCGAAGACGACGTCGACGGTGAGGTCGACGCCGTTGGGCTGTACCTGTTCGTCGATCGCCGGCGAGACGTGCTCGGCGACGAACGCGCCAGAACGGAACATATAATCGAAGACGGACCGGTGGCGAGAAAAACGTGTCGCGTCACGGCGGCCGGTCGGCTCTCGTCGGCGTTCGGTTCGTCTGGCTGCCACCCGGCCGTCCCGTCTCGAGGCTTCGGCGGACGACGCAGCCCTCGAGTGCGACTACGAGTGCTCGACCGGGAACGCGATCTCCGTCGTCGCCTTGTACTCCACGATTTCGCCGTCCTCGACGTCGGCCGTCCACCGTTCGACGTTGATTCCCGAGATGTCGTCGACCGTCTGGCTCGCCTCGCGGAACGCTTCTCGAGCGGCTTCTTCCCAGGACTCCTCTGACGTACCCATCACGCGGATGACTTTGACTGCCGTCATGGCACCCGTCGTACCACCGTTGCACTGATAATCCCTACTCGCCCTCGCGATGACGTTCACGCCAGGTGACTCGTCCAGGAACGTGACGACGCAGGCTGTAAACGACACGGCGGTGGCTGAATGAAGGGTTCAACACGCCCGGGGGAGTAGTTCGTCTATGCCAGTCGAAACTGATTCTCGACCACGGGCGGACGTGAGTTCAGATTCCGGCGACAGCGACGACGGCCAAGCCACCCCACAGGAAATCGTCGAGGCGATCCGGGCCGCACCCGTACCCGTCGTCAACACGCAGTACCTGGCCGGCCAGTACTCAGTTCCGGTCGAGGAGATGCACGAACTGCTGTCGGCCATGGTCCAGGACGATACACTCGAGCACCTGCACGTGGAGGGGCGGTGGCACCTCTGGTGGCTCTCGCTCGAGGCCGAACTGGCGGAGTAACGTAGCAGGGACGTTTGAAATTCTCGAACAGCCGAGTTGTGAACTTCAGGTGGGATTCTTCGAACGAAGCGAGCACGTCCTCAGCCTGTCTCAACTCCGTGCTCTTCACGTTGTCGTCGCTCGCGAGATTGCTCGCGACGATAAAAGTGGGACCGCCCGGATTGTGAACCACGGTCGGAGCGGCGCTCCTCCCTGGTTCAAATCCGAGCGTATTCCGGGTGATGCCACTCGCGGATTTGCTCGCAGCAGTAACATGGGACCGCCCGGATTTGAACCGGGGTCACGGGCACCCAAGGCCCGAAGTATACCAGGCTAACCCACGGTCCCGTGTCCGTACTTCTGGGCGCGGTGCGTAAAGGCTTTCGTTTGTGAATGGACGTGCTTTTCACCTCCGGCGGTGTGCCAGCCGACATGGTCACCGGCCTCGAGATCCTGATCCTGGTCGTCGCCCTAGCGTTCGTCTTCGGCGCGTCGCGACTCATCGACACCGTCCGGCCGCTCTTCGCCAACGCGGTCGCCGGGTTGCTCGTCCTCCTGGCCGTACAGTGGCTGTTCGTCTTCGAGATTACCATCACCCCGATCGTGCTCGTGATCGTCGCCCTCGGCGGGGTCCCCGGAGCGCTGCTAATCGTGTTGCTCTCGATTACCGGCGTCGCGTTCGTCTAGGCCGCCTCGAGACGGCGTGGTCGCCCCTCGAGTGTTGCTTCGAGCGACGAACCGGATAGGAAAATCAGTTCTCGAGCACGCGAGCGACGTCGTCGTCGGTCGCTTCGTCGATGTCGGCCAGGTCGATCGTCGGCCAGGTCTCGTACTCGTCCTCGCCCCAGTTCGACAGCAATGCCGCGACGTCCTCGTCGGTCGCCTCCGGCAGATCGTCCTGGACGCTCTCGTCGACGACCACCTCGTCGAACATCGAGCCGAACGTCGCGACGATGCGATCCTCGTGTGCCGTCGGGTCGAGGTGGAAGTGAGCGATCGCGTCGACACTCGAGAGTCGTTTGGTGAGGACGTACGCGAAGTGAAACACTTGCTTCGGCGGGGCGTAACGCAGGAGCATGTCCAGGGAGTGAAAGCATATCCGGACGTGGTACTGCTCGCCCCACTGCTCGCAGAATTCGCTGATCGTGACGCCGAGGGCCGACAGATCGGTCGGGTCGTCGATCGCATCGACGACGAACGGGGCGGAGTAATCCGGTCCCGTGGTAGCCTCGGCTGCTCGCAGGACGTCGCCCACGGAGATGATGCCGAGTTTTGCCGGACCGTCGCTGGCCGTCGGCCGACAGTCCGTCTGTGCCCCGGCGAACGAGACGCGCAACTCGGCGACCTCCGAACACGACTGACAGAGGTCGTGGCAGGCGTCTACTGGCTGGTTCGTCTCGTGAACGAGGAGCACGTTCGACGGTGCCTCGATCGATTCGGGGATACTCGGTTCCATGGTGGCGACGTCGAGTCGACGTTAGGCGAAGGGTCACGGGCCCCGCTCATTACTGTTCTGGCCGCATACACCCGCGACATAACCGTTGTGGCCGGTTGTGGTCGGTTTCGTCCGGGACGTTCGCCCGCCCGCACATACATGTATCTCACGTCAGTAGTGACAGCCATGCGGATCGGACTTTGCTCTGACGTGCACGGGAACCTCCCCGCGCTCGAGGCTGTCCTCGCGGACCTCCCCGACATCGACGCGCTGGTCTGTGCGGGTGACGTCGTGGGCTACAATCCCTGGCCGGCCGAGTGCGTCGACCGGCTGCGGGACCTCGAGGTGCCGACGGTGATGGGGAACCACGACCGGGCGGTCGCTCGAGAGACGACGTTTCGGTTCAACGCGATGGCTGCGGCGGGGGTCGAACTCGCTCGCGAGCGCCTGACCGACGCCCAGCGGGAGTGGCTCGCCTCGTTGCCCGACGAGCGCCTCGCGTTCGACGGCCAGGTGAAAATCGTCCACGGTCACCCCGCGGATCCCGACCGGTACACCTACCCGCAGGACTTCTCGCCGCGGCTGCTCGAGGACGAGTCGGTGCTGGTGCTCGGCCACACCCACGTTCAGCACGTCGAGCGGTACGCCGAGGGCGTCGTCGTGAATCCGGGCAGCGTCGGTCAGCCTCGAGACGAAGACCCTCGGGCGGCCTACGCCGTCCTGGACATCGAGGCCCTCGAGGTAGAAACGCGTCGCGTCGCCTACGACGTCGAGCGCGTCCAGCAGGCCGTGGCCGAGGCGGGGCTCCCCGAAAAGATTGGGTCGCGGTTGGCTCGAGGCGAGTGAGAGCGGTCCGTCTGGCCCGAAGAGGCCGACCGTTTCGGATAACTCGAGGGGGAGCGACCGTTTGCGCTGACTCGAGGTGATCGGCCGATCCGGCCAACTCGAGGCGGGCTCTGGCCCCGACCGACGACGATAGCCCGTCGCTCACCCACGCTGGGACTCGTCGACCGTTCCGTCGGTACCCGCCGGACTGTCGTGTTTGTCCTCGACGTCGTCGTCCTCCGCCGTCGTCGTCGCGGTCGACTCGGTCGCGCTCTCGTCCGAGGACGGCGGTTTCTCGGAGTACCCTAGTTCGAACCACAGCTTCGCCGTACAGTCCGTCCCCTCCGATTCGCCCTCGGAGTGGCGAGCGAGGAACCCGTTACACCGGTTGTGCTCGATGACGTTCGAGAGTGACGCCAACGACCCACACTCCGGGCAGTCGATCGCGTAGCTGCCGTCGTGCTGGTGCCAGCTATCGGGCGTCAGTTCCATGTAGGCCGCGTCCTCGGTGTCGCGTTTGGCCATAGTGGACGAACGGGTTCTCGAGGGATAATCGCCGACCCGGCGAGAGCAACCCCGGGCTCGAGATGGTCACTCCGTTTCCTTCTTCACGCCCCAGGTCAGTGTCAAGTCGATCTCCTCTCGCCGGCCGCCGAGCATCGGGGAGCGTTCCTCGACCTCCAGGTCGTAGGTTACCTGGGCATCCGGCGAGAGCGTTACCACCTTGTTCCCGACGGTGATGTTGGCGTCGCCACCGCTTCGAATTTCGCGGGCGAGTTCCTGGAGCAGGTCCGCCGCTTCCTCTCTCGTGATCTCGTCCTTGTAGCTCGTCGTATCGGCCATAGGCTACGGGCCACGACCGATCGCAAAAACCTTGGCCCCGAATCGCGTCGTAAGGGGTCGCTTACCGGAGGAAGAGAACAGTTACCGCGGAAGAGAGGGCGTTCGCGCCCCGCCGTCAGACGAGCGGGTCGAGCAATTCCTCGCCCGCCTCGAGCAGTTCCTGGACACGCTCGTTGCGCTCGGCTTCGGCGTAGACACGCAGGACGGGTTCGGTCCCGCTCGGGCGGACGAGCATCCAGGAGCCGTCCTCGAGGGTCAGTTTGAACCCGTCGGCCGCGTTGACGGTCGCGACCGGCGTCCCCGCGACCGCGTCGGGGATTTCGTCCTCGAGCGCCGCCAGAACGGCAGCCTTCTCGTCGTCGGGACAGGCGACGCTGATCTTCCCCTGGGCGATTTCACCGTGGGTCTCGAGCAGGCGGTGGACCCGGTCGTCGATCGGTTCCGCGGCGTGCATAATGGCCGCGAGCAGGGCCATCAGAACACCGTCTTTCTCGCGGACGTGACCGCGGACGGTGAATCCGCCCGACTCCTCGCCGCCGACGAGGGCGTCGTGATCGGCCATCGCCTCGGCGACCCACTTGAAGCCGACGGGCACCTCGTGGACCGACTCGCCGTGGGCCTCGGCGATACGGTCGATCAGGAAGGTCGTCGACACCGTCCGAATCGCCGGCCCGTCGTTCGACTCGAGCAGGAAATCGTAGAGCGCGGCGAAGAAGAGGTTCTCGTCGAGGAGGCCACGGTCGGGCGTGACGACCGCAATCCGGTCGGCGTCGCCGTCGTTGGCGATCCCGAGCGCCGCGCCCCCTTCGGTGACCGCCTCGACCAGTTCCTCGAGGTTCTCCGCCGCGGGTTCGGGCGACCCCCCGCCGAACTCGGGGTCACGAGTGCACCGGAGGCGCTCGACGTTCACCCCGACGCGCTCGAGGAGGGCGTCGGTCGTCCCCCGGCCGCTGCCGTGCATCGCGTCGTAGGCGATGGGCAGACCCTCGAGTGCGGCTTCGGGGTCGATATCCCCAGCAACCGAGCGGACGACCTCGATACAGGCCTCGGCGTGTGCGTCGACGAGGTCGACCTCGCGAACCGAACCGTGCTCCGCCTCGGGAAGCGGGTCGGGGACGGCGAGCGAGTCCGCGATGGCGTCCATAACCGGAGGGAGTGCCGGGGCGCCGTCGTCGGGGATGAACTTGATGCCGTTGTACGACGGCGGGTTGTGTGAGGCCGTGAGCACGACCGCCGCCGAGAGGTTCCGGTCGACGACCGCGTGTGCACACAGCGGCGTCGGCCGGTCGCGGTCGCTCACCAGGACGTCGAAGCCGTTGGCACACAGGACGCGACTGACCTCCTCGGCGAACCCGCGGGAGGTCTCGCGGGCGTCGTAGCCGACGACGACCGGTGCCGTCTTCCCCTCCTCGCGAAGCGTCGTCGCGATGGCCTGGACGACCATCCGCACGCGCGGTGCGGTGAACTCCTCGAGCGTGGCTCGCCAGCCGTCGGTGCCGAAGGAGATCGCTGCCCTGTCGTCGGCCACCGTCGCGTCCGTTTCCGTCTCCGGATCCATACGCGGACCGTCGTCGCCCTGGTCGAAAAAACCGACGCACGCACACGAGGGTGACAGTGGCGGCGTCGCATCCGGGGTCCAGAGCCGACGGCTTCGAGCATCGAACCACGGTCGTTCTGGAACGCGGTCGAACCGCAGTCGGTCCAGGAGGGAATCGAATCACGGTCGGTACGAGATGCGGCTGGAAGTGGTAACGGCTGGCCGTATCGAGTCCGTTTTACCGCGCGACCCGGTAGAGCGCGTATGGAAGCCGCTCCACACGTCGTCGCCGTCTCGGGGAGCCTCCGCAAGGAGAGTACGACCCGGACGGCCCTCCAGTACGTCCTCCAGGCGGCGGCCGACGCCGGCGCCGAAACGACGCTGCTCGACCTCCGCGAGTACGACCTCCCCGTCTACGACCCCGACGCCGACGGACAGGGGGATGGAGACGCCGCGAAGCAGATCGTCCGCGACGCCGACGCGGTCGTCCTCGGGACGCCCGTCTACCACGGATCGTACTCCGGGGCCCTGAAGAACTTTCACGACTACTGCGGCTGGGACGAGTACGAGGACACCACCGTCGGCCTACTGGCGACCGCCGGCGGCGGAACCTACGGGTCGACCCTTGATCACCTCCGGATCACCGTCCGGGGCGTTCACGGCTGGGTCCTCCCGCACCAGGTCGGCATCCGGAACGCGTCCAGCCAGTTCGAGACCGATCCGAACGCCATCGACGGCCGGGCGTTCGTCGACCCCGACCTCCAGGAGCGCGTCGAGAAACTCGGCCGGCTGCTGGTCCAGTACGCGTTCATCTCGCCGGAGGTAACGACGCCGCGGGCGTCGGGTTCGAGCTCGGGCTCGGGTGCAGATTCGAGTTCGAGTCCGGGTTCGAGCGACTGAGCAAAAATCGAATCGCCGGACGGAACTCAGACCGATTGCAGGTATTCAGTCTGCAGTTCCTCGTCCGTGTAATCCTTTCCGTGGGCCTCCTTCATGTGATTTCTCGCCAGTTCGATCGCTTCTCCCTCGTCTTCCGACTGGACGACGAACCGGCAATCGTTCGCCGCCGATTCGCAGTCGAGTTTGTGTGCTGTTGCCATGATTCCCCTCTCGCTCGTGTGGTTCGAACGGTAACCGGCGCCCGAAGTCGTGTTAAATGCTACCGAACGCCATTGTTCGTACCCCCGCGAGTGAGTTAACGGTTTTCGACGGAAACTCTGTACACGCACACCGGACCGTCCAGGACGAAATCCAGTCGTTTGGTCGAAAACAGATATGTTGCGCGCTTCTCGCCTCACTCGCCGTTCTCACCTCACTCGCCCTCAAAGCCGACCAACCGCTCCTTCCGCGAGCGTGCGAACTGTTTAATTTCGTACTCCCTGCTCATCGCGGTCGATTTCGAGGTGTAGCGTTCGACGTGGACGACCTCGACGGGGCCGCGACCGCGAGTGTACTTCGCCCCCGTTCCCGCGTTGTGCTCGTCGACGCGTCGCTCGAGGTCGGTCGTGTAGCCCGTGTAGAGGCTGCCATCGGCGCACTTGAGGACGTACACCGTGTGTCGCTCGGTCATCGACTCGTCGATCAGTAGGTGGGCGATACCAAAAAGCCTCGCTACGGCGTGGGGTCCGCCGGTGTTCGTCTGGGCTGGCCGCTCAGGAACTGGTGGCGCGCTCTCTCGCCGCTTCCGCGATCCCAGCGTTGGCTGAACAGCTGATACACGCGTGGATCTTCCCGTCTTCGTCGGCGAAGACGCGTGCGAAGCGCTCGGAGACGTGCGCGCCGCAGTGGGTACACGTTGGCATGGTGTGCCGGGACGACGCCGGCATCTCGAGTTAGTGCCCAATCGATAAATAGTCTTTGCCAAACGCTGCCAAGTTTTTCTGAGAAGGGACATTATCTTTCGTTACTGCGACTTACGACTCGCCGGTTCGAGCCTCGTCGATCGCTCGAGCTATCAGCGTCGCCTGAGCACCGGCGACGAAGCCGGCGTCGACGTTCACGACCGAGAGGACGGTACACGACTGAAGCATCCCCGCCAGGGCGGCCTCGCCTTCGCCACCGTGACCGTAACCGCTCGAGACCGGTACGCCGATCACGGGGGTGTCGACGAGACCCGCGACGACGGTCGGGAGCGCCCCCTCACGGCCGGCCGCGACGATCGCCACGTCGGCCGCCCGCACTCGGTCGACCTGGTCGATCAGCCGGGTGAGCGCGGCGACGCCCACGTCGTCGAGCCGGTCGACCTCGAGGCCGGCGTCGGCACAGACCAGGGCGGCCTCGTCGGCGACCGGGCCGTCGACCGTGCCCGCGGTGACGATCGCCACGGTCGCCTCCAGCGCCGACCGATCGTGGTCCGCCGCGGTTGCGAGGAGGGTCGTTCCCCGTCGGTCGACCGTGACGTCCGGAACCGTCCCCTCGAGACGTTCCTCGAGCGCGTCGACGTGAGCGTCTCCGAGTCGGGTCACGAGCGCCCGGCCCGTCGTTTCGAGGGCTGTCGTCGCCAGGCTCGCGACCTGTTCCGGCGTCTTTCCCTCCGCGAGGATCGCCTCGGGGATTCCTCGACGAGTGTCTCTGGCGGCGTCGAATCGGCCCGCTTCGCCCGTGACGTACCCGTTGAGTTGAGCCTCGGCTTCGGCGGGTGAACACTCCCCCGCGGCCACGGCTTCGAGTAACTCGCGCATACGCTTCGTTCGGGCTCGAGCGTACACGAATGCGTCGTTCTCGAACGTGCACGAATGCGGCGACCTCGAGCGTCCCGAGGGAAAACGATCAGGCGCGCTCTTTCGCCTCGACCAGCGCCTCGTGCATCTCGGTGACGAGCGCCTCGGCCCGCTCTCTCTCGCGTGCCTCGGCGTAGATCCGGACGAGTGGCTCAGTCCCCGAAGGCCGGGCGAGCACCCAGGCGTCGCCGTAATCCAGCCGGTAGCCGTCGCGCGTGTTGAGGTCGGCGTCGGCCGACCGGGCCTGGTTGGCCGCCGCGTCGAGCATCGCGTCGCGCTCGGCGGTCGACTCGTAGGCGACGTTTCGGCGAACGTTCGCGTAGCCGTCGTAGGGCGCGACGATCTCGCTCACTGGGCGGTCGGCGACGAGTTCGAGGAATCGCGCGGCCGTGTAGCCGCCGTCCCGGGCGAGCCGGAAGTCGGGGAAGAAGATCCCGCCGTTGCCCTCGCCCGCGATCGGGACGTGGCGGTCGTTCAACTCGAGTTCCTCGATCCGGGTGATGATGTTCGTCGAGCCGATCGGCGTCAACTCGAGATCGGCGCCGACGTCGTTGGCCACGTCGACCAGCCGCTGGGAGACGTTTACCGCGGAGACGGTGACGTCGTCGGGCTCGAGTTCCGCGGCGGCGAGGGCGGCCAGGGTGGCGTCGCCCTCGACGTAGGTGCCGGTCTCGTCGAAGAAGATGGCCCGGTCGGCGTCCCCATCGTGGGCTACTCCGAGGTCGGCGTCGGTCGCGCGGACGAGTCGACCGAGATCGGTGAGGTTCTGGCTGACCGGCTCCGGGTCCCGGCCGGGGAAGTGGCCGTCGGGCTGGGCGTTGACCGTGACGACGCGGCAACCGAGCGCCCGGAAGAAGCCGGGACTCGTGAGCGAGCCGGCGCCGTGACCGGGATCGAGTGCGACCGTCAGTCCGGCATCGGCGATTTTCTCGCGGTCGACGTTCACCAGTAACTCGTCGACGTAGTCCTCACGCACGCCGTCCACCTCACGAACGCGGCCCGTCTCGTCCCACGATGCGACCGAGAACGTCTCTCCGAGCAGGGTCTGTTCGATCTCCTCGAGATCGGACACCGCGAGTTCGACCCCGTCGCTTCCCACGAGTTTGACGCCGTTGTACTGGGGCGGGTTGTGCGAGGCCGTGATGACGATGGTCGGCACTCCCTCACGCTCGGCGTAGAACTGCGCACCGGGCGTGGGGACGATCCCGAGGCGGTCGACGTCCGTTCCCGTACTCGCCAGCCCGCTCGTGGCCGCGTCGGCCATCATTCGACCCGTGTACCGGGTGTCTCGAGCGACTGCGACCCGGTCGACCCCCCAGGCGGTCCCCGCCGCTTTGGCGACCCGGAGTACGAACGCCGGCGTCAGTTCCTCGTTGGCGACGCCGCGGGTCCCGCTCGATCCGAATACCTTCATTGCCGGGAACTCTAGCGGGCGAGGTCAAAGTGGTTCCGAAGCGGTCTGGTCGGCTTCGGGCCCGCTCGAGCGCTCCGGACGTCCGCGCGTTGACCTGACCGTCCTCAGTCCGCCGGCTATCCACCCCCCCCCCCCCCCCATTCACTATAATTTCTATAGTACTTGGATACCCTCGGAGAGCGACGGCAGACAGCAAGCCTTTCAGCCCGCGCCGCCCGACTCGAGGTATGGTCTCGATCGACGAAAAGCGCGTCTACGGTGCCCGCGAGGGGGCAACGGCGGCCTACGTCGCAGCCGAGATGGGCGTCGTCCGCGTGCTGATTTCGGGGGACGCCGTCGGCGAGTTCTCGCTGCTCGAGCGCTGTACCGCCCGCGACCTCGCGGCGGGCGTCGGCTGGTTGGCCGTCGCGACCGACGAGGACGTCCTGGTCTGGGACCTGTCGAGCGAGTCCGAGGAGCCCGCGTTCGCTCGAACCGACTTCGGTCCCGCCGTCACCGTCGGAATCCGCGACGAGACGCTATTGGCCGCTGACACGAGTGGCCGAGCAGGCAGTCTGGACCTCGAGGCGCTCGCGGTGGGCGACTGGCGCGACCTCGCGTTTGCAGACGCGAAGGCCTCCGAGGAACCGACCGTCCGGGCCGCAGACGGCGACCTCCTCGCGACCGACGCGGGCGTCTACCGACTCTCGGGAACCCGGCTCGCACACGCCGGACTCTCGGCCGTCCGTGACGTCTCCACCGCCGGCATCCCCCTGGCAGCGACCGCGGACGGCCTCTACCGCCTCGGCAACGGCTGGATGCGCGACCTCGAGGGAGCGTTCGATCGGGTCGCGGCGGATCCGCTGAGCGACCCCGGATCGCTCGCTCGCGCCCACGCGCTGGGCGACGCAGTGTACGAACACGGCGCGGACGGAGCGGACTCCGGAGCGGCGAGCGAAAACGGCTGGCGGCGCCTCGAAGCGCCGAACCCCGACCTCGTGGACATCGCGTACGGCGACGGCGTCTACGCGGTTACCGAGGACGGAACCGTCCTGGTGGCCGACTCAGGTCGGGGACCGGGAACCGAGGCCCGCTGGCGGCCCCATCCGGTCGGCGTTCGCGGCGTCGCCGCGATGGTCGTTCCGCTCGAGCGCGCCTGAGTCGCCACCGATCGGCGTCGGACGAGCGTCTGACGGGGAGTTATCAACAGGGCACCCCATTCGCTCGAATATGACCGAATTGACACGCAGACGGGTGCTCGCAGCGACGGGGATCGCCGGTGCAATGGCGACCGCTGGCTGTCTGGGATCGGCCGACGAAGGTGACGGGAACGAAAACGGGGATGGGCCGAACGACGGCGAGGAAGAACCGGCACCGGCCGGAACGCGTCTCGGCGAAATCACCGTCGAGAACCTCGACGACGTAGACCACACGGTCGACGTCCTCGTCGAGTACGACGGCGAAATCGCCCACTGGTCGACCCACGAGTTCGACGACGAGACCGGCGGCGCCACGCTCGAGGCCGACTGGCCCGACGAACGGGGCGACTTCCGGGTGACCGCTCGCATCGACGGCACGGACTTCACACAGGTGACGCCGGCGAACTGGAGCGACCCCGACTGCCTCAACCTCATCGTCCTGGTCCGCCGAGACGGCACGGTCCGCATCGCCGGCGTCACCGAGGGCGGCCCCTGTGGGTCGGGCGACGTGGACATCGAGGCCGCCGAAACGGCCGAGGGAGCGAACGAGAGCGACGAGTAGGGACTCGACGTCGACGGCCGTCGGGCGAAGCCGAAGCGGAAGCGAAAGCGACAGGAGCGGCGAAGCGGAGACGTAGACGGTGGTGCAGTGAAGCGAAGACGAGGACGACGAGAGCGACGAACGAAAACGGGTTTTACCACGGGGACGCTTTCCACGCGTATGACCACCATCGTCAGCGCCTCGAGTTCCCAGGCGCTCGCGGCCGCCCTGGCCCGCGAACGCGACGCGACGCTCGCCAGCGTCGCCTACGACCGCTTCCCCGACGGCGAACTGTTCGTCAGCCTCCAGGACGAGTCGGCAAACCTCGAGGGCGAGCGCGTCGTCGTCGTCGCCGCGACGGCCTCGAGCGACGCCCACGTCGAACTGCTCTGTCTGCAGGACGCCGTCCAGGAGGCCGGGGCGTCCGAGGTCGTCACCGTCATCCCGTACATGGGCTACGGCCGCCAGGATAGGGCGTTCGAACCCGGTGAGCCGATTTCGGCGCGCGCCGTCGCCCGGTCGATCTCGACCGGCACCGACGCCGTCTTCGTCGTCACCCCGCACGAGGACTCCGTCTGTGAGTTCTTCGAACCGACGGCGACGCCCGTCGACGCCGCGAGCGTCCTCGCCGACCCGCTTCCGGCCGACCTGGAGGAGCCCGTCTTTCTCTCCCCGGACTCGGGGGCGATCGAGCTGGCCGAAACCGTCTGCGACGCCTACGGTCGCGGCGACACGGACTACTTCGAGAAGACCCGCCGCTCCGGCACCGAGGTCGAAATCTCGCCGAGCGACGTCGACGTCGCGAATCGAGACGTCGTCGTCGCAGACGACATCATCGCCACCGGCGGCACGATGAGCGAGGCCGTCGCCGTCCTCGGCGAGCGCGGCGTCGGGCGCGTCTTCGTCACCTGCGTCCACCCGCTTCTCGTCCGGAACGCCTACACGCGGCTCTCGAACGCCGGGGTCGAGGCCGTTTACGGCACCGACACCCTCGAGCGACCGACGAGCGCCGTCTCAGTCGCGCCAGTCGTCGCCGAGGCGCTCGAGAGCGCGGGTTCCCTCAACTGAGTTCCGGGACCGCTGGGAAAATTGCCGCAAACGGGCGGCCGAAGACCCATGAGTCGAACGACATATTACGGTCGGCTCGAATCATCGATCCGAACGGGAGATACGCCAGAAATACGCCGGAGATACGCCGGAGATACGCCGGAGGTGCTGGCAGATCATCGACTACGCGGCACACACTCGCCCCAGATGCACGGACTCGTCCACCAGACGCTGAAGACCTACGTCGTCGAGAAGACCGACGAAGCGAGCTGGGCGGTCGTCCTCGAGCGCTCGGGGATCGATCCCCGGCTCTACCTGCCGGTCTCGCACTACCCCGACGAGGAGATCGCGACGATTCTCGAGACCGTCGCCGAGCTGTCGGGTCACGAGGTGGCCGCCGTCGAGCGCGACTTCGGCCGAACGCTTGCTCCCGCGTTACTCCAGAACTTCCGCGCGCACTGGCGAGACGACTGGGCGCTCGCCGACCTCCTCGAGGCGCTCGAAGAGATCGCCGTCGCGCTCGCGGCGAAGTCAGCCGAGAACCGACCGCCGACAGTGACCTGCGAGTCGACCAATTCAGGCCTTCGGGTTACCTACCGATCGCACCGCGACCACCCGGCGATGGCCCACGGCATCCTGGAGGGGCTGGCCCGTGAGTTCGAAGTGGACGCGACGGTAACCCGGGTCGAGACCGAGCGGACCGGCGAGGAGACGCGCGCTGTGTTTCGACTGTCCGGCGACGGACTCGAGTGATCGACGGGGAGGAAATCGGCCTGGGCGCCACCACGGTAGGCACTGACAAACGAAACGGAGAGCGCCTGCAGCCGCGTCGAAACAGTGGTTAACAGGAGACTAACCAATAGGGACGGGATGGAGCGCTCGAGTACCTATGAGCGACTACCCCAGGGACGAACCGGACACCTCGGACGTCTTCGACGACGTCACGCCCGATCCGGACGCCGTACTCGACGCCTTCGACGTCGATTCGCCCGACGATCTGATCGCCGACGCCGCCATCGGTGACGGCGCTCACGACCCCACGACTGACGACGCTATCGACGCCGACGACACCATCGCGAGCGATCTCTTCGACGAACTCGGGCGCGTCGCCCGCGAACTCGAGGCGACCGATACGGTCGCCCGTGAACCCGAGGGAGCACTCACGACGGAACTCACGGCGGGACCCACGACCGAACGAACGCAACTGGGCTACGAGGAAGCCGACGACGTCGGGAAAACGACCGTCGAAAAGCGCGTGCGCGAACTGCCGTCGTCCTGGCAGGCGGCCTTCGGTCGTGAGTCCGATCGGAGCGACGACCGAACCGAACGCCGAGAGCGGCGAACCAGGAGGCGGCTCCGAGTCCGGACCGAGTCCGACATCACCCTGTCCGGCCCGACGCCATCGCCGGTGCGCATCTCGAACGAGACGTTCGGGCGAGTTTGAGTCTGAAAGCGATACGACGCGGCCACACGAACCGAGACGACACGCGGGTCGGCCGATCAGTGCCGGGACGATCAGCGTCGCCTCGAGCGTGGCGGATACGCGAATCCAATCGCGCCAAACATCCCGAGGAGTGTCGGTGAAAGGAGAGAGAGGGTGCTCGAGACTCCTGGAGTTACCGCGAACGCGAAGAGTTCCTCGAAGCCCAGTCGAACGTGCCCGAGCCACGGGATGCGGAACATGCCCTTGCCGGTGGTCCACTCGGGTTTGACGACCGACGTGTCGGCGCCGACGTTCGCCGTCTGATCGTAGCCGCTGTTGGCATCGCCCTTCGTGACGAACCCGGCGTGGGGTGCCGGGCAGGCCCGAACCCGTTCACAACTGGCGCCGTTGACGAACTCCGGGTCTGCCTGTCCGTCGACCCAGTTCTCGTCGGCCTCGACCCAGAAGTGGGCGCGATGGATCACCGGCGTCTCACCCGCGTTGCCATTCGGTCGGAAGATGATCACGTCACCGGCCCCGCCGAACTTCTCGTGGCCGTTCTCGAGACCCGATTCACGGGTGACGATTCCCGTCCCGTCGACCGGATCGTCGCCGGCGAACCGATCCTCGGCGACGACGAAGATCATGTCCCCGCGCTCCATGTTGGGTTCCATGCTCCCGCTCTCGACGGCGACCAGCGGCGGCCAGATGCCGCTGACGCCGAAGAGCACCAGGCCGATGACGGCTACGAGCGCGACGCTGCTCAGCACGTCGCGGACGGCGACGACGGTGCCATTGTTGGTCCGGAGGAACCAGCGAATCGGGCCGTCGTCTTCGATCGTCACCCGGTCGTCGTCCGGCCGCGCCCGTCGTTGGGGCGGCCGGTCGCGCTCCCGGACCGTCTGGCTGGCGAGCGTCGACTGGCCTTCGGACATACCGACACCGCCATCGCTGTCACCGCTTGCGTTACCGACGTCACCGCCACCGCTGCCGCCGCTAGCAACGCTGTCGCCACCGCTACCGACACCGTCTCTATCGCCACCATCGCCGGACGCCCGCGCCGGCGACGATGAGTCGCTTCGGCCCGCACTCGAGTCGTCTTCCGCAGGTGGTCGACTCGAGTCGGCCCGTTCGGTACCATCGTCCCTCGACTGATCGCCGTCCGCCCGGTCGCTCGGGCGTTCCGGCCCGGTGCGGTCGGCGCGCTCACTCGAGTTCTCGCGTTCGTCGTCGCCGCCGTCACCGCTCATCGACTCCCGGTTTGGGGGACGCGGCAATCAATTTTCTGTTCGAGGGTGAGTCTCGTTCCCACGCCGACAGATCGTCCCTCGAGCGGACAGTCGTATCCGCCATCCTTTTATCGTTACTCGCGAATACGCAGGACGTGCCACTCGAGGGGCCGGCCCGAATCGTCAGCGAACTCACGAGCCGCGGCTACAACGCTGACCGCGAGGCCGTGACGCTCATCGCCACCGCGGACGACCCCGCCGACGCCCTCGAACGCGCTATCGACGCCGCCCCCGAGAACGCGCTCGTCCTCCGAACCGAGGACGTCAGAACGGTGCTCGATGCGCAAACGGACGCCCAGCCCGCTGGGACCGAGCCGACGCCCGCTCGCCAGGACCCCCCTGTTTCGACTGGAACCGGGCCCAACGTATCGCCACAGGGCGAGGGAAGCGTTCCAGTCGAAACGGAGGGGAGTTCCGATCCGAGGACGCCCCTCGACACGAGTCGCCAGTCGATCCACGTCACCAACGACATGACCGGCGAGAGTACCGGCACCGGCGAGTACAAGGACTTCGTGGCAGTCTTTCGCGACCGCCTCGAGCGCCTCGGCGGCAAACTCCGGGGCCGGGTCAACCATCGCCCGGCGACCGCCATCCAGGCGATGCCAGGCGGCGGCGATGTCGGGATGGTCGGGCTGGTCAACGACATTCGCTCGACGGCCAGCGGCCACTGGCTGATCGAACTCGAGGACGCCACCGGTACCTTCCCGTGGCTGGTGATGAAAGACCGCGACTACGCCGACCTGGTCGACGAGTTGCTCTGTGACGAGGTGCTCGCGATGGAGGGAACGCTCTCGGACGACGCGGGCATCGCCTTCGTCGACTCCATGTACTTTCCGGACGTCCCCCGGACCCACCAGCCCTCGACGGCCGACCGCCACGTCCAGGCGGCGCTCATCAGCGACGTCCACGTCGGCAGCCAGGAGTTCATGCACGACGCCTGGAACCGCTTTACCGACTGGCTCCACACCGAGGACGCCCAGCACGTCGAGTACCTGCTCATCGCCGGCGACATGGTCGAGGGCGTCGGGATCTACCCGAACCAGGACGAGGAACTCGACATTATCGACATCTACGACCAGTACGAGCGCTTCAGCGAGTACCTCAAGCAGGTTCCGGGCGACCTCGAGATCGTGATGATCCCGGGCAACCACGACGCGGTTCGCCTGGCCGAGCCCCAGCCCGGGTTCGACGAGAACCTGCGCGAGATCATGACCGCCCACGACGCACAGATCGTGAGCAACCCCGCGATGGTCACCGTCGAGGGCGTCTCCGTCCTGATGTACCACGGCGTCAGCCTGGACGAGGTCATCGCCGAGTTGCCGGCCGAGAAGGCGAGCTACGACGACCCGCACAAGGCGATGTACCACCTCCTCAAAAAGCGCCACGTCGCGCCCCAGTTCGGGGGCCACACCCGCCTCGCCCCCGAGGAGAAGGACCACCTGATCATCGACGAGGTGCCCGACATCTTCCACACCGGCCACGTTCACAAGCTCGGATTCGGGAAGTACCACAACGTGCTCGCGATCAACTCCGGGTGCTGGCAGGCCCAGACGGACTTTCAGAAGAGCGTCAACATCGACCCCGACTCCGGCTATGCGCCCATCGTTGACCTGGACACGCTCGAGGTCACCGTGCAGAAGTTCGCGTAGGTGCGCTATCCGTCGTGGACGTCAGCGATCGTTTTCACGGCGATTTGCGACGTTTCCAGTATATTTTCGCAGGTCGGTTTCGTAGGCCCAGACTGCACTTACCCCAGCACCGACGACGATACCCGCGCCTACTCCGAGAGGTCCACCGACTGTGCCCCCGAACGTCCCGCCCAAAAAGGCGGATGCGATGACTACCAGATCCTTGTAGTCCATGCAATTAAGTAGCCCACAAATACAATAATTGTGACGGTACCTCGAAGACGCAGTCCAAGGAACCCGACAGGCCAGCGAGAAGAAGTCGATACCCGTAATCTCGGTAATACGCTCGAGGGCAGCTCGAACGACTTGAACGACTCGAACGACTCGAACGACGACGGCCGAAAACGAATATGGAATCGTCAGCGAACGACTACCCGTTCAGCGTGATGTACCGAACCCTGATTATCCGCTCGTCGGCCTCGAGTTCCTGCCTCGCCTCCCCAGGCACCTCGCCGTCGACGTTGTAGACGGTGAGGGCCTCCCCGCCGTGAGCCTCCCGGGCGTTGAACATCCCCGCGATGTTGACGCCGTGGGCACCCATCACCGTCCCGATGAGGCCGATGACGCCGGGCTCGTCCGTGTTTCGGGTGACGACCATCTTCCCGTGGGGGATGGCGTCGACGCGGTAGTCGTCGATGCGAACGATCCGCGGGTCGTCGCCGGCGAACAGGGTGCCGTCGACCGTGATCGCGTCGTCGCCGCTCGAGACCGTCACCGATATCAGGCTCTGGAAGTCCTCGCTCTGGCGGCTCTTGGACTCGGTCACGTCGACGCCCCGGTCCTCGGCGATCTGGGGGGCGTTCACGGCGTTGACCTGCCACTCGAGCGGTTCGAAGACGCCCTTCAGCGCCGAGGCGGTGACGAACTCGACGTCCTCCTCGGCGATGTCGCCCTCGTAGCGCACCTCGATGGATTCGATGCGAGCGTCGAGCACCTGGGCGGCGATCTTGCCCGCCGTCTCGGCGATGTTGATGTAGGGCTCGAGGCGCGGGAACGCGCTCTCGTCGATCGAGGGGGCGTTGAGCGCGTTCGCGACGGGTTCCTCCGCGAGGGCGGCGACGACCTGTTCGGCCGTCGATGTCGCCACGTTCTCCTGGGCGGCCTCGGTCGACGCGCCGAGGTGGGGCGTGACGATGACGTCCTCGACGAACAGCAACGGCGAGTCTTCGGGGAGCGGTTCCTCGCGGAAGACGTCGAGCGCCGCACCCGCCACCACTCCCTGCTCGACCTTCGCCGCGAGGGCGTCCTCGTCGACGATGCCCCCGCGACCGACGTTCACGAGGTAGCCGTGGCCGAAACGCTCGAGTTCGGCGTCGCCGATCAACCCTTCCGTCTCCGGGGTCAGCGGGGTGTGGATCGTCAGGAAGTCGCCGCGCTCGAGGCAGGTCTCGAGGTCGACGAGTTCGGCGCCGAGGCGGTCGGCGCGCTCCTCGGAGATGTAGGGATCGTAGGCGACGAGGTCCATGCCGAGGGCGTCGAGTTTCTTCGCGACCTCCTGGCCGACGCGACCGAGGCCAACGATGCCGAGGGTCTTACCGTTGAGTTCGGTCCCGAGAAACTCGCTCTTGGCCCACTCGCCGTCCTTCAGGCGGGCGTGGGCCTGCGGGATCGAGCGGGCGGCGGCGAACGTCATCGCGACCGTGTGCTCGGCCGCCGCGCGAACGTTCCCCTCCGGCGCGTTGGCGACGATGACCCCCTCGTCGGTGGCTGCCTCGATGTCGATGTTGTCGACCCCAATACCCGCCCGCCCGACGATCACGAGGTTCTCGCCCGCTTCCAGGACCCCGCGTGTGACCTCCGTCCCGGAGCGCACGATCAATCCGTGTGCCGTCGAAACCGCCTCGAGGAGCGCCTCGCCCTCGAGTTCGTAGGCCGTCTCGACCTCGTGGCCGGCGTCGCGAAGTACGTCCAGACCCGCGTCGTCGATGGGGTCTGTGACCAGAATCTTCATACGCGAGTCAATCGCGTGCAACGGGTAAACCCTTCCGAACCCTGCAGATGTTGGGACGTCGTGTGAGCGAGGCTCACACCCGAGACGCGAAGCCGAGCACCGCCGTCCGCGACTCATCGCTCGACTCACCGCTCGAAATGACGGGAATGTTCATGCCTGCTCCGGCGAAGAACCCAACAGACACGCAGCCAGGCGGCCAGGCACCCCACACCCCCATCATGTCATCCCCCACCCCCACCCCGTACCTCGAATCGCTCGAACAGTCCTCGGCCCACGCCGACGCGACGATCAAGTGGGCCCGCTACCTCGGCGAGACATTCGGCACCACCGGCGCGCTCAACTGCCTGCGATACTACGAAACCCTCGGGTGGATCAGCCCGCTGGTCCGCAAGCAGATGACCTCCTACCTGCGCGGCCTCTCACTCGGCGAGATCCACAACCGTCGTTACGACGAACCCGCGAGCCTCGAGTACCCCCTCGAATCGCTGTCGGGGACGCTCTTTGGCGCACACGCTCAGAGCCTCGAGTACATCTCGAAGATCAGCGGGGACGACCTCGAGGAGCACGTGATGATCGCGCGGATGGCCGAACGTCGCGTCGAGCGCAGACTGGACGACGAGGAGGAAGACTCCAGTCAGCCGAGCGAGATGGTGAGCATCATCCAGGACGAGGCGACGAGCCTTTCCTGACGGCGAATAGTTATTTTCTCGACGACGCTGACCGTCTAGATTCGACCGTCGAGATGGACGACATATGCTATTTCGCATATGAGTTTGAAATTCGCCCGTAAGCCCCCTCAGCCGGTGCCTGAGCGCTGGTAACGCAACGTTCGATCTCGGACAATCGGTTTTCATACCGGCAAGAATCGGCCACTTTCTTTATTACGTGGTAGTTCATCTGCTTGAGTAATTCACGATCGAAAATGGAATCAATCCAACCGTTCTCCCGTGCGTGGGGAAGGGTGGTGCGTTCGCTCGTGAACCCCCCAGGTGTTCGAAAATGCGTGAGCAATCCCCCAATACGAAGTCCGTCCTCGAGCAGTTCTCGAGCGCGGCGACTGCGGCAGGGCAGTCAGCACAGTACGATATCACGATCGGGACGACCAAAGAAGACAGCCGGGCCGTCGAGCGCGAACTCGACGAACTCATGGCGGAGGTCACGAGTGCGCTCCCGACCGACGATGTCCAGTTCGACGACGCCATCATCAAGGAGAACCTCGACGAGATTCTCCTCATGCTTATCTCGCTCCACGGCGAAACCCACGGCAAAGAACTCCTCTCGGATCTGACGCACCTCTTCGGTGCCCAACTCAGCCCCGGGACGGTTTACCCGAGCCTCCACGAGCTGGAGGACGAGGGTGTGCTCTCGATGCACGCGAAGGTCCGCACGAAGGAGTACGCCATCGCCGACGAGGACTACGTCCGAACGACCGTCGAGCAAACGATGCTCCAGCACCTCGCGTTCGGGTTGCTGTTGTACGCGTTCTTGCCGCGGCTGTAGGTGTAGGCGATTTTCTCGGCAGAACGTTCGACAGCAGCCGATACTCGTGGATTCTCTCTGGCGAAGTCATCCGAACAGTGGCTGCGAACAATGACTACGCTCGAGGGTCGGAGTCCGGTTCGTGGCTGGAGTCGGGATCGACGTCGGGGTCGGGGTCGGCGTCGGGTCCGGGTTCGATGACGTCTTCTCCGAACTCGTCGGCGCGAGGTCGTTTCGTACGCTGATCCTGGCCCCGGTCTTGACCTCGATTCTGGTCCCGATCGCGGTCCCCGGACTCACCGGACTCGATTTCGATCGTCGTCCCTCGAGTCTCCTCCTCGCGCCGTTTACCGATCAACTGCTCGATGCCCCGCTCCGTCTCCTCGTTGATCGCCCACAGGACCCGACCGAGTCGGTCGGCGTCGCCCGCCAGCCGCTCGAGGTTCTCGTCAGGGGCGAACTCCTGGATGCTCCGGGCGCCGTCCGGGTGGAGATACTGCAGCGGATGGTCCGGCGGCACGTCGTTGAGGTCGACATCGAAGCCCCAGAGGTACGGAAGCGCCTGCACGGCGTACCCGTGTGGTTTCGGCGCTCGGCGGCCCGCCGCAGTGAGCGCGAGGGTGACCGCCGTCGATTCGGCGTCAGTGTCGTAGTAGATGCCCGGCATCCCCGGTATCGAGACGCGCATACTCGAGTCAGGGTGCCAGGAGAAAGAAGCACTCGCCCGGCATACACAGGGTCGCTCGTGGTTCCCGCTCAGACCAGGGCACCAGCGCTACAGACCGTACAGCGTCCGGAACTTCTCGTCGACGTACTCGAGGAAGTACTCGGCGGTGAGCGGTTCGCCCGTCGCCACCTCGATCAACTCCTCGGTCGGGTAGCGCTGGCCGTGACGATGGACGTGCTCGGTCATCCACTCGCGGAGGGGGTCGAACTCCCCCTCCCGAACGAGCGCGTCTACCTCGAGGTCCTCGCGCATCGCGGCGTCGAGCTGGGCCGCGAGCACGCTCCCGATCGTGTACCCCTGGAAGCCGGCGAAGCCGTACGACCAGTGGGTGTCCTGGAGACAGCCCTCGGCGTCGGTCTCGGGTCGGACCCCGAGGTAGTCGTCCATCTTGTCGTTCCAGACCTGCGGGACGTCGACGACCTCGAGGTCCCCCTCGACGAACGCCCGGTCGATCTCACACCGGAGGATGACGTGCAGGTGGTAGGTGAGTTCGTCCGCCTCGACCCGGATCAGGTTCTCGGGGTAGATCCGGTTGACCGCCGCGTAGGCCTCGTCGACGGTCACGTCCTCGAGGTGGGGAAAGCGCTCTTTGACGGTTGGGAGAATCAGCTCCCAGAACGCCTTCGTCCGGCCCACGTGATTTTCCCAGAAGCGAGACTGGGACTCGTGGACGCCCGAGGAGAGTGAGGAGCCGAGCGGGTTCCCGTACTGCTCTTTCGGCAGCCCGAGCTGGTAGGTCGCGTGACCGAACTCGTGAATCGTCGCCGTCAGCGCGTCGAGCGGGTCGTCCTCCCGGAAGCGAGTCGTGATCCGGGCGTCGAACTGATTGCCGGACATGAACGGGTGGGGAGCCGTGTCGAGACGGCCGTGGGTTCGGTCGTAGCCCAGCACGTCCAGGACGGCCTCCGAGAGCGCCATCTGGGTCTCCTCGTCGTAGGTGTGGCCCGCGAACGGCGTCGGCAACTCACGACCTCGCTCTTGAATCTCGTCGATCAATGGAACGAGGTGCTCGCGCAACTCGTCGAAGATACGCTCGACCGTCTCGAGCGGCAGGTACGGCAGACTATCCTCGTAGAGCACCCGATAGGGGTTCTCCGCGGGGTCGATCGCCGCCGCGCGCTCGCGGTGGAGGGCGATGAGTTCCTCGAGCGCCGGCGCGAACCGCTCGAAGTCGTCGGCCGCCTTCGCCTCCTGCCAGACCTGCTGAGTCTCGGCCTGGTGGGCCGTCAGCCGCTCGATCAGGTCGGCCGGGACGTCGACCGCCCGGTCGTGCTCCCGGCGGAGTTCGCGGACGACTGCCGCCTGCTCGTCGGTGAGGCCGTCCACAGATTCGGCGTTACCCGTATCCCGCGTCACCCCATCGGACTCGAGCGCCTCGAGCCACGTCGCCACCTCGTCAGCGGTCAGTAGTTCGTGTCCGAGCGACGAGAGCGTCGACAGTTGCCCCGCTCGCGCCGGCGTTCCCCCTTCGGGCATCATCACCCGTTGATCCCACCCCAGCGCCATCGACGCCATCCGGACGTTCGTCAGCTTCTCGGATCGCTCGAGAAGCCGATCGTAGGCGTCTGATGCGTCGATGGCAGTCTCGTCAACAGTTGCCATATTTCGTCTCGAAATGTTGAGTGCGTGATCGTAAATCCTCGGGTTGATTTGACTGTCGTGTGTAGAAAAGCGAGTTCTTCGGTCGGCGAAGGCTTACAGACACGTTTCGGCGGACTCTGGATCGGAGAGCCTCACTATATTTTTGTAGCGCTGGTCAAGACCAGTCTCCGCGCTCGGTGAGGTCGTCGAGGAGTGACGGATAGGCATCTTCCTTGAAGGAAACCCAATCAGTGAGCGTCATATCGTTCTCCATATCATCTATTGGACCAGGATCGCGATTGACTCCCCTTGCCACTTCTCGAAACACCGCCATCGTATAGCCGTGCTCCTGCTCACTATACCATGTATCAGGATCGTCCGCCGCTTCGTAGACCTCCCTCGCCTGGTCGTACGCTGATGTCGGATCTCCGAAGTTACCGATACACCGGAAGTCACCGATGTACTCGTACCAGACGCCTCTTCGCGCCTGGTCGTAGAAGTATTCGAGGGGATCTGCAGCGAACACGCGGTCAATCATTTCCTCGGCGATAAGGATTCCCATGCGACAGCGGTTCCTGCAACGATCCATTCGGCCACCGACCCGATAACAGATTGCAGCCCGTAACAGATTGACAACACCGCCAGCAACCTGGACGCCAAACATTCCGGAGAAACCGTCCCCAAAGCGTTCGAACGCGTCCCTCGTAAAGTGCTCACCCGCGTCGATTAGCTTCCCATTTTTTCGAAGTGTAAATGCTTTGCGCATACACGATTCATTATTGGATCCGGTCATATTAACACTCGATACCATTTTCTGGATCGTGAACAATCTTGTAATCACTATGTTTTCGTTCGATCTCCTCCATCGCTTCGTCCACAGTCCTGAACGCATTATCAGGCCCCTTTCCGGTTAATGTTGTTCTCAACGCTTGATACGCCTGGTCGTAGAGTCGGGTAGACACCATAATTACTCTATTCGTCCCCAATTTTAGAATATAGTAGCGCTTCGACCCAGCGTCCACGATTCGCGTCGGGTTTTCGATAACCTCGATGAGGGTCGTGACTTCGTCGATCGGTTTCCCGTCACGAAGTGCGTGCTCGGGATTACCACTTTCGTCAAACCTGACCGTCGCTCCACAATCCTCGTTGTACGCGCTCGAGGCACTCGCCGTAACGATTGTCCCACCGATGATTGAGAGAATCACTCGATCAGTTTCCGAATACCCGTCACCGATGATGTACCGTACCTCACCGTCGTCGACGACTTTCTCCGCGTTCTCGACGGCGTGACCGATTTCGCCGACGGTCAGATCGGTCGTTTCCTCGATGTACTCCCAGCCGAAGCCACGGTCGTGTCCCTGGCCCATCGGATCCTCGTAGACCGCCCCGCTCGGGAGCGTGATCTCGAGTCCCTCTGGCGTCTCCCAGGTACCCTCGGATGGCGTCGGCGGAACGGGCATCGGATAGGTGTCGTGAACCTCCTCGCCGCTGTAGGTCGTCGACGTCGCCAGCGAATGCGCAAAGGTGCCACCCGCCACTGCGCCGACAGAAACCGCGACCGCGACTCTCCCATGGAGGCCCAGAGACGCGACCGGTCTGGTGGCTCTGACCGTCTTTGCACCTGCGGTACCGGCAGCCGCGAAGCCAGCGTACAGCTTGGTCGTTCCGCTTTTTCTATCGTCTTCGATCACCAGCTGGTTACCGTCAATGTCGGTGACGGTCACGATGACCGTATCCGGTTTCACGTTCGATTGATACCGTTCGTCACGGAAGTCAAAGCGCGTCGTGTACCACTCGCCGGTATCGTCGATCTCTTCGATCGATGCCGTCTGCCAGTCGGAGCTTCGCCCCCACGGATCGACGAACTTCTCCATCTCGATTTCGGCGATCTCACTCGCGCCATCGTCCCCTCGAGCCTCGACGCGTAGCTCGTTCTCGTACACCCACGCGAGCGACTCCGTCTCGTAGCGCACCTCCGGTGGCGTCGTTACCAGTCACCACGCGCATTTCCGAGCCATCTACGACGTTCGATATTGATGGTAATTACGAGATAGCGGCGTACTGTTTGGTTTGCTGTCTCCTTTCAATCCACGACTGTCATCATCAACATCCACTAGCCGTCAGTGTCTGCCGATGACGTCAATTCTTCCGCAATGGACTCGAATCACGTCTTCATTTACGTTCCAATCTCGGTCAACCCGTTCGAGCAGTTCCGGGGTTGATTCAAGCAGAATCGATCCGGTACCGATGTCGGTGAAAACCATCGGTGTATCTCGATCTTCGAACGCTGGGTGGACACCAGTTTCTACGATTCGGCAGATGATCGTCACGGACCACTTCGAATCTCGGTTCGGCGCTTGGTAGATGCCGAGTTCGGTCGTCGATACTCGTTCGACATCTCGAATCAATCGAGCGCACAACTCCAATCCGACAGTCGATCCGGTATCGTCGTCGGTGATGATGTTCGTTCCTTCGAATACTTCGAGAATCGTGCTACCTGCGTTGATTTTCACCGTTCGCTCGTAGATGCTTCCCTGGTATTCCGCCTCGATCTCCGTGCCGATAATCTCCGCGTCGACTGATGCTCTCATGGGTACGCACCAGGGCGTGCGGTCACAACGTAACCATTGTCCCCCACGATCACAGTGATTTCGTCGTTTAGTGTATATCGATGCACGTACGCTGTTCCACCGCCGTCACTACTCGGAATTCTCTGTGATTTTCCGCTCTTGATCGTAACGTATATAGAATTTGTCACGTCGTCTAGCGTGTCGATACCTTCGATCGCTAAAAATTGATCTTCAGTGACATGTCTCTGGTTAATGTGTTCAAGGCCGCGCGAGGCATCACCTTCCTCGAGCCACTGAACACTACCCCGATCCTGGAATTCGTCGGATCCTTTCACATCACATGAACCTCGTTCACGTCGCCGTTTCGCGCGACGTGGACAAAGTCGTTCGCCTCGAGCTCTGGATTGAGATGACGGTTCGAGACGCCTCGAGTCTGACCCGTCGTGCGATGCTTGTTCGCGTGGAAGTCGACCAGCCGGTTCGTCGTCGCCAGTTCCTCGTCGAGGAAATACCGCACGTCACTCGCGTGCTCGAGGTCGTTGACGAACCGGACCGCGGCGTCCCCGTCGGCGCTGTTCGCCAGCCGGGCTGCCAGTGCGGTCTGCTCGCTCGAGGAGAGGTGGCTAAGGTGGGTGCCCGAGAGTTCGTCGAGCCTCGTGACCGCTACTTTCTGTTTCCCGGGCGAGAAGCCCCGCTCCTGTAACCCGGTCCTGACCGCCGGTGTATCGATGTGCGGGTTCCCTTCGTCAGGGACGAGCCGGTGACTGACCTGGGTCGTCCGCATCGACTGCCCCGACCGGACCGCCGGCAGGACACTCTCGAGGGCGTCCGAGGCCTGTCGTAACTGAGTGGCGACAGCAGGTGATTCACAGCCTTGAACTCAATAGCGTAAGAACGAACCCGGATGAAAAACCGAATCCAGTGTTAGATAGACGAACGCCTGCGGCGGAGACGCTGAACTAGAAAGTGACAAAAAATGAACTTTCGAAAATTTGTCAGCATGCGAGGAGATGGCTTCTATTGGAACTCAATACGGATATTTGACGCCATTACTATTGAGTAGCGATATAACAGCGCCACTGGGTTCTGTTTAGTACACCGCCTCAAGGGCAGTGAGGGGCAACCACTCGGACGTCCGTTCGACATCCACGACGGGGAACGTGTTTTCGATCCGTTCGAGGAATGCAGTGAGATGTCGCCGATTCATCGTTCCGATATCCGACTCTTCGAACCAAATGTCACTCATTGGTGCCACGATAATGCTCGTAACGTACCCCGCATCGGTATCGTAATTGTCGGTATTCGAACCATGCAGTACCGACAGTTCAAGTGGATCTTGCGTTGGATCGTTATTGAGCGGCTCGTCCTTACGGTACTCAACTGTGTTACTGCGTCTTGAGGCGGCCACGTCACCGTCGTTCAGCCGCACCTTCACCTCAGTCCCGTCGAACGCGACGCGGGGGATCCATCGTGATCCCGATTCGTCCACGTGTGTCGAATCTCGAAATGCTTCGACAGTGATCCCGGATTCGTTTCGCAGTTCTCGCTCGATAGTTTCGAGATACTCATTCATACTCACTCCGACTAGGAGGCGCTGGCCCGGTGGAAACCTGCCAATGGCATAGTTGATCTCCGTGGGGACGATGAAGTCTTCGAAGGTTTCGAAGAGCGTCTCGCACCGGGCTACCATCTCGTTGGCCTGTGCTTCGCAAGTTTCCACTCTCGATGGCATGATGAACGCCCAGTACATTACCTCTCGATCCCTATGTACGGCGACGTGATTCTTGTTAGGTTCACTCATACGGAGTCTATTTTGACAATCCTCGTGTCCGCGTTCGTCGAATGGATGCGTATTTCCCCGAAGTTCGTCGTGATCCCAGGAGTCTCTACCAATTCGTTTAGTTCTGACACTGCATCGTCTAGTTGTGAGATTCCTCTCGTAGTTTGGACTTCAAGGACAGCATCCTTGCGAGCGAGATCGTCAGTATTGTCAAACTTCTTGTTCATCGACTCTGTTTGCCGTAGCCAGTAGTTACGGTTGATTGATGTACCGACTGCCGGGGTTTTCACCTCCACGTACTCCGTTCGTCCATCTCGAATAACGGCCAAATCGTAGTCACCCTTTCCAGGTTCGACAGTTACATCTGCACCCTCGTCAGCGTACCGGACGGCACTCTTGGCCTCGCCGGCTTGCCCTCTGATCTGGCTTGGGGCAATCCCCTCGCGAGCGGCCTCAACAACGGGCCCCTCGGGGTTCCGGATGGTGGCGTGTGAACGTGCCGTCGTCGCGTCGTCAATATACTGGTTGAGGCGCGGCTGACTAATAGCATCACCGTGTTGGAGGATGTTCGCCCGGAACTGGACGGTGTCGACGCCATCGTAGGAGAGTCTGAACAATTGCTCGGTTCGGTGTAGCCCCAGGTCGTTGATTACGCGGTGGCCGTTCGGCGCATCGGCCAAATGGTGGAGGAGCTCCGTTCGCTGGGAGCTATCGAGTCGATTCAGAGTTCGCTGATCGACCGCCTCGAATCGCTTGACCCCCTGGGCGGTTTTCCCGGCCGTCCGGAACTGTGGCGACAGATCGTCTAGCTGCCGGCCACCGTCGGTGAGCAGTCGATGACTGATCTGGGTCGTCCGCATCGACTGCCCCGACCGAACCGCCGGCAGGACGCTCTCGAGGTCGTCCGAGGCCCGCCGCAGCTGGGTGGCCACGTCGCTCGCACTCGTCGCCCCTTTCGAGAGCCCTTTGTCGCCGACGACCGTCTCGATGACGAGGAACGCGCTGTAGCCCGAATACCAGCCGTTGGCGAACTGGCAGTGGGTAAACTCATCCTCGCTGAGCCCCAGGTGGTCGCCGTCAGAGTAGCCGAGCGTTCCCAGACACGTCGAGAACGACTCGAGTGGATCGCTCGAGGGAGCTGGATACGGATTCGCCTGCTGTTGATCGTGATAGATGCTCGGTGGCAGATCCTTCGCGATCTCGACCCAGGGATTCCGCCTCGGATCCACAGCGGCCCGATTCATCTCCCCGATGAACTCGGCCATCACCATCGCCATCTCATGGGGCTCCTCCCGAACCAGGCGAAAGAAATCAGGCAACTCGGCCGCACCCATCGTAACACCGGTCAGAACCCCTGCTTCCTCGGGCGAGTTGAGTTCGGTCGCTAATTTGACCGCGTACGGGTGTTTGTAGTACAGCGTCTCGGTTCCTATGTTCTCGTGGACGTCTTCGACGGTGATCGTCGTCAGCGAGCCTCGCCACGGAGTGAGAGCGATCTCGAGGGTCGACTTGAACGTCGAGGTGTCGATTTCCGACTTCTTACCAGAATACGTTTTCTCGTCAAATCTCGCACCATCACGCCTGAGTTCAGCACTTGCCACGCCAGCGGGATCACTGATCTAATATTGATACTCTACCTGATATTCTGGAATATAGTATTCTCCGTATTCCAGCTCTTGGTTTATTTTTAATAATTTTGCTTCCGGTGGCGTTACCGTGAACACTGTCGGATCCTCCCTGTCGAGTTCGAGAGCGTCTCGGTCCGAAATTCCGTCACCAGTCGTATCCCGAAGCTCGGGATCGGTCCCCAACTCGAACTCCTCGGCATCGCTCAATCCGTCGCCGTCGGTGTCGTCGATCAGCGGGTTCGCCTTCACCGGTCGTTCGGTGAAGAACTGCCCCAGGTCGCGGTCGTCGTCCGGGTCGGCGAGCGCCTCCATCATCGCTTCGGCGTGGCGGTGCTCGTCGACGACGTGGATCTTCCAGCCCTCGAGTTGCTGGCGATCGGTCAGGCCGTCGACGGCGGAGTGGATGCGAGCGGAGGAGAAAAGAGCAACAACAGCGGGGAACGGCCGAAGACATGATAGCCGAATCGAGGGCCGAAACAAGGATCACCACAAAAGGGATCCGAGTCCAGTCCTCGAGTATCGATGGCGATTACAACACGTCGGATTTCCAGTTACCTGCTTCCACCACGGCATCAATGATTTCGGGGTACGTATGGCGTTTGTACGCGATTCGCTCCTCGAGCGAGAGATACATGAGTTCGTTTCGGCGATCATCGTCGACGCCCATGCCGACCGAGTCGGCCAGCTCGAGCGGGATTTGGATGACGTCTTCGAACTCGCTTTCCATCGACCAGCCGAGATCGTTTTCCACTTTCTCGTATCTCTCGGCGGCCAGCGCGTACTCGTCGTCGTGGTTCCCGGTACCGCCTATCAGCCGAAAGTCACCCCGTAGCTCGTGACAGAGCCCGATCTGTGCCTCCGTCGTGAATACCGGCTCCTCAAGCACGCCCGAAACGATTGCCTCCCCTTGCTCGCAGTGATAGCGACAGCGATCGAGTGCTCCCGCGAGGCGGAAACACAGCGTACCGAGTAACAGATATCTGATTGCAGACCCGAACGCATACGGTCTCGGTGAAGGAACTGTATTGGGATCAGTCAAATCGCTGGGCAATCTCCGGAACTGCATCAACGAGCCATGGCCCCCAGCCACATAGTACATCCCTGCAGTCTCGAGTTCGCCCGCCCGACGTTTCGTTCGTGCATATACTTTGCAGTCACTAATGGTTTGAGTGACTGCCCCGATTTTATCAACTTGTTCAGTTTCGTTCCCATCACTCATAATAATCCTACCATTGTGCTTCCCATTAATCTGACTCGTATACTGGCTCCTCGGGATAGCCCTTATCCTCAAGGAATTGGTCAAGCATCTTACGGCTATCGTAAATAACAGATGTGCCGATTGTGATGATTCCGCTTGGGTGCTCGTACGCTCTGACCGTATACCAACGTCCGTCGATCTGTTTGGCGTAGAGCCGATTTTGCCCGTTCTGATAGATCTGATCCGGGTTTCGAATAACCTGCTTGACAACCTCGTAATCGCGAATGTGGTTTCCATCGTCCCGTACTGGATGATTGTCCGTACGGTCGATTTCGACGTGTTTTCCGGTGGGATCTTCGACAATTTCTGCAGCTGAGACGATCAGCCCCTCGAGCACTCGTACCACGACCTGTCCATCACCGCCGAGATTGTCCCCGATCACTAGCGTATACCGGCCGTCCTGTACGATCGCGTTGGGCGCTTCGATGATCTGACCGACGTCGCCAGGTTGCTCGATGCCCGGCAGCTGTTTGACCTGCTCCCAGCCGTGGCGGCGCTCGTGGTCGTGGATCTCGTGTTCGTAGACTGCCCCGCTTGGGAGCGTGATCTCGAGCCCCTCTGGCGTCTCCCAGGTACCTTCGGTTGGCGTCGGCGGCACGGGCATCGGATAGGTCTCGTGAACCTCCTCGCCGCTGTAGGTCGTCGACGTCGCCAGCGAATGCGCGAAGGTGCCACCCGCCACTGCGCCGACAGAAACCGCGACCGCGACTCTCCCATGGAGGCCCAGAGACGCGACCGGTCTGGTGGCTCTGACCGTCTTTGCACCTGCGGTACCGGCAGCCGCGAAGCCAGCGTACAGCTTGGTCGTCCCGCTTTTTCTATCGTCTTCGATCACCAGCTGGTTACCGTCAATGTCGGTGACGGTCACGATGACCGTATCCGGTTTCACGTTCGATCGATACCGTTCGTCACGGAAGTCAAAGCGCGTCGTGTACCACTCGCCGGTATCGTCGATCTCTTCGATCGACGCCGTCTGCCAGTCGGAGCTTCGCCCCCACGGATCGACGAACTTCTCCATCTCGATTTCGGCGATCTCACTCGCGCCATCGTCCCCTCGAGCCTCGACGCGTAGCTCGTTCTCGTACACCCACGCGAGCGACTCCGTCTCGTAGCGCACCTCCGGTGGCGTCGTCACCTCGAGCGGGGCCGGATCCACGAGGTCGTTGAAACCATCACCCGACGTGTCCTCCAGGAACGCATTTGTCCCCCAGATCTCGAGTTCTTCGTAATCCGAGAGGCCGTCGCCATCGGTGTCGGTGCGAGCGGGGTGGGCAGTAGCACCGTTAACCACGGCTTTGAGGTCCCAGGCACCGTCGCCTCGGTCGGACCTGACGAAATCCCACTCGAGGTCGATGACCTCGGCGTCGGTCAGCCCGTCGCCGCTCGTGTCCGCAACTGTCGGATCGAGGTCGAGAGGGGACCAGAAAACGCCCGGTGGGCCATGACGCATCCTGAGGGGCATCGTCTGGACTTCGTCGGGGATACCGGTGTCCGCAGTGTCCTCGAGGAAGCTCACGTAGTCGACCTCGAGTTCGTCGTCGTTCTCGGCCCGGAGCTGGACGGTCACCTCCTGACCGGCGAAATCAGAGACTCTGAGCGATGTGTTGTGCCAGTCCGAATGAGCAGAGACCGTTCTCGTCCGGTCGTCACCGATCAGCCTGAGTTCGGCGTCTCCGGTTCCGCGCAACCGCGTGTCGAAGTGGATCGTTTCCGCCTCGGACAGCGATACCGTTCGCTCGAGGGTCGATATTGTCGGAACAGGCTCGTGGTCGTCGTCATCACTGCCATCTCCACTATCATCGTCGCCGTCGTTATCGTCGTCATCACTGCCGTCTCCACCATCATCGTCACCATCGTTATCCTCGTCATCACTGCCGTCTCCACTATCATCGCCACTATCACCGTCGTCGCTGCCATCATCGTCGCCACCACTATCACCGTCGCTGTCGTCGTCATCGTCCCCACCGGTCGGCACACAATTCTCCAGGTCGGGGTACTTATCACACGTCGGGATCTCCAGGATGCCGACGTTTTCCGATGAGCTGTGGTCACTAACGTAGACCTCGTACCCGCTTCCCACCTTGGCGACGCCGTCAACCTGATCGACGTCGCCGTCGGCCGTCCACCCCTCGAGTGTCTGGAAATCCTCGAGAACCGGCCAGCCCGGCGATTCGGTGACCCGCCAACTGCCAATCCCGGTACCGCCCCCGTAAATTGGCACGATGTACGAGAACGAGCCAACGGTTGCTGTCGCGGTTCGATTCGTTTCGTCGACCGTCGTGTCGACGGGCCTCCATCCATCGTCAGTCGACGGATCCCACTTGATGACCGTGATATTTTCAGCGTCGGTGATCGATTCCTCGATCGGGAGTTCGACCGTCGCACTTTCAAAGGCGGTATCGTTCGTAATCCGAACCATCGGTCCCGCGACTGGATCGGCCGCGTCCAATCCGTCACTGACGTTCGTCACTCTAATTTCGTCGGCAACGACACCCTGACCAGTCGCTGCAACGGTCACCCCGCTGTCCTCGTCGGTCGTCTCCGTCGTGAACGTCTGCTCGCTCGCGGGCGTCCCGTCCGGGGCCGTGTCGTTGGCCAGCGGATCGAGCTCGAGGCGAACCTTTTCGCCGTCCGTGAGTCCGTCGCCGCTCGTGTCCCGAACCAGTGGATCGGTTCCGTGGACGTGTATCTCCGCGTAATCCGTCAGCCCGTCCCCGTCCGTATCCGGAACGTGCGGATTCGTTCCGTGGGCTTGCTCCTCGAGCAGCGTCAACCCGTCACCGCTGAGGTCGCGGTCGCGGTCGAGAACGCCGTCGTCGAACGAGTCGTTCACCAGCGGGTCGGTTCCCGACACGTAGACTTGCCAGCCGTCCTCGAGACCGTCGCCGCTCGTGTCCGGGTCCAGGGGATCGGTGCCGATCCAGTACTCCTCGTAGGTGATCAGCCCATCGCCGTCGAGGTCCTTCTGCCCGTCGAGCAGTCCCCGGTCGGACTCGTTTGCGTCCGTGAACGTCGAGTTGCTGTCCGGGTCGAGCGGGGCCGTTCCCGTCACCTCGAGTTCGTACCAGTCGGGCAGCCCGTCGGCATCGAGGAAGAGTTCGTCAGCGCCTCGCTGTGGCCGTTCGATCTCGATAGCGGGCGCGGAATCGGTTGCGACCTCGTGGTCAGTGTTGTGGCCCCCGGTATTTTTCGCGTTACCCTTTTTGTCATCGTTGGTGTTGCCGTTTCCGCCCCTGTTCTCATCGCCGTTCCCACGCCCCTTCTTGTCCGACCGTTCCTCAGTCGATCGGGCATCCGTTGCAGGCGTGGCGTCGACGGAAACGAACGTTCCCGCGGGATTTTCCGCCGTGACGGTGACGGTGTTCACCTGTTCTTCGAGCAAGAGAGTGTCGTTAAACGTGGCCACGGTTCCGGGAACGGTACTGCCGTTCAACACCAGTTCGCGCTCCTCGCCGCCGATGGCGACCGTCGCGTTCACGTTCGCCGTGTGCACGTCGTACACGGTTCCGTCGACCGAGTACGTGAGGTTGCCGTCGTGTGGCGGATCCTCGCGGTGGGTGATCTCGACGATCGGGTCGACTGCGCGGTCCATCCGTGCCAGGGCGTACTGGGCGTTCGTCCACGCCCGTTCGTACTCGACAACCGCCGCGACGAGCCGCCCGTTTTCTTGATGGTCGAGTCCGTTCTCGTACGCGGTTCGCGCCGCCGTGATGTTCGCCCGAACGATCGCCTCGTCGAACGACACGTTTCGCGCCACCAGTTGATCGGCGACGCGCTCTGCGTCGGCGATCGCCGTCGTCGCGAGGTGTGCGTCGGCGGTCGCTACATATGCCGCGACCTCCGGGTGACGTTGCTGGGTCCGTGCGACGAGCGTGCGATCGGCGTGAAAGACGGCGCTCGAGTCGACACGGTTTTCGTCGAGAACGAACGCGTACGTCCCATTGAGATCGTCCAGGAGCCGTTCCTTGCTCTTTCCACGCAGATCGCTCCCCTGTAACGTTTCCTTGGCAATATTCCGGTACGTGAGTGCCGTTTCGTAGTCGCCATCCTGAGCGATCGGTTCTTCCCCTACTGTTCTGTCCGTATCGGCAAGGTGTGCTGTGGGGGCCGGCCCACTGGGCGGTTCGGTCGCCGATGATGCCATCACCGTCGGCGCGACAGTACCAGTTATCAACAGGACCGAGAAAACGATCGCGAGTAATTTTCTATCCCAATCCCTTTTCATAGTATTAGATTACGGTTATCTAAACAGTATTTATATCTAACTATATGGGGTTTGAACATTGTCATACGTCGCAGCTAAGCGGCTGTAACCGCCATACGTCGGCTGGGTGACCTCAGCCTAGCAACTCGTATCGAATTTCACGACTCGAGAATCGGAAACCCCGATGTCGTACCGTTCCACGGCGAGTGCTGGTCGCTGGTCGCCGATAGTGAGACCGCGTTCGTGAACTCGAGAGTGGCTCGACCAGCGACAGAGGCGTGCGTGCACGAGAACGACAGCTCCTCGGGACAGCCGTCGTATGTGATTACGCGAGTTCCGACGGACGACGAAGGCTTCCAACAGCCTTCCGCGAGCATTCGACACTTTACCAGTCGAAATCCGCTTCGTCTCACCCGTCAGCCGTCCATCCTCACTGCCGACTCGAGGCGCCAGGCGACGCGTCAAATGCTGTTCGTCGATGGATTCTTCGATGCGCCGCTCGCTATAAAAAGTGTAGTGTCCCCCTCCCCTGGTGGACGCCTCCCGAAGGCGCCACCTCCCACGCGCGTCTGTCCGGCGATTGGCCACCGAGCGCGGGCCACATCGAGCCAGGACGGACGCGACGGGAGAGGTTACAGTTCTTCGATGCTCCCGTCGCTCGAGCGCTCGCGGAAGACCTGTCCCTCGAAGAGGGTGACGACGACGTCGTCGTCCTGCCAGGCCGTTGGGGGGAGTCCGGCCTTGCGGCACGTTCGGTCGAGGTACTCGCGGGCACTCCAGCCGTTCTCGACCGGAATCGTCGGGTAGAGCCACCCCGCGTTGCCGCCGCCGTCGATGGCGACGCCGTGAGTACCGAGTTCGAGGTCCTCGAGCGGGTCGTCGGTGAGCAGGATGTTCCGAACTGTACAGACCGAGACGGTCAGGTTCGAGAGTTCCGAGGGCGTCACCTCCGAGCCACAGGAGTCGCCGCTCGCGGCTTCGATCGCCGCGTCGACGATGACGTGACCGAGCTGTTCGCCCGAACGATAGCCGCCGGCACAGCCCCGGAGGCTGCCCCGACCGCGGGTGGATTCGAGCCGGACGAACGCACCGGTGCGCTCGTAGAAGGTCTCGCGCATGCTTCCCGGGTGTTCTCGTTGGCCGTGCCGTACGTAGGATTCGACGGATTCGCGTGCGAGTTCGACCGCACGCGCCCCGTCCTCGTAGGAGAGGTCTGCGCCCTGTCGCTGGGACATACAGACGTACAAGGAGTTACGTCCCCTAAAGCGCTTCTATTGGAAAAGGGGTATAGTAGCCCCGGCTTACGAGGACGAAAAATCGCCTTACGTCGGGCACAATACGGGATTACTGGCGTCCGTTCAGCCGGCCTCGAGAGCGGTTCAGCCTCAGTAGTCCTCGAGATCGTACAGGTCGCCGTACTTGTCTTTCGCGTACTCGAGGAAGTAATCCGCCGTGTAGTCCTCACCCGTGGCTTCCTCGACCAGATCGGGCGTGGTGTAGCGCTTGCCGTGGGCGTGGATCTCCTCGCGGAGCCAGCCGTTGAGGTCGGCGAAATCGCCCTCGTGGACGCGGTCGTCGAGGTCGCCCAATTCGTCCTGGGCGGCGGCGTACAGTTGCGCGGCGAGCACCGACCCCAGCGAGTACGTCGGGAAGTACCCGAACGAACCGTGGCTCCAGTGGATGTCCTGGAGACAGCCCTCGGCGTCGGTTTCGGGGCGGACCCCGAGGTACTCCTCGTACTTGTCGTTCCAGGCCTCGGGCACGTCCGACACCTCGAGGTCGCCCGAGATCAGGTCGCGTTCGATCTCGAAGCGGACGACGATGTGGAGGTGATAGGTGAGTTCGTCCGCCTCGACCCGGATGAGATTGTCGTCGTAGACCTGGTTGGCCGCCTCGTAGGCCGCCTCCGGGGAGACCTCCTCGAGTTCTGGGAAGCGCTCGCGAGCGATCGGCAGGAAGTGTTCCCAGAATGGGCGCGAGCGACCGACGTGGTTCTCCCAGAGTCGAGACTGGGACTCGTGGACGGTCAGGTCCCGCGCTTCACCGAGCGGGGTGCCGTACCCCTCGTCGGGAAGCCCGAGGGTGTAGTTGGCGTGGCCGAACTCGTGGATGGTCGACGTGATCGACCCCAGCAGGTCGTTCTCGTCGAAGCGAGTCGTCACGCGCGCGTCGAACTGAGTGCCCGTCGAGAACGGGTGCGGGGCGGTGTCGAGACGACCGCGGCCCCAGTCGTAGCCCAGGGAGTCCAGGACGTCGCGCGCCAGCGCCTCCTGGTCCTCGTCGTCGAACGTTCCCGCAAAGGCGTCGGTCTCGATTTCGGTATCGGAGTCGTCGATGGCCTCGAGCAGCGGCACGAGTTCGTCGCGCAGGCGCTCCAGGACGCGTTCGGCGGTTTCGAGTTCGAGGTAGGGTTCGTACTCCGCGAACAGCACCGCGTAGGGGTCGGCGTCCGGGTCGATGTGGTTTGCGTACTGCTTCTGCAGGTCGACCAGTTTCTCGAGCGTCGGTTCGAAGATCGAGAAGTCGTCTTCTTCTTTGGCCTCGACCCACGTCGGATGGGCGTTCGCGGTCGTCTCCGAGATCTCCTCGACGAGGTCCTGGGGAACGCTCGTCGCCCGGTCGTACCGCCGTCGGATTTCGCGGACGACGGCTTCTCCCTCCTCGTCGAGTTCGGTATCCTCGAGTTCCTCGAGCAGTTCGCCGGTTCGCTCGTCGGTCAGCAGTTCGTGGCCGAGCGCTGAGAGCGTCGAGAGCTGTTTCGCTCGCGCTGGCGTGCCACCTTCGGGCATCACGACCTCCTGGTCCCACCGGAGAACGCCGGCGGCGTTGCCGACGTTCGTAATGCGTTCGGTACGCGTGAGAAGTTCGTCGTACGCGTCCGTTTCCGTCTCCGTCTCCGAATCCGAGACTGTCGCCATGTCACTGCAATACTTGCGGCGGGCTATCAACCTCGTGGTTTCGGCACCAGCCTCGAGGCGGCGCTGGCGACGTCTCGAGCAGAGGAAACGAGCCTAGGAGACGAATACCACGTATTGGGAATTGGTCCCCTCGTTTAATGGTTCAGCAGACGACTGTTCAACCATGGCAACAGAAGAAGTACGACTGCAAAGCACAGTTGCAGGATACACGGCGACCGGAAAGCTTCACACTCTCAGCGTCTGGTTCATCCTCGCGCTGCGACTGATGATGGGGCTCGCCTTCTTCCAGAGCGGATTCGACAAGGTCCTCTCCGGAGAGTTCAGCGCGGCGGGCTATCTCACGGGAGCGGCACCGAACAATGGGAGCCCTGCCGCGGACCTGTTCGTCGCGATGGGCGAGACTGGCTGGTTCGTCGACTTCGTGAACGTCGCTGTCCCGTGGGGAGAGGTTCTCATCGGCCTCGGGCTCATCTTCGGCGTCCTGACGCGCCTGGCGGCCTTCTGGGGCGCGTTCATGATGCTCATGTTCTACCTGGGTAACTGGGACATCGCTCACGGCTACATCAACGGTGACTTCGCGTACATGCTCGTCTTCCTGTCGGTTGCCGCCTTCGGTGCCGGCCGCATCCTCGGACTCGACGCCTACATCGAGCAGTACGAGGTCGACGGCCAGCCGCTCGTCGAGCGCTATCCGTGGACGCGGTACTTCCTCGGATAGGCGAACACACTCGATATCTTTCCTCCTGTCAGTTGTCGCATCGGCCAGTAATTCACCCGCCTCGCTTCCACCCCGTAGACGCGAGCCGTTGGTACGTCTCGAGGCAGCGCTCGAGCACCCGAATCGAGACGCTCTCGGTCGCCGTGTGCGCCTCGCCGGGTTCAGACGGGCCGTAGACGACGCACTCGGTGCCGGCCTGGGCGAGCCAGCCGGCGTCGGTGGCGTGGGGTTTCGTCACGAGTTCCGGCGGGTTCGACGCGTCCAATTGGACCGCTCGAGCCACCTCGAGCACTCGTTCGGCGAATCCGTCGTCCTCACAGCGCATCGGCGGCAAGTCCTGGTCCACGGTCCACTCGACTCCTGGAAGAGCCGCAACGGATTCGAGGTCAACACGCTCGCCGGGGACGGTTCGCTCGTCGACCGTCAGGGTACACGAGTCGGGGACGACGTTGATCCCCGATCCGCCGTCGATTTCGGTGGCGGTGACGTGGCCTTCGAGCGGTTCGCCCGCGACCTCGACCGTTGGCGGCTCGAGATTTCGGATTGCGTCGACGGCGTCGACCGCGCGATAGATGGCGTTCTCGCCCGCGTCGGGTTCGCTGGCGTGAGCCGCCGTCCCGCGGGCGGTGATCGTGCTCCCGCGACGACCCCGGTGGGCCACCGCGACGTCGGTCACGTCCAGGCGGGAGTAGTTCGTCGACCCCTCCCCGACGACCGCGTAGTCGGGGGCGAAGTCGTGCTCGATGGCGTGGCGGGCGCCGACGCCGCCGACCTCCTCGCCGACGAAGCTCGCGAAGACGAGTTCGCCAGCGGGGTCGGCAGCCTGAAACGCGAGCATCGCCGCCGCGACGGCCCCCTTCATGTCGGCCGCGCCGCGTCCGTAGAGACGCCCGTCGCGTTCGTCGACGACGTACCCGCCGCCCTCGAGCTGTGAGGGCGCCGGGGCGACGACGTCGTGGTGACCGACGAGTGCCAGCGACGCTCCGCCTTCTCCCCGGCGAGCGATCACGTTCCCCACTTCGTCTCGCGTGACGTTGGCATCGGTTTCACGTCGCAGCCAGTCCTCGACGTAGTCGCCCGCGGCCCCCTCGTCCTGGTGGCTGGGAATCGAGACGAGGTCGCGGGTCAGTTCGCGAACGCTCATGGCGGCGATGTACGACGGCAGAGGTGTTGGATCCACCGGGTTCGGTTCTCGAGCGTGGATCTGACCACATCCAGATCGAGCGTGGAACCGATCACCTCCGGATCGAACGTGGGTCTGACCGCCACAGGCTCGAGCGCTCAGTCCCCGAACAGGAGGTACCCGATGACGAGCGACCCGATCACTGCACCGGGCGACCACCAGAACAGGGTGTAGGACTCGAACAGCTGGTGGACGGCCCAGCCGGCGGCGAACGCGAGCATCGCGACGTCGACCTCGCGGTACTCGACCGCCCCGGCGACGACGCTGCCAACGACGAGACCGAGGTACGCGAGTCCGCCGACCAGTCCGAACCGGACGAACACCGAGAGGTACGAGTTGTGCGGCGACGCGGATAGCCCACCGTCCAGGTAGGGTTCGATGACGTGTCCCGCGGGAGCGCCGTAGCCGAACAGGAGCGGGCCGTCCCGAATCGCCGCCAGGCTCCCGGCCCAGAGGTCGAAGCGGTTCGAGTCGGAGATGTCGACGGCGTCGACGTACATTCCGAGGAGAAATCCGCCGATCGTGAGGGCGGTCGCGGCGAGTACCGCAGGGACGGCGCGTCGACCGAAGACGACGTACCCGGCGTAGATCACGACGGCGGTCGCCGCGGCGAGCATCGACGCCCGGGCGTTCGACAGAAACAGCCCGAGGCCGCAGATTCCGGCGAGAGCGGCGGTGACCGCCCCACCGATAGGACGCCTGGCGGCGACTGCCCGGTGGAACTCCACCGCGGCGGCGACGAATCCGGCGAACGAGACCACGCCGAGGGAGTTCGGGTTCACAAAGATCGATCGCATGATCGTGACGTCGGTCTCGATTCCCGGGACCGACGGCGAGCCAGACCATTGGCGAACATCGAAAATCCACAGCGAGTAGTCGCCGACGAGATACGTGAACAGCCCCAGCAGGACGACGGCCGCGGCCAGGCGAGCGAGGATCCAGAGGAACACCCGTTCGGGAACGAGGCGCGGAATCACGACGAGGCTGCTCCCCATCACGACCAGGGCCCACACGGGCCACCGAGACTGCGAACTCGAGGGGACGAACGCCAGCGTGTGTGCAAGCGAGACGGCGGCGAGTGCCGCGAAACAACCCACCGCGACCCACTCACCGGCCGAATACTGCCTCGCGTCGGTGACGAGGAGGAAGAACGAGACGATGGCGACGAAGACGACGACGACCGAGAGTGGGCGGATCGATCCGAATCCGAATCCCGGCGAGCGGCTGCGGTAGACGACGGCGAGAACGGCGGCAGCCGCGGCGAAAATGACGACGAGACCAAGTCCACGGCGGACGGCCTCTCGAGACGAGGCCACGGCGAGTCGACAGCCGAGGACTGCCCCGGGGACGACCGCGACGGCGGCGAGGTGCCACGCATGTACCGAGTCGGTCGCGTTTGCGACGACGACCAGTCCCAGGTAGCACGCGAACAGGAGGCCGGTCGCGCCGGTCACGAGCCAGCCGTCGCTCCGGTCGAAGACGAGCGGCGACGCCGGTCGCTGGTCGATCGTAGCCACAGCCGTGGCAATCACGACGAGTGATAAATAGCTGTTCCAATCGACAATCTGCCAGGTACGGGTCGAACGGCCACACTCCCGGTGCGTCCCGTCTCGCTGACTGTTCGCGACTGGACGATTTCCGCGTACTCGCCCGTCCGGCAACCAGCACGCGTCCGGCAGCCGCACACCTGGTATCGCCGGTGGACACGCTTATACGCCTCCGTCCAGCAGTTACCGTTATGCACGTCGTGCCGGACACGAGCGTGGTCATCGACGGCCGCGTCTCCGCTGCAATCGAGGACGGGCAGTTCGAGGGAGCGACGGTCTCGGTACCGGAAGCCGTGGTCGCCGAACTCGAGGCGCAGGCCAACGACGGCCTCGACAGCGGCTGGGACGGCCTCGGCGAACTCAAGCGACTGGCCGAGTTCGCCGACGAGGGCCGCATCGACCTCGAGTACGTCGGCGAGCGTCCCTCCGCCATCGAGCGCGGCCACGCCGCCGAGGGCGAGATCGACGCCGTCATCCGCGACCTGGCCGAGGACCTCGAGGCCACCTTCGTCACGAGCGACATCGTCCAGGCCGAGGTGGCCCAGGCGAAGGGCCTCGAGGTGGATTACCTCTCCCCCGAAGTACGGCGAGTCGGCACCCTGGCCATCGAGGAGTACTTCGACGACCAGACGATGAGCGTCCACCTCAAGACGGACACGCGGCCCAAGGCCAAACGCGGGGAGATCGGCGACATGCACTACCAGGATATCGCCGACGAGCCCCTCGACGAAGACACGATGGACGAGTACGCCCGCGAAGTCGTCGATGGCGCCCGCGAGGCCACCGGCGGCTTCATCGAACTGTCGGAGCCGGGCATGAAAATCGTCCAGTTCCGGGACTACCGGATCGCCATCGCCCGACCCCCCTTCGCCGACGGCATCGAGATTACCGCCGTCAGGCCGATCGTCCAGACCGACATCGAGGACTACGAGCACGCCGACGAACTGAAGGACCGATTGCTCGAGCGCCAGCGCGGCGTCCTCATCTCCGGATCGCCCGGGGCCGGAAAGTCGACGTTCGCCCAGTCGGTCGCGCGGTACCTGAACGATCACGACTACGCGGTCAAGACGATGGAGAAGCCACGGGACCTCCAGGTCGGCCCCGAGATCACCCAGTACACCGAACTCGGTGGCCGCATGGACAAGACCGCCGACGCCCTGTTGATGGTCCGGCCCGACTACACGATCTACGACGAAGTCCGCAAGACCGACGACTTCGAGGTCTTCGCGGACATGCGCCTGGCCGGCGTCGGCATGATCGGCGTCGTCCACGCGACCCGTCCGATCGACGCCCTCCAGCGCCTCGTGGGCCGCGTCGAACTCGGCATGATCCCGCAGGTCGTCGACACCGTCGTCTACATCGACGCCGGCGAGGTCTCGACCGTCTACGACGTCAAGACGGAGGTCAAGGTCCCCGCGGGGCTCACCGAGGAGGACCTCGCTCGCCCCGTGATCCAGGTGACGGACTTTCAGACGGGCAAACCCGCCTACGAGATTTATACCTTTAATCGCCAGGTCGTCACCGTCCCGCTCGAGGACGGCGGCGAAACCGCGGAGAGCGGCGTCGATCGGATCGCCAAGTCCGAGATTGAACGCGAGATCAGGTCGATCGCCCGCGGCTACGTCGATGTCCAGTTGAAGAGCCAGAACCGCGCCGTCGTCTACGTCGAGGAGGACGACATCTCGACGGTGATTGGCAAGGGCGGCGGGCGGATCACCGACGTCGAGAACCGTCTTGGGATCGACATCGACGTGCGAACGCACGACGAGAATCCCCACGGGTCGGGCTCGAGTGGCGGCGGTAGCGGCGGTGGAGGTAATGGCCGTGGCGGCCACGGCGGTGCGGGCGGAAACAGCAGCAACGCACAGCCAGCCGGTCAGATCGTCACTCCCGAAATCACCTCAAGACACGTCATCGTCCCCGTCGACGGCAACCACGGCGAAACGGTCGAGGTGCAAGCTGGCGGCGAGTACCTCTTCACGGCGACGGTGAGCCGCGGGGGCGAAATCCAGGTTTCGCGGGGGAGCGCAATTGCGGACGACCTCGAGGATGCGATCGATCGCAAGCGGCCGATTACGGTCGTCCCGTCGTAGCGAGTCCTACCGCGGCGAGCGAAGCGAGTCGCGGCTTTTTGGTGGAGATTTTTGCGCGAGGGTGAACGAAGTGAACCCGACGCGGAAAAAGGTGGGAACCGCGATCAGCCCGCTATTCTTCGTTGGGGCTCGAGGGTGTCGTCACGTCGAAGGCCGCCGGATCCGCGTTCACAACCGCGGGAAGTCGCCGAAGCCGCGGGCGCACGAGGACGTACAAGCCGGTGAAGCCGAAGCCGAACGCGGCCAGCCCCATCGTCGTCGTTGGGCCGAGCACCGTCGCGATGAGTCCGCCGACCAGCGATCCGAGCGGCAGCGTGGCACCCGAGGCAGTTCCCTTGGTCGACGACACACGGGCGAGGAGGTCGGCCGGGAACACGGTCTGGTTCAGGGTCGACGTAAGCACACCGCTGACGCCCGCGGGGACCCACGCGAGACCGAAGAGGACGACCGTGAGCGCTGGCGACGGCGCGTACACCGCGGCGAGCCAGCAACACGCGCCCAGCGAGTGGCCGACGAGCAGCAGTCGTCCGTACCCGACGCGCTCAAGGGACGGGGCGACGAGCGAGCCGACGAGCCGACCGATGCCGAGCGCGCCGAGTAACAGGCCGTAGACGGCGGGGCCCCCGAGACCGTCGCCAACCGCCGGGAGGATCGCGAGCGTCACACCGGTCGCGAAGTTCGCCACCGCCGTCAGGAACACCAGTTCGACGAAGACGGTCCCGCGGAGCACGTCGATCCCTTCCCGCAGGTCGTCGACGTACGAGCCCAGCACCGACTCGGGCTCGCCGTTTTCCGCCGTCGGTTCGTCTGCAGTGCCGGGCGTTGGTACGGCGATTCCCGCGAACAGGAGCCCGGCGACGGCAAACGTGACCGAGTCGAACAGGAACAGGGTCGTCACGCCGAAGACGGCGATGAACAGGCCGCCGAGCGCGTCGAACACCATGTCGAGTCCGAGCGTGACCGTTGCGAGCGCCGAATTGGCCCGGGAGAGCCGCGTATCGGTCACGATTCGAGGGAGAAGCGCAGCCTGCATCGGGGCCATTAGCAGCGTCGCGAGCGTCAGTACCGGGACCACCGCGAGCAGGACACCGACGCTCAGGTGCCCCATCGCCGCGGCTAACGGGAGGGCAAGCATGACGACGCCCTGCAGGACCTGCGATCCTACGAGCACGGCCCTGAGCGGAAGCCGATCTACGATCGGCCCGGCGAGTATCTGAAGAAGCCAGGGGAGCAACAGGATCGAGTTCGCGACTCCCGTGAGGAACGTCGAGCCGCTGAGTTCGAAGACGAGCCACAGGACGGCCACGGTGTAGAGGCTATCGCCAGCGTTCGTCACGAACTGTCCGGCGAAGAACCGTCGAAAGTTGGCGTTCTGCCATAGCGACGATGCCTCTCTGGCCTCGGTAGCGACGGCCATTAGCGACCCCCTCCGAGGGTTGTCGAACGGGCTGAGAGCGGTCGGCGAGACCGTTGGCGATACGTCTGTTGGTTACGAAGCGATGCGTGATCGGATGAGCCTGGACCGTACGCGGCCGGCTCGACGGATGACTGCATATACGTGCGTATGTTCGGTCAGTGCACTGCGGCTACAGGACGTAGCGAAACGAACCCGAATGCTGTAGCTATCGGGCCCGGATCGCGGCGGGTGGCGAAAGGGGATCGAACACCGGACGGCACGTGAGCCGGCGAGTCATAGAACGGTTCGTCATACATATCGACGATACGTCAAATAAATCTGCCGGTCCCCTCGACCTCGGTTTGCTTCCAGAAAGGTCCGAACGGGACAAGCCGTTTCGCTCGAGGTGATCGGCACGAACACCGTCTGCGCTGCGGCAGTTTCGCTCCTCGAGCCACGTCGTCATCTCGTCGACGGCAACCACGGTAAAACTGCAGGCCGGCGGGAGACGGGTGCCTCTTCACTGCGACGGTGAGCCACGGGGGACGAAATCCAGGTCTCGAAGGAACGCGGGTTGTGATCGAGTGAGAGCCACGGAACGGAGGAGACGTCGATCAGAGGCGGTCGTTGATGTCCTCGTCCGTCGATTCCCCCGGCAGGATGTCGCCCAGCGCGGCGCCGAACGCGGCGACCGTCCAGATCACCGTCACACGACTCACCTGCTCCATCGTCGTCGGATTCCCCGCGGTGAGTTGCCCCCACATGAACAACATCCCAGTGGACGCCAGAAGCGAAACGAGGAGGACTCCCGCGTACCGTCGCGGGATCACGCCGAGGATTGGCTTTCGAACCTCGACTTGCCTGAAGTCGGCGTAGTAGAGCAGCCCTGCGGTCATCGCCAGGAGAAAGCCGAGGTTGGCGACGAAGAACACGGGGACGCCGCCAAGGGTGATCGACAGAAACCACTCCGCGATGTCGAAGACGCCGTCCTCGACGAGTAACGGGAGCGCGAAGATGACGGACCCCACGAACGCCTGCGCGATGTCCTTCGTCGTGTACTTCGTGATCCGTTTCGTGAATGCCTGGCTCCCAGGCATTCGATTAACGAGATGAATCGTCTCTTCGACTCGTCGACGCTCTCCTGGATCGTCAACAGCGTCTTTCAACTCGTCCAGTTTGTCCAGCAGATCCTCGATGTCCGGGTCCGAAACGTCGTCGCTCGAGGCACCGCTCGCGTGCGTATCGGCGGTCATCTATCCGGATGTGAATCTGGTTATCGACAAAAGTGTCGGTGTCTCCGGCCGGTCCAGCCCTGCGTAGTGAGCAACTCATCGAGGCCAGCAGGCGGATTACAGTGGAGGACGTGGACGAAGACCCCGGTGGCGGCGATGGAGACACCGATGGTCTGGAGCGTGACGGACGGCGCTTACGGATCGGCATCCGAACACAGCACGCAGAATTACGGGTCAGATTCTGAACTCGAGAAGTCGACGTCCAGAAAGTCGATCCGCGCGCCGCCTTCGTCGCTCTCGCCGATCTCACACGTCCACCCGTACACCTCGGCCAGTTCCCGGACGAACGCCAGGCCCAGTCCGGTTCCGCCGTGTTCCTCGGCGGTCGTAAAGCCGGCCTCGAACGCAGTCTCCGGATCGTCCACCGAAAACCCCGGTCCGTCGTCGGCGACGAAAAAGCCCTCCGGCGCTCGCTCGACCTGGACGGTGACGTCCGGCCCACCGTGAAGGACGGCGTTTTCGAAGAGGTTTCTGAACAGGTGTTGGATGTACGTCTCGTCGCCCCTGATCTCGCCTTCGAGAGAGATGCGGGTCGTCGCGTCGGGAGCGTTCACCTCGTCCCAGGCGTCTCGTGCCGCGGTCGCGAGCGAGACCGGCTCCCGGTCGCCGACCGACGTTCGTCCGTGGGTCAGGACCAGCAGGACGTCGATCATGGTTTCGATGCGGTCGAACGCCTCGTCTACGTACTCCACCGCGTCCGAGTCCGCCTCGGCCGGTAACTGGTTCGCGTAGATCTGGCCGATCGCGACCGGATTGCGCAGTTCGTGGGCGATCATGCTGGCCAGACTCTCGAGACGGTCGTTGGATTGCTCGAGCTTTTCGACCGTCTCCTCGAGCTTTCGTTCGCGCTCTTTGAGGGCGGTGACGTCTTTGGCAGTGCCGACGATCCTGTTCAGGTCGTCGTCAGCGGTGCGGACGCTGCCGCCCTGTGCGTGAACCCAGCGAACCTCGCCGTCCGGCTGTACGACCCGGTACTCCTCGTCGTACGCTTCCTCCGGGAGGGCCGCGAACGCCTCGCGGACGCGCTCGCGGTCGTCGGGATGGATTGCTTCGAGGAACGACATAGGATCGTCGTACAGCGACTCCCGATCGCGCCCCCACACGTCCTCGTAGGCTGGGTTGATGTAGACGAACTCGGAGCCGTCCGCGCTGGCCATCCAGACGACCTCGTCGACGTTCTCCGCGAGGACTCTGAGTTTTGCCTCGCTCTCGCGGAGTTCACGCTGGGCCGCTCGACGCTCGGTGATGTCGATGAGAGCACCAGGGAATGTCGTGGGATTTCCCTCCTCGTCGGATTCGACGTGTCCGCGAGCGACGACCCACCGGAGTTCGCCGTCGGCGTTCCAGACGCGGTACTCTTCTTCGTACTCGCCACGGTCCTCGATAGCCGCTTCGATCGCGTTCTCGACTCGCTCGCGATCGTCCTCGTGGATCCCCGCAACGATGTCGTCGAGGGAGACTCCCTCCTGGACGGCGTCGGGGTCGGCGCCAAACTTCTCAGCGAACCAGGAACTCGTGGTGAACTCGTCTTCGGGGATGTTCCACTCCCACGTGCCGACGGCCCCGGCCTCGGTCGCAGCCTCGAGTTGCGATTTCGCGTCGTCGAGGAAGCGCTCGCGTTCCCGCTGTTCGGTCACGTCGCGAACGATTCCGACGATGCCCTCTACGGTGTCGTCCTCGACGATCGGGTCGACTCGCACTTCACACAACAGCTGGTTTCCGGAATCGGTCTCGACGGTACACTCGAGAAGATCGCTCTGTGGGCCAGACGGCGGCGCTGTCCGGAGCCGTTCGATCTCTCGTTCGAGCGTCGACGCGCCCTCGTCGAAGAGCGTCGAGACGTGCTCGTCGCGGATGTCGGCACGGTCGCAACCGATCGTCTCGATGAAGTCGTCGTCGCCGTCGACGACGCGGCCCTCGGCGTCGAGGTGAAACAGTCCGTCGTCGATCGTGTCCAGGATCGTTCGATACCGTCGCAGTGACGTGTCGATGTCTGTAGAGTCGAGAAAGGAATTTTTCGTTGTCAACCCACGCTCACCCATTCGTTCGCTATTGAGAGTTCTATCAGATAAACGTTCACCGTTGCCGTCTCGACGGTGCGTTACGGCCTTGCTGCCTCTTCGGTGTGTCACGACCGGGCGTGCGACGACAGTTCACGGGATCGCACCCTCCCCTCTCCACCCCCTCGAGTCTCCTCGATTCGCAGGGTTCACCGACTCGTTTCTCGAGGACGGCGAACTCGTAGAGATACGTTCGACGTGCGACTCGGGATCCGCCGTGCGACTCGAAGTGCTGCCTACCGGAACACCGTCGACGGCCACGAGCAATGGACGCCAGGCGGTGGACGCGAACGGGGTCGGCGCCAAAGGGTGCCTTTTTGTACCGACCGTCCGTAGCCCGATCCATATGTTCAAGGCCATCGTGAGCGCGGAAACGCTCACCAGCGCGCTCGATTCGGTGAGCGTCCTGGTCGACGAGTGCAAGATCCACCTCGAGGAAGAGGGGCTCTCAATCCGGGCCGTCGACCCCGCCAACGTCGGCATGGTCGACCTCTCGCTCGAGGCGGCCGCGTTCGAATCGTACGAGGCCGATGGCGGCCTGATCGGCGTCGACCTCTCTCGACTCGAGGACATCGCCGGCATGGCCGAATCCGGCCAGCTGATCCAGCTCGAACTCGACGAAGAGACCCGTAAACTGCACATCCAGATCGACGGCCTGGAGTACACCCTCGCGCTGATCGATCCCGATTCGATCCGCCAGGAGCCGGACATTCCGGATCTGGACCTGCCCGCCCGGGTCGTCCTGGAGGGCAAGGACGTCAACCGGTCGGTCAAGGCGGCGGACATGGTCTCCGATCACATCGCGCTGGGCGTCGACGACGCCGAGGAGTTCTTCTACGTCAACGCGGAGGGCGACACCGACGATGTCCACCTCGAGTTGACCCAGGACGACCTCATCGACCTTCAGGTCGGCCCGGCACACTCCCTGTTCTCGCTGGATTACCTCAAAGACATGAACAAGGCGATCCCGAAAGACACGGAAGTTACGATGGACCTGGGCGAGGAGTTCCCCATCAAGTGTTACTTCGGCTTTGCGGAGGGGCAGGGCCAGGTCACGTACATGCTGGCGCCGCGTATCCAGAGCGACTAATCGATTCGAATCGACATCGCTCACTTTTCCCGTTCGTTTGCTTCCTGTCGCTCGAGGTGCCCCGGTCCCCCGGCCGACCGAGCCTCGAGTCGCTCGTGAATCGCCCCGCTCACGTCACCGAGGTAGGCCCCACCCCAGATGGCGACGACGAGCGCCCCGATCGAGTTGAAGACGAAGTCGAGCATCGTGTCCTCGAGGCCGTACTGGGTGAGCACGGGCTGCATCCCCAGCGACTCGGCCGCGAGAGCGATGGCGAACTCGAGAATCTCCCAGAGGACGCCGAACGCGAGGACGAACAGCAGGATGAACAGCGCAATGAATCGGCCCGGAAAGTGGATCCCCTCGGCGTGTTCGTCCAGGGCGCGAACGGTAGCGTAGCCGGCGGCGGCGACGACCGACGCCGAGAGCGCGTGGGTCAGGTGGTCCCACCACCAGATCTGGCTGTAGAGCGTGCTCGTGGCCCCTGGTAGCCCGACGGTACCGAAGGCGTGGAGGAAGACGGCGGACGTGATCCAGAGGGTGAGCCGCGGGTCCATCGGGATCCCATAGTCGCGCTCCAGGAGCGGCGGGAGCTGGGTCACGGCGAGGGCGACGGCGGTGTTGACGACGACGCCGCCGTTGCCGCGGTCGATGCCGACGAAGAGCATGCCGACGAGCGACAGTTCCATCAGGTACGAGAGCTGTCGCTGGCGCTCGGTCGAGAGTTTGAACGCGGCGAGGTCAATCATCGTCCACCCCCGGAACGAGGTTCTCGAGGTCGGAGAGCGGGTCGATGCGGCCGAGGCGCCTGAAGTACAGTTCGAAGACGACGCCCGCACCAAGTCCGGCGAGCGTGGAGAAGACGAACTCCCACATGACGGCGTCGTGGTCGGCCTCGAACGGGACGCCGAAGACGGTGGCGACCCCCCAGCGGAACACCGCCCAGAGGGCGGCGGCGGCCATCGTCGTGACGACGACGAAGACGACGGCGAAGGAGGAGGTCATGCGGACGGTCGTGAACGTCTGGAGTTCGACCGCGAGCACGAGCGCGATCGCGGCCACCGAGAGGTAGGAGGCGACGTGACCCGTCAAAAGGTCGGCCCCCAGGACGATGCCGAGAGCCGGGGCTGCGGCGAGCAATAGCACCTCCCAGGGGAGCATGACCAGCGGCGAGCGAAAGGCGACGGGGGGCAAGACGGCGAGTCCGACCAGGACCAGCGCGAACGTCGCCCACAGGATCTCGCGGGTCGCCAGCCCGCCGATGGCGATTCCTACCAGGGCGATCACGATCGCCCAGGCGGCGACGGCGTTCGTCCGGTCGTCGCCGATCAATTGCTCGAGTCGCGTTTGAGACACGGTCACTGATACCGATTGGATCGTTAAAAAGGAGCGGGCTCTTGGAAGGTGCGTTTGACAACGATATTGTTGAAGCTATAGAGAGCCCGCGAGCACGTACACTGCCACGTAAGCCAGGAGCGCGATGGTCACGCCGGTCAGCGCCGTGAGGACGATATCGAACACGCCGCTCGAGGTGCGCCAGCGCCGCGGAATTACGCCGTGAATCCCCGGCACGGTTCCCTCTCGGACGACGCCACAGAGCAGGCCGGCGCCCAGGATGGAGAAGACGAAGTGGTAGGACATATCGAGCGTCGGAGGCGTGCTGACCAGGGCGACGGCGCCGTAGGCGGCCCCGGCGGCGGCGCGACGGTCCAGCGCCGCGAGGAGGTCTCGATCGGCCAGGTGCGCGTAGGTGAGCAGGGCGAGCCAGATGACGCCGAGTTCGATCGCGAACGCGCCGAGCAGGTTCAGCGTCGGATCCGGGTGGAGCAGGACGCGAGACTCGAGGGCGGGTGTGGCGAACGGGAACAGCCAAGCCGGCGGTTCGCCGGTGAACAGGTCGCCCCACGGATGCGAGCACAGGCCCCAGAGCGCCGCGAGGGCGACCGTCGCGGGCGAGAAGGTGGTCGCCCGGGCAGTTCCGAGCGCGACGACGGCACCGGTGATCGCGAAGAGGGCCATCACGAACGCCGCAACCGGACCGGACGCGGCGAACGCGACGACCACGAGCGCGGCGAGCAACCCGGTGGCGATCGTTCGAGCGAGTCGAGTCCACGCCGTACTCGACCCCGACCCCGACCCCGAACTCGAACTCGAACTCGGGTGCGTTCGCGTGCGACGAATCGAAAGTAGGCCGAACGCGGACGCGGCGACGACGCCGACGACTAACGAGTGGGTGGCCGAGCGGTGGACGGTTCGGCTTGCGTCCCAGAACGCGGTCGAGGCGCCGAGGGCACCGTCGCCGAGACTCCACTCGGCGAGGCCGACGAGCGCGTAGGCGACGTCGACATCGGGAACCGCGGCGAAGAGTCCGGCGACGACCCCGATCGTCAGCGCGCGGCGTGACTCCCAGCCTCGCCACTCGGCGACGAGCGCCGCAATGGCGAACGCGAAGAGTGCGTGACCGACGAACACGATATATCGGGTAAGGAACGCGTCGGCTTAAGCGACTCGCGTACTCTCGGTGATCGGAAGTGCTCGAGGAAGAGATGACGGCGGTGGCAGACGGCTCGAGGGTGGCGCGACGGCGGTGACAGACGGTTCGAGTCGAGAAATCCGGGCCGACGCGGTATCAGGTGCTCGTTTCCTCGTTATTCTTGGCTGGCGCATCGTCGCCCCCGTTCTCGTCCTCGCCCTCGTTCGAATCGCCCCCGTTCTCAGTCGTGTCGCTCTCGCCCTCGCTCGCATCCCCCTCCTGGACCCCCGTGAGCGCCTCGTTCGGGTCTCGCTCGAGTGCCGGCGGCGCGTCGGTGTAGTCGCTGTAGCCGTCGAACCAGCGGACGATCCGCTCGAGGCGATCGACGACGTGGGCGGGTTCGCCCGAGCGGGAGAGTTCGTGACCCTCTCGCGGGTAGCGAACCATCCGGGTGTCGACGCCGTGTTTCTTCAGGCCGAGGTAGAACAGTTCGGCCGTGTTCGCGGGCGTGCGGTAGTCCTGGTCGGCGTGGATCAGGAGCGTCGGCGTGGTCACGTTCGGGACGTGGGCGACCGGGGAGTGCTCCCAGAGGTGCTCGGGGTCCTCCCAGGGCGTGACGCCGTAGTCGCCCTCGACGAGTTTGAACGCGTCCGTCGAGCCGTAGAAGCTCGTGAAGTCGTAGACGCCGCGCTGGCTGACGGCGGCCCGGAAGCGGTCGGTCCGTCCGACCGTCCAGGCGGTCATGAACCCGCCGAAGCTACCGCCGGTGACGTACTGCTCGTCGGCGTCGACGTACTCGCGCTCGCAGGCGAGGTCGACTCCGGCCAGCACGTCGGTGAGCGTCACGTCGCCCCAGTCGCGCTCGATGGCAGCGGCGTGGGCCTCCCCGTACCCGGTCGATCCTCGGGGGTTCGACCAGAAGACGACGTAGCCAGCGGCGGCAAGGCTCTGAAACTCGTGCCACATCGTCCCGCTGGTAGTCCACCGGGCGTGGGGGCCGCCGTGGATCTCGACGACGAGCGGGTACGTTTCGTCCGGGTCGAAGTCCGGCGGCGTCAGAAGCCACCCCTGGACCGGCCCCTGGTCGCTCTCGTATCGCAGTTCCTCCGGCTGAGCGACGGCCCGATTCTCGAGGTAGTCAGCATTGACGCGGGTCAGCCGGGTGACCTCGTTGCCCCCGCGCGTGGACGCGAAGACGTCTCCCGGGTGGTCCCACTCGCTCTGGACGTAGGCGATGGCGTCGTCGCCGACGGAGAAGCCCTCGAGGGTGACGCCCTCGCCGTAGACGGTGGTTGGAGCCTCGCTCCCGTCGCCGGGGGCCGACCAGAGCGCGCTCGCCCCCTCGTCCGGCGTGGCGAAGTAGAGGCTCTCTTCGTTGGGTCCCCACTCGATCCCGCCGTCGAAGCTCAGAGTCCTATCGATGGAGTCGGTGACGGTCGTCTCCCTTCCGGCCGTCCGGTCGTACACCTTCAGTTCGGTCTGGCGAAGGGTAAACCCGTCTTTCGGCACCCACGGGTAGGCGACCCGGCCATCGGTCGTCGCCGCGAGCATCGTCGCCCAGCCGATCGTTTCGGTTACCTGCTCGACCTCGCCCGTCTCGAGGTCGTGTGCGAGGATCTCGGACTCGATGGAATCGTCGGGTTCCTCGCCGAGCTTTCGGGCGTAGTAGACCGTTTCGTCGTCGCCCCAGGTCGCCCCCGTGTGGTCGACGTCGCCGTCGGTGAGTCGCTCGAGGGCGTCGTTGTCGCCTGCGGTAACGGCCCCTTGCTCGAGCGCCGACTCGACATCGAGCGTGTAGACGTGGTTCCGGCGACCGTCCGCGTAGCGCTGGTGGGCCCGGTAGACGAGTCGGTCGATCACTCGCGGGTCGGGCGTCTCCGGTTCGTAGTCGGGCTCGACGGCGAAATCGCGCCCCTCCGCGCGGTCGTCGGCCGTCGAGGCCTGGGTGAAGAGAACGCGGGAGCCGTCGGGACTCCACTCGAGGCCGGAGACGCCGCCGACGACGCTCGTGACCTGACGGGCCTCGCCGCCGTCGGTCGGGAGGAGCCAGAGCTGTGGCCGGTCGTCGTCGGCGCCGCGAGTGCTGACGAACGCGAGGTGTGACCCGTCGGGGCTCCAGCGTGGCTGGCTGTCGACGCCCTCGCTGACGGTGAACTGGGTCGGCTCGTCGCCCCCCAGTGGAACGACGTAGATGGTCGCCTCGTAGGACTCGTCGTCCTTCGGTGCCTTCCGGACGAACGCGACGCGCTCGCAGTCGGGCGAGAGCTGGGGGTCGGCTACCTGGACGAGGTCGTGGTAGTCGGCGGGGTTGACCGTGTGCATAGTTCCCACTCCGGGCGGTCGGGAGTATACGTTTCGGTTCGTAGGAAACGAGGACGTTGACGACGTGTGTCACAGGTTCATTACCGGACGTTCAACGAGTCGTGAATGTACAAATTCCAGTATTTTCAGCAGACGCAATCGGTTATGCTCGGCATAGTAATCAGCCGAAAACGCATAGACTGCCCCCATGGCGCGAAAGTTCAATCGACGCGACTTCATCGCAGTAACTGGTGCAACGGGAATTGCGGGCATCGCCGGGTGCATCGGCGAGGACGCTGAAGATCCCGGGAACGGCAATGGAAACGGTAACGGCGACGACAACGAAACTGGAAACGGCAACGGCGACGATAACGAAACGGAGGACGGAAACGGCAACGGGAATGGAAACGGCAACGGCGAGGACGAAGAAGAAATCGGCGAGGCCGAACCGGACGAGGGCGGAGAAGTCCTCTCCTGGCACGCCGGCGGCACCGGCGGCACGTACTACCCGCTCTCCGGCGAGGTCAAGTCCATCGTCGAGGAGAACACGCCCCACGGCCTCCAGGTCCAGTCGACCGGCGCCAGCGTCGAGAACGTCGGCAGCCTCGCCCGCGAGGAGGCCGAGTTCGCGCTGATCCAGAACGACGTCGCCTACTTCGCGTTCAACGGGACTGGCATCGAGGAGTTCGAGGGCGAACCCGTCGAGAGCATTCGCGGGGTCGCGACGCTCTACCCCGAAACGATCCACATCCTCACCCAGGCCGACTCGGGGATCGAGTCCGTCGAGGACCTCGAGGGGGCGACGATCAACACCGGCGACGCCGGCAGTGGGACGCAGGTCAACGCGAACCAGATCCTCGAGTCGGCGGGTATCTCGGACTTCAGCGAGCAGAACACCGACTTCGCGACGGCGACCGACCAGATCCGTGACGGCGACGTCGACGCGGCCGTCATCGTCGGCGGATGGCCCGTCGGATCGGTCGAGGAACTCGCCTCCTCGAGCGACATCTCGCTCGTGTCCGTCGACGGCGATGTGCGCGAACAGGTCAAGGAAGACGCGGAGTGGATGGCCGACGACACCATCCCCGGTGGCACCTACGACGGCGTCGACGAGGACACCGAGACCGTCTCGGTCCAGGCGATGATCGCCACCCACGAAGGCGTCGACGAGGGCATCGTCGAGGAGGTAACGACCGCCATCTTCGACAATACGGACTCCTTTACGATCAAGGCTGACTTCATCAGCGCCGACACCGCCCAGGACGGGATGCCGATCGACCTCCATCCCGGCGCGTCCGCGTACTTCGGCGAGTAACGCGTCCACGACGCCTCTCACCGTGTTCACTGGTCACCGCCGTCGCCGAACGTTCGTCGGTATCGCCGTCGTCGTCGCCCTCGTCGTCGGGAGCGTCGCGGCCGCCTCGAGTCTCGATTCGGACCCCGAACGAACCCTCGTCGTCCGGGACGCCGACTCGGGCGAGACGCTTCTCGAGCGACCGGTCGAAGACGGCAAGCGGGTAACGCTGGCGTACACCCACAGCGTCGAGAAGACGCCGGTCGAGGACATCTACGTCGTCGACGGCGACCAGTTGCGGATGACGGAGATGCGATTCAAGTCCCACGGGGCCGGACTCCCCGCTGACGAGTCGATGGAACGAATCGACGGCTGGTTCGTCGTCGAGCGAACCTCGACGTACAGTCAGCTGCGGGTCGCCCCCGGCTCCATCGCCGGTCACGAACTACTCGTTGGCGAGGATCGGTACGACCTCGTGGCGATGTCGGACGGGCCGGTCGTCATCGTCGTCGACGAGGACGAACCGGGAGCGCTCGAGAGACTGCTGGCGCTGTCGGCGTCAGAGATGTCACAGGACAGAATATTCGGCGGTGAACACCGCTCGAGCGGTACTGTCGAGACCCACATACCTATGAAACTCACCCACTGATACCGTACCAATGAGCGTCGACACCGGCGGGTCGGATGAATTGTCCGAAGCCGAACAGGAACAGATTCTCCAGGAGGTCGAACGACGCCGGACGCTCCAGGGCGGAGCCGCCGTTCTCGTCTCACTAATCGGGATCACCTTCTCGGCCTTCCAGATGTGGATCGCCGCGAGATCCTACATCTTCGAGATTACCCTGCCGCTCTACGGTACGATCGATATCGGCTCCCTGCAACTTCTGCAGGTCGGTGCGATCCACGTCACGTTCGCGCTGGTGCTCGCGTTCTTGCTCTTTCCGGCCAGCCGGGGCGACGGTTTCGTCGCCCGGCGACTCGGTCGTCTCGAGCCGGCCGCGAGAGGACAATTCGGCGACGAGCACCCGGTCACTCGAAGGGTCTCCCGGGCGGGCGATTTCGTCCGCTGGGCCGCCATCGATCCGCAGATGAACCGGGTGACCCCGCTCGACGGGCTCATGATCGTCCTCTCGTTGCTCCCCGTACACTATACCGTCACCAACTACGACGAGATTCAATCGATCGCCATCAGGCGATTCGACAATACGCAGGGCGTCGGGGACGTGCTCTGGTTCCTCGAGCCGATCGTCACCGGAATAGCGGCGCTCGGAATACCCATCGATGAGGCCTCCTACGCGTTCTGGATGGGGGTTCTCGGACTCCTGCTCGTGCTCGAGGCGACCCGACGCACGCTCGGCTTCATCCTGATGAGCCTCGTCGGATCGTTCATCGTCTACGCGCGCTGGGGCTACCTCGTTCCGCGAGACTCCGTCATCGGAGCCCTCGCCATCCAGCCCGAGAACTGGGCAAATATCGTCTACAACCTGTGGTACACCGTCCAGGCGGGCGTCTTCAGCACGCCCGTCATCGTAAGCGTCCGGTACATCTACATCTTCATCCTCTTCGGCGCATTCCTCGAGATGAGCGGCGCCGGCAAGTGGTTCATCGACCTCGCCTACGCCCTCACCGGCACCCGACGGGGTGGTCCCGCGAAGGCGAGCGTCGTCTCGAGCGGCTTCATGGGGATGCTATCGGGGTCGTCCATCGCGAACACGGTCACGACGGGTGCGTTCACGATTCCGCTGATGAAACGGTCGGGCTACTCCCCCGAGTTCTCCGGGGCCGTCGAGTCCTCCTCGTCCTCTGGCGGCCAGATCCTCCCGCCCGTGATGGGCGCCGCGGCGTTCCTCATCGTCGAGTACACCGGCATCCCCTACGCGACCGTGATCATCGCCGCGACCTTACCTGCCCTCGCCTTCTTCTTCGGCATGTGGGTCATGGTGCACTTCGAGGCCGTCCAGCACCACATCGGCGGGCTACCTCGAGACGAGTTGCCGGACGTCCGCTCGCGCCTGCGTTCCGGCTGGTTCTACCTGGTCCCAATCGTCCTCCTGCTCTACTTCCTCATCAGACTCGAACTCTCGATCAACCGCGCGGGCTGGTTCACCATCGTCTCGGTGATCGCCCTCATCGCGTTCGTCGCGGCCTACGACGAGCGCTCGCGCGTTCCCCTAGTCGGCACCATCGCCGCCCTCTACGCCCTGCAACTGCTCAGCTACGCCACCGTCGGCGGGAACTTCGTCGACGCCGTGCAGGTGCTGGCGGGACTCGAGGCCGCCGGGACGGGGCTGGGGCTCGAGGCGGCCGCGAACGCCGCGGCGAGCGGACTGGGAACCATCGTGGTCCTCGTGAGCGCCGCCGTCATGCTCGCCAGGCCGGGAACGGTCCCGACGCTGCTCGAACTCGACGACGCCGTCGACGAGTCGGCGGAGCGAGTGGCGTCGAAGATCCGTCGGCCACAACTCGCCCGGAACCGGGCCTACCGGTTCGGTGCGTTCGTCCTCAAGTCGATGGACTCGGGGGCGCGAACGGCGACGACGGTCGTGATCGCGGTCGCGGCTGCGGGTGTCATCCCGGGGGTCATCAGCGTCTCCGGCCTCGGCCCGAACCTGGCCGCGCTGATCGACGCCGTCAGCGGCGGCTCGCTGTTGATCTTGCTCATCCTGACGGGCATCGCCTCCATCATCTTCGGGATGGGAATGCCGACGACGGCAATGTACATCATCCTGATCGCGATGCTCGGCGGGCCGATGGAACAGGCGGGGACCGCCCTGCTGGCTGCCCACCTGTTCGTGCTCTACTTCGGCCTGATGGCCGACGTGACGCCCCCGGTCGCCGTCGCCGCCTTCGCCGGGGCCGGCGTCGCGAAGGCCGACGAACTCGGGACGGCGTTGATCGCCTTCCTGCTCTCGCTCAACAAGATCCTCGTCCCATTCGCGTTCGTCTTCTCGCCGGGCATCCTGCTCCTGCGAGAACGCGGCGACGAGTGGACGATTCTCACCGCCGCCGACGTGGCCGACCTCGGCTTCTTCGTCCCCGATGTCGTCGTCCCGATCCTCGGCATGTTCCTCGGCGTCTACGCCCTCGGGGTCACGATCATCGGCTACCAGTACACCGGCGTCGGCCGGGTCAAGCGAGCGCTGTACGCCATCGCCTCCATCTTCCTGATGGTCCCCGAGATTCCGCTCCTGGTTCTCGAGGGCACCCTCGAGGCGGTCGGCATTCCGGCGTACCTCGCCATCTTCGAGTTGACCGCCTCCCTGCGACTCATCGGCCTCGTCACACTGGTGGTGCTCTCGACTCGAAACCGAACCCGCGGACGGACGACGGAGGCAGCCGAGACGGCGGAGACGGCCTGATCGCCGGATCGTCGTTACATTCATATCTCCCTGTGGAGAATCGAACAACGTGTTCCCGAATCGACAGCAGTGTGCGCCCCGCCTCGAGCGCTCCGGCCTCGAGGTCCCCGATATCGGTTTCCGGTTCGGTTTCGGTGCGTACGTCGCCGCGATACTCACCGCCACGGTGACGGCGGCCGCCGGCCTCGCCGGCGTCACCGGCACCACCGTCCTCGCGCTCGCGCCCGGAACGGTTACCGTCGGTGTGATCGGCGGCGGCATTCTCGCCGGCCAATATCACGGGTTAGCTGAACGACTCGGTCGCCGCCGCTGGCTCGGCGTGCAGTGCTCGCTCCCCGCCCTCCCGTTCGTCGGACTGGCGCTCACCCCGTTCGTGACCAACGTCGGAGCGAGTGTCGCCGGAGTCGCCATCCTGGGCGTGATCGGAATCGTTCTGGCGGGTCTCCTCGTCGCCGCGATGGCCACCAATCGCTACGTCGACGCGGTCACGAGCGACGAGCCCGCAGTCGCCTGGACGTGGGCCAAAGCCGGCGTGCTCCGGCGGGAACTGGTCATCGGCGTCGGCTTCCTGCTCGTCGGCCTCGGCTCGTTCTACAGCGGCGACCGCACCTTCACCGTCCTCTGGGGCGGCCACGGCCTGTTCTGGCTCGTCGCCGGCTACTCGAGTTCGCTCTTCGACGCCGATTCGGTGTCGACGCCCACCCTCGCGGCCCACGAGGCCGGGCTCGTCGTCGATCGCGGCTTCACGAAACGGCTGCTTCCCTGGGAGGCGATCACCGGCGTCGAGATTACCGCGGACGAACTTGTGATCGAACGAGACTGGCGCTCGCTCCGCTGTCGTCGGGACGCGATCGACGATTCCGAATCGGTCGCCGCGACGCTCGAGGGTCTTCGGACGGAACGATAACCGCGCTGGCGACCACCGAACACCTCACTCGAGACGTGCCCGCCCACTCGTCGCACTGCGAATTCGGTCACGGAGAGCGTCGGCGTCGGCGATCGGCACTCGAACCTCGAAGCGTACGTCCGCTTCGTACTCCGCCTCGAACTCGAGCCCCTCGCTCTCGAGGATGCCACGAACGGTGCCCGAATCGTCGTACTCGAGGGTGATCGAGACCGTCTCGTGGGGCCGCTCCTCGATCACGCCCGCGGCGTCGACCGCCTCCTTGACCGCTCGGGAGTACGCCCGAACGAGGCCGCCGACGCCGAGGTTCGTCCCGCCGTAGTAACGCGTGACGACGACCGCGACGTTCTCGAGGTCGCGCTGAGAGAGTACATTCAGGGCAGGCTTACCGGCGGAACCGCTCGGCTCGCCGTCGTCGCTCGAGTACTCCCGGAGCCGGCCATCGGCGTCGACCCTGATTCGATAGGCCGGAACGTTGTGGGTCGCGTCGGCGTACTCCTCGTGTACGTTCTCGATGAACGCCTCGGCCGATTCGAGGTCGTCGACGGGGCGAGCGTGCCCGAGAAACTCCGAGCCCTGGACGACGAAGCTCGCGGTCGCGGCCTCGGCAACGGTTCGGTAGGCCTCGGCGTCCATGGCGTTACCTCGAGCTGGCGTCGTCGGGACGGTAGAGGTCTGGGTTGCGCCACCAGAAGAGGGCCCAGCCGGTGAGAAAGCCCACGAGCATGGCGAGCAGGTCCCGCAGGAACTGCGAGTCGATCAGGTCGATCGTCAGGGCGATGGCGATGCCGGCACCCACGGCCGTTCCCACGACCAGGAAGCCCACATCGCCGAAGATCTTCGCTCGTGACTGCTCCCAGTAGTACTGTCTGTCCGGGTCGTACCAGACGCCGACGTAGACCAGGACTGGTGCCATCACGGTGACGATGATGGCCATCCGCCAGTCGGTCGAAATCTGTAGGGCCATGCTAATTCCGTTGGCGGCGACCGCGGCGACCATCAATCCGAAAAACAGCCACGCCCACTCCGGCAGCGTCTCCTTGTCCATGTCTCGAGTCGGTCACTCGAGGACGAATATTCTATCGACTCGCGACCGGTCACTCCGCACAGCAGGCGTCCTTGCTGGCTGGCTCGCCGCCGCTACCGTCGGCCGCAACTGGTTCGGCTTCCGTGATCCGGTAGAGGCTCTGGCGTGCGTCCGCGAAGTAGATGTTCTCGTCGACGGTGCCGATGTCGCTGAGGCGCTCGAGGGCGTACCTGACCGTGCGCGCCGACAGCATCGACTCCTCGACGATCTGCTTCTGGGTCAACGGGCCGTCGTACTCGAGGACTTTGTAGACCAGTTTCGCACTCGGTGGCAAATCCGTAATGTCCTCCCCGTCAGTCTCACTCATATTACGAATCGAAATGCTCCAGGAGTATAAAGTTGAGCCTTTTCGGATGACAGAACGGACGATTCGTTCACGCCTATGTCAATGAATACTGGGCACAGCAGCCCGTAAAACGGGACATTCGCGACAATTTGACCAGTCAGTCAGTCGGCGTGATAGATTCGTGTGCTGAACAGAAACAAGCACACGCGGGAGTACGACGACCAACTACAGGCTACGCGACCGACCACAGAAGAACGCGACCGACCACAGGTGTACGACGACCGATCACAGATTGTTCCAGGCGTCGTCGTCCTCGGGGTCCGGCAAGTCCTCGAACGGCGGCTTCGGTCCGCTATCGCCCGGTCGAGCCGACGATTCGTCGCCGTCACCGGGTGAGACCACGTCGCCCGGAGTCGGCCGCTCCTCCAGGTCGAAGTCCGGCCACGCCGTCTCCTCCCAGAGCCCGCGGTCGCTGTAGTAGTAGACGACGCCGTCGCTGACGACCGCGAACAGGCCGCGGCTCCGATCGTGGATCACGCGCTCGTTCGTGTCGATAGCGACGTCAACGACGTCCTCGAGCGTGTCGAGCGAGACGTGTTCGTCGCCAATCCACATCGGCAGCGAGCCCCGCGAAATCCACTCCGCGTAGCGATTCTCGTGAATCGCCTGCCGTGCTCGGTCGACGTCGACGTCGGAGCGGGAGTTGACGAACGCGGCCCCACCGAACGAACCCACCGTGAGGATCAGGAGGGCGCCGATCAGCGCGGAACTGGGTGGGTCCGTCGTCTCGACGGTCTGGGTGACCGGGTTCGGGTCCGACTCTTCGGGATGGTCTTCGAGATAGTAACTCCGCTCGGTGACGACGAACGAGGTCGACGGGGCGTGCTCGCCGACGTGCGTCCCCGTATCGTAACTCGTGCGGACGATCAGCGAGAGGTCGACCGTGCCGACCCCGTCGAGGCGGGCCCTGAGTTCCTCACGTCTGTCCTGGACCTCTCGGACGTCGACCGACGCCCTGGTGACGCCCTGTCCGTCCGTGACCGTCGGTTCCTCGGCCGCCAGCACCCGTTCTGACTCCCAGAACACCTCGCCGTTGCGCGAGGCCGCGTACCTGAGGACGATCTCGTGTTCGAGGCTCGTCTCGTCGCTCGGAACCGCCGTCTCTGCGACGACCTCGAGTTCCGGGGAGGCGTTGATCACGTACGCAGGATTGTCCTCGAGCACCGTTCCCGCCTCCCAGAGACCGTCCTGGACGACCACGGCTTCCGTGCCGACCTGCGTCGAAACCGTCTGGCGATCGACCTCCTGGGTAGTCGTGGTCGTCGACGGGTTCGCGACGACCCAGCCGGTCGCGAGCAGGGCAATCGTGCCGATCACGAGCAGCGCGATTAGGATCGGTCGACCGGACCTGGCGATCAGTAAGTCGAGCCGCGGCGTGTTCGTCACGGCGTCCCCTCCCTCCCGTCGGACCCCGTCGCTGGCTGTGACTCGCCGTCGGCCAATTCCCCATGTAGCACAGTGCGGAAAGTCACGCGATACGATAGGTCGTCGTTCATCGATTATAACAGTAGCGGCCATCGATCGAGCGGGCTGGGCGCGCGAGGGGCGATCACAGCCACTTCTCGAGCAAGCGTTCGAGTCGCCTGGAAAGCGGGAGGTGCGATCCAGGCGTCCGGATCCGGAGGTCTCCGGTGCCAAAGAGGGCGAACACGAGACCAACGGCCACGGCGACGATCACGACGTTGACCGCGCCGATGGCCACGAAGGGGTGGACGTCGTGGAGCCAGACGAGGAGCGTCGGTGGCAAGACGAGGAGGTACCGACTCTCGACGACGTCGCGGGTGTAGCTCCCCGTCGTCTCCGGTGCCGTCATCGAGAGCGCTACCTCGGCAGTGTCGCGACTGCCGACCGTCGTCGACCGCGGCTCGGCATCGACGGCGGGGTGTGGCGCATCGAGTACGACGACGACCGGAACGTAGCCGCTGTTGTCGATCGTTCGCGTAAGCGTCGTCGTCTCCCCGGGGGCGACGATCTGTGGGTCGTCGGTCGGCGAGTCGGTACTCACGAGTTCGTACGCGGTTCCGCCTGCCGGGATCACCATCGCCGCGGTCGCGAACAGGGCGAGCACGACGACGACGGCCGACAGCGCCGACCAGAGGCCGATCACGTTCTCGCGGCTGGTTCGTCGCGCCGTCCGCCGTTCGGCCACGCCGACACGCTCGAGCAGCAAGCCGACCCCGAGCAGGCCGACCCCGAGGGCCACCAGCAGAGCACCGGTCCCTTCGGCGTCGAAGGCGGCCGTGATCCCGAGCGGCGCCGCCAGGAGACCGAAGACGGCCCCGACGAGCCCCTGGACGCTCATGATAACGGTTCCCAGGTGCGGGACCCGGACGACCGACCCCCCGATCTGCCAGGCTTCGGCGACGATCTTCCCCTCGGTGACCGGTGGCTCGCCCCCGTCCTGGTCGGTGAACGGGTTGGCGTCGCCCCGCGTCACGTACCCCTCGTCGGTCTCGGCGACGATTCGATGGGTCGTGAGTCCGCCCCCGTGTAACGTCTCGGCCTCGAAGACGACGACATCGCCGGGTTCGGGTGCGTCGGTCACCGCGCTCGGGACCGCGACGAACCCGTCGCCGGCCGAAAGCGTTGGCTCCATACTCCCCGTCGCGACGTAGCCGAGCAGTATCGGCTGGCCCAGCACCTGGCCGAGCACCAGCAGTACCACGACGAGGCCCACCAGCCCCATCGCGACCTGTTTGGCTATCGACGTCCCGTTCATCGTCGTCGCTCCCTCGAGTTCGCTCCTGGCACGGTCGTGTTTTCCCTGTCTCGCATTCGAATCGTCTTAACTGCTCGTCTCACGCTCGCCGCCGCCGGACGACGAACCCGATGCCGAGCGCGGCCGGAACGGCGAGCGCCGCCGCCGATTCCGACGGTAATTGCGCCGTGATCGCCGCAATCGACGGTAGTCCGACGACCGTGACGGTACCCACCGCCTCGCCCTCGAGCGCCAGCGCGTAGCGTCCGGAGTCGGCGAACGATCGCTCGAACTCGACCTGTCGAGTCTCGCCGGGCGCGAGTTCCACCCGCTCCGTCTCGACGACGAACCCGCCGACGGCGAACTCGAGGGTTCGTACCCCCGTCGCGTTGCCCGTGTTCTCGACGGTCGCCGTGACCGTAATGGGCTCCCCGATTGCGACCTCGGTCCGGTCGAGGTCGACCCCCGTCACTGTCATATTCGGCACCGATTCGCCCGGTTTGGGTTCGGGTTCGGTGACCGTCACCGTGTGCGTCCGGCCGTCGATGCCAACCTCGTACGTCCCGGGTCCGTCCATCGTCCGCTCGAAGGAGACGGATCGATTCTCGCCGCCGAAGACGAACACCCGTTTCTGGCTGACGACGATGTCGTCGACGGTCAGCCCAGCCATCGTCGCCATCGACTGGGACCCGCCCCGGTAGATACCCGTGACCGTGATCGTCTCGCCGACGGTCACCTCGGTGTCCGAGACGATGACACGCTCGAGCGTCGGCGGGTCGGGGTCGGTTTCGTCGTCCTCGTCATCGTCGTCGTATCCCACGTGGATCGTGAACGACTCCGTTCCCTCCCTCGCCTGGTGCGTGTCGATGGAGACGCCCACTGTGATGGGCTGGCCAGTGGTAGGCTCTAGCGGCGATTTCTTGGTTATTTCGTCTCCAGGATCGCCGTTTCGGTAGAAGGTGACGCCGTCGGTGCCCGAGAGCCAGATGCGGTCGACGTTCTCGTCTGTCGCGCGTACGGTGAACGCTTCATCGACCGTCGTCACTGAATCGGCGTTAAGTCGCTCGAAGTCGAGCTCTAGCTGGCCGTTTTCGGTGGTAGCGTAGGGGCTCGACGCCTCGAGTTCGATGGAAGCGGTTGTGTCTGTGGGCTCGAGGGAGATAGCCGCCGTAGGTACCGCTAACAGGAGTACAAGCACGAACGCGGCCCCGAATTTCAGATACATTCAGCTATTCAACTCAGTTATTCTATCGAAAGGGAACCACTATACGGTCGAGTCAGAGTCGTTGGCGATAATGGTGATCGTTTCGGGGATTTCATCATCGGCACCATTGGCACCATCGACACCTTCTTTTGACGTGAATCCATCAAGTCCAAAGACGACATCAAAGGTTACAGATCCGCCATTACTGGACACATTATTTTGGTCTCCATCGGTAGTAACTTCGAATTGCATCCCACCATCGTCGGTGGCAACATCAGTCACTGCATCTGTTTCATCAATGTGTATCTCGATATCGATCTCACCACCCTCAATCTCGCGGTTGTTGGTGATAGTGAGTGCACCATTGAACCTAGTGACTGCATCAAGGTTGATGTCATTGGTGAGATCGAATGAGATTGTATCATTGGTGGTTCCTGCGAGGTCACCCGTGACGTTGATTCCTATCAAGGCGCCATCCGTGTCCCCTGCAGTCTCGATTGATACCTCACGCGTCGCTTCCACACTACTAAACGCACCCGTCGCGAGTGCGCCGCCGCCACCAGCTACGATCGTTCCCAGTCCGACAAGCACGTTGCGTCTGTTGAGTCTCATTGTATGGTCTCCGTTCGATCCGCGCCGGCATCGTAGTCGCTGGATACCGACGTGATCATTACATCACCCACTCGAGGCCACCCCCATTGTATTAGGTCGCCAGAAGCAGTTCTGGGCCACCAATCGCAGCTTCAAGACGGCCTTGATCGGCCGAAATCGGCAGTCTGAGAGAGCGCCATGTGAGTCAAAGACACACTTGTGGTAAACGACCACGGGCGCGGTGGCCCGTGGCTTTTCTTGTTCCCTCAGCCTATGTCGTAAGCACTCCACGCGAAGCGATTTCGCGGGATGAGGATGGGCGGTTTACAGAGCGCCCCGACCCAGACAGGCTCACCTTCCGAACAAACGGTTGGGTTTTGCGAGTCCGGTAATTAACCGATTTAACATCTACGCCAACGTGTTTCGCCCACGCTCGCCACGCCACATTCACACTCGCGTTCCGGTCAGCATGGTCTTGCTGAACCTCACACTCATCGTTAGTGCAGCGGAACCGCCGACTTTGGCGGTAGCCACGATGACCACAGCACGAACACGACTTCGAGTTGTACGGCAACTCGACCGTCTCACACGGAATCTGATTCCACATTGCCTTGTAGCGAACCTGTTGTTCGAACTTGTGGAACGGGAGTTTGTGCAGACGCCGATTCATGTACGTACCGTACTTGATGGCGTCTCGAATCCCACTCAAGTCCTCGAATACGATAACTGGGTTCGGGAACTGTTAGGCGAACTCCACCACAACCCGAGACATTCGGTGAAGAACCCACTCAGTGTAGCGTTCTTCTTTCTCCCCGAGCTGGTGATGGATGGAGTGTTGGCCGTGTTCTTGACAGCGCTTCGTGATGGTGTGGTAGCGTTGGCGTTCGGCTTTCACAGAGCCATAGTCATGCACGAGTGTTCCGAGCGTCTCCATCGTCTCACGGTTAAGAGCGGTGAGGGCGATGTTGCGCTCGTTAATATCGACGCCGACGAGTGTGTCAGCGTTTTCGGGTTCAGGCACTTCGACCTCTGTTTTGACCGTGGCGTGTAGGTAGTACACGCCATCTCGGTACAGAAGTTCGGCCTGTCCCAACGACCACTCGTCTTCCGTTATGGCAGACTCGATGAGGCTGAGGTCTTCCGGTCGTCCTCGAAGGTGTCCTTTCACCTTCTTGTACGGTTTCGGACTTACACGGAACCGAATGCGGTCAGTCTCGTCGTTGTAGGTGAGTCGGTAGCCTTCGGTGTGCGCCATGACGAGCGGGTAGGCTCCTTTCTTGTCCGTGGCTGGTGGCGACGGTTTCCCGACGTTTGTGTCGTCTTGGTTGTACCACCAGTTGAGGAGTTCTTTGTAGGAGTCCCACGCTTGCAGGGCTTTCCCGACGACCGCACACTTGTTGTTCCGAAGGAAGTCATCGCGGTCAACTTCCCGTTGAATCTCGGTCTTGTTGTAGCCGTCTTGCTTGAGACGAAGTGTGTCGTTGGCGATATCTCGTGCAGTGAATCGGGCATCTTTGAGCCACGACCGCTCACCAGACTCTATGCAGAGCCGAGTGCGTGCGGTCTTCGTGACTGGTTCGATACCCATTCCTTGACTATCGAATCAAATGATAATAAAAGTAGGGATTAGGATGGGAGACTACAGGAGTCATGCATATTCGATTAGTTCGTGTAAGCATCACTTCGTGTGGTGTCCGAAGTACCGACACCCCGTTCTTGGACTTGTCAATGACGAGGTGACAGAGTTGTTCACGGAGACAGCCGACCACTTCGGACACGAGATACTCGCGTTGGAAATTGCGGACGACCACATACACTTGTTTGTCCAGACCGACCCAAAACACAGCCCGGCTGATGTTGCTCGGCAATTCAAGTCGTACTCTGGGAAGCACATTCTCGAACGGCGTCCTGAAATCCGCGAGTCGTATTTCTGGGGTGGCGGATTCTGGAAAGTAGGATACTATGTTGGGACTACCGGGGCAGTATCGGAGGAAGTTGTTCAGCGGTACATCGAACAGACTGAACATTAAGCGGAGTGTCGGACTTCACCCCCGCGTCCGGTGACGCGGGGAACTCGCCCTTGAAACCAGTTTAGATCTACGTGCAACGGCAACAAACGTTATGTAGCCTTAGTTCAGTAATTCTAGATAGATTTCGGGGGGCCAATGTCGACGATTACCGAGCAGGTAGGCGAGAACGACGCTAAAACGGCTGAGAGCGGCGGGAACGCCACCGGCCCCAGTCGAGGCGAGATTTTCGACCTCCTAAGCAATCACCGTCGACGGTACGCGATCCACCACCTCAAGCAGACTGACAAAACCGTCGAACTCGGTGCGCTGGCCGAACAGGTCGCCGCCTGGGAACTCGAGAAAGAGATACAGGGACTCACCTCCGCCGAACGTAAGCGAGTGTACACGTCGCTTCAACAAACGCACCTCCCAGCACTCGAGCGCGCGGGAATGGTCAAGTTCGACGCTCGAGCGATCGAACTCACGGAGGAAGCCGAGCAGCTCGAGGTGTACCTGGACATCGTTCCCGGCGATTCGATCCCCTGGGGCGTCTACTACCTCGGTCTCTCGGCAGTCGCTGCTGCGGTGATGGCCGGGCTCTGGCTCGAGATCATCCCAACCGAGGCAGTGCCGACGCTGGGTTGGTCGACCGCCGTCGTCGGTCTGTTCGCCGTGTCGGCGGTGGTGCACGTACTCGAGAACCGGCGGAACCGCCTAGGTGAAGGGGAACGCCCGCAATAGCCATGAACGCCGTTAGCAAACTCGCAGTCCTCTTCGTCGTCGTCGGGGTGATATTACTGGCCGGGCCAGTGTTCGGGTTTTCCACACTCAGCGCTGACCGTGGGGTCTCCGTAAGTACGGCATCGGATCCCAACGGATTACTCGGTATCATCGATAACTCGGGAAACAGAAGCGCAAACGTGTCTCCCTCCGGTAATCAGCGCGGCGAGATTTTTTACGTTAACGACAGCACAGGGCTGTTCAGTGCGTCCGACGCCGACGTCAACGCCGATATCGTCAGCTTCAACGGACAAAATACAGATCTCGAGGCCCACGTCAAAACCGACGGCACCAACAGTGACTACACCGTCGTCGTGACGTGCGGAACGTCAGAATTCAAAGGACAAGGAACGGTCACCGTACAACTGACGGCCTCAAGCAGCGTGAAAATCGAACTCGAGCGGACTACAAGTGCAGAAATCGACGTGAACTGTCCTGGCGGCGGAGGCGGAAAGAACGGTCCACCGGGGCTGGAGGTTACCAGCGTCGACTTCGTTCAGGGAGGCGTCGTCGAATTTTCGATCAACAACACCGGCGGTAAAATCGACATTACAGAAGTCTCGGTTACCAGGACATCTACAGCAGCAACCGAGATTTCGCAAGAAGGGCAAGCAGGAGAAGTAATCGTCAATGGCGGAGTCGGGAATACCGAAGCGGCATCCGCTAGTCCCTGGGAGATTAGAGATCAGATCGTCGAGTTTGGCAACGGAAATGGGAAACGAGTTACCCTCGAGAAGGGGGATCTTGCCACCGTGACGATCGACGCGTTCGTCAACGAGAGCGACGAAGAGGTTTCAATGGATGGCGCAGAGATCGATATGACGTTTTACGACAAGAGCGGCGAGTCCGATAGCGTAACCGTCACCATCTCCTGTGACGATGGATTGACGAACTGCGAGCCGTAATCTGGACTGACCGTCACTGCGGAAAGAGAATTAAAATACGTGAGCGGTTGTGCTTGCTCATGCAGGGCCGAACAATGCGAACGGCTTTTGAACGCCCAAAACAGACTCAGTAGTATGTCAACCGCAACAATGAGCGATCGACGCGAGCACATTCGCTCGATCGGCGTGACAGCCGTCGCCTGTCTCGCCGGGGTTGGCGCCGCCATCGGCTCCTCGATACTCACTGCCGGGGAAACCGTCAACGCCGCGGCGACCGAACCGCTCACCTACCTCCTCGTCTTCGGGCTCATCGCCCTGCAGATCATCGCCCTGCCCGCGACCGGTCTCTACGACAGCGAGGAGTTCGGACCCAAGCACGTCCTGTTCATCGGGCTGATGACCTTCTCGTTCTGGTACATCACCTGGGGAATCGTCCTGAGCACCGGCGCGAGCTTCTAACATGGCCAAAGACAGTATCGCCGTCGTCGACCTCGATCGGTGCCAGCCCGACCGGTGTAACTACGAGTGTAAAAACTACTGCCCGCCCAACCGCACCGGCAAGGAGTGTATCACGCTCCGCGGCGAAGACGCTGACGAAGGCCAGCCCGAACAGATCCGCATCTCCGAAGAGATCTGTCTGGGCGAAACCTGCGGCATCTGCGTCGAGAAGTGCCCCTTCGACGCCATCGAGATCATCAACCTGCCACAGGAACTCCAGGACGACCCCGCCCACCGCTACGGCGAGAACGCCTTCTCGCTGTACGGCCTCCCGGCGCCACAAGAGGGGAGGGTAACGGGTATCCTCGGACCGAACGGCATCGGGAAGACCACTGCCGTCCGCATCCTGGCGGGCGAACTCGAACCCAACCTCGGGCGCTTCGAGGACCCGCCGAACTGGGACGACGTACTCGAGGCTTACCGCGGCACCGAGATCCAGGACTACCTCGAGGCCGTCCGCGACGGCGACCTCTCGGTCGCGCGAAAACCCCAGTACGTCGACCAGATTCCGAACCAGTTCGACGGCAACACCCGCGAACTGCTCGAGCGGACGAACGAGCGCGACGCCCTCGAGTACCTCGTCGAACGGCTGTCGATCGGTCCGGTGATGGACCAGTCGATCGACGACCTCTCCGGCGGGGAACTCCAGCGCGTGGCGCTCGCAGCGACGCTCGCCCGCGACACGGACTTCTACTTCCTCGACGAGATTACGCCCTACCTGGACATCGGTCAGCGGGTCACCGCGGCCCGTCTGATCCGCGAACTCGCGGAGGAGGAAGGAAAGTCGATGCTCGTGGTCGAACACGACCTCGCCGTCCTCGACTTGCTCGCCGACACCCTCCACGTCGCCTACGGTGAGCCCGGCGCCTACGGTGTCATCACAACGCCCAAGTCGGTCCGCAACGGCATCAACGAGTACCTCGCAGGCTACCTCGAGAACGAGAACATGCGGATCCGGCCGAACCCGATCGAGTTCGAGGAACACGCCCCCCGGAGCGCCACCCGCGGGGATACACTCGTCGAGTATCCCGACCTCGTCAAGTCCTACGGCGACGGCGAGTTCTCCCTCGAGGTCGAGGGCGGCGAAATTCGGAAGAACGAGGTGCTCGGCGTCGTCGGGCCGAACGGCATCGGGAAGTCGACCTTCGCGAAGCTGTTGACCGGTGCGCTCGAGACCGACGAAGGTGAGGCCGACCTGGACCTCGAAATCTCCTACAAACCGCAGTACGTTACCATCGACCAGCCGATGCGCGTCGACGCGTTCCTCGCCTCGATCACCGACCAGTTCGGTTCCTCGTACTGGAACACCGAAATCGCGGGGCCGCTCCAGCTCGAGCGGATCATGGAACAGAGCCTCTCGGACCTCTCCGGCGGGGAGCGCCAGCGGGTGGCCATCGCGGCCTGCCTCTCGGATTCGGCGGATCTGTACCTGCTGGACGAGCCCTCGGCCCACCTCGACGTCGAGCAGCGAGTCCAGGCCACGCGAGCGATCCGTCGCTACGCCGAACAGCAAGACGCCACCGTCCTGGTCATCGACCACGACATCTACATGATCGACCTGCTGGCCGACCGCCTGATGGTCTTCGACGGCGAACCGGCCGTCCACGGCCGCGCTGGGACGCCTCAGTCGATGCGCGGCGGCATGAACGAGTTCCTGGCGAACCTCGAGGTGACGTTCCGCCGGGACGAGCGGACCTCGCGTCCGCGGATCAACAAGCCGGACTCCCAGCTCGACAGGCAACAGAAGCGCGAGGGCGAGTACTACTACGCACCCTGATCTGCGCCGTCTGGTTTCTTCGCGATTCGAATTTCACGCTCGAGGTCGAGGCACTCAGCAGTCGCTATTGCGTTGGCTCGCGACGAGGGTCAACCAAAAAAGCCGTCTCCGATCGTACGTCCGTCTCTCGTTCGTCTCGCTACTCTTCGGCGTCGCTGCCTCGAGACCGCAGTCCGCTAACGTTGGGCCCACTGCCGGATTTCAGGTCGTCGAAGCGCGACTGGACGGTCGGGCGGTGTTCGCCGAAGGTCGCGCCTACGAGGGCACCAAGGGCGGCCCCGGTGCTCGCGGTCTGTTTGCCCAGTAGTCCACCCAGGAAGGCGCCAACGGCGGCGCCCATCGCGGCGTAGCGTGCGCGGCTCATGGCACGGACGAGTCTATCTTTCACCATGCGTGAGTGTACGGTCGAGAGAAAGATAAGCCTGTTCCTGGCTGTTGCCCTGCGGGTGTACTGATTCACTGGTTACGCCGGGGATTCACCGGTTACGCTGAAGGCACACTCGTGGGCGAGACGGAATCAGCCGATCAGCCGCTGACAGCTCCCACAGAGGTGTTCTTCCTTGATGTCGACCTCCCGAACTGTGGGCGAGAAATTCATCACACAGCGCTGGTTGTCACAGTGCTCGAGCCCGTAGGTGTGGCCGATTTCGTGGACGATCTCCTTGCGGATGCGGTCCTGGAAGATGTCGCTCGCGCTCTTGTTCGAGAAGCCGCCGTCGCTCGAGGTCTGCAGACGATAGGTCGAGACGACGCTGCCGCTCCCGTCGAGGTAGGCGAGGCCGAAGACGTAGTTGCGCCGGCGGTAGAAGAGGTCGTGGGGGGTGACGGCGATGTTCTTGTCGCCTCGGCCGACGCGCTCGGCCAGCTGGATGAACGTCTCGGCGCAGTACTGGTTGCGCCCGGAGTCGTACGCACCGTTCGGGATCGACTGGGCATCGTTGACCGTGACGTCGCAGTCGTAGACCGACCGGAGCGCCGCGGAGGCCTCCCGCTTGACGTTCGCGGGAACGGACCCGACCGGCACGATGTCGACGAGCATGGCAACGTCTATGGCGCCCCCCAGCATAAACGTCCCGCCGTGGTACGCTTTCACCGGGACCGTGACGAAGACCGGTCCCAGAATCGGGACGCGCTCGTGGGGGAACTCCAGGCATACGAGCGCCTGCTCGAGGTCGGCATCGGACGGCGCACGGCGGTCGCCGAGGCGCTCGTCGAGGCCGGGTGTGCGGTCGTCACGACGGACGTTCACCCGCGCGAGACCCCAGAGGGAGTGCAGTTCGTGATCGACGACGTCACTGATCCCGACCTCGAGACCTACGCCGACGCCGACGCCATCTACGCGCTGAACCTCCCACCGGAACTGCACCGGCCGGCGCTCGAGGTCGCCCGCACGGTCGACGCCGACTTCCTGTTTACGACGCTGGGCGGCGACCCGCCGCTGGTGCCCGTCGAACGAGTGTCGCTGCCTCGAGAGACGCTGTTCGTCTCACATCGTGGAACGGAGCGTCCCGGCGGCGGCCGTTGAGAGAGGAAGCGAGCGCCGCCGGTGACGAACAACTTTTCACGGATTCTCGCGTTGGCCCCGGTATGCAGGCTGTCACCTTCACCGGCCACGGAGACACCGACGTGATCGAGTACGCCGAGGTTCCCGACCCCGAGGTCGGCCCCGAGGACGTGCTCGTCGACGTGAAGGCGGGCGCGCTCAACCACCTCGACGTCTGGACGCGACGCGGGCTTCCCGGACTCGACCTCGAGATGCCACACGTCCCCGGCAGCGACGCGGCGGGCGTCGTCGTCGACACCGGCGAGGCCGTCACCCGGTTCGAGGAGGGCGATCGCGTCGCCCTCTCCGCGGGCGTCTCCTGTGGCGAGTGCGAGTTCTGTCGCCGCGGGGAGTACCCGCTCTGTGTCTCCTACCACGTCATCGGCGAGCACGTCCCCGGCGTCCACGCCGAGTACGCCGCCGTCCCCCAGGACAACCTGATCCCGGTTCCTGAAGGCGTCGACTGGGTGACCGCGGGGTCGACCACCCTCGTCTTCCAGACCGCCTGGCGCATGTTGATCGACCGCGCGGACCTCTCGGCGGGCGAGTCCGTCCTCGTCCTGGGAGCCAGCGGCGGCGTCGGCCACGCGGCCCTCCAGATCGCCGCCCACGCGGGTGCGGAGGTGTATGCCACGGGCAGTAGCGAGGAGAAACTGCGCTACGCCGAGGCCCACGGCGCCGACCACGTCGTCGACTACGAGGAGGAGAACTTCGCCGACTGGGTGCGCGCCGAGACCGGCAAGCGCGGCGTCGATGTCGTCGTCGACTACATCGGCGCCGGCACCTGGCGCGATTCCATCCGGAGTCTCGCGAAGGGTGGCCGCCTGGTCACCTGCGGCGGCACCGCGGGACCGAATCCCGAGACCGACATCCCCCGCATCTTCTGGAACCAGCTCACGATCCTGGGGTCGACAATGGCGACCCCTGGCCAGGTCGACGACGTGATGGAACTCGTCTGGGACGGCACGTTCGAACCCGCCGTCCGCGAGGTGCTCCCGATGAGCGAGACCGACCGTGCCCACGCCCTCCTCGAGAACCGCGAGGGGTTCGGGAAGGTCGTCGTCCGGCCGGACAGCGAAGTCGAATAATCGAAGACGGGCCGTGATGGACGGTCGAGAACGTCGAAGACGGGCCCTGACGTGCAAACGAGAACCGTGAGGGCTATGCGGACGCGCTCGAAACACTCGGACGTGACCTCGAGCGACGACGGCGGCTACGTCCACGACCCGAGCGCGTTCGACGGGGAGGGGCGTCCCGCGGACAACCGGAAGGCGAGCGCGGACGCCGAGGACGACTCGAACGACGACGCCTGGCTCGAGCGACCGGTTCACCCCGAGGCGGGCGACCGGGAATTCGGCCGCCGAGGCTGGGTACTCGTCGGAATGATCGTCCTCGCGTTCATCGTCGCTCCCGGCCTCATCCTATTGACGCCGCCGGACATGGACTACTGGTTCGCGCTGTTGATCCTCCCGCTCTTGCCGGCGACGATGCTGGCGCTGACGGCGGTGTGGGCGACGACACGGCCCTGAACGGCTGAACAGGCCGGTTCTCCGTCTCCTCGAGTTGTGTTTTCGAAACTTCTACCGCGAGTGCCCCTCCGCGAGGGTCGTCCCCCGAGTCCTTTGGCGCGAATGTATTTCCTCCTCGGGCACTCGCCTCGAGTCGAGCCGTTCCTCACTCCTCGACGTCAACGAACGCGTCGTAGAACTCGACCGTGAGGTGGCGCCGTTCCCACTGTTCTCGAGCCTCGTCCCCGATTAGCGACGCCCAGACCGTGAGTACGACGGTGCAGGAGGCCAGTCCCGGAAGAACTGCGATTCCGGTCGTGATCAGCGGCTCGAATACGAAGAAGCCGACGAACCTGGATCGAAGACCGGAGAGATCCGGGCCGAACAGGAACCACCGCGCCGGAAACGGCGCGAGGACGACGATGGCGACCGGGTACGGGAGCACGTTCAACACCGGCCCGCCGTAGCCGCGGACGAACGCGAGCGAGAAGTACGTCCAGACGGCGACGCCCCCGGCCGCGCCGCCCACCCGTTGCGCGCCGATATTCGACTCGAGAGCGAGCACCGAGAGGTCGCCGTAGACGGCAGCGACGGCCCCGAAGTACGCGAAAAGACAGACCGCAATCCCGCCGAGGACGGTCAACGCGTGTGCGGATTGTGACTGGGTAGCGAATGGGTCGAAGCCGAGCGGACGGTTCATCCTCACCTCGAGTTTCTGGAGGGGACGGTTGAAGGTTGCGAGTCCGGTGATGGGGGTTCAATATGGGGAGTACGGCGACGGCGCTTGAAGGTGATGAGTCCGGCGACCGGGGCCCACAGACCGCCCAACGACCGGAGACACTTTGGGGGTCCCCTCGCCTAGGTTAGGTATGGACGCGATCACGGCCGCGACGGCCGCCGTCGAGTCGAGGGGGTATCGACCGTGATCGAGGACGCCGAGGAAATCCTCGAGGAGGTCGGCTTCGACCCCGAGGCGAGCGTCCTCACCCACCGCCAGGCGCAGGTGCTGGCACTCCGCGAGCGCGGCTTCTCCCAGGCGGCGATCGCCGACGCACTCGGAACCTCCCGCGCTAACGTCTCCTCGGTCGAGGGGAGCGCCCGCGACAACCTCGAGCGCGCCCGCGAGACAATCGCGTTCGCCGAGGCGCTGCGAGCCCCGGTTCGCGTGCAGGTCGATGCGGGAACGGACCTCTACGACGTGCCCGAGGCGGTCTACGCGGCCTGCGATGAGGCAGGCGTCAAGGTCGAGTACACCGCGCCCGACCTGATGAAGGTCGTTTCGGACGCCGCCGGCGACGCGGTGACAGGCCGGCAGGTTGCGACGGACCTCGTCGTCGGGGTCACGAGCGACGGATCGGTTCGGGTTCGCCAATCCGACTGAGCAAGGGGCCGTCGAGCGGATCGACACCCACGACGGCCATGCTTGTACGACAGCCCTGTTCAACGACTATGAACGACGAGGTTTTGCGCCTGTTCGTCCCATAACCACGAGAATGGTCCGGAAGATATGTGCAGAGGTGGCCTATGAACTAATCTAGGAAGAGGTCCTGGAGTTGGGTGGTTATCGCTCGAGATGGCTTCAAAAAAGCAGCGGCAGGCGTGAGCAAGAGGAAGGAAAAGAATATGAGCGGACCGAAACGAGGAGAAATCACGCTCTCAAAAAGTTCATAATCGGTTTCCGTCTTGCGTTTTCCGGGTTAGCGGTCACCAGGAAGAGAAACGTTACGAAGAGCGTCTCAGATCCGTTCCACGAAATTGGATTCGGCGGTCTAGAGCCTTCTCTACAGGGATTTTACTTTCTTCTCGTGTCGAGTGTGTGGTCTTCCAGTACACAATTCAAAAGTTCATAATCGGTTCTCTGCTATCGGTTTTGAGGCCCTATAAACTACTGAACTTGCTGTAGAGATTGAGACATCGTTTGAGAGGAAATCGGGCTATAGAGGACATCTCGAACCGGTTGTGCGCGTTTGACGCCTCGAGACCGGGATTCACTCTGTAAGCCTCAACCACGAAACCGGCCCGCTCGGCCACCAGTGTCGGCAATCATCAAAGCATACGTGAATGGCCACGAATCGCCTCGAGAGGTCTCGTATTCGTCGATTGTGAATTGAATCATACTCTTGAGTGAAATCGCCATCGTATAATCTTCCCTAGACTATCTTCATAATCGGCCCTCAGAGTAGAGACCAGACCTACTCTTCCGGACAGAGAACCCGATTATGAACCACCTGAAGCGCAAGTAGAGGGATTCTCCGAGATCGAATCACGATCGGTCGCGATCGACCCGAGTCCGTACCCGACCGCCGGCTTACAGACCGACTTGCCACGGCCCCGAGAGATTTGTCCTCGGCGAGCGTAGTCAACCCATGGACCTCGACGTCGACGGTAACACGGCACTGGTAACGGCATCTTCAAGCGGCCTCGGTCTGGCGAGCGCGGCGGTGCTCGCCCGCCAGGACGCGAACGTCGCCATCTGCGGGCGCGACGCGGACCGACTCGAGACGGCTCGCGAGCACGTCGATTCGCAGGGAGACGGCGAGGTGCTCGCGAAGCAGACCGACCTCACGGACCCCGACCAGGTGTCGGACCTGGTCGCGACCACCGCGGAGGCATTCGGCGGCATCGACCATCTCGTCACCTCCGCGGGCGGCCCGCCGAGCACGACCTTCCTGGAGACGAGCGAGCGCGAGTGGTACCAGGCTTACGATCTGCTGGTGATGAGCGTCGTCTGGACGGTCGAGGAGGCCCACCCCCACCTGCTCGAGTCCGACGAGGGATCGATCGTCTGTGTCACCTCCCGGACTGTCCAGGAGGTCGCCGACGGCCTCCTGCTCTCGAACGCGGTCCGCCGGGCAGTCATCGGCCTCGTCAAGACCGTCTCGCGGGAGTTCGCGCCCGAGATTCGGGCGAACGCGGTTCTGCCGGGAACCATCGAGACGCCCCGCATCGAGGAACTGATCGATGCTCGCGTCGAGAACGGTACCTACGAGGACTACGAGTCGGGTCTGGAGGCGATGGCCAACGACATCCCGATGGGGCGGATCGGCGATCCCGAGGAGCTGGGTGAAGTGGTGGCCTTCCTCTCGAGTTCGCACGCGAGTTTCGTTACCGGCGTCGAGGTGCCCATCGACGGCGGGCTGTTGCGGAGTTAGAGCGCCTCGCGGGGGGCGACTCGTAAACGCCGGTCGCAGTTCGTGCGGACGCCCCCACCAGCATTTGTGTCTCGTCGTGGTAGCCGCCAACGATGACGGGCGATTCAGAGCCCGGACGGGGCCGGACGTCGGATCACGACCGGGCGTCGAGCAATCGACCATCGGAGCCGAACCGGGCGCCCGGACGGGCCACCCGCCCCGCCTACTCGAGCGAGCGTCGTACCTGGTACGGTCACGGAACCCTGGCTCGAGCCGAGAAGCCGCCGGTTCGGCGCTACCTCCACGACGTGACCACCGTCTTCGCGGAACTCGCCGTGCTGGGACTGCCGGCGATCACCCTGGCCTTCCTCTCGCCCGATCCGCGCGTCTACGGCGTCTCGAGCGCGATGCTCGTCGCCTGGCTGACGATGACGGCGGTCGCCGCCGGGGTTCGCGGTGGGTGGATCCGGCCACTGGGAACCGACGTTCGGGGCTGGCTCTCGCTCACGCCGTGGCTCGTCGTGCTCCGGATCGGCTACTACAACCTCGTGCTCGGTGCGATTGCGTTTGGGAGCCCCGCAGTCGGGACCGCGGTCGGATTCCCGCCTACCTCGTTCGTCGTGGCTGTCGGGTCGGGCGCCCTCGCCGCCCTCGCGTTCCCGCGGCTGGGCGAGTGGGTGTATGGACGGCTCGAGGGCGACTAAAAGTTGGAATTCGAGGAGTCACCACGTCTCGATACGCCCCTCGTGAACGTCCTCGACACAGCCCTCGCAGTCTGGGTGGTCCGCCTCGTAACACGCCGGTCGGAACTCCTCGTCCAGTTTCGCGGCTCGCTTCTCCGCAAATCGGCGACAGACGATTTTCGCCCGCCCCGCGTCGTCCGTCGGCAGGCTCCGGGCGTTTCGCGCCACGCGGTAGGCCTCCCGTGCCTCCTCGAGCTGACCGTCTGCCGACCGGCGAACCTCCGCGTACTGGGTTCCCGCCTGCTCGAGTTTCGAGCGCAGAAACCGCTCGAGTCGACGCCGATCTGCCATTGTGGGTAGCGTTCGTGGGCCGGACACATATACTGTTGGCCGGAGACAGAAACTCGAGCCTCCTTATCGACCGGGGAAGGGACGAAGACGGTCGACGCGACGCATCAAACACGGTCGAGGACCACTTTCACTCCGGTGGCGGCAGTTTAAATACGATCGGGCGCGAACACCGGTATGCCTCCCATGGATACACAAGAGGAGGCGTGATCCGATGAGCGACGTACGCCAACACGCAGAAGACATACACGCGCAGTTTTCAGACCACATCGACCTCGAGGTCGAGGACGTCGAGAAGCGACTCACCACGCTGGTCGACGAGTACAAAGTCCCCATGGACGAGGCTCGCCGATCCGTGACGACGCACTACCTCGACGAGGCCGGCCTCGAGCGCGAGGACATCTCGAGCGGCGGCAGCGAACGCGCCCAGATCGAGGACGTCGACGAACCCGAAGAGTGGATCGACCTCACCGCCAAGGTCATCGAACTCTGGGAGCCCCGCAGCGACTCCGTCGCGCAGGTCGGCCTCCTGGGCGACCCGACGGGCACCATCAAGTTCACCAAGTGGGCCAAATCCGACCTCCCGAGCCTCGATGAGGGCGGCGTCTACGACCTCCGCAACGTCGTCACCGACGAGTACCAGGGCCGGTACTCGGTCAAGCTCAACTCGACGACTGTCGTCGAAGAACTCGAGGAGGACATCGAAGTCGGCGACGACACCAGCGAAATCGAGGGAGCGCTGGTGGATATGCAGAGCGGCAGCGGCCTCATCAAGCGCTGCCCCGAGGAGGACTGCACCTACGTCCTCCAGAACGGGCGCTGTCCCGACCACGGCGAGGTCGAGGGCGACTTCGACCTCCGCATCAAGGGGGTCGTCGACGACGGCCTCGACGCTCACGAGGTCATCTTCGACGCCGAGGCCACCGAGGGACTGACGGGGATCAGCCTCGAGGAGGCCAAGGACATGGCAATGGACGCCCTCGACACGACCGTCGTCGCCGACGAGATCCGAGATCGGATCGTCGGCACCTATTACCGCATCGAGGGGCCGACCTTCGGCCGCTACGTCCTGGCCGACGAGGTCGAGGAACTCGACGGGCCGGTCGACGCCGAGGAACTGCTGATCAAAGCGAGGTCGATGTAAATGTCTCAGACACAACTCACCCGCGAGGTCGCCAAGCGCGTCTTCGCCTCCGAATTCAACGACTCGACGTACGCGTTCAAGGAATCCGACGACGAGCGCGCCCCGAACTACGCCCTGTTGCCGACCGGTGACCGCGCCAACCGCGTGTTCTTCGTCGGTACGCTCACCGAAACCGAGGACGTGGGCGACGAGAGCGAGTACTGGCGCGGGCGCGTCGTCGATCCCACGGGAACGTTCTTCGTCTACGCCGGCCAGTACCAGCCCGAGGCCGCCGCAGCCCTCCGGGACGCGGAACCGCCGGCGTACGTGGCCATCGTCGGCAAGCCGCGCACCTACGAGACCGACGACGGCACCGTCAACGTCTCCGTCCGACCCGAGTCCATCGCGGTCGTCGACGAGGCAACTCGCGACCGCTGGGTCGTCGAAACCGCCGAACGGACCATCGACCGCGTCGAGGCGTTCCAGGACTGGGAAGCCGAGCAGGAGGCTCCCGAGAGCGGCTCGACGGTACCCACCAACGAGTACGCTCAGATGGCCCGCGAGCAGTACGACTCGCCCGTCGAGAACTACCGCCGCGACGTGATTCAGGCGCTCGAGAGCCTCGAAGAGGTCGAGGCCTCGGCCTGAATCGGGACCGAATCGCACCACCCTGTCGTATTCCCTTTTTGTGGACGAAGATCGGTCTGCTGACAGCGCCTCGAGCGAGAGCCTACGCTGGAAATCGTCACCCCATCGCCGACGAAGCGGAATGGGGCGGCGATTACGTGCCGTAACCGGTCGTCTGACAAACGGTTAAGTGCCTCGCGCGACGATAGGTCACCGATACCGACATGGGCAACAAGAACAAGACCATCTCGTTCCGGGTGAACGAGGACGCCTTCGCGGCCCTCCAGGAGATCGCCGAGGAGCGCGACATCTCGTTGTCCGCCGTCTTCCGGGACTACGTCGATCTCCTGGTCGACCACGACGGGCAGGTGGCCGTCATCCCCGAGGACGAACTCGAGGCCCGAAGTGAGAACGAACAGTCGTTCCCGCCCACCGTCGAGGTGCCAAAGAGCTTCGTTCGCGAGCACGAGAGACTCGAACTCGAGGCCGAGCACCTGCGTGAACAGCTCGAAGAGCACAAGTCCTACGTCACCGACCTGCGCGACCGCCTCGAGGACGAGGAAGACGAGGTCCTCCTGCTGGACGACCTCGACGACTCGGGCGACTCGCCGACGGTTCGATAGCTCGTCGGACGAGCACCGAAGCCAGCGTCGAACCCGGCGAACGGGGTCGTGCAGTTACCGTGATAACTCCCGCTTCACGCGCCGAATTTCTTCTTCGGCTTCGTCGTCGCCCTCGACGCGAGCCAGCCCCTCCGCGGCCTCGAGCGTCCGTACCCCGCTGTCGAGAAATGAGAGGACGTCACCGGAGTAAGCGTAGACCATGTAGTCGTCGCTCATCACGTCCACGATGGCGTCCGGACCGAGCCCCTGAGCGCGCAACTCGAGCAGGTAGCGGACGAACTTCCGCTCGGGACAGCCACAGTAGGGATTGTTGTCACAGTCGCAGTCCAGGAAGTCCGTCGCGAAGTCGAGCACCCGGTCGCGGGTAGCGTCGTCGAGTTTCTCGAGTCCCTGGCCCTGGAAGAGCACGTCTAACGTCGCTCCCTTGAACGCCCCCTTCGGGATGTTTGTCTCGAGCTGGGAGCTGAGCTGGCGGTGGTTCTTGACGTAGATCTTGTCGGTGATGGCCACGCGTTAGTGGGAGTACTCGCGGCACGGGCAAAAACGGCTCGGATGGTTCGCGGCGAGGAGAGAAGGAAATTCGATCACGCTATAGATAATATAGTATTCAGCCGACTGTCGAAGTAAGAACGCGCTAGAGATCCCCACGGTGCCTCGAGAGTCGTAACGTATTTGAAGTTGACCGGGCTAGAAGCGCTTGCAAGCGTGTCCGGGTTGGGGTAGTGGTTATCCTTCAGCCTTGTGGAGGCTGAGACGCGGATTCGATTTTCGCACCCGGACTACATCAAATTATTGACAGGACCTCATGTAGTCACGACTGGTGCAACCCGCTAATTTATATAGGAAAACAGGCCCAGAACGGGCGATGTCTGAGTGTCCGACGTGTGGGAAACAGTTCGAAACGAGACGTGGACTCCGCGTTCACCACAGCTCTGTACACGGCGAACGGCTACCTTTTAACAGCGAGAGAGTCCCACGTTCACGGCGGGCGTGAATCGCGTACACTCCGTTTCCGCTCCGTCACGTTACTGCCAGCCCGAGTCTCACACCCGAGCACTTTCACTTTCAGCGCGGGTGGATCGTCTTTACAACAGCCGATAACGTCTGGTGGAATGAGCGATGAAGCGGGCCAACACGTTCGCTGTGCGACCGCTCTCCGGTAGTGGAGAGCAACTGCTACGGGATCTGTTGGACGCTTCCGCCGCTCTCTGGAACGAAGTCAACTACGAACGCCTCATGCGGTACAACGATGAGGACGGCTTCGATGGTGATGTTTGGGACGCCGATACAGGCCAACTCGAAGGCAAATACAAAGGCGTACTTGGTGCATCCACCGCCCAGCAAGTGATTCGCAAGAACAGCGAAGCGTGGCGCGGCTTCTTCGAGAACAAGAAGAAGTATCACGACGAGCCGGACACATCGGTCACTGAACACCCTGAACCACCGGGGTTTGGGGTAACAAAGACGATGGACGCAAACTGCATACCGTCATTCGCAACACGTCGTACACCACCAAATGGGGCGACCGCTCCCGACTTGAGATCCTGGTAGGAAGCGAGTTGAAAACCCGATACAACCACACCGGGCGGCTCCGACTGGAAATTGTTGGCAACCCGAACTGGCCCGACTACGACAAACAGGGTCGGTTGGACTTGTGGTACGACGAGACTGATAGCACCTTCCGAGCTTCGCAACCCGTGGCTGTTTCTGACGATACACGGGACACTCCACTGGCTTCTGAGAAGGCCGCTCTAGATATTGGTGCAAATAATCTCGTCGCCTGTACCACAACGACCGGCGAGCAATACCTGTACGAAGGTCGGGACCTGTTCGACCGCTTCCGTGAGACGACACGAGAAATCGCCCGGTTGCAGTCAAAGCTACCGGGAGGTCGATACAGCAGCAAGCGTATCCGGCGGCTGTACCGCAAACGAACTCGTCGCCGCGATCACGCTCAAGAATCACTGTGCCGTGACCTACTGGAGCGCCTGTACGAAGATGGTGTGGATACGCTGTATATCGGTGGGTTGACCGACGTGCTGGACACGCACTGGTCGGTCGAAACCAACGCCAAGACGCACAACTTCTGGGCGTTCAAACAGTTCATCGAGCGACTGGCCTGTACCGCCGAAGAGTACGGGATTGTGATCGAAGTTCGGTCGGAAGCGTGGACGAGTCAAGAATGCCCGCAGTGTGGCGGCACGGATCGAACGACACGGCATCAAGACACGCTCACCTGTCCGTGTGGGTTCGAAGGTCACGCTGACCTTACAGCGTCAGAAACGTTCCTAGAGCGGCACACAGACCAGGCAGTCAGGCCGATGGCACGGCCCGTGCGGTTCGAGTGGGACGACCACACCTGGTCGGAGCCACCATGCTCTCACGAAAGTCCCAAAGCGCAGCGCACAGACCCGAGTACCGTCCACCACAACGGGAATGTTGCCTCCGGGGAATCGGCATAGCCGAGACTCCCATGGAGGAAACCGCGCCATTCAGGGCGCGGAGGATGTCATCGGTGCGTCCATTGCGGAACGACGAAGGACGAGTTCGGTCGCAACCCGGACGTTCACCATCTGATTCCGGTTCGAGCGTTCGCTGAGGCTGACGGCGTCAGTCGGGCCGATGCTCACGTCCTCGAGAACGTCGTCTCCCTCTGTCTGCCGTGTCATCGACGAGCGGAGTTTAGCCAGATCAGCGTCGAGACGCTTCGGGCGGACGCGGGACTCGAGCCGTCGACAGCAATCGACTCGCTCGAGGCGGTTTGATTCGGACGGAAAACAACACCTAAAACTCGATCCCGATCCCCGTCACTCCCGCCCGGTCCACTTGAGCAGGAGCAAGGTCCCCTCGAAGAGGATGATCATGATGATCGCGACGATGATCGGCGCCATCAGCGTCGGGTCGATGGTGAACATGAACGACAAGCCGGCGAAAGCCGCCCAGAAGTACAGCCGTTTGTCGGCCAGCCACCGACGGGTTGTCACGCCCATCATGACCGCGAGGATGATCAGCAACGGAATCTGGAAGACGATCGCGAGGAAGCCGGTCAGCGTGATTATGAGGCCGAACGTCTCGCCGAGGGCATAGGCGATGTCGGCGCTCCCCTCTGAATAGAACGTGAAGTACTCGAACAGGATCGGCAACACGACGATGAACGAGACGAACATCCCGATTCCGGCGAGGACGACGCTGGTCGGCACCGCCGCGAGGTAGTACTTGCGCTCGTTGGGGTACAGCCCCGGGCGCATGAACAGGTAGCCCTGGTAGACGAGCATCGGAATCGCGACCATGATCCCCGCTAGCGCGGCGACCTTGATCCGGGTCAGCCAGAGTTCGAGCGGGGCGTAGACGTGCGGCGGCGGCACCTCGGCGGCAGGTCCGGGGAAGACGTTTTCCCAGATGAGTCCGATGGCCTGTGAGGACCACAACAGTGCGATGGACGTCGCGGCCGCACCGACGAGGAAGACGACGGCCAGCCGGAGGACCATCTCCTCGATGTGATCGGCCAGGGGCATCTCCTCGTCGTCCGGTGGCGTCGAGATGCCGCCGATGTCGTCGTCGGGGTCCGGATAGCTCGGCTCCTGGCGGTCTCGCGCCCCGTCGTGGTGGCCGTGGCCGTCGGTCTTCGCTTCTGGGCTGGCGGTCGCATCGGCGTCGGTGTCGGTCTCTCCCGGCGGTTCGGGGGCGGGTTCCTCGAGGTGGCTGAGGTCGGGACTGGTGCCGACGCCGGCGGGGTCGTCTTCGCCTTCGATATCGTCGACCTCATCTTCGTCTTCATCTTCGTCTTCGCCTTCGAGATCGGCATCATCGACGTCTGTATCGTCCTCAGACTCCTCGTCTCCCTCGTCCTCTTCGGACGATTCGAGACTGGGGCCGAATTCGAATTCGGTATCGGATTTGGCTTCGGCCTCGGCCTCGTCATCGCCACCAGTACCCGAATCCTCCTCGTTCGAACGGCTCCATCCCTTCGGACCGAGTTGTGGGCGTTCGTCGAGCGGAACCTCTTCGAACCCGCTGGGCGCGTCCTGGTCGGCCGTTCGTCCGTGAGTCGTGAGTCCGGTCGATTCGTCGTCGGCCGCGTCCGGAGTATTGGGGTCGTCGTCGCTCGACGCATCAGTGTCGTCGCTCGAGGGTTCGTCGGTCTCGCCGTCGGCATCGCCGGAGGTATCGTCACTATTGGTGCCATCGGCGGTGGTGTCCTCACCGTCGTTTGCGTCCCCATCGCGATCACTCGCGGCCGTGGCGACGTCGTTTTCGGATCGGGGATCGGTAGCGGCTTTGGCGCTCGAGTCCCGCGGCTCCTCGGCCTCATCGGTGTCCGACCCAGCATCCGACTCGTCCGACATCTATCGGGATATAGATAGGCGCCCGGTTATAGGCCTTTTTCTTACGCCACGGGATTGAGAGTCGAGGAAGGTGACACAATCGGGCGCCGAAACGATCCTTCGGTCGTCATCGTCCCGACCGGCCTGGCCCACGGCGCCGACCCCCCAGCAAGGCGAATTCGGTCGAAGAGCATCGACCCGAAACAGCCTCCGAGAGACCGAAAACGGGCGTCCATCACGAGCGTTGACTCGAAAAGTTGATAACTGCATATAAGCTACCCTGGGACACCGAATGAGCGCTATCGACGAGGACACCGTCCGGACGATAAATGCTGGACGGGACACGCTCGGGGCGATGCTCTCGAGTGCCCAGGCGAACCTCCAGAAGGTCTTTATCATCTTCGTGATCGGCTTCATCGGATCGTTCTACGCGCTCCGACTGTACATCTGGGACTTTCTCAAAGCGACGGCGAAAGCCGAGATGTCGCCGAATGTCGCCGACCAGGCGACGGTCATCACGCGGACGCCGTTCGAGGTGATCTTGCTCCAGGCGAAAATCGGCATGATCGTCGGCGTCATCGTGGCTATCCCGGCGCTGCTGTACTTCTCACGCGACAAACTTCGAGAACGCGGCGTCGAGAGTGTCGTCCCGATTTCGACGGCCTATCTGGCTACGTTCGTCCTCTTCTCGCTCGTCCTCTTCGTCGTCGGATTGATCTACGCCTACGCGGTGTTCTTCCCCTACGCGTTCGGGTTCCTCGCCGGAAACGCCGTCGCGATGGGGGTCAATCCCAGTTTCGGAATCACCGAGTTCACCGAATTCATCGCGCTTCTTACGATTTCGTTCGGCCTGGCCGCGCAACTTCCGCTGTTCATGAGTGCCCTCTCGTACACCGAAATCGTCCCCTACGAGACCTTCCGGGACAAGTGGCGCCACGCCATCGTCGCCATCACGGTCTTCGGCGCGCTCTTCTCGCCGCCCGACCCGTTTACCCTCGTCATGTGGGCGGCCCCGATGGTCATCCTCTACGTGTTTAGCCTCGGCCTCGCGAAACTCGTCGCCAACATCCGCCGGAAGGGGGCCGCCGAACTCGAGAGCGGAACCGGCCTCGTCAAACGCCGCGTCCTCCAGTTCGGCCTCGGCATTCTCACGATCGCTGGACTCTCGAGTCTCGCCATCAGCTACGGCGCCTTCGACTCCCTCGAAGAGGAGATCTACCCCGCCCTCCCCGCCCGAATTCGACCCGGCGGCGGGTCGATCCTCGAGACCCTACCGGCCGAACACGGCCTCACCGGAACGATCGCCGCGGGACTGATCGTCGGCCTCGGAGTCGCACTCGTCGCGCTGATCGGCTACACGATCGTGGTCCTGCAGCGGCCGATCTACCCCCGGGAATCGGCGCTTCGAACGGCGACGGACCCCTCCGAAATCGATCTGCAGGTGCTCGAGGCCGACGCCATCGAGCGCGCCCCGCCGCAGGTCTTCCTCAAGATGACCGAGGAGGAGGCCATGGAGGAGGCCCGCGAGGCGATGTACGACGACGACAAGGTGAAGGCGCAGGCGATCCTCGACCGGTTCGATTCGCTGAACGCGGACGCTGACGCCGACGGTGCAACCGCCGACGCCAACGAGTCGGCGACGGCACCCGGCGAATCAGCCGGAGGCGAAAGCGGCGACACCGACGACACCGGCGACACCGACGACAGCGGTGGCATCCTCTCGAGCACGGCCGCCGGCATGCTCGATCCGTTCACCGAAGACGAGACGACCGAGGAGGACATCGGCGGCTACGCCTACGACTTCGCGTTCATCCTCAACAGTCTAACCTCCAAGATGTTCCGGCTGGTCGGCCTGTTCATGCTCGTCATGGGCGGCACGTTCTTCTGGCTCTACCAGGGCGGCGTCGGCGACGTCCTGGAGCTGTTCCTCAGCCGGATGCCCGAGTCCGTCCTGGAGGAAGTCGCCGTCGAGAACGACGTCGATCCGAGCGGAATGGATCTGCAGACGTTCCTCGAGCAGACCGATCTCGTGGTCGCGATTCACCCCGTCGAGGTACTGATCTTCGCCGTGAAGGTGAGCGTCATCGCGGGCGTCGTGGCCGTCCTTCCCCTGTTGCTGTACTACGCCTGGCCCGCGGCCAGAAAGCGCGGCCTGGTCCGAGGCGACCGGCGCGTGTTCCTCGTCTGGGGCGGAACGATCGCGCTCGGGTTCGCCGCCGGGACCTACCTCGGGTTCTTCTGGATCGCCCCCTCCGTAATCTCCTACCTGGTCGCGGACGCGCTCGCCAACAATATGGAAGTCTCCTACCGGATCAAGAGCTTCTTCTGGCTCGTGATCTACACGACCGTCGGGATCGGCTTCCTCTTCAACATCATCGTCACGATGGCGCTGTTCCACGTCGGCGGTATCGTCAGCTACCGGACGATGCTCCGGCGCTGGCGGCCGGTCGTCGTCGGCATCTTCACCGTCGCTGCGTTTGCGAGTCCGAAGGGAATCCTGACGATGTTCCTGATGGCGATCCCGCTCGCAGTGACCTACATGCTGGGACTGGCCGTCCTCTACGTGCTCACCGGTGGCGGGCGATTATTCGGCGGCGGCGGGTCGACATCGGCGCCCGAACCTGTCGAGCAGGAAACCGGATAGCACATCTCAGTTTGTCCCCTGGCCGAAGCACCCGTCAAACCGCTTAAGAACTCCGCCTCCAAATGGGTGAACATGCCAAAGATCAGCGTCGAAATCCCCCAGGAACTCCTCGAGGACCTCGACGAACACGTCGGCGACGACGGGAAGTTCGTCAACCGCAGTGACGCGATTCGCGCCTCGATCCGCAAGACGCTCGACATCCTGGACGAGATCGACGAGCGACACGATCGGCTCGAAGAGGAGTCGTAGGGTATCGCCGCCCCGCTTTCGATTTTCGCCGCGTCGGTTCGGCGCGTCGGTTTGGTATCTGAAGACTCACCGGACCGGCTTTCGCGCCTCGATGGTCGCGGAGACGACGTACTCGCTCAGATTGCGGTCATCGTTCCACTCACGGATGGACGATTCGCTATCCACCGTCGAACTGACCGAGACGCCCCGAACCCCGCTCGAAAACTGCTCACGGGCCGTCTCAGACCGACGCTACCGACGAACCTCGACTGTCCGCCGCTCCTCGAGCGGCCGCAGCGGCTCTTCGGGGAACGCGACGCTGACGGTGTACTCGAGTTCGTCCGCGTTCGCACCGAAGACGCCGACCGGGACCGTTTCCGAGTCGCGGAGGTACGTGCTGGTGCTGGTCATCTCGACGTCGTTGACCGTCACGCGAATTCCCGCCCTGGCCGGTTCGCCCACGTTTCGGATGCGGACCTCCTGGACGGTGTTCTCACCTGCGCCGATGGTCTCGGGAAAGTCTCCCCACTCGAGTTCGACCGCGGGGAGCGTCTGTGCGCCCTCGTAGATGCGCTCGGCGATGCTCTCGCCCAGCCCCGCGTCGCGGAGCCCCGAGACGCCGGCTGCGACGACGTCGCCGGGCGTCGAGAGTCCCTCCTTCGAGAGCTTGCTCGCCCGACCGGAGGCGACGCCGTCGATGGCCGTCAGGCCGGCTGCGTTGTCGGCGACGCCGTTCTCGATCCGCGCCTCGAGTCGGCGAGCGAGGTTGGCGTCGTGGGGCGTCGCGAACCGATCGAGGAACGCGCGCAGGGCGGCGAGCAGGCGGAGCGCGTTCTGTCGAATCACCCAGGCGTCGCTCCGGAGGTCCGGTGGGGTGTTGTCGTCGTTGGCAGCGCTTCGCAGGATGGCGAGTACCTTCCGCTGGCCGGCGTCGAGGTCGCCGGTGTCCTGGCCGAGGAGTGCCGCGTTGATCGCATCGCGCTCGGACTGGCGGGCGGAGACGGAGTCGAACTCGCCAGCCGTGGCGACGGCTTCGAGGACGTCGTCGGCCTCGAGTGTCGTTCCCGGCGCCGATGCGGTGGTGGAGTCGTCATCTCCCTCGGTGCCCACGGCCCCGTCACACAGCTCCGCAAAGCCGACGGCCGTCTCCAGGCGCAGATAGTACGTTGAGGCGAGCACCCCGCGAGGGGTCGCCTCGACCGACAGGTCTTCCCCGGTCTCGACGAAGCCCTGCTCGACCAGCTCCTCGAGGCAGTCTCGAACGCGCCGTCGGAGGTTCTGGAAGTCGTAGGACTCCGGGCGCGACTGGCCACGAACGTAGTAGAAAGTGGTCTCGAGCCAGTCCATCACGTCCTCGAGGCCGGTGATGGTTCCCATCGCGATCTCGGCGTTGAGGTGGGTCTGGAGGCTGTCGGCCAGCCTGGACTCGATCTCTTTCCCCTCTCGAAGGAGTCGGCGGTAGTCGTCCGCCTCGGCGCCGTCGCAGACGACCCAGCCGTAGCCGACGTCGTCGTAGCCGGGTCGGCCCGCGCGCCCGAGCATCTGGAGGATGTCGAGCGGGCTCATGTCCACCTCGCCCTCGAGCGGGTCGTGGTACTTCGTATCGCGGATGACGACGCAGCGGGCTGGGAGGTTGACCCCCCAGGCGAGCGTCGACGTCGAGAACAGCAGTTCGATCTTGCCCTCCTTGAACCACTCCTCGATCAGGTCCTTGTCGTTCTTCGAGAGGCCTGCGTGGTGAAAGCCCACGCCGTCGAGCGCCGAGTTTCGCAAGGTGTCGTTCTCGAGGCGCTTGGTCTCGGTATGAAAGTCGTAGTCGCCGCGTGCCCCCATCGGCACGTCGCGCTCGCCGATCTCGTCTCTGGCCTTCTTCGCCGCCTGGACGGTGTCCTGGCGGGAGGCGACGAATACGAGCGCCTGACCGTCCTCCCGGAAGTGAGGTTCGGCGAGGTCGAGCGCCCGGTAGAGGCGACGGTACTTGTCGGCGAAGGAGTTCTCGCCGTGGGTGTAGGTCTTGACGCCCGCGTTGAGGTCGACCGGGCGGTACTCGTCACCGAACTCGAACGTACACGCCGGTGGGGCGTCGAGCCAGGCCGCCACGTCGTCGACGTTCGGCATCGTCGCCGAGAGGGCGACGACGCGGGGGTCACAGAGCCGACGCAGTCGCGAAACGGTCACCTCGAGGACCGATCCGCGCCGGTCGGCGTCGAGCAGGTGGACCTCGTCGATCACGCAGACATCGACGTCCGTCACGAAGTCGTATCGTGGAGAGTCGTGCTTTCGAGTTGCGGAGTCGAGCTTCTCGGGCGTCATCACGAGAATGTCCGCGTGCTTCGCCCGGCGCGGATTCAGGTCGCGTTCGCCGGTGACGACGTACACCGAGTAGTCCATGGACTCGAAGCGGTCCCAGTCGGCCTCCTTCTCGTTGGTCAGCGCCCGTAGCGGGGCGATAAAGAGGGCGGTTCCTCCCTCGGCCAGCGCGTTACAGATCGCGAGTTCGGCCAGGGCCGTCTTCCCCGACGCCGTCGGCGCGCTCGCGACCACGTTCTCCTCGCGCTCGAGTAACGCGGGGAGGGCCTCGCGTTGCATCTCGTTGAACGCCTCGAAGGCGAACGCGTCGGCAAAGTCGGGCAGAACCTCGGCGACCTCCATCACTCGGACACGGGGTGTGCCCGGTGAAAGGCGTTTCTGTCCCGGCCAGCGAGGGGGTGTGCGATCGCCTCCCTCACCGCGTCGCTCACGTCGGCTGGATACCCGTATCGCCCTCGAGTTCGGCGCTCAATCGGCCGGCCGCCCGCTCGGGGTTCGGCACGTGCGTGAACGTGAGTTCGGGGTCGGCCGACCCCGCCGTGTAGACCGTCAACTGCCCGTAGCCGAGAAATCGCTCCAGGACGCCCTGCTCGAGGGTCGTGTTCTGGACGCGATCGAGCCGAAACTGGGTGACGTCCCGAGAGAGGATGCCACGTTTTCGGTACAGTTGGCTCGTGGTGAGGACGTAGCGCGTGCTCGTCCAGCGAAGGTAGGTCGCGGTGACGACGACGAGGCCGACGGCTCCGACGGCCAGACCGATCGCCCTCGCGAGGCCGTACTCGGTCCCGGCCGACAGGCCGAGGACGACGATCCCGATGAGCATCAATCCGAGGCCCATCGGCAGTTTCCATCCCATGTCGATCGGATGCGGCCGGCTCTCCCAGACGACGGCCTCCCCGTCGGCGAGGTGGAGCCAGTCCGCATCGTACGTCTCCCCCATACCCACCGGTATCACGACCGGGGTCAAAAAGTCTCGTTTCGCTCACATCGAACGCGAACATGGAGCGTGAACATGAACGCAAACACGGACGCGGACACGACCACGAATACGGGACGCGAATCGAAGCGGGCCGTTCCCCAAGCGTCGAGGAGAGACGCCAGAACCGGAACGCACCGCCTCGAGAGTTTATATACCATCACGCGGCCAGACCACCCATGCCCGACGACAGCATTCGCGTACTCGCCGGTGACTGCACCGTCATCGCCGACGGAACCGACCGCGAGGAGTACCGCGGCCGCGTCACGACCATCGTCAAGCCCGACAACACCGTCCTCGTCCACGACGTCGACGGCTACCAGCCCGTCGCCTGGCTCACCCGCGCCGACAGCGTCTCGAGCGACCGCGAGGACGGGTTCACCCTCGTCGCGAAGAAGGACACCCAGACGCTTCGGGTCGCCGCCCACGTCCAGGACGGCTTCGCCACCTATCCGGCCTCGAGCGCCGGCACCCCCGTGGGCGAGTGTCCAGGCGACGACTGCACCGGCGTCCTCGTCCGGTCGAACGGCATCCACTGCGTCGGCTGTGGCGACCGCTACGCCATACCGCGGGATGCGACCCTCCGCGACGACCGCTGTGACTGTGGCCTCCCTCGCATGCGCGTCGAGCGCGGCCTCGCGTTCCACGTCTGCCTCGACCGCGGCTGTGAGTCGCTCGACGACGCCGTCCGCGAGGCGTTCGACCGCGAGTGGGACTGTCCGAACTGCGAGGGAGACCTGCTGATCCTCCGGCGGGGCGGTCTGATCGCTGGCTGTGAGCACTACCCCGACTGCGACACCGGGTTCGTCGTCCCGACGGGCGTCGTCGACGGCGAGTGTGCCTGTGGCCTCCCCACGTTCGACACCACGACCGGGACTCGCTGCCTGGACGCGACCTGCGACCGCGCTCGGGCGGGGACGCTCGAGTCCGAGGCGACAGCCGAAGAGGGATCGGTGACGGCCGAGCACTGACGACTCGCCGCACAGACGCCTGCCCGGCGACGTGACCCACAAGCACCGACGACGGGATCCGCAGGGGCTTTGTGGCCCGCCCGACACCACCGGGTATGGAACTCGAGGGACGATTCGACGGCGACGTCGTCCGCGTCGGAAACGACGCCCGCCAGCGGTTTCACGACTCGCGCGGCTACGGCTACCCGCTCGAGGGCAACGAGATCGCCCTCGCGCCGGTCGAGGCCGCCCACCTGCTGTACCGGGGCGACCTGGCGGCCGTCAACGACGGCGAGGAGCGACTGTCGTTCCGCTCGTTCCTCGCCCGTGAACCGGGACCAGAACCCGACTTCGGCGTTCGATTCCTCGTCTACGCCGACCTTCGCTCGCGTGGGTTCTACCTTGCCCCCGCTCGCGAACCGTGGGTGACGGACCCGCCCCGCGCCGAGTTCGCCGTCTTCCCCCGAGGGAAAGGGCCGAGAGACGGGAAAATCGAGTACGCGCTGAGCGTGGTCGGCGAACGAACCGACGTAGCCGCGAGCGACCTCGAGAGCGGCGCCCTCGCCGTCGTCGACGAGGAGAGCGAGATTACCTACTTCGACGTCGGCCGGCCCGAGATTTCGGGAACGAGCGAGACGGCCCTACCCCAGGATGTGGAAGCTAACCTGCTCGCCGACCGCGTCGTCATCTGGGATCCTCCACACGATCTGTACGAGCGGACGTTCTACGGCCAGCCCCTCGAGGGCCGGGAGTACGACCGACCGACCCTGCAGTGTTCGTTGCTCGAGGCCGCCCACCTCGCGGCGGCGGGCGCGATCGACCTCGACCCGGCGGCGGTAATCGAGCGCGGTCGCGAGGTCGAAGGCGAGCGATTCGACCGGCGACTGGCCGTCTACACCACGCTCCGCGAGGCCGGCGTCGTTCCCAAGACGGGCTACAAGTTCGGCGCGGACTTCCGGACCTACGCGAACGTCGAGTCGGTCGACGACCTCGGCCACTCGGAACTCCTGGTCCGGGTGCTGCCGGCAGAGCACGTCTTCGAGCCGCGAGACCTCTCGCTCGACGTACGGCTGGCCCACGGCGTCCGGAAGACGATGGTGTTCGCGCTGGTCGGCGAAGCCGGTCCAGGAGGCGACGCCGACGCTGACGTCGAGGCCGACATCGAGTGGCGATCGCTCGAGCGGCTAACCCCCTGACCGAGCCGGGTTCGAATTCGGTTTCGAGGCCCGTTTCAGCGGTCGATTCCACGCCAACGTATTTGCCGCCTCGATGCCACATGAGCGTATGACAGTGGATCGGGGACGTCCACCGAGCGTTCTCGTCGTCGGAGACGATCTCGATGCGGTCGCGACGATGCTCGAGTCTCGACTATCCACGCCGGTCGCTCACGAGCGTCGGCTCTCGTCCGCTATCGAGACCCTCGAGTCAGGAACCATCGGTTGCGTCGTCGTCGAGGCTGACGTGGGGAACGAGCGTCGTCGGCGTGACCTCCTCGAGCGAGTTCGAGCGCAAGCGACGCGGTGTTCGATCGTTCGCTGCGTCGACGCCAGCGACGCGGATACGTGGCTCGAGGACGGGTCCTACCGGCCCGCCGCCGTTGCGGTGGACGCGGCCGAGACGCTGGTGGACTGCGTTGGTGAACGGGTCGACCGACACCGCCGGATGCGGATTTTGCGCGCCCTGCAGTCGGCGACGCCGAGACTCTTTCGAGCGTCGACGGCCGACGAGATTGCCGAAACGACCGTCGAGACGGCGAGTACGGTCCTCGAACAGCCGCTGACCGCCGTCTTCGCTGCTGACGATGGGACGGGCCGGTTCGACCTCGTGGCCACGACGGACGAACGGAAGGGCCACGGTGCGGTTCCGGAAACACTCCCGTTCGAGAATTCGCTCGCCGGCGTGGCCTTTCGGGAGGGTCGAACGACCGCGTTCGCCGAAACCGAAGACGACCCGCTTGCCGACGTCGAGAACGCCAGCTTTCGGTTGATCGACGAGAGCGACATTCTCGGCGACCCGGGCCATCCGATGACCGCCGGCGTGATCGTTCCGCTCGGTTCGTACGGCGTGATGAGCGTCGTAACGCCGGAGTCGGGAGCCATCTCCGTCGACGACTGTCGGTTCGTCGAGTTTCTGGCCGAACACGCCGCCGCGGCGTTTCGGCGAACCGAGCGCGAGCACGACCTCGAGCGCGCCAACGACCGACTCGGGGCCTTCGCCGCTATCGTCTCCCACGACTTGCGGAATCCGCTGACCGTCGCGACGGGTCACCTCGACCTCCTCGCCGACGACTGCTCGAGTGACCACGTCGAACCGATCGGCGAATCGCTCGAGCGGATGGACGACCTGATCGACGACGTCCTGACGCTCGTCCGCTCGGACGTCGACGAGGACGACCTCGAGTGGGTGTCCGTCGGCGTCGTCGCCGGGCGCGCCTGGGGGACCGTCGACACCGGGCAAGCGACCCTCGAACTCGAGGCGACGGCCGACCTGGATCCGGTCGAGGCGACGCCGGGAGCGCTTCGAGAACTGTTCGAGAACGTCTTCGGCAACGCCGTCACCCACGGCGGCGAAGGCGTGACGGTGCGGCTCGGATCGCTTCCCGGCGTCGGCTTTTACGTCGAAGACGACGGCATCGGCGTCGACGTCGGCGAGGACGACCTCGATGTGCTCTTTGAATACGGTCACTCGGGCACCCAGAACGGAACGGGGCTCGGCCTCTCGATCGTCCGGCGAATCGCGAACGCCCACGGCTGGACGGTCGAGGCGGGCATGAGCCAGCACGCCGAGAGCGGCTTTCGTCTGGAGTTTCGGACGCAGGCGGCGGACGATGGGGGCGAACTGGACGAACCGCATTGACCGGCGAGCGACGGCACTCGAAATGGGGACACCACGGAAGCGAAGGTTTTTGCGCGCCGGGCGGCGAATCCGGGACAATGACCGGTATGGGCACGGACAATTTCGAGGCCGCCGAGGCCGCCGAGGCCACCGAGGAACCGCTGACTGACGGAGGGGCCGCTGGCGCTGACGAGGTCGCCCTCGACCCCTGGGGATCCTCGAGCGTCTCCGACTACCGAAAACTGTTCGAGGAGTTCGGCATTGAGGAGTTCGACGACCTCCTCGCGGACCTGCCTCACCCTCACTACCTGATGCGCCGGGGCGTCATCTTCGGTCACCGCGACTACCGACCGGTCCTCGAGGCTATGCGCGAGGGCGACCCCTTCGCCGTCCTCTCGGGGTTCATGCCGACCGGCGACCCCCACATCGGACACAAACTCGTCTTCGACGAGATCATCTGGCACCAACAGCAGGGCGGAGACGCCTACGCGTTGATCGCCGACCTCGAGGCCCACGCCGCCCGCGGACTCACCTGGGACGAGATCGACGAACACGCCCGGGACTACCTCCTCTCGCTGCTGGCGCTGGGGTTCGACCTCGAGGACGGAACCGTCTACCGCCAATCGACCGAACGCGACGTCCAGGACCTCGCGTTCGAACTGGGGATCGAGGCCAACTTCTCCGAACTCGGGGCCATCTACGGCTTCGACGGTGAGACCGACGTCTCGCACATGCAGTCGGTCGTCACGCAGATGGCCGACATCCTCTACCCTCAGCTCGAGGGGCCAAAGCCCACGGTGATCCCCGTCGGCCCCGACCAGGACCCCCACGTCAGGCTGGCGCGCGACCTCGCCTCCAGGATGCGCTACTTCGGCGTGACGACGGCGTATGCGAGTTTCGAGGCGACCGAGGACGAACTCGAAGTCATCGGCGCGGCCTACGACGCCCGGGAGTCATACGCGGACGATCCCGACCAGCCGCGGTGTGTGGAGGCTGCCGAGTGGCTCTCGTCCGCCGACAGTGAGGTTGGCCCAGAACTCGATCTCGAGACTGTCACGGACGACGCCCTCGAGCGCACCACATCGAAACTCGAGAATGCCGGCATGGAACCCCTCCGTCCCCGAACGCGATTCCTGAACCGCCGGGCGACCGACGAGGCCTTCGAGGCGCTGATCGACACGGTCGAGGGCGAGAAACGGGTCTTCGACGAACACGTCGACGCCTTCGGCCTGGATCACGACGAGGCCGCCGAAATCGCCCGCACGATCGAACTCGCTTACGACGGCTACGGCTTCCGGCCGCCATCGTCCATCTACCACCGGTTCATGACCGGGCTCACCGGCGGGAAGATGTCCTCCTCGATTCCGGCCAGCCACATCTCGCTGCTGGACGACCCCGAAGACGGTTACGACAAGGTGAAGGCGGCGACCACGGGTGGACGGGAAACCGCGGAGAAACAGCGCGAGTTAGGCGGGAGAGCCGACGAGTGTCCCGTCTACGAACTCTACGCCTACCTGCTCGCCGGCGACGACGACGAGTTCGCGAAACGGGTCTACGACGAGTGCGTCGGTGGCGAGCGCCTCTGTGGCGACTGCAAGGAGCAGGCCGCCCACCTCATGAAGGACTTTTTGCAGGATCACCAGGAGAAACGCGAGGAGGTCGCTGACCTGCTCGAGGCTGCGGACATCGAACTCGAGTCGCCGCGGCGTGGCTGATCGCAGCGTGGCAGCGGGATTCCACGAACGAGAACGTAGCTCTCTTTCTCCTCCACGGCGGTAGCGATGTGGGAACGAAGGGACGTCACTGCTCGGAATGCCATGGCGTTCCGTGATTCGGGGTCGGAGTTGGAGTCGAAGTTGGAGTTGGAGTCGAAGTTGGAGTTGGAGTCGAAGTCAAACACAGATCTCGAGAAAAAGTGACGTCCGTGACGAGCGGGCAGCGAACCGTTTCGCGCTAGAGGCGACCGAACACGTCACCGAATTCGCCGTTCAGGTACGCGCCGACCCAGCCGCCGAACCCGCCGGCGAACGTGCTGTAGAACACCATGAAGAGGATCAGGCCCCCGTCGACGAACTCGAGCCCACCGATCAGTTCGCCGACGCCGACGACTGGCCCCAGTCCGAGCACGAGCGGCAGGACGATCAGCGCGGCGTAGACGAAGCCCGCGTACAGGCCCGCGATGATCCCGTCCTCCTGGTCGGCCCCCTCGAGGTAGCCGGCGACGATGCCGCCCAGGAGGACCGAGAACGTGAGAAAAGAGGCGAAGACGGCGACGAGACCGCCCAGGAGGCCGTTCATCGTGGCGGGTCGGACATCCGGTGCGTTCGGTTCGCTCGAGGGGGCTGGTTCGGCCGGTTCGACCGCGTGTTCCGTTCCGTCCGGCCCGTCCGGGGGAGAGGTTTCGGGGGACGACATAGCCATCACTCTCGGGCCAACCGACGAGAATGTTCGTATTCGTGGTTAGTCCGCAGTCGAAGAAGGTTCGTCAGATCAGGACTGTCGGCGCTCGAGAACGAATCGATTCGTCAGCGCGAGTCGACCTCGAGTGTCACCGTCGTCCTCGTCAGCTAGGCGATGCGATCAGTCGGCGGCCAGTTTGTCCAGGCCCGCCGAGCGGATGTCTTCGCCCTCGACCGACGACCGGAGCGAGTCCATGCCGTCTTCGCGGTCGATGCCGAAGTCGTCCTCGTAGAGGTCGGCGACGCGAGCCAGTTCTTCGTCGCTCAGTTTTGGCACGTCGCTGGCGGCCGCCCACTCGTCGATGTCGTCGGCGGTGCGGAACGTCGGCGTGACGCTGGCGACCGACTCGTGGCTCAGGAGCCAGGCAATAGCGGCCTGACCCATGGTTCGCTCGCCGTCTCTCTCTCCCGGACCTCGCCCGCTCGAGGTATCCACGGAACTACGTTCCGCGCGCTCCAGGAAGCGCAACGTCTCGAGTTTCTCCCAGCCCGTTTCGTACCACGCGTCGGGACGGAAGCCGCGGTGGTCGCCCGCGTCGAGTTCCGTCTCGGGAGTCACCTGCTCGTTCAGGATACCCGAGGAGTGAGGCACCCGGGGGATCAGACTCGTCGATGAACCGGTGCGCTCGATAGTCTCGAGGAAGTGGTTGCCGACCTCCTGCTCCAGGACGTTCCAGACCAGTTGCAGGGAGTCGAACTCCTCCTCGATGGCGAGGTCGCCCTCGGCCAGCCAGCCGATGGAGGGACCCAGCGCGAGGCCGCGGGCGCGAATCAGGCCCTCCTCCTCGAGTTCGTCGAGGAGTTCGAGGACGTCCGGGGTAATCTCGTCGACGTTCGCGTTGTGCAACTGGAGGACGTCCAGGTAGTCGGTGTCGAGTCGCTCGAGGCTCTGCTCGACGGCCTCCCGGAGGTAGTCGGGGTCCATCGCTTTGGGCAACTCGCCGTGGCCCGCCTGCGGGTTGTTGTAGAAGTCGTAGCCGACCTTCGTGGCGATGGTGACGTCCTCGCGCACGTCCGCGAGGGCCTCCCCGACGAGTTCCTCGCTTCGCCCGTGACCGTAGACGTCGCCCGTGTCGAAGTAGGTGATCCCCCGGTCGAGGGCGTGGTCGATCATCTCGATTGCGTCGGTTTCCGAGCGGTCGCCCCACCAGTCGGTGCCGACGACCCAGGCGCCGAAGCCAACTTCGCTGACCTCGACATCGGCGGTTCCGAGCGTCTGATACTGCATATCTCGGGCTTGGGAGCGAGGGAACTTAGGGCGTGCGGAACGTCGCTCGTTCGTCCCGAACCCGTTGGCGTGGCGGGGAGACGGTCGACGATCGTTTGGATGGCGAACGGTGGCGTCCGGTTCTGATGTTGAACAGTATCGGTAACGTTCATTTCACGACCGTTGATAGACCACCTATCTGTTTTGGAACGATGCTTAACCGACTCTGGTAGTAAGCAGCGGTTGTATGAGCCAGACGGACTCTGCGGCACGTAATCTGTCGATTGATTCGACGTTCAACGCCATTACCAGCCGACGACGGCGACGTATTCTGGCGTTCGTCGGCGAACGGCGCGAGGGCGGGATCGATTCGGTCACGCTCGACGAACTGGCCCGAGAACTCGCCGCCGAGGAGCGCGGAAGACCGGCCGCGTCGGTCACCACGGACGAGTACGAGGAGCGCCGAACCGCACTCGTTCACGTCGAATTACCCCTGCTCGAGGACGCCGGGTTGCTCGCGTGGGACCGCGAGGCGGGCGCCGTCTCGCTGCCCGACGACCTCGTCCTGGACGGGGCGACCATCCGAAAGACGACCGAACGCAACGACACGAACTGGGACGCCATCTTCGAGGCGCTCGCGAACGAGCGGCGACGAGTCGCTCTCGCCGTGCTCGACGGCGCGTCCGAACCGCTCTCCGTCGCCGTCCTCGCCTCGGAAGTTGCCGCCGAGGTCGGTGCCGGTGAAGCGGACGTGCGGACCACCCTCACCCACCAGCACCTGCCCGCCCTCGAGGCGGCCGGGTTGGTCACAGTCGGCGAGAAGGGCGTCATGTACGCCGACGACCACCTCGAGGACGGAATCGTCGACACCGACTTCATCACGCCCTCGCGTCCACTCGTCGCTGGAACGTCGCTCTGATCGGTCCGCTGGCACCGAATCTCGACACGACAGCCGCTTTCCGTCTTCTCGCCGCGCTCGTGCGTCGTTCGAACGATCGCCGTGCTCGAACAGTTCCGATGGTCGCCAAGCGTGCCCCATCGGAGAACGCCCAAACAGTCGGTACTGATGGTAAAACCGATTCGCGAGCGAGAGAGACTCGATCTCGAGTTCGAGAACCCGTTCTCGAGTTCGGGGAATCGCTACCGACGAATCCTCGGTATGGATCGATCGGTAGCGTCGGGCTACTCCGATATCGATAGCTCTCGGGAGGGAGAGAAAATCGAGAACCGAACGTCTATGACCTTCGCCACAGTACACCGCCACATGACCAAGCGGTACGTCTCGCTGCCGGACGAGGCGGAAGCGGGGATGCGGGAGTTCGTGACGACCGTCGACGAGCGCCTCTCGAGCGACGAGAGTACCTGTTCGGTCGTCGAGGACGTGCTCATCGACCTCTCGGGAGACCGGGACGCCTACGAGCGCTGGCAAGCCGGTGGCGACGTCTCGTCGGCCGAACTCGTCAGACTCCAGAGCTACGACCCCTGTAACACGACCCTCGAGAGCGAGTACTACGCCGAGAAGGACGAAGCAAAGTTCAAGCGGTCGAAACACCTCCAGTGGCTCTGGCGACAGTTCGACAGCCTGCCAATCGCCGACAACGTCGAGTTCGCTCTCCGGTTCAGACAGATGCTCGCCGACCACCTCTTCGAGGAGTGCGGGGAGAACTGCCGCTTCTTCAAGGGGATCACGTTCACCTACGGCCACAACATTACAGTTGGCGACAACACGATAATCCACGATGACGTCCACCTGGACGACCGCGGCAAGCTCACGATCGGCGACCGGGTCTCCATCTCCGACGGCGCACACCTCTACAGCCACGACCACGACGTCGTCGACCAGACCGAAGTCCGAAACTTCCACACCGTCATCGAAGACGATGTCCGCCTGACCTACGACTCAATGGTGCGCGCGGGGAACAGGGTCGGCGAGAACGCCATCGTCGGCGCCCGCGCCATCGTCCAGAACGACGTGCCGGCCCACCACATCGCCGTCGGCATGCCCGCGAAGAGCATCAAGATCAAACCTGGCTGGGAAGACGTCGCGACTCCGCTGGAAGACGCCGGCGAGAACCGACAGGCCGAACGCGAAATCGAGTACGACCTGGACGACGGCCTCGAGCAGTTCGACGAGTTCCAGCGCGACCTGACGCCGCCCGGACGCCGAACGAACTGACAGCGAGCGTTTTCTCGAGCCTGTGACCGTCACAGAGAGCGATAGTTCGGGTAATAGCCAAGTGGGTTGAGAACGTATAGCACACCAATGAGCCTCTGGGTCTGGCTCGTCGGGTACGTGCTGTTGTTCGCCTTACTCCACCTGGTGCTCTACTACGCGTACGCGCGCCGCGACGGCGAGACTGGCCTTCCCGCGTCCGTCACCGACGGCGAGCACGCCGGCCTGCAGTCGGCGCCGCGATTGGATCGGGGTCGCACTCACCACGACGGCGCCGACTCACTCGACGCCGAACTCGATGTCGACGGCGAGACGACGGCCTGTCCGCACTGCGGTGCGCCGAACGAACGAGAGCCGACGTTCACCTACTGCCGGGTGTGCGTCTCGCCGCTCAGACGGTAGCCGCGAAGAATCCGTGTTCTCGGTGCAGGTCGGCCCATCGAGTTCGTCGTCACCGCGTCCACGTTCGCGTACGTATTTTCGTCCCGTCGTTGTTGCGTGTCGTCGTCACCCTATGCCATCGTTCTCGCGGGCCGTCACCGCTGCGAGCCGCCGTCACTGTCACTATCGGCCAGCGCCGTCTCGAGCGCCCGCAGGTGATCGACGCCGACGACGGCGACGACCGACCCCTCCGCCCGGAGCGACTCGAGGTGGTCGGTCATACACGACTCCCGCGTCTCGTCGCGGTACGTCGTCGCGTCCGGCCCGTCGTCCTGGAGCTGGAGGAGCGTTTTGACGCCGGAGACGTGTCGTCGCTCGTGCTCGGCCTGCGTCGCGGGTGAATCGTCCGGTGAACAGGCGTACTCGATTGGATCGCCGCAGGCGATGGTCACCGACGTCGCGTTCGAGACGGTGGCGGCGACGCGACAGGTCAGCGCCGTTCGCGTTGCCCCACTGAGACTCGAAAAGACCCGTCGAGCGGTCGACGCCGGGACGCGGTCGGCGAGCAGGCGGGTGGAGAGGCGGCGGAGAAACGACCAGTTGGGGGCGTCGATGCCCACGACGTCCGCCTCCGGTGCGGCGCGAATCGCGGCCGCCATCTCGCCGCCGAACTCGGGCGAGGGCGTCCCCTCGCTGTCGCGAGCGTAGGTTCGATACAGCGGAACGGCCGCACCCGGGAGTTCCAGGGCCAGCGTGTCGGGCTCGAGGTACTCCAGGACCGTTTCGACGCGGGCGATGCTTGCAGGGTGATCGTGAACGACGCCGAGGAGCGTCACGTCCGTCTCGCCAGAGAGTTGGCGGCAGAACTGCGTCGTAATCCGTGGATCGTCGAAGTGGTCGACGAACGACGGGTCGCCAGTCATGAATCGAGTAGTAATATGCGACTACCGTCATAACCCTTCTGGCCTCGAGTCGCGTGCACGTCGTTCGGATGTAACGTCCGTTGGAGCCGATCTCCCGCCTCATCGTCGCCCCGGCGGCGTGTAACCGTCGCTTACCCGCGTGTGGAGCGACGTAAACGATCGTTGTCGGCGTCGCTCTCAGGTGTCGTCGTAGACGTGCGCGGTAGCGATGAAGTACGGTGGCGACGAAACACGGCACGACGGAGCGCGGCAGTGACAAAATACGGCACGACGAGGCGCGTAGAGAACGTCTATACCGTATCGAGAACGTATCTGAAACGACAAGACATATCGAACGACGAGCAAACGACAACCGTTCGCGACATCCAGCAACCTGGGCACAGCCCGGCACCATCGGAGCAGGGACGTACCCCCTGGCGACGTTCATGGCCGTTCCACCACCTCTGCTGTTGCTGGCCACCGTCGCCACGCAGTACAAGGGAAACGGACGTCTTCAGCGTTGTGGCCGTCGATGGCGTTGCCTGGTGAACGTACCACCAGGCGTGAAAACGCGCTTTTCTCCCCGTGAGGCGTATTACGCGTATGAACGCCAAACAACGCCACACTGGACGCGGAGTTCCCGGACGGAGACCTGCGGGACGGGGCGCCGCCGCGCGACGAACGGACCAGCGACTCGAGGCCGTGCTCGCTCGACTCGAGGCGACCGAGCGGCGCCAGCAGTTGCTCGAAGGCACCGTGAGCGGCCTGGCTCGAGAGCTGGGCGCCTCCATCGCCGGGTCGTGCGGTCGTTGTGAGCGGAGCTACCTCCTCGTTCGTTCCGACGCGCTGTACTGTCCGGCCTGTGGCTACAGACGCGCGCTGTGAAGACGGTGGTGGCAACCGTCACCTACTTTTGAGGGCCGTCCTAAGCCCTGTCAATGGAACTGCTGGAGCACCGTCGAGCGCTCCTCGAGGAGCGACTCATCGAGGTCGTCGACGGCGTCGAGCCGGAGGCGCTCAACGACGGCGTTCGTCACGCCACCCTCGCCGGCGGAAAACGCGTCCGCCCGACGGTGACCGTCCTCGCCTGTGAGACCGTTGGCGGGGAGGCGAGCGACGCCGTCGACTTCGGCGTCGGCATCGAACTCGTCCACACGGCATCGCTCGTCGTCGACGACATCATCGACCGCTCGGAACTCCGGCGCGGTACCACCAGCGCCTGGTCGGAACTCGGGTACGGCCCCGCGATCATCACCAGCGACGGCCTCCTCGGGGAAGCCTTCGCGCTGTTCTCGAGCGACCCCGCCGCGATGCAGGTCGTCTCCGAGGCGATGGTCGAACTCGGCGTCGGCGAGGCCACCGAACTCGAGGCGAAACCCAAGACGGAAGCCGAGTACATGACCCTTGCCCGGCGCAAGACCGGCGCGCTGTTCCGGGCGGCCGCCGAACTCGGCGCCATCGCGGCCAACGCGGACACGTTCACGGTCGAAGCCCTCGGCGAGTACGCCGAACGGGTCGGCGTCGCCTTCCAGATCCGCGACGACGTCCTGGACGCCGTCGCCGACCCCGAAGCGCTCGGCAAGCCGACCGGACACGACGCCGTGATGGAGCGTCCGTCGCTCGTGCAGATTACGGAGATGACGCCGTCCGAGGCGAACGGCCGGGCCCGAGCGGAGGCCGACCGGGCCATCGACGCGCTCGGGACCGTCGACGTCGTGAACGCCGAGGCGCGAGACTACCTGCTCGAGCTGGCGGAGTTCGTCGTCGAGCGAGAACGCTAGTGGCGTTCCAGGCCTGAGCTGATGGGTGAAACCGATAGCGATCATCCGGTTTCACGCATCAGTCGACGTTTGGGAGAGTACTAACGCCGACCGTCAGGCCGTCTCGACGCCGTGGAACTCGAAGCGAGCGCCGCCGTCTTCGCTGTCCGTGATCGAGACCTCCCAGCCGTGAGCCTGGGCGATATCGCGAACGACCGCGAGCCCGATGCCGGTGCCGCTACCCGACGTGTAGCCGTACTGGAGTACCTCGTCCCGTCGTTCGGGCGGGATTCCCGGCCCCGTGTCCTCGACGGCGAACCCGTCCTCGAGCGATCGGAGGCGGACCGTGACCGCCTCGCCACCGTACTCCACGGCGTTTCGAAACAGGTTCTCGAGGAGCGAGTGGAGCTGGTCCTCGTCGACGAGCACCCGCCCGAGGTCGTCGCCCACCTCGAGCGTCGCCTCGGCCGTCTCGACGTTCTGCCAGGCCTCCGTCGTGGTCTCGGAGAGCGAAACGGGATCTGGGTCGGAGACGGTCCGGCCCTCGCGCGATGTGGTCAATAAGTTCTCGATGATCGTCTCCATGCGGTCGAGGGACTGCTCGATCTGATCGAAGTCCTCCGGGTTCCCGTCCCGCCGCGCCATGTCGGTGTAGATCTGGGCGATACCCAGTGGATTGCGCAGGCCGTGGGAGACGACGCTCGCGAACTGCTCCAGCTTCTGGATGCGTTCGTTGCGCTCGGTGATGTCCTGGGCCATCGCCATTCCGGCCGTGGAACCGCCCTGGACGTCGGTGATCGGTGCGGTGTGGATCGACCACTGCCGACCCCCGTACTCGACTTCGATCGACTGCTCGGTTCCGTCGAGTGCCTCCTGGAAGGCCGACTCGAGCGCTCGGCTGGCGCTTTCGTCGATCATCTCCACCGGCACCCGTCCCTCGAGTTCGTCAGCGGAGATGGGCAGATTCTCGAACGCCTGTCCCGCCGCGAGCGTACACCGGAGGTCCTCGTCGAACAGCATCACGACCCCGTTCGGGAAGTGCTCGGCGAGGGTGCGGTAGCGTCGCTCGGATTCGGCCAGCTGTTGTTCGCGCTCGATGCGCTCGGTGACGTCCCTGAAGTAGACGGAGACGCCGGTTTCGGAGGGGTAGATGTTCGCCTCGACCCAGAAGTCGAGGAGGTCGAAGTAGCGTTCGTAACTGGTCTGTTCCTGGGTATCCATCGCCGTGTGGAACGCGTCCCAGACCTCGTCGATCTCGGCTGCCTCCGGAAACACCTCCCAGAGCGATTCGCCGAGCAGTTCGTTCTCGCTGGCCTGGAGCAGTTCCTCAGCACGTTCGTTCACGTGTGTAAACCGGTACCCCTCGTCGAGTGCGTAGAACGCGTCGGAGATGCGCCCGAGCAGTTCCCCGAGTTCGGACTCGAGTTGTTGCTCGCGTTTTTTGACCCCGGTGATGTCCTCGGCCGTGGTGATGATTCGCTGGAGGTCGCCGCCGTCGTCGAACACGGGGGCGGCGCTCACGGAGAGCCATATCCGGTCACCGGAGGGGCGTTCGACGACGACTTTCTGGTCGAGAACCTGATTTCCGGTTTCGAGAACGCGAACTGCAGGCCGATCCGACGGCGAAAACGACGTGCCGTCAGCGTGCGAAATCGTCCACTCCTCGAAGTCGTCGAGGCCCCCGGCGAGGTCCGGCTCCGTGAGGCCGAACAGCTCTCTCGCGCGGTGGTTCGCCAGGAGAAGCGAGCCGTCGGCGTCCCGGACCGAAATCGCGATCGGCGAGGTCCGCAGGAGTTGCTCGGTCTGGTCGCGCTCGCGACGGAGTTGCTCCTCGTGCTCTCGCCGCTCAGTCATGTCTCGCGTGACCTTCGCGTACCCCACCGGGTCGCCGTCGTCCCTGATCGCGGTGATGACGACGTTCGCCCAGAACCGCGAGCCGTCCTTCCGGACGCGCCACCCCTCGTCCTCGACCTGTCCCTCCTCGCGTGCCGTCGCCAGGAGACGCTCCGGTTTCCCGTCCGCGGCGTCCTCCTCCGGGTAGAACGTCGAGAAGTGCTCGCCGACGATGTCGTCGGTGGTGTAACCCTTGATCTCCCGGGCACCCGTGTTCCACGTGACGACCTGTCCACTGGAATCGAGCATGAAGATCGCGTACTCGTCGACCGCCTCGACCAGCGTCCGCAACTGCTCTTCCCGTTCGTACAGCGCGACCTCGGATCGTTTCCGGTCCGTGACGTCGTAGTAGAGTTCGATTCGCCCGCCCGCGTACCGACCGGCCGTGATCGGATTGCTCCGGTGTTCGAGCCACCGTTCATCGGCCCCATCTCGGGGTCGGAGGCGACACTCGAATCGCTCGGAGACGGTGTTGTCCTCGTAGCTCGAGCGGACGACGTCGACGAACGACTCCGGATCGGCCACCCGGTCCGCAATCGTCTCCTCGAGCACGTCGCGTTTGTCGCGGCCGACGACGGCCTCCCGGTCGAGGCCAAAGAACCGCTCGATCGTCCGGTCGGCCCACACGATCTCGAAGTCCGAATCGAGGAGGAAGACGCCGACGTCGGCCTCGTCGAGGACCGACGCCATCGACTCGAACGCGTCCTGGACGCTCTCGAGTTCGGCCTCTCGTCGCACCCGGTCGGACACGTCGCTGACGACGCAGACCGCCCCTCGGGACGGCCCGTCGGCCGACACGACGTTGAGTCGAAGTTCGCAGGGAATCGATTCGCCGGCGGCGGTTCGGATCGTGAGTTCGAGCGTCGAGACGTCGGCCGTGTCGGTCGTCAGTCGTGATCGAAATTCGGCGTCCAGTCGGTCCCGGTCCGCGTCGTCGTCTGCGAGGAGCGCAGAGGCGTGTGCACCTACCAGTTCCTCGCGGTCGTATTCCGTCAATTCGACGAGGGCGTCGTCGACGGCGACGAGGCGACCGTCCGCATCGAGTTGACAGACCCCACCGGGGACGGCGTCGACGAGCGTTCGATAGAGTGCCGAGAAGGAGGCGTCTGCGCCGGGTGGTGAAGACGCGACCCCGTCGTTTTCCGGACGTTCACCCATATACCCGTTTGCCACTCACTGGACGTATAAATACTCTGTTACCCGCTGTATCAGTTCGTACGGGCGTTTGCGTGGCAGCGTGCACCTGTCATCGGCCGTCAGGCACCCTCGGCGCGTCGACTCCCCTCCGCCAGGCGCGACTCCGCGACGGCGAACGTGAGCGTGCTCACGATCCCCAGGAGCGTCCCGCCCGTCAATGCCGTCGCGAGGTACGGGATGCCGGCCCGATCGAGGAAGAAGGCGCTCACGGCGTGGAGAACGATCGCCATCGCGATCACGTAGAACGGGGCGTTGAGGTAGCGCAACTCGAGGCTCCCGGCGATGTACTCGTCGGTGATCTGGCCCAGACTGGTCGTGATACCGGCGGCCGCGATCCACTGGATCGAGCCGTAGACGAACGCCGCGAGCACGACCGGAACGCCCCCGCCGGTCTCGTCCTGGACGGTCTCGATCGTGTCGAGACCGCTGACGCCCCCGAGCACCATCAGCGTGGCGGCGACGACGTACGCGATGAGGGTCATCCGTCCGGCGTACAGCGAGAGCCGAAGTCGCTCGACGCTCTCGTCGAGGTGCTCGCCGAGGCCGAGGCCGCGCGAGATCAGGTACAGGCCGAGCAGTGCCGAGGTCACCCCCAGCATCAGCCCCGGCAGGTTGAACAGGCTCCCGAGCAGCGCGAGGGGGTACACCAGGAGCAAGATCCCGATCGGGATCAGGACCGTCCCCCGGGTCTCGGGGTCGGCCAGCACCTGCTTCATCGTGTAGTACATCGATTCGAGGTTCTGGGCCTGGCGGACGACGACCCGGCGGACGCCGTCGATGGGTACCCGCGAGCGGATGATCGGAACGACCGACTCGTCCTGGGCGCCGTCGGTGACGAGCAACGCGGTGACGTCCTCGCCCGTCGTCAGGCTGGCCAACACGGTGTCGACCTCGTCGCCGACCTTGCGGTTGGCTTTGACGTCGGATCCCTCGAGACCGGTGACGACGGCGACCTCGACGCTCTCGTCGCGAGAGTCGAGGTCGTCGTAGATGTGCAGTCCCTGGAAGACGACGTTGACGTCGGAGTCCTCCGGGTCCGCGGTTGCGAGGGCGACGGCCGCCTCCTCGACGTCCTCGCGGCCGATGACTGGCGTCGAGAATCCGGTCTTCCGACCGAGGTCGTCGTCGAGGTCGACACAGAGGACCAGCAGCATCGTGGGGACGTTGGGTTGCCCAGTATTTCCCTCTTCTGGGAATGAGAGGGCATGTCACACCTTCTGAGAGCGAGCGGTGGTCACCCTCTGCTGTGAGCGAGACGGCGTGTTGCCATTTTTGGTGAACGAGGCGGCGTGTCGCGATCGAGGCCTGGTGACAGGCAGCGCGCTCGAGCAAAGCGAACGACCGCAGGAGTTGCCTCGAACGCTGGTCGAAGCGTTCAACGCACTCGAGCGACACCTATCGGCATGAACGGACTCGAGACCGCGCTCCCCGCGAACGCGACGTTGCTCCTGGTCGACGTCCAGCGAGGCTTCGACGACCCCGTCTGGGGCGAGCGTAACAATCCCGACGCCGAGGCGCGAATCGCCGACCTGCTGGCGGCCTGGCGCGAGACCGAGCGGCCGGTCGTCCACGCGAAACACTGCTCGACCGAGGCGGACTCGCCGCTGCGAGCGGGTCAGCCGGGAAACGCGTTCAAGGCCGTCGGTGAGCCCGAGGCGGGAGAGCCCGTTCTCGAGAAGCGAGTCAACGGCGCGTTCGTCGAGACGGACCTCGAGGAACGCCTGCGTGACTGGGACGTGGAGACGGTCGTCCTCTGTGGCTTCACCACCGACCACTGCGTGTCGACGACGACCCGAATGGCCGAGAACCGCGGCTTCGGCCCGGTCGTCGTCGCGGACGCCACGGCGGCGTTCGACCGCGAGGGCCACGACGGCAGGGCCTACGACGCCGAGACGAGCCATCGACTCGCGCTCGCCCACCTCAACCGCGAGTTCGCGATAATCGCGGACGCGGCGACCGTGGTGGACGCAGCTCGGGCGTGATCGGCCCTTGATATATGATATGGTTTTCATAGTATAAGAATATAATTTCTGTAGTTATAGGACTGCCACGCCCGCCACCAGCATTCAAGCCCGTACGCGCCGTAGCACCGGTATGCGACTGTTCGTCAGCGTCGACCTCCCGGAATCGCTCGCCGACGTCGTCGCCGCGGTCCAGGAACCGCTCTCTGACGCCTCGGGAATCCGACTGACCGACCCGACGCAGGCGCACATCACGCTCGTCTTCCTCGGCGACGTCGATCCCAACCGCGTGCCCGACATCGAACGAGAACTCGAGGCCGCCGTCGACGATGCCGGGATCGACCCGTTCGAGGCCCGCTTCACTGGCCTGGGCGTCTTCCCAAGTCTCGAGTACATCCGCGTGGTCTGGCTCGGCGTCCAGGACGGAAGCGAAGAACTGACGCGCCTCCAGGCGGCGGTCGAGAATCGGACGACGGCGATGGGCTTCGAGGCCGACGACCATGAGTTTACGCCCCACGTCACCCTCGCGCGAATGGACCATGCCGGCGGGAAAGAGCGCGTCCAGTCGGTCGTACGCGAGCGCTCGTCGACCGTCGGCACGACCATGGTCGACGAGATTCGGCTCACCGAGAGCCGACTCACCGACGACGGCCCCGTTTACGAGACCCGCGGGCGCTTCCCGCTCGAATAGCCGGTTCGCCGCGACTTTCGCTCGGGTAGCCGGTTCACCGCGACTTTCCGCTCGAGTAGTCGGTTCACTACGCCCCTCGCCCGAATCGGTTTCAACGTCCCGTGTCCCGTCGACGAACCACCTGTTCTCTCCGCCCACTATCCGTCGTTCGTGACAGTCCGAAACCCGCGTCAGTATCGCTCGAACGACCGTCATCAGAAATAGACTGTTTTGTGATACGTACGCGTACATCTCGATTCAAGTAGAGTCATCGAACAACCATTAGAGATTCTGTAACACAAGTTATCGACGAAATACAGCGAGAAGAGTAATACCAGGTTCTGTTGTAACAGAACAGGTATGATCGAGGTGACAGGGACGGTCGACGTCGGTCGCGACCTGACTGTCGTGAACGCAAACGCGTCCGTGAGCGCGACCGCCACCGCGGTGGTCGAAGCGGGCCACGATCGACCGACCTCATGACCGAGGCCGACGGATCCCGTGATTCCGGAGGTGACGGAACGACAGTCGGTACGACAGCGGACACAACGGCCGGCACGGCGGACGACACGACGGGTGATACAACGACCGGTGCCACAGACGACACGTTCGTCGACGGCGTCACGACCCGACGAGAGGTGCTGGCTGCCCTCGGCGGCGCGGCCGTTCTCTCCTCGACCACCGAAACGACGACCACGTCGGTCACCGAAGGTCCGGTCCACCTCCGCGTCTACCCTGGCGCCCTCCCGACGACCGGCTGGGCCCGTTACGGCTGGCAAGGCGTCTCGAGCGGCTGGCCGCCGCCGTACGAGGACGCCCTCGATGCCATCAGGGACGCGTTCGACCAGGTGACGGCGTACGCCGTGGACCAGGGACGGCTCCAGGACATCGAGGTGATCGTCGAACGTGGCGGCCAGGTCGACCTCTCGCTCGCGTCCGGGTCCTCCCCGCGAGACGCCGTCGCACCGACCCAGCAGGGCGTCCTGGACGCCTTCGCCGAGGTGCTCGATGAGCGAGGGGCCGTCACGGGGCGATGTAGCCACCTCCTGTGCTGGTGGGGGCCGGTTCACTACGCGGTCGGATACGGCGGCACCCGGCGGCCGAACCACCACGTCGATGCGGTCGAAGGCGAGGACGCGCAGGTCGTCGCCAATCTCGGCGCCACGGAGACGTGGGACTCCCGCGACGTGACGAAGAACGTCGCCATCCACGAGGCGTTCCACACGTTCCTCACCGGCAACGTCGTCGAGACGGTGATCGACAGCCGGTGTGAACACGACCTCGGGTCCGCCGTCCGCGTCGACGAGGACACCCTCGAGGTGTCGCCGATGGCGACCGCCTACGCGGGCCCGGACGAGGTCGGCGGCGGGACGCAATTCCACGGCACGACCTGTCACGACCACGACTCGTTCTACCGCCACGACGGCTACGACGGGGTCGAGAACTGGCGGTACACGACGACCGTCAGCGAGGCGACCCTCGAGGCCGTCACAACCTACATCGAGCACTATCTGCTCGAGGAAGGGTGACTCGGGGCGTGTCGCTCGAGCGTGCCTCGACGGACGATCATGACGTGCCCCTAGATGCCTGAAGTCACGGGTACGGAAAGCGGGTAGTCGCGGATGGGGATTTGGGTCAGCATCCAGGACTGCCCGAGTGCACGCGAGTCCTCGACGGCCAGATGGACAAGATTTTAAGCCAGCGTCGGTTACCTGCGTCCACTATGGGTAAAAAATCGAAGGGCAAGAAAAAGCGGCTTGCCAAACTCGAGAACCAGAACAGCCGCGTCCCCGCGTGGGTCATGCTCAAGACCGACATGGACGTGCAGCGAAACCCCAAGCGACGCAACTGGCGTCGAAACGACACTGACGAGTAACCATGAGTGCAAGTGATTTCGACGAACGCGTCGTCACCGTCCCGCTGCGTGACGTGAAGAAGGGGCCAAACCACGAGGCCGCCAACTACGCGATGTCGGTCGTCCGCGAGCACCTGGCGAAACACTTCGCCGTCGACGAGGACGCCATCCGCCTCGATCCCTCGATCAACGAGGAGATCTGGGCCAACGGCCGCGCGAACCCGCCACGGAAGCTTCGCGTTCGTGCCGCCCGGTTCGAAGACGCCGGCGAGGCGATCGTCGAAGCCGAGGTCGCCGAGTAACTTGCTTCGCGCCGCGTTCGGCGGGTCGTCGTACATCGGCGTCTTCGCCCGTACGACCGACTCGCACCTGTTCGTCCGCCCCGACGCCGACGACGACCTCGTCGCGGACCTCGCCGAGGAACTCGCGGTCGAGGCCGTCCAGACGACCGTCGGCGGCTCCTCGACCGTCGGTGCGCTAGCGATGGGTAACGAGAACGGCCTGCTCGTCAGTTCGCGCGTCCTGGAGTACGAGCGCGAACGGCTGGAGGAGACCCTCGACGTACCCGTCACCGAGTTGCCCGGACAGATCAACGCCGCCGGAAACGTCGTCCTGGCGAACGACTACGGCGCGTACGTCCACCCCGACCTTCCCCGGGAAGCCGTCCAGGTCGTCGGGGATGCCCTCGAGGTGCCCGTCGAGCGCGGCGACCTCGCCGGCGTCCGAACGGTCGGGACCGCGGCCGTGGCGACGAACGACGGCGTCCTCTGCCATCCCAAAGCCACTGATGGCGAGTTAGACGCCCTCGAGGACGCCCTCAACGTCCGCGCGGACGTGGGGACGATCAACTACGGCGCGCCGCTGGTCGGCTCTGGCCTGCTCGCCAACGCCCAGGGGTACGTCGTCGGCAGAGACACGACGGGACCGGAGCTGGGCCGGATCGAGGACGCACTCGGGTACATCGACTGAGGGTGTTTCTTGCCCGCGTTGGCCGGGTCGGCCAGCGGGTTCTCCTCTACAGTGCACGCGTGAGCGCTGGCGACCTCGAGCGGCGGCTACACTTCACCGCTTCGTCACCGATTCCCGACGCTCGAACGTCACTCACTACCCCCGATGCTCGGTGTTCACCCCCTACTCCCGACGCTCGAACCGATGGCGAACGACCTCGCTCTCGTCGTCCCACTCGAAGTTCTCGTGAGCGCGCTCGAGCAGGTCGCGATACGCCTCGAGGCTCTCGACGCCCTCTCTTCTGGCGTCGGCGTCGGTCAGATCCCCGAGGGTTCGCTCCGTGACGTCGACGACCTCGAACATCGCGTCGTCGACGACGAACGTATCGCCCACTTCGGCGTAGGCCCGTCCGCGGTGAATCTGGGTGATTTCGCCGTCGGAAACCTGCGATCGCATCCGAGGCGAGGGGAGCAGGATATCCGGCTCGAGTTCGGGCATACCCGGCATTCGGTCGGCGTGGCAAAAACGCTTGAGCCTACGGTGGGGATGGTCTCGAGCACGGCTGGCGTCTCGGAGCCCGGATTCATCGATCCCGAGTAGTCGGGTCGGCAGGGAAGGGAACATTCTTCCGACTGCCTGACGGACCAATAGCCATGCGAACAATCGATAGCCGCGAGGCGACACACGCGCGAACCGACGCCGCAACCGAGGTGGCTCACTGATGGGCGCTAGTCAGCAACAGCTGCAGGAACTCTCCCAGCAGCTCCAGGAGATCGAAGAACAGATCCAGGTCCTCCGGGGCGAGGTCGAGCAAGTCCGGGACGAACAGGACGCCGTCGACGAAGCGACCGACGCCATCGAACAACTCGAGACCGGCTCGACGGTCCAGGTTCCCCTGGGCGGCGGCGCCTACGTTCGAGCGACGATCGACGACATCGACGAGATTATCGTCGAACTCGGTGCCGACTACGCCATCGAACGGGACCAGGACGGCGCTGCCGAGACGCTCGAGCACAAGAAAGACCGCCTCGGCGATCGAATCGACGACCTCGAGGAGGAGATCACGGAACTCGAGAGCGAGAGCGGTCAGCTCGAACAGCAAGCTCAGCAGCTCCAGCAGCAGGCGATGCAACAGCAGATGCAGCAGATGCAGGGTCAGGGCCAGGGTCCGGGATCGGATCAGGGTCTCGACGAGTAACGTAGGCGACGCCCATGTTCGACAACCTGAAGGAGAAACTCGGCAGTTTCCGCAAGGACGCCGAAGAAGCCGCGGAGGCGAACGTCGAAGACGTCGACGAGGACGAACTCGAGGACGGCGACCTCGAGGAACCGGTCGACGCGTCAAAGGCGGAACCCGCGGAACCGGAATCTGAACCGAACGCCGAGGACGGACCAGCAGCGACGGCGGCAGCTACCGCGTCCGACTCGCGCTCGGGTGTCGAGTCCGACTTCGAGGACGAAACGGCCGCTGGTGCGGGTACCGAATCTGAACGCGAGGTCGCGGAGACAACTGACGCTGGCGCCGAACCTCGAGCCGACGCTCCCGTTGCAGAGACCGACGCTGCACCCGTCGAAGACGGAGCGTTCGAGGAGGAAGCCACGACCGACGAGGGGTCCGTCGAAAGCGGTTTGGTGGGCGAAGAGGGAGACGAATTCGAAGACGAGGAGGGCCTCGAGGACGAATTCGAAGACGAGGAGAGCCTCGAGGACGAAGTCGAAGCCGAAACCGAAGTTGAAGCCGAATCCGGAGCTGAAGCCGAAACCGACGCAGACGACACCGGCGGCATCGGCTTCGGCCGCAAGGCCAAATCACTCGTCCGCGGCAAGTTCGTCATCGAGGAAGAGGACCTCGAGGGGCCACTCCAGGAACTCGAACTGGCCCTGCTCTCGAGTGACGTCGAAATGGGCGTCGTCGACGAGATCGTCGACAACATCCGCGAGGAACTCGTCGGCGAGACGCGCACGTTCACCACCTCGACGGGCGCGGTCGTCGAGGAGGCCCTGAAGGACGCCATCTACGACGTGATCAGCGTCGGTCAGTTCGACTTCGACGAGCGAATCGCCATCGAGGACAGGCCGGTCGTCATCGTCTTCACGGGCGTCAACGGCGTCGGCAAGACGACCTCGATTGCGAAACTTGACCGGTACTTCGAGGAACGTGGCTACTCGACGGTGATGGCCAACGGCGACACCTATCGCGCCGGTGCAAACGAACAGATCGGCGAGCACGCCCGGGCACGCGATACCAAACTTATCGCCCACGACCAGGGCGGCGACCCCGCGGCCGTGCTCTACGACGCCGTCGAGTACGCCGAGGCCAACGACATCGACGTCGTCCTCGGAGACACTGCCGGGCGCCTCCACACCAACGAGGGGCTGATGGACCAGCTCGAGAAGATCGGCCGGGTCGTCGATCCCGACATGATCCTGTTCGTCGACGAGGCCGTCGCCGGCCAGGACGCCGTCAACCGTGCTCGTGAGTTCAACGCGGCCGCCGAGATCGACGGCACGATTCTCACGAAAGCCGACGCCGACTCGAACGGCGGGGCAGCCATTTCGGTGGCCCACGTCACCGGCAAGCCGATCCTCTTCCTGGGCGTCGGCCAGGGCTACGAGGACATCGAGCGATTCGACCCCGACGAGATGGTCGAACGGTTGCTCGAGGAGTAGGTGCCGACGCTCTCACAGCGGACGACGTTTTTCGAGGGCATCGAGTAAATCAGCGATCCTCGTCCACGCCGTTAGACGCAACGCCGAGCGTCGCGGTCATTCGCACGGCTTCCTCGACGCTGACGTCGACGTCGGAGACGGCGTCGTCGGGGACGTGGACGATGAACCCGTTCGTCATCGGATTCGGGCCGAGCGGGATCATGATCGTTTGCATGTCCCCCGCATCCGCACTCTCCTCGATCACGGTCGGAGTATCGGCGGTCAGAAAGCCGAGGACGTGCGCGCCTCGGTGGGGAAATTCGACGAGTTTGACGTCCTCGAACTGGTCGACGTCGTCGTCGATCAGGACGTTGCTCGCCTGGCGAACGCTCGTGTAGATCGTTCCAATGCCGGGAATCGCCTCGAACGTGCGGTGGAACCGATGGGAGAGGTACGTCCCGGGGGTGTACTCCGCGACGAGCCCGACGAGGAGGAAGAACGCGAGCAGCGCGAGGATGGTCAGCACTTGCATGACCGCCGTCGACGGCTCGTTGTCCCAGAGGTAGCCGACGCCGGCGATCGCCGGCGAGAGGAGACCGAGGAGGAACTCGAAGACGACGAGGAGGACGATGAGCGTGACGATGATCGGAATCGTGATCACGATCCCGTTGACGAACCACCGCCTCAGCCGCGACGACAGCGCGTTCATACGTCCGGTATACGATACGAATCCCTGAAATTCGTTCGGCCTGCAGTAATCGCGAACCTGGTCGTATCGATGCGTTGGTTTCTATCGGTCACGGTCATTGCAGCGTTCGAGGACTGCCAGTGATACGGTCGCACCGGTGCTCGAGGAAGAACGGCGACCGACGACTGAAACCAGCGAGGGACAGACCTTTCGGCCGGCCGGCCGTCGATAGGGACATGACAGCAACGCCACTACCGCGACTCGTCTACGACGACGACTGTGGCTTCTGTACCTGGTGTGCCGAGTACGCCGACGCCCGCGGCGCGTTCGAGCTCGTCGGGTTCGAGGACCTCTCGCCGGATCAACTCGCCCGACTGCCCGACGACTACGAAACCTGCGCCCACCTCCTCACCCAGGACCGGGTCTACTCCTGCGGCGAAGCCCTCGAGGAGGCCGTGGCCCGCCTCGAGACGCCCGACCGGTTCGTGGCTCGAGCGTTCCGGCGACTCCCCGGACACGGTCGATTGCGAGAGTGGGGATACCGCGCGGTTGCGGACAACCGGGTCCTGTTCGGCAAAATCGCGAGCCGGGACCCACCGGCGAGACAGCAGTGACAGCAGCCGTCACCTCGTACGAACGATATTGATCCTCGCTATACCATCTATACTATTACCGAACAACGAGTCTCGAACGTCTCGGGTGGTCGAATTACTCAGGGAACAAGAGAGTCAGGCTGACCACTTTCAGCCGGCTATACGACCATTTATACCCCATGGCGACCCTAGACGATTTCAATGGCGCAAGCGGGCAACTCTGAACTCGTCGACGCGTTCGAGCAGTTCTTCCGTAACTACTACGACAACGAGATCAAGCAGCTCGCCCAGCGTTACCCCAACGAACAGCGCTCGCTGTCGGTCGACTGGCAGGACCTCTACCGGTTCGACCCGGACCTGGCCGACGACTTCCTGAACCAGCCAGAACAGCTCCAGCGCTACGCCGAGGAAGCCCTCCGACTCTACGACCTGCCGATCGACGTCAGCCTTGGACAGGCCCACGTCCGCATCCACACCCTCCCGGACACCGAGTCCCCCGAGATCCGCGAGATTCGCGCCCGCCACATGAACACCCTCGTCCAGGTGCGCGGCATCGTCCGGAAGGCTACCGACGTCCGCCCGAAGATCGAGGAGGCCGCCTTCGAGTGCCAGCTCTGTGGCACTCTCTCGCGAATCCCCCAGTCGACCGGCGACTTCCAGGAACCCCACGAGTGCCAGGGCTGTGAGCGACAGGGCCCCTTCCGCGTGAACTTCGACCAGTCCGAATTCGTCGACTCCCAGAAACTGCGCATCCAGGAGAGCCCCGAGGGACTGCGCGGCGGTGAGACGCCCCAGGCCATCGACGTCAACATCGAGGACGACATCACCGGCGAGGTCACCCCCGGCGATCACGTCTCTGCGGTGGGCGTCCTGCGCCTCGAGCAACAGGGCAACCAGCAGGAGAAGTCGCCCATCTTCGACTTCTACATGGAGGGAATGTCCGTCAGGGTCGACGAGGAACAGTTCGAGGACATGGACATCACCGACGAGGACAAGAAACAGATCTACGAGATTTCCCAGCGCGAGGACGTCTACGAGGACATGGTCGGCTCCATTGCGCCGGCCATCTACGGCTACGAAGAGGAAAAGCTCGCGATGATGCTTCAGCTGTTCTCGGGCGTGACGAAGCAGTTACCCGACGGCTCGAGGATTCGCGGGGACCTGCACATGCTACTTATCGGAGATCCTGGTACGGGGAAATGTGTTTCGGGTGATACTCGAGTGACGCTCAGTGACGGGCGCAACGTACCTATTCGGGAACTCGTCGAGTCGAACCTCGAGGATCCGAAACCCATCGACGACGGTTGGTGGGACGAAATTGACCTGCAAGTGCCTTCGCTTCAACATGACGGCACCATATCGAATCAACGAGCCACCAAGGTCTGGAAGCGTGAAGCGCCCGATCAGCTGTATCGAATTCGGACCTCGAGCGGGCGCGAAATCGAAGTGACGCCGTCGCATCCGTTGTTTGTCGCAACCGATCGCGGGTTTTCGCCACGCCGTGCGGGAGAACTGAAACGCGACGACACGATCGCGGCAGTTCCGGAACCTCGAGATTTCTCAAGTAGTTCGAAGCCAACACCGGCGCTCGCAGACGGTGGATCAGACTGTGCCACAACGGCACAAATAGCGTCCATCAGATCCATAGAACCCAAAGAGGATTGGGTCTATGACCTCGAAATCGAAGGTACACACAACTACATCTCGAACGGGATCATCTCACATAACTCTCAGATGCTTGGGTACATCCAGAACATCGCACCCCGTTCGGTCTACACCTCGGGCAAAGGCTCGTCCTCGGCAGGGCTTACCGCTGCTGCCGTTCGCGACGACTTTGGCGACGGCCAACAGTGGACCCTCGAGGCCGGTGCCCTCGTCCTCGCCGATCAGGGAATTGCAGCGGTCGACGAGTTAGATAAAATGCGCCCGGAAGATCGCAGCGCTATGCACGAAGCCCTCGAGCAACAGCAAATCTCGGTCTCGAAGGCGGGCATCAACGCCACGCTCAAATCCCGCTGTTCGCTGCTCGGCGCAGCCAACCCCAAGTACGGCCGCTTCGACCACTACGAACCCATCAGCGAGCAGATCGACCTCGAGCCGGCGCTCATCTCGCGATTCGACCTGATATTCACCGTCACGGACCAGCCAGACGAGGAGAAAGATCGCAATCTGGCAGAACACATCCTGACGACGAACTACGCCGGCGAGTTGACGACCCAGCAACGGGAGATGCCCCAGCTCGACGTCTCCACCGAGGAGATCGAGGCGATGACCGAGGAGGTCGACCCGGTGATCGACGCCGACTTGCTGCGTAAGTACATCGCCTACGCCAAGCAGAACTGCCACCCGCGGATGAGCCAGGAGGCCCGTGAGGCGATCCGGGACTTCTACGTCGACCTCCGCTCGAAGGGCACCGACGAGGACGCTGCGGTGCCGGTGACGGCCCGAAAGCTCGAGGGCCTGGTCCGCTTGTCGGAAGCCAGCGCACGGATTCGCCTCTCCGATACGGTCGAGGAGGAAGACGCCACGCGTGTGATCGAGATCGTTCGCTCGTGTCTCCAGGACATCGGCGTCGACCCCGAGACCGGAGAGTTCGACGCGGACATCGTGGAGGCGGGGACCTCAAAGTCCCAGCGCGACCGGATCAAGAACATCAAGCAACTCATCAGCGACGTCGAGGAGGAGTACGACGAGGGCGCGCCGATCGATGTCGTCCTCGAGCGGGCGGACGAGATCGGCATGGATCAGTCGAAAGCCGAACACGAGATCGAGAAGCTCAAGACGAAAGGCGAGGTCTACGAGCCGAGTACGAACAACTTGCGGACGACGTAGACGCTACTCGCACTCGGCGTCGTCCACTGCGGAAATGATCAATGCGAAAATAATCGCTCCGAATCCTCACTCCACCTGGTCGACCAGTTCGACCGCCGATCGGATCGTGGTCGGCGAGGTCGGCGGCGGCCTGCTGGGTGATGGTCTCACAGTCGAGAACGAGCGAGGCGTGATACAGACAGCCAGCGGCGACGCCGCCCGGATTGCGGCCACCGATCACACCCTGTTCGAGGAGGGCGTCGACGCGTTCCTGGGCGTGTCGCTCGACATCGGCATCGAGGTCGAGTTTCGACGCGAACCGCGGCAGGTACTGGGATGGGTCGATCGGACCGGTCGGCAGGCCGAGTTCGCGGTTGAGGGCGTCGTAGGCGGCCTTGAGTTCGTTTTCGCTGGCACGGGAGACGGCGACGATTTCGTCGATAGTGCGGGCGATCGACCGCGTTCGACACGTCGCGTAGACCGAGGCCGCGGCGAACCCCTCGAGGGACCGACCCTGCAACAGGTTCTCCGACTGGGCCGATTTGAAGAGGGTACACGCCTGTTCGCGGACGGATACGGGTAGCGAGAGGCGACTCCGAATGCGACGGATCTCGGTAAATCCGTAGACGCGATTTCGATCCGCTTTCGTCGCGATGCGAGCGCGGTTGTGTTCGCGCCTGAGTCTGGCGAACTGACGACGTTTTCGGCCGGTGAGACGCGTGCCCGAACCGTAGCCGATTTCGGTCGAGAGACCGCGGTCGTGTCGTGACCGCGTGAGCGGCGCGCCAGTTCGGCGCCGGGATCGGTCCTGGTCGTCGTAGGCTCGCCACTCCGGTCCAGGATCGATCGCGTATTCCCGACAGACGGGTCCACACTGGCTACAGATCTGTTCCGTCTCCGTCGATCGGATAGTCCCCTCACATTCGGGACACCGGTCCTGATGTGCACCTTGTTCCACCATACATTCGTTGGTACGTTGATAGTATTTAAATTATCCTATTGGGAATTGTCTTCAATTTATCTATAATTTCCTAAAATACGGTTATACCTGGTGTCGAAATTCCACCGTGTTAGGCTCGAGTCGGGTCCGGTTCGGGCTGGGTGACAAACTCGAGAACCTCGTCGTCGGTCACCTCGAGCCCCTGTCGCCGGAAGAACGAGGCAACGTTGTGGCAGTCGCGTTCGAGGAAGCCCCGACTGTTGGGGTGGTGAACGGTGACGGCCTGGCCGAGGTCGATGACGATGAGTTGATTCTCGTGGACGATGACGTTGTACTCGCTCAGGTCGCCGTGGATCAGGCCGGCCGAGTAGAGGCGACGCATGTACTCCCGAATCACCTCGTAGGCCGTCTGCGGGTTCTCGACGTGAACCTCGCCGAGGCGCTTCGCTCGACCGTCCTCGTCGTTCCCGAGGTACTCCATCACGAGAACGTTTCGTTCGGCCGCGATTGGCTCCGGAACGCGAACGCCGGCGGCGCGCGCACGTTCGAGGTTGGCCAGCTCCTTGCGGACCCAGGCGAGGACGACGTCCTTCTTCTTACCGCCCAGTCCCTCGAACCGGGGGTCGCCCTCGAGGTAGTCTCGCATCTGGCGGAAATTCGAGGCGTTGATCCGGTAGATCTTCACGGCGACCTCCCGGTCGTCGCCGAGAGCGTGGTAGACGTTCGCCTCTTTGCCGGTCGAGATGGGGCCACCGAAGGCCTCGACGTAGCCGTCCTGGACGAGTTTGTACAGCGCGGCGAAGGTGGCGTCGTCGAACACCGACTGTTCGACCTTGAACTGGTCGGCGTCCTTGATGCGTTCCTCGAACTGCTCGAACTCGCGGTCGCGCTTGCGGGCGATGCGGTCGGCTTCCGTATCGGTGACGTCGATTTCCTCCCACTCGTCACCGGGGGTGTCCGCTTCCTCGAGGTCGACCAGTTCGAACGCGGCTGTCATCTAGCTATAGATAGGGCGCGAAACGGGTAAAGGGTGGGTATGAGTGACTGGTCGGACTCGGCAGCAGCGACGACCGGGGGAAGAAGTAAACGGTATCTGTATCCATTATACACGAAAAACTTTTAGTATTCCTGGTGGACCACCACTACAGGGCCTGTTACCATGTCTCGAGATGTCTTCGACGAACGCGAGTACGAACGTCGGGTCGAGCGAGCGAAAACACGGTTGCGAGAGGAGGAACTCGACGCCATCGTCGTCACCGACCCGGCTAACATGAACTATCTCACCGGCTACGATGGCTGGTCGTTCTACGTCCACCAGGCTGTCGTCGTCACGGTCGACCGCGACGAGCCGGTCTGGGTCGGCCGCGAGATGGACGCAAACGGCGCCCGGGCGACGACCACCCTCTCCGAGGAGAGCATTCGGGCGTACAGCGACGACCACGTCCACTCGCCGTACGACCTCCACCCGATGGACTACGTCGCGGGCGTACTCGAGGATCTCGAGGTCGCTGACGGCCGAATCGGCCTCGAGATGGACGCCTCGTACTTCACCGCGAAGTCCTACACCCGGTTGCAGGAGAACCTCCCGGAAGCCGAATTCGAGGACGCGACGCTGCTGGTCGGCTGGGTCCGGGTCAAGAAGTCCGAGCAGGAACTCGAGTACATGCGCGAAGCCGCTCGCATCTCCGAGAACGCGATGGAGGCGGGCCTCGACGCAATCACCGAGGGCGTCCCAGAGTACGAGGCCGCGGCCGCGATTTACGACGCCCTGATCACCGGCACCGAGGCGTACGGCGGGGACTACCCGGCGATCGTCCCGCTGATGCCCTCAGGCGACCACACCGGAACCCCACACCTCACGTGGACCGACCGCCCGTTCGAGGATGGCGATCCCGTCATCATCGAGCTTTCGGGGTGTCGTCACCGGTATCACTCACCGCTGGCCCGGACGACGTTCGTCGGCGACCCGCCCGCGGAACTCGAGCGAACCGCAGACATTGTGGTCGAGGGGATCGAAGCGGCCCTCGACGCCGTCGAGCCTGGGGTCACCTGCGAGGCCGTCGAGAAGGCCTGGCGCGACACGATCGCCCAGTACGGCCTCGAAAAGGAAGACCGGATCGGCTACTCGATGGGGCTCGGCTACCCGCCGGACTGGGGCGAGCACACCGCGAGCATTCGCCCGGGCGACGAGACCGTCCTCGAAGAGGACATGACCTTCCACATGATCCCCGGTATCTGGACGGAAGAAATTGGGATGGAGATCAGCGAGACGTTCCGCGTGACGGGAACCGGCGCGGAGACGCTGGCCGACTTCCCACGTCGGTTGTTCAGGGCGTAGCCACCACGGTCGTACGGCCGACGGAACGAACGGCGGAGTTCGTCGCGAACTGGCGCTCAGTTCGGCGCCAGTCACCGTTCGTCGCTGACTCCAGGGCGAAATTTCGCCGAACCGGGTCGAAGCGATCGGCCGTCACTCGGCCGACAGCGCCGCCGCCACCGTCTCGATGGGGTGTGGCGGCTCGTCACAGCCGTCGTGTGCGGAGAGCTGCGTTCGACAGGACGCCCCTGGAGCGACGACCACCTCCCCGTCGCTCGCGTCGACCTGATCGAACAGGACGTCGCCGATGGCCCGACTGAGCGAGTAGTGTTCGGCCTCGTAGCCGAAGGAGCCGGCCATCCCACAACAGCCTGAATCTAGAACGTCGACTTCGTAGCCGACGGTCTCGAGGACGGCTGCGGCGTGACCGTCCTTCTTCGTCGCCTTCTGGTGACAGTGGCCGTGGTAGGTCAGACGACGGCCGGCCCCGTCGGCCGGCAGTTCGCCGGCCAGGTCGAATCGATCGAGGTACTCACAGACGCCGTAGGTGTTCCTCGAGAGTCGTTCCACATCGGGACCCGACAGCAGGTCCAGATAATCCGACTGGAGCATGACCGCGTCGGAGGGTTCCACCAGGACGACCTCCCACCCGTCCTCGAGGAACGGCGTCAACGCGTCGACGTTAGTCCGGGCGCGTTCGCGGGAGAGGTCGAGGAACCCCTTCGAGTGGGCCGGACGTCCGGTCGAGGTCACGCCGTCGGGAAGTCGAACGTGAACGCCAGTCGTCTCGAGGACCTGCACCGCCGCCTTGCCGGCCCGCGGATGGTTGTAGTTCGTGTACGTATCCGGAAAGAGGAGCACCTTCCGGTCCGCCGCCTCGAGCGGGATTCGGGAACCGCGCGCCTCGAACCAGTCCTCGAAGCTCTCGCTCGCGAACGTCGGGAAATCGCGCTCACGGGCGATTCCGACCGTTTTCTCGGCGACCGTCCCCGATCCCGGTAGCGACGCAGCCCAGTTCGACAGCGGCGCAAGCGCCGAGCCGACGGCGTTGAGCCGGTCGACGTTCGCGAAGAGGTGGTCCCGGAGAGACGCCCCGTTTCGCTGGTGGGCGGCGTGTTCCACCTCGGCTTTGAGCTTTGCCATATCCACCTCGCTCGGGCAGTCGCGCTTACAGCCCTTGCAGCCGATACAGAGGTCCACAATTTCGGCCAGAAACTCCTCGTCGACCGCGTCGGCGTCGAGTTCGCCACTCATCGCCCCCCGGAGCGCGTTCGCGCGGCCGCGGGTGCTGAGGCTCTCTTCCTCGGCCGCGCGGAACGTCGGACACATCACGCCGCCGGTCGTCTCCTGGCCGCTCCGACAGCCAGCACAGCCGTGACAGAGGTCGACCATCCCCTGGAAGCCGTTCTCGTTGTCCCAGTTCAGGCTCGGCTCGAGCCCCGGGTCGAACGCGTAGTCGGGGTCGAACCGGAGGTGCTCGGTCATGTCGTGGTCGCCACAGACGTTCCCGGGGTTGAGCAGCCAGTCAGGGTCGAACGCCGTCTTCAGGTCGCGAAAGAGGTCCCACACGTCGTCGCCGTAGAGCTTGTGATTCCACTGCGTGCGGGCGCGGCCGTCCCCGTGCTCGCCCGACACCGAGCCGCCGTACTCGACGACGAGGTCGGTGACGTCGTCCGCGAGCGACTCGAACGCCTCGAGTCCAGCCGGGCTCTTGGTGTCGACGAGCGGGCGCATGTGCATACAGCCCGGCCCCGCGTGGGCGTAGAAGCTGGCGAACGTGTCGTACTCCTCCAGGACGTTCTGGAAGTCCGCGACGTAGGCCGCCAGGTTCTCGGTCGGGACGGCCGTGTCCTCGATGAACGAGATGTGCTTCGCGTCGGACGTTCGCGAGAGGAGGATTGGGGCCGCGCTCTTGCGGAGCTTCCAGAGTTCGGCGATGCCTTGCGGGTCGTGGGCTTCGATGGCGTCGAAGGCCCGGACGGGGTCGCGCTCCGGGTTTGCCGCGGTGTCCTGGTCTTCCGAATCCGCTTCGTCGGCCCCCGGATCCGGGACGTCCGTGTCCGGCAGGCGGTCAGACAGCAAGTCCGCAACCTGCTCGCGGCCGTGGTCGTCGTCCTCGGCGTAGAACTCGACGAGCAAGGCGGTTTCGGTGCCCGCGGGGAGTCGTTCGGCGACGGCCGCGAACTCCTCGGTTCGTTCGGCGAGGTCGATCAGCACGTCGTCGATCGCCTCGATCGCCGCCGGATCGTGGTTGCGGACGATCGTATCGACGTCGGCCATCGCTTCGAGCAGGTCGTGGTAGGTCAACAGCGCCACGGACGTGGTCTCGGGCACGGGCTCGAGCGAGACCGTCGCTTCCGTCACGACGCCGAGGGTTCCTTCGCTGCCGGCGAGCACCCGGGCGAGGTTGACCGTCGCGTCGGGGTCGGGATCGCCGTCGATCACGAGCGGGCCGTCGCCACGCTCGTCGAACGCGTCGGGCCGCCCGTAGGCCTCCGCGACCAGCCGGTCCAGGTTGTACCCCGAGACGTTGCGCTTCAGTTGCGGGAAGGCCTCGCCGATAGCGCCTGCCTCCTCGTCGATCACGCGGCGCAACGCCTCGTAGATTCGGTCGAGCAGGTCGCCGTCCGGGTCCGCCGTGTCCCGGAGGTCGGCGACCGTCACCTCGCCGAAGCGCTCGACGGAGCCGTCGGCGAGGACGACCTCGCACGTCTCGACGTAGGCGTCGGTCTTGCCGTACTGCAGCGAGTGGGCGCCCGTCGAGTTGTTTCCGATGGCGCCGCCGACCGTGCTGCGGTTGCCGGCGGCAGGGTCGGGCGCGAACTTCAGCCCGTGGGGCTCGAGCGCCGCGTTCAGGTCGGCGAGAACGGCCCCTGCCTGGACGGTCGCCCGGCGTTCGTCGGGGTCGATCGTGCCGACTGCGTCCATGTGCGCCGTGAGGTCGAGGACGACGGCCTCGTTGACCGCCTGGCCGGCGAGGCTCGTGCCGGCGCCGCGGGGCAAGACGGGAATCTCGCGGCGAGCGCAGTAGCCGACGACGCTCGAGACGTCCGCCGTCGATCGCGGCAGAACGACGCCGACGGGCGTCCGTTCGTACGCGCTCGCGTCGGTCGCGTACAGCTGACGGGTGTACTCGTCGAATCGGACCTCGCCGTCGATTCGGGCGTCCAGATCCGAGACGAGAGCCGGTCGATCGACGGCCCCGCCGACGTAGTCGTAGTTCGCTCGCGAATCCGCCGCGGGACTGGGTCCTCGATCCGCCGCCGAATCGGATTGGTTGGAGGCCACTTCCCCCGTTTGGTCGGTGCGGTCGGTCGTGGAGGCGGGATCGTCGGTAGCCACCGTCGGTCACCCCGACGTCGGCTCGAGGACGGCGTTCTCGAGGGCGTCGCCCGACTCCAGCGCGCGGACGTTGTGGGCGACGATGTCGGCCAGCCGATCCCAGTGTTTCGGCGTGTGGCCGCCCGTGTGCGGGGTGATCAGACAGTTCTCGAGGTCCCACAGCGGGTGGTCGCCGGGCAGTGGCTCGGGGTCGGTGACGTCGAGAGCGGCCCCCCGGATGCCATTGAATTGCAGCGCCGAAACGAGCGCGTCGGTGTCGATGAGCCCTCCTCGAGCGGCGTTGACGACGACGGCGTTCGGCGGGAGCGTCGCTAGTTCCGCCTCGCCGACGAGGCCGCGGGTCGTATCGTTGAGCGGGCACGCCAGGACGACGTAGTCGCTGCGCGAGAACGCCTCGTGCACGTCGTCCGCCTCGAAACCGAGGACCTCGTCGGTCGGGCCGCCCTTCGACGGCGTGTACCGGATGCCGATCGTCTCGACGTCGAACCCCTCGAGCCGTGTGACGATCTGCTGGCCGATCGAGCCGAGGCCGACGACCGTCACGGTGCTGTCGGTGAACTCGTGGGACTGGAAGTGGCGCCACTCGCCATTTTGCTTGCGGCGCCACCCCTCGTGGAGGTTTCGCGCGAAGACGAGCATGTTAGCGATGGACTGCTCCGCGATGCCGGGTGCGTGGATGCCACCCGCATTGGTCACGGCGACGCCGTGGTCGGCCAGCGCATCCATTGGGACGTGGTCGGTCCCGGCGAACGTACACGCGAACAACTCGAGGAAGTCGGCGTACTCGAGCATGGCCTCCTCGATCGTGATTCCGGTCACCACTCGCGCCTGCGAAACGAGTTCGCGCTCGGCCGCCGGCGTGCGAGCGAGCGCGATGGTGCGTTCGGGGAGGCGCCCGCGAAGCGTTTCGGCGTACGATTCCATCGACAGGCCTTCCGTACCCTCCCGGAGAACGACGATGTCTGGGTTCGTGCTCATGTGAATAATCCTCTGTCACAGCGACGGCCCACCGTCCCTGAAACGTTCGTACGCTACGGTTGTCACACGCTCCCTTATCCTTTTTGTGTACCCGTCGTTAACACTGATTGTGTATAATTAAGTGCGTGGGTCGCGTCAGCGTCTCGCATGAGCGAGCCGATACGGGACCGACTCGTCGCCCTCCGTCGCAGCTTCCACCGGCATCCGGAACCGGCCTGGCGCGAGTTCCGGACGACCGCCCGCGTCGTCGAGGAACTCGAATCCCTCGAGGTCGACGAACTCGCCGTCGGGGCGGACGCGTACGACCCCGCCGACCGAATGGCCGTTCCCGACGACGAGGAACTGGAGCCCTGGCTCGAGCGGGCGCGCGAGGCCGGTGTTCGCGAGGACCTCCTCGACCGGATGGAGGGAGGTTACACGGGGGTCGTCGCGGTACTCGATCGAGGCGACGGGCCGACCATCGGGCTTCGAGTCGACATCGACGGCCTGTTCATCGAGGAATCGACCGACGCGGATCACGAACCGGTCGCTGAGGATTTTCGGTCGGCGGTCGACGGCACGATGCACGCCTGCGGCCACGACGCCCACATGACCTGGGGGCTGGCCACGCTCGAGGCGATCGTGGAGAGCGACTTCGGCGGACGATTGGTCGTCTTCTTCCAGCCAGCCGAGGAGGCCGGCGGCGGCGGATGTCCGATGGCGAAGAGCGAGTTCGCGGCGAACCTCGACTACCTGCTCGCGATTCACGTCGGCCTCGATCACCCGACGGGGGAGATCGTCGCGGGTATCGAGAAACCCCTGGCGATGTGCCACGTCGACGCGACGATCGAGGGGACCTCTGCACACGCGGGAAAGGCCCCCAACGAGGGGGACAACGCCTTACACGCCATGGCCACGGCGATCGAGAACGCCTACGGCATCCCCCGCCACAGCGACGGGATGACCCGCGTGAACGTCGGCCGTGCGGAGGCGGGAACCGCGAGCAACGTCATCGCCGAACGGGCCCACATCGTCGCCGAAGCCCGCGGCGAGACCACGGCGCTGATGGAGTACGTGAAGGAGCGACTCGAGCGGACGATCAAATCGGCCGCGACGCTCCACGGCTGTCGGGCGGACGTCGAAATCGTCAGCAAATCGCCGCGGGCCGACAGCGACCCCGAACTGCAGGCGCTCGTGAGCGAGGTCGCGACCGAGGTGGCGGGCGTCGAGTGCGTGCTCCCCTCGGCCGACTTCGGCGCGAGCGAGGACGCGACCTTCCTGATGGAGCGCGTCCAGGAGGAAGGCGGGCTCGCATCGTACCTCATCGTCGGCACCGACCACCCCACCAGTCACCACACGCCGACGTTCGACGTCGACGAGCGGAGTCTCGCACACGGCGTCGACGTGCTCGTCGAGACGATCCGCGAACTCGAGCGACGGCATCCGGTGTCTCGTCGCGACGAGAGCGAGGCATGAGCGAGAGTCGCGTTACCCTCGCGGACGTCGAGGCGGCCCGGGAGCGCATCGACGACGTCGTCCACCGCACCCCGCTCGACACGTCGCGCACCTTCGCCGAGATGAGCGGCGCGGCCTCGGTGGGTCTCAAACTCGAGAACGTCCAGCGAACGGGCTCCTTCAAGATTCGAGGTGCGTACAACGAGATGTCCCAGCTCTCCGACGTGGAGCGAGAAGCGGGGGTCGTCTCCTCGAGTGCGGGAAATCACGCCCAGGGCGTGGCGCTGGCCGGCCAGTTGCTCGGCATCGAGACGACCATCGTCGTCCCCGAGGTGACCCCCGCCACGAAGATCGAGGCTACTCGTGGCTACGGCGCCGAGGTGGTCGTCGAGGGCGACATCTACGAGCGATCGTACGAGTACGCCCTCGAGCGGGCCGACGAGACCGGCGAGACGTTCGTCCACCCCTTCGACGATGAGGAGATTATCGCTGGCCAGGGAACGATTGGCCTCGAGTTGCTCGAGCAGTACCCCGAGATCGACACCCTCCTCGTCGCCATCGGCGGCGGCGGGCTGATTTCGGGCATCGGGACGGTGCTGAAGGCCCACGATCCCGAGATCCGCGTGATCGGGGTCCAGCCGGAGGGAGCCGCTCACGCGAAGCCCTCGCTCGAGGGGGGCGAAATTCGGGAACTCGAGACCGTCGACACCGTCGCGGAGGGCATCGCCGACACCCGGATGCTGGGGACTACCTTCGCCATCGCCCGCGAGGTCGTCGACGACGTGGTCAGCGTCACCGACCGGGAGATTGCGGCCGCGGTGACGTTGCTGGCCGAACGCGCGAAGACCGTTGTCGAAAGCGCGGGTGCGACGCCGCTTGCGGCCGCGCTGTCGGACGAAGCGAGCCTCGATCTCGAGGGAGTACACGTCGGCGTGATCGTCTCCGGGGGCAACGTCGGCCTCACCGAACACGCGGAACTGACACGGACCGGTCTGCACGAACTCGGACGCTACGTCGAGGCAAGGTTGGCCGTCGACGGGTGGCCCTCGATCGTCGGTGACGTCGCGGAGACCGTCGGGTCCGAGGGCGCCGAACTGGACGTCTTCGAGCGCGCACGACGCGGTCCCGTCGACGAACCGAATCGAGTTCCGGTGACCATTGGTCTCGAGGGGAGCGGACGGGAGCACCTCAAGGACGTACTCAAGTCGCTGGACGGCCTCGAGGGCGTGTCAGTGGTCGAGCGCTCGATCGACTGAGCGGCGGAGCGCCCGTTCCTGGCGCGTTGAACCGCGACAGAGTCGTAGTTCGACGGACGTGGAAGGTGAGTGAGCGACTATCGGGAGCGAGCGAATCGCTCTCGAGTCGATCACCGTCGAGTCGATCGCTGAATCACATCGAGGCGACATCGAGAACGAGCGTCGAAGCGACCGCCGATTCTCGACGAGCGCCGTCTCAATCGGCCACTTTTGCGCTCGGCCCGACCGCCTCGATCGCTTCGAGGAAGATGCCGATACCCAGTTCGATCTCGCGCTCGCTCGAGTCGAGCGGCGGGAGCAGCCGAATCGTCTTCTTGCCACAGCCCAGGGTCAAGAGGCCGCGTTCGAGGGCGGCCTCGACCACGGCGCTCCGGCGCTCGGGGGTATCGAACTCGACGGCCAGCATCAGCCCCTTGCCGCGGACGTCCTCGACGTACTCCGGTGCGTCGTCGCGCAGGAGTTCTTTCGCCTGCTCGCCACGGTCGGTGGCGTTGTCGAGCAGGTCGTACTCCTGGATGGCCTCGAGCGTGAACGCGCCCATCATCGAGCCGAGCAGGTCGCCGCCGCCGAAGGTCGAGCCGAGCCGGTTCTTCTCGTCGGGGAAGACCTCCGAACGCGAGATCGTCGCGCCCACGCGAAGTCCCTTCGCGCTCGCGATGACGTCGGGTTCGATCGGGTAGTGATCCGAGGCCCAGATCTCGCCGGTGCGACCGAGACCGGCCTGGATCTCGTCGACGACCAGGGGGATGTCGTACTCGTCGGTGACGTCCGCCACCTCCTGCATGAACGCCTCGCTGGGGAAGCGGTAGCCGCCGACGCCCTGGATCGGTTCGAGCGCGAGGAAGGCGATCTCGTCGGGGTCGATGTGGCCGCCCTCGGGCGCGAGCATACTGCGGAGCTGGGAGTCGCCGCCGGCGAAGAAGCCGCAGTCGCAACTGTCGGCGTCACAGCCGCGATCGGCGCAGAACGGTACCGTCTCGATCCCGCTGATCTGGGGGTAGTGGCGCGTGTAGACCTCTTTGGACTTCGTGATCGAGAGCGTGCCGAGCGTCCGGCCGTGAAAGCTGCCGGCGAAGGCGACGCCGTACTTCGCCGGGGCGCGGTGGTCGTTCGTGATCTTCATCGCGTTCTCCATCGCCTCTGCGCCGGAGTTCGAGAGGAACACTGTGTCCATCCCGTACTGGCTCGAGACTTCGACCAACTTCTCCATGAGGTGACTCGAGCCAGGTACCGCCGACTCCTCGGGCGTGGGACCGGCGCCGAAGTACAGGTCCTGGCCGGCGATTTTCATCGGTTCGACGAGGTCGAACGCCTCGAGTTTGTCGAGGACCTTCTCGTTGTTGTAGCCGAGGGGTGCAGCACCGATGTGGCAGGTGAAATCGAGCAGGACGTTTCCGTCGACGTCCGTGACGAACGGGCCGTCGGCCTCGCGCGTGATATCCCAGACGAAGTCGTGGGAGTACTCGCTGGGCGCGGAGTGCGCCTGATGGAAGTCGACCCATCGCTGGGCGTTCGGACCCGGAAGCGCGTCCGCATCGGGTTCCGCGGTGTCCCTATCCATACACAGATTATGTATACGCCGTACATTAAATCTTGGTATAGGGCAGGGAACGAGTCGGTCCGTCGCACGAAAAAGCGGGACGAAACACGGAAGGGGAGGGGCGACTGGCAGCGAGGCCGATAGCCGCAGGCGACTCAGTCGTCGTCGGATTCGACGGGGCCGCCGGGGCCGGTTGGCGGTGAATCAGTTTCCGTTTTCCTGCTCGAACCGATGAGCACGGTCTCGTCCTGCAGTAACACGCGGCCGTAGTTCGAGCCGAAGTCCTTGATCAGTGCGAGCATCGCGAGGAAGCAGACGAACGCGAAGGGAGTGCCGGTGATGATCGCTGCCTGCTGGAGCGTGTTCGCACTGCCGCTGCCGCCGAGGATCATCAAGATTGCGGCGGTCATTCCGAGGACGACGCCCCAGAAGACTCGGTTGATGGTCGACGGCTTGGCCTTCCCGCCGGTCGTCATCATCGAGACGGCCAGCGTCGAGGAGTCCGCGGACGTGACGAAGAACGTCGTCACGAGGATCAGGAACATGTAGATCAGAACCCCGCCGACCGGGATGGCGTACGTGCCGAGTCCGACGGCGCTCAAGTCGATCGTGAACTGCAACGCCTCGAAGAGAATGAAGCCGGAAATCTCGGCGCCGGCATCACCGGAGAGCACCGCGCCGAAGTCCGCGACGTCATTATGTTGGGCCCACACCGCCGTCCCGCCGACGAACGTGAACCACGGGATGGTCGCCGCCGACGTCGCGACGATGCCGGTGAAGGCGACCTCGCGGACGGTCCGTCCCTTGGAGATGCGGGCGATGAACAGTCCCGCGAACGGGGACCACGACAGCGCCCACGCCCAGTAGAAGACCGTCCAGGCGTTCATCCACTCGGTAGCTGCCGGATCACCGTTGCCCATCGGCCCGGCGCCAGTGAAGAGACTCATCGAGACGAAGTCAGTAATCATGCCGCCGAGGGCCTGAGAACCGAGCAATACCAGAAACAGCGTCGGCCCAACGATGAACGTCGCGAGCATAAGCACGACGAATAGGACCATGTTAAAGTTCGAGAGGCGTCGGATTCCCTTGTCGACACCGAGAACCATCGAGATCGTAAACAGCAACGTCATCATCGTTACGACGGCGAGGATTCCGATATTCCCCATACTGATTCCCCACTGGTAGTCGAGGCCAGTGACGAACTGGCTACCGATGAATCCCAGCGAGGTCGCCACGCCGCCGATCGTCGCGAAGACGGCGAGGATGTCGATGACTTTGGCCGCCGGTCCATCGAGATTTTCCTTCCCGAGAATCGGCGTCAGTGCCGAGGATACGCGCAACGGGACCGAGTCGTAGTTGTACGCGAAGTACCCGATCGCGATTCCCATGATCGTAAATACGGCTAGCTGGGGCAATGCCCAGTGGAACAGCGTCTGCTGGATCGCAATGGGGATCGCTTCGGCCGTCCCACCCTCGACGTTGAACAGCGGCGAGGGACTATCGTAATAGAACAGTCCCTCGGTCGGCCCCCAGAACACGACACCCGCAGCGAAGCCAGCCGAGTATAACATCGCGAAGAACGACAGGAAGCTGTACTCGGGATCCTCGTCACCGAGTTTGATCCGTCCCCAGGGTCCGACGATTAGAAACAGAAGGAAGACCACGATCAGGAACACGATCACCAGCAGCGCCCAGTTGAACGCGCCGAGCATCGAATCGTTCAGCGACCCGATCCCCTGCTCGACGGTATCGGGGCTGATGAAGAACGCCGCGATCACGCCGACGGTCAGCAACGCCCCGAACGCAAAGACGATGGGATCGATCTCCTCCCGGAACTGATCGATCGCTCCCCTCTCGGCGTCACTCATTCCGACTCACCCCCCGAACCGAGCGACAGCCCACTGGTTGACTGAGCCTCCACCCACAGGTAGCCATGCTTCGTGTTGGCATACCGCTACCATTTACGTCGTATACAATAAGTGTTTCTCACTCTCACAAACCATCTACGGATTGCGTTTATTCTCGTCCACTTGAGAGACGAACAGCGTGCGAGAATTACCGCGCCGCGTCGCGCCGAATTTCGGGGGAACGGTCCAGGGTCCAAACAGTGCTCGACGGTGAAACAGATGGTAGTTAACGTGTCAGTCCCGTCTACCTGCTATCGGAGCCAGACGCTACGAACGATCGTCGGGAACGACGAACTGGGCTCTGAAAACGGAGTTCGATGGCAATAACGGCCGTCAGTTCGTCAACTCTTCGAGCGTCCGCTCTCGAGCCTCGGCACTCTCGGCCACCCGCTCGGCGAACTCATCGACGCGATCTTTGATCTCCTCGCGGGCCGTCTCGGGTGAGAATCCCTCGGACATCGTCAACAACCTGACGAACGCGCGAAGTTCCTCGTCGGTGAGCTGAGCGAACTCCTCGTTCTCGAGTTTCTCGATCACCGCGTCGACGTCGATCTGGCCGACCGGTTCGACGTTGAACTCGACGTTGACCATCCGATAGTTCGACCCGGCCAGGCGCTGTTCGGCCTTGCCGACGCCCTCCGAGAGCATATCCTTGAACGGCGTGTGATAGCCCATCGTCCCGAGGTGTAGAAAGGCGAGCACGTCGGTGATCCCCTGGGTGTAGGCGTCGCGGTCCTCGTCGTCGGGATCGAACACCGTCTCGCGGTCACGTTCTTCCATGTAGGCAAAGAGAATGCTGAAGTCGAGAACCGCATTTCGCACCCGGCGCCGGATCCGATTGCGCTTCTGTTTCTTCGAGTGATCGGTGTAGTCCGTCTTCCGACCGAGCAGGAAGTCGCGATCGGAGGGGGTGAGAATGCCCCGCGGCCGATCCGAGTCCGCTGCCGTCCGGAGGGACGCCGGCACGTCGTCCTGGCTCATAACCAATACACGGGGAGCCCGCGGATTAATCCTTCTGATCGAACGAACATGACGAGACGAGGAGGCGTCCAGGAGAGCACGATTCTGGCCATGTCTGGCCGTACCTGGCCGTGCCGAGCCGTACCGATCCCCACCTGGCCGTACTACGGCCGCTGACGCGAGCACGCCCGAATCGCGTCCGACAGGACCGCCACGCCGATTTCGAGGCTCTCGTCGTCGACGTCGAACGTCGGCGTGTGGTGGTTCGTCGGGTGGTCCGTCCCAACGAGGACGTACGACGCCAGACCGCCGCCGTCCTGGACGCGTTCCATCAGGTAGGTGACGTCTTCGCTGACGCCGAAGTCGGTCGTCTCGGTCACCTGGTGGACATCCTGGACGTTCCGCGCGACCGAGGCGACGAGTTCGCGCAGTGCCGGGTCGCTGTCCGCCCGGGGCGATTCGCTGATGACTCGCGGGGTTACGTCGCAGTCGTGCATCTCCGCGGCTGCATAGCAGACGCGCTCGAGTTCCGTTCGCATGTACTCCATCAGCCCCGTGGTCTCGCCACGGACTTCCGCCTCGATCGTGATTTCCTCGGCGATGACGTTGCTCGCGGTGCCGCCTTCGATGCGGCCGACGTTCACCCGGGTCATGCCGTCGCTGTGGCGGGCGATGCCGTAGGCGTTCTGAATCGCCGTCGCCGCCGCCTGCATCGCGTTGCCGCCCTCGTTCGGCGCCTTCCCGGCGTGAGCGCTCGCCCCCTCGAACGTGGCCGTCAGGTGTGCCATGGCCAGGGGTTTCTCGATGCCCGCGACGATCTCTCCCGTCGGGTGATCGAGACCGATGTGGAGCGCGAACAGGTAATCGAGGTCGTCGGCGTACCCACCCTCGGCCATCGCCTTTCCCCCGCCCGAGATTTCCTCGGCCGGCTGGAAGAACACCTTGAGCGTCCCCGAAAAGTCGCTGTTCCCTACCGCGTCGATCGTCTCCAGGGCGATCGCGATGTGGGCGTCGTGGCCGCAGGCGTGCATGTAGCCCTCGTGTTCCGATCGGAACCCCTCGGCGGTCGGTCGGTGGTCGTCGTCGGTCGACTCCGCCATCGAGATGCCGTCGAGGTCGACCCGCAGCCCGACCGTCGGCCCTGGCCCCTGCTCGATCACCGCGACGACCCCCGTGTAACCCCCTTTCATTCGATCGAGGAGATCCGATCGGACGCCAGCCCCACGGGCCCGCTCGAGCCAGGGTTCGAGTTCGGCGGCCGACGGGACGGCCATCCGCTTGTCGGCTGCGAGCGCCTCTCGTCCGATCACGATGTCGTCGACGTCGAGGGATTCGAGTTCCTCGACGACGCGGGCGGTCGTCCGGAACTCGCGCCAGCCGGGTTCCGGATGCCGGTGAAACGCCCGACGGAGGTCGACCACGCTCGTGTGTGCGTCGTAGGGCATACCTGGTGATGATAGGACTGGCGAATATTTAACTATGGGTAACGTGTGACACCTCGTCTTTGCGCCGAGTCGACGGTGAACCGATCCGAGCCACACCTCCGCGGAGACACGGGCCAACCCGACTATCGTACCTCCGCGAAGACGCGAACCGACCCCACTACGCGAGGAAAGCGACCGCGTCTACCCCGATCCGAACGTCATCGGGTACTTTCGAGCCCTCGACGCAAACGCTTGCGGGTGGCTCCTCGCCGAATCGTGCGCCGTAGGCCTCGTTGACGCGACCGTAGTCCCCGAGGTCGGTCACGTAGTCGTCACGTGACGATGTCGGCGAGGCCCTCGCCACCGGCCTCCTCGACCACGACAGCGACGTTCTCGAAAACGTAGACGGTCTGCGCGGCGATGTCGCCGTCGACGGCTTCGTCCGTTTCGGAGTCGACGGGGCCGCAGCCAAAAACGTAAAGCGTGTTTCCCGCTCGGACGCCCTGGGGTCGGGGGTTGTCGTTGCTCGGTGTGCCGTCCGTTTCGATGGCGTTCGAACTGGACGTTGTCAGGCAACGCGTTTGGCTTCAGTCACGTGTTCGATCGCCTCCACGACGACGTCGAGCGCCGTCTCGGCCAGGTCGCGGGTGAGGACCAACGGCGGGAGCAACCGGAGGACGTTCCCCTGGCGACCGGCCGTCCAGACGAGGACGCCGCGTTCGAAACAGTACTGCTGGATCGCGTCGACGAGATCGCCGTCCGGCGTCCCGTTCGCGTCGACGAACTCGGCGCCGATGAACAGTCCCTTCCCGCGGACGTCGGCCAGTCGATCCCTTTCCTCGGCGGCCTCCAGGAGTCGGCTCTGGATGTACTCGCCGAGGTCCCGAGCGTGGGCCAAGAGATTGTGCTCCTGGATGTACTCGATGGCGCGGGCCCCGGCGCGCATTCCCACAACGTGGCCGCGGTAGGTGCCGGCGTGGTCGCCTGGCCCCCAGGTGTCGAGATCCTCGTGGTAGATGGTGGCCGACAGCGGGAATCCCGCCCCGCCGAGGGCCTTCGCGGAGGTCATGGCGTCCGGGGTAACGCCCTCCCAGTCGCAGGCCCACCATTGACCGGTACGGCCCAGACCGCTCTGGATCTCGTCGAAGACGAGCACGACGTCGTTGTCGTCGGCAATATCGCGTACCCCCTGCAGGAACCCAGCCGGCGGCGTGACGATGCCGCCCTCGCCCTGGATCGGCTCGACGATGATCCCGGCCGGGTTGGCCAGTCCTCCGTAAGGATCCTCGACGATCGCCTGCACCTCCTCGAGCGCGTGGTCGACGGCCTCGTCGGGCGTCTTGTCCTGGCGAAACGGATGGGGGTACGGCGCGTGAACGACGTCTGCGAGCAGGGGCGTGTAGTGGCCCTTGAACTTCTTGTTCGAGGTGACGCTCATCGCGCCGGTCGTCGCGCCGTGGTACGCCCCCCGGAAGGCGATGAGGCCGTCGCCGCCGGTGTTGTACTTCGAGAGTTTGATCGACGCCTCGATGGCGTCACTCCCAGTCGGACCGCCGAAGACGACCTTGTTCTGTCCCTGTAGCCCGTCCGGGGCGATCTCGTCGAGTTTTTCGATCAACTCGAGTCGTGCCTCGGTCGGAAAGTCGACCGTGTGGACGAACTTGTCGGCCTGTTCGTGGACGGCCTCGAGCACGTAGGGGTTGGCGTGGCCGACGTTGAGCACGCCGATCCCCGCGAAGAGATCGATGTACGTGTTGCCGTCGGCGTCGCGGACCGTCGCTCCCTTCCCTTCCTCGAACGCGATCGGAATGTCGTTCGGGTACGCGACCGCGCTGCTGTCTATGTCCCGCTGTTTCTCGAGCAGCGACCGGGTTTTCGGCCCGGGAACGGAATCAACGTCCGGTGCGTCGTCGAAGTGAAGGTCGGCGATCGGCGGTCCTGCCGTCATACGTGACTCGTTGTGAAACAGCTACTAATATTTTGTCCACAATATCTATTCAAGTCATACACAATTACTGAATAGGCCGCGAACTCCACGCCCGCTTCGGCGTCGGCGACGGCGTCCGCCAGCGCGTCGACGATGGCTTCGTTGTCGAGCGCACGAGTTCGGCACCACCCCGGCCGACAGCGGTACACTCTCGTCGAGCCGGTCGAAACGCCCAACCGGTGGATGGGAGCACTGAAACGGCCGACCCTCGACAGCCGTAGCCGTCTCGAGATCGGGCGATACTTGACGAGTCGTCCGCTACTTCGAGCATGCAACTTCGTCGTCCTCATCGGCCGCCCCAGTTCCGGGTGGCCGACTCCGCCCAGCAACTCGTCGGCGGATTCCTGCTGGCGGGGCCGTTCGTCGTCACCGAGGAGGTCTGGGTTCTCGCGTCGAATATGCACCTCGTGCAAGCGCTCGCGACGGTCGGCGTCGTCTTCGCGATCGGGTACGCGGCGCTGTACGCCGCAGATTCGAGGCGCAATCCCGACGTGGAGAAGGAAGTCGGCGGCATCCCGCTGCGATTTATCTCCCTCATGCTCATCTCGTTCGGATCGGTCACAATCCTGGCGCTGCTCTTCGACGCACCCGATACGTTTATCGAGGAAGCCGAAACCTCGACCCAGGTTGCAGTGATCACCGCCAAGGCGATCAGCGTCGGCTCGATCTTCAGCGTCGTCGGGGCGGCGACGGCCGACAGCGTCTTCTCGAAGTGACGACTCGCGAAGCCCACGTTTTAATCGGATCGGGACGAACGCTCGGGTAATGTCCACACCGACGACGGAGAATCCCTACCTCCGGGATCCGCCGGTCGAGTTCGATCCGGTCGAAAACCTCGACCTCGAGGCAGTCGAGGTGCAGGTTGAACGCCTGCGGGAGGCCATCCGCGAACACGACCGCCGGTACTACGTCGAGAACGATCCGATTATCGCCGACCGTACCTACGACCGACTCTTCTCTCGCCTGCAGGAACTCGAGGACGAATTCGACCTCGCTCACCCCGACAGCCCCACCCGAGCGGTGGGGGGCGAACCGCTCGAGGCCTTCGAGACGGTCGAACACGTCGCGCCGATGCTCTCCATCGACGCCAGCGGCGAGGCCGACGACGTCCGGGAGTTCGACGAGCGCGTGCGCCGGGAACTTCGCGACGCGGGCTACGACGACGAGATCGCTTACGTCTGTGAACCCAAATTCGACGGCGTCTCCATGGAGTTCGTCTACGAGGACGGGAGCCTCGAGCGGGCGGTCACCCGCGGCGACGGCCGCGAAGGGGACGACGTGACGCGAAACGCCCGAACGATCGGCTCAGTCCCCCAGCGATTGCACGACGATCCGCCGGAATCCTTCGCCGTCCGCGGGGAAGTGTACATGCCAAAAAACGCCTTCCAGGCGCACAACCGCGAGCGCATCGAGCGCGGCGAGGAGCCGTTCGCCAATCCCCGGAACGCGACCGCGGGGACGATCCGTCAGCTCGATCCCGCCGTCGTCGCCGAGCGCCCGCTCGAGGTGTTCTACTTCGACGTACTCACAGCGAGTGACCTCGCTGACAGTCACCGCGAAGAACTCGAGGACTTTCCCCGGTACGGCCTCCGGACCAACGACCGCGTCGAACTCGTCGAAAGCGCGGATCGACGTTCCGCGAACGATCGAGCGGGGGACCCCCGAGACGCGATCGACAAGGCCATCGACTACCGCGACCGCCTGCTCGAGGAACGCGACGACCTCCCCTACGAGATCGACGGCGTCGTGATCAAGGTCGACGACCGCGAGGCCCGCGAGGAACTCGGGCAGACGGCCCGCCACGACCGCTGGGCCTACGCCTACAAGTTCCCCGCCCGCGCGGAGGTGACGCCCATCGTCGACGTCGCCGTCCAGGTCGGGCGAACGGGGCGGGTCACGCCGGTCGCGCTCCTCGAGCCGGTCGACGTCGGCGGCGTCACGGTCTCGCGAGCGAGCCTCCACAACCCCGAGGAGATCACCGCGAAGAACGTGAACGTGGGCGACACCGTCAGGGTCCAGCGTGCTGGCGACGTCATCCCCTACGTCAAGGAGGTCGTCGAGAAGGGGAGCGAGGGACACTACGAACTGCCCGATACGTGTCCCGTCTGCGGGAGTACGGTCGAACACGACGGCCCGCTGGCGTTCTGTACGGGCGGCCTGGCCTGCGACGCCCAGCGTCGGCGATCGATCGAGTACTACGCGAGCGACGACGGCCTGGACCTCGAGGGGCTGGGCGAGAAGACGGTCCGACAGCTGGTCGACGCGGGGTTGCTCGAGAGCGTCGCCGACCTCTACGAGTTACCGGAAAAGCGAGACGCACTCCGCGACCTCGAGGGGTGGGGTGAGACGAGCGTCGAGAACCTGGTGAACGAAATCGAGGCGAGTCGCGAGCCGCCGTTAGCGGATTTTCTCTCGGCACTCGGCATCCCCCACGTGGGGCCGACGACCGCTCGCGAGCTGGCCCGCGAATTCGGCTCCTTCCGGGCTTTCCGCCGGGTCGCCGAGGACGACCCCGCGAGACTCGAGGGCGTCGACGACGTGGGCGAAACCGTGGCCGAGACGATCCACGAGTTCTTCGCGAGCGAGGCGAACGCGGCGGTCGTCGACGCCGTGCTCGAGCACGTCTCCCCACAGGAAGGCGACCTCGAGGACGGTAGCGACGAACTCGCGGGCCTGACGTTCGTCTTCACGGGGAGTCTTGGAGGAATGACCCGAGGCGACGCCCAGGAGCTGGTCGAAGCCTACGGCGCGAACGCGACGGGGAGCGTCTCCGGCAACACCGACTACCTCGTCGCCGGCGAGAATCCGGGGACGACGAAGGTCTCAGACGCCGAGGAGGGGGGCGTGGACGTACTCGAGGAGGACGCGTTTCGGGCGTTGCTCGAGCAGCGGGGTATCGAAGTCTGATCCGGTCGGGGGCTCGCGGCGAGGATTCGAGAAGGGACAAAGGCAAAGGCGGTCGGCGGGTACCGAGCGACGCACTACAGGTCGATCTTTTCGAACCGGGCGTACCCGATTGCGAGCGGAACCGCGATCCAGAGCGCGAGAATCACGAACGCGAACCAGTGCTGGAGGTAGAACGGCTGAGAGATTGCATCGACCGCTTCCGGATTCTCGACGAAGAGCGGCCCGCCGACGAACGACGTGTTCGGGATGTCGTGTCGGAGCGAAAGGAGCGCCATCAGCGAGTCCAGGAAGACGACGAACAGGTCGAAGCGCTGGATGAAGAGCAGCAGGTCGCCCGAGAACAACTCGAGTCGGCCGTTGACGTACCCGAACAGGCTCTGCCAGAAGTACAGCAGGAAGAACGCGCCGACGCCGCCGATGGTGGCGCGAGTCTCGGTGCTGGTGAACGCCGACACGCTGAGGCCGATGGCGACGAAGACGACGCCGAAACAGATGGTCACGAACACGAGTGCGACGTACTCGAAGAACGGCAACTCGCCGGTCTGAACGAACATGATGATCGCTGCGGGGACGAACCCGGCGAGAATCGCGGCAGTCAGCAGACCGGCGCGGCCGATAAACTTGCCGAGGATCACTTCCTGGCGGGTGTGGGGCAGTGAGAGGAGAATGCGGATGCTCCCGAGTTCTCGTTCGCGGACGATGGATTTGATGCTCACCACGAGGCCGGTCAGCGGAACCAGGAAGATGATAGCAGCGACCACGGAGAGACCGAGCAACGCGAACAGCGCGACGCCCGAGTCACCAGACTGTCCCTCGAACCCGCGAGTAGCGACGTAGGTGAATCCACCCATCGAGAGCAAGAACAGCGCCATCAGCGCCCACAGCAGACGCGAGCGGATCCCGTCCCGGAAATCCTTCCGGACAATGGCGGTAACGCTCATGCCGTCACCTCCGTATACCGCTGGAAGACGTCCTCGAGTGACGCCTCCGCCGTCGAGAAGTCCTGGACGACGATACCGGCATCCTCGAGTGCGCTGAGCACCGCCGTCTTCGAGCCCGTCGTCTCGACGGCGACGACCGCCCCGTCCGAACCGGATTCGAGAGCTTCGGCGCGTTCGACCCCCTCGAGCGCGCGGACGGCCTCGAGCGCGGGTTCGGTAATCCGGTCGGTCTCGATACGCAGTTGGCTGGCCGTCGAGACGGAGTCGCGAAGCCCCTCGACGCTGTCGACGGCGACCATCTCGCCGTTTCGAATAATTCCGACGCGATCACAGACCGCCTCGACCTGCTCTAAGATGTGACTCGAAAAGAAGATGGTCGTCCCGCGGTCGTTCTCCTCGCGAATGAGCTGGCGCATTTCGCGGGCGCCGTTGGGGTCGAGGCCGGTGGAGGGCTCGTCGAGGATTAGCATGTCCGGGTCGCCGACGAGGGCCATCGCGAACAGGAGTCGCTGGGACATCCCCTTCGAGTAGCCGCCGGCCTTGCGGTCGCCGTCCTCTGGAGAGAGGCCGACCCGCTCGAACAACAGGTCCGGCTCCTCGGTCGCGTCTTTGGACTCGATGGCGAACTCGAGGTGCTGACGACCGGTGAGGCGGTCGTAGGTGGTGAATCCCTCGGGGAGGACGCCGAGGCGCTGTCTGATCGCTTTACTCTCCGCCTGGGCGTCCATGCCGAGCACGGAGACGGTGCCGTCGGTCGGCCGGATGAAATCGAGCAGGAGGTTGATCGTCGTCGACTTTCCGGCCCCGTTCGGTCCCAGGAAGCCGAAGATTTCGCCGTCTTCGACAGTCAGCGAGAGGTCGTTCAGGGCGGTGACGTCACCGAATCGCTTCGTGACGTTCGTGACCTCGATTGCGTTCATACGGTCCGCTACTAAATGCAGGGATAAATACCCACCGATAGTATAGGAATGTCAACACGATTCGTCGGGGAGCCCGCCGTGACTCGCGAGACACAGCCCTTATGCACACGTCGCCTGTACACGCATCCGATGTACGTTATCGGAACCGTCGGACTCCCGGGAAGCGGCAAGGGCGAAGCCGCGACGGTCGCCCGCGAGCGAGGAATCCCGGTCGTCACGATGGGCGACGTGGTTCGACAGGAAACCACCGACAGGGGACTCGACTCCAGCAAGGACCACGGGACGGTCGCCCAGGCGCTGCGGGAGGAGAACGGTCCCGCCGCCATCGCCGAACGCTCCCTCCCGATGCTCGAAGACCGCCTGGAGGACCACGAGGGCGTCCTCGTCGACGGTATTCGATCCGGCACCGAGGTCGACGTCTTCGAGGAGCGCTTCGGCGAGGACTTCACGCTCGTGAGCATCGAGGCCCCCTTCGGCATCCGTCGCGAACGCGTCGTCGACCGCGGCCGGGACGCCGACGAGGACGACGGCGGCGAGGGACTCGAGGCCCGCGACGAGCGCGAACGCGGCTTTGGGATGGACGACGCGATGGCACGTGCGGACGTCGTCGTCGAGAACACCGAGAGCCTCGAGGCGTTTCGGTCGCAGATTAGCGAGGTGCTCCAGGCGGCGGCCGACGGTACCGACGTCGATTCTGGCGAAGAGTCCCAGGACGCCGACAATGTCGAAGACGTCGAAGATGCCAAAGATACCGAACCGACCCTCGAATCCGAACCCTGACATGACCACGCTCTACCGCGTCGACGTCGAAATCACTGCCCCCGTCAACGACACGGAAGTCACGAGCCGGGTCGAAGACGCCATCAGGAACCTGTTTCCGAACGCCGAGCCCGAAGAGCGCTTCGGCGAGGTGACGGCGACAGCCCACTCCATGGAGCACTTCTCCGAGCAGCTCCACCGCCAGGAGATTCTGGATACTGCCCGTGGCGAGTTCTTCTCGAGCCGCGAGGGCGACACGTTTCACTTCGCGCTGAAGAAGCAAGCGGCGTTCGAGGGACGCGTGAACTTCTCGGTCGGCGAACCCGACGAACTCGGCGAGATCGCCGTTCGCGTCCGCGTCGAGGAACCGTCGCTCGAGGCCTACGTCGATCACGTCGCCCCGCGGACCGAGGGCGGGCGGCCAGTCGACTCGTCGTAGTCGGTTCCGATAGTCGCGAATCGTAATTCATACCGGTGTTCGCTTTCCTTATGCCCCGCACGCTTCCGCCAGCTCGAGTTGCTCCTCCGCGTCGGCCTCTCGCTCTTCGGCCGTGCGCCGGTCTCCGTCGTCGGCCGCCTTCGCCGCCTCGTTGAACGCGACCGCCGCCCGCTCGAGGTGGTCGGACTGGCACAACGCCGTCTCGAAGTACGCGACTAGCCCCTCGGGAGCGTCCGCGTAGCCGTCCTCGAGCAACGCTGCGGTATCCGCGTAAATCGTCGCAGCGTCGTCGAAAGCCGTACACGCCGCGTCGAACGCTTCTTCGTCGGCCAGGGTACCGCCTTCCTCGAGGGCCTCATGGCCGGCAACGAGGGACACGAGAGACTCCGAGAGGACGACCAGGGAGTCGACGACGGACTCGAGCGTCCGGACGCCGTCCTGGACGGCCGCGAGGTCCGTGATCGCGAGGTCGGCGAGCCGGTCGGCATCGAGGGATTCGACGCCCTCGAGCGCGGGTTCGAGGGTCTCCTGGGCGGGGGCGAAGGTGTCGACCAGCGACTCGGCGACCGACCGGGCCGTCACGAGGTTCTCGTCGACGATGGCGTCGTTGACCCGATCGACCTCCTCCTCGAGACCGTCGTCGGTGACGACGGCCGTCACCTCGATGGCGGGGCCGAGGACGGCCGCGTAGGCGTTCAGTTCCTCGATGTCGGCGCGCTGTGCCTCGGTCGGGCCGGCGTCTTCGGCCGCCTCGAGCGACTCGAGGGCTTCGTCGAGAAACGCCTGGGGCTCCTCGGGATCGTAGTCGGCCGATTCGGGATCTTCGAGGGAGTTGCGGGATTCTCGAAGCGAGGCGCCGGCGCGGTTCAGTCGCCCGGCAGCCATTCGAATCTCGCGGTCGGCTTCGTCGCGTCCGGCGCTGCCGCCGGTTGTGGAGTCGTCAGTGCCGTCGGTGCTGCCGGTGCCGTCGTCCTCCGCCCCGTCGCCGTTCCCAGCCGTCCGGTCGGCGTCGCTTCTGGATGTCGCCTGGAGATCGTCGAGACAGCCAGCCAGACCGCCCACGGCGAGACCGGCGGCGATCGTCTCGAGATAGCGACGTCTGTTCATGTATTCACTAGTGACGCTCACGACGTTTGAACGTACTGGCCAAAGAGGGGGTTGTTAGCAGGGATCACAGGGAGTGTCAATACTAGAGACCACAGAGAGCACCAATACCAGAGACCACAGAGAGGGTCGTCAGCAGAGGCCACAGCAAGTCACGTTAACGAGAGCTACCCTGGACTCGCTCGAGAACCGCATTGCGCAACTCGAGCGGGGCGTCGACGACCGCGTCGGCAGGCGAGTAATCGACGTCGTCGTGAGCGTCGATCTCGTAGGCGATGCAAATCGTCCCCGCACGGGCCGCCGCGCGGATCCCGTGCTCGGAGTCCTCGAGGACGACGCACTCCCCGGGTTCGACGCCGAGTTCGGCCGCAGCGTACTCGAAGACGTCCGGTTCCGGCTTGCCCGGCCCGTCGATCTCCTCGGCGCTGACGATCGCGTCGAACCGATCCGCGAGGTCGAAGCGCTCCAGGACGACGTCGATCCAGTCGTGGGGCGACGAGGAGACGATGGCTCGTGGGACGCCCTGCTCCTCGAGTTCGTCGAGCAGGTCGTGAGTGCCCTCGAGGAGGGTCACGCGATCGCGGTAGAGGGTCTCGGCGGCGTTTTCGAACAGGTTCAGGAACTCCTCGCGGGAGACCGCCGTCTCGTACTCCGCGTCGAGGTAGTCGTAGATTTCACGGTAGTTCATTCCGGTGATCTCGGCGACCTCGACGTCCTGATCGGGGACGACCTGTGGGAGGAGTTCTTCGCGTTCGAGGGTGACCCAGTAGTCCTCGGAGTCGACGAGGACGCCGTCCATGTCGAAGAGTACTGCGCGCATGCTGGCTCGAGGTTTCGGGCGGCAGAGCATAGGCGTTCGGCTGGCAGCCGGGGACCGGTGGCCAACACGGGGTGGGAGGTCACTCCCGGCCGTCGTAGGCGCCCTCCCGCTCGAGTTCGCCCCGTTTGCTGAGCACCGACGGCGTGCGACAGATTCCCGGAGCGCTTGTTACTTGCGGCACCGTACAGTTGTTGCAATTCTCACAGAGAACCCGCGTTTCCGACGTGAGTTCGCGGCTCTCGCCGGTGGCGTCGGGCACAACCACGCCAGCGGAGTCGACCGTGGCAGCGGACGCAGATTCGAGCAGTCGCGCGCCCAACCGGGGCTCGGCGTAGAACGGGCGAGCCATGCCGACGGCGTCGCAGGCGGGGTCCGCGTTCCTGGCCGTCCCATCGTCGGTCTCGCCAGCCGCGCCCAGCAACCGGTCCATCTGCCCGCGCTCACGAATCCCGCCCTCGGCGAGCACCGGAATCGACACCCGCTCGCGGACGCGACGGCAGAAGTCCTCGTTCCAGGCCGGCTCGAAGTCGTAGACCAGCGACTCGAGCCGGTTGCCCAGCGCGACGAGTCGCCGCCGCCGCGGGCCGCCGAATGCCTCGTCGTACCCCTCGCGAAGGGCCTCGTTCTCCCAGGCCCGTTTCGGATACCGTCCGCGGACGATGCTCATGTCCCAGGCGACCGAAGTCTGGACCGGAACCACACCGTCGTAACCGATCCGCTCCAGACGCCTCGCGATTTCGACGCCGTCCTGGAGGGAGAGCTTCCGGCAGACGATCGGCCAGGGCGGGGCTGGCGTCTCGGCGGGAACCTTGGTGATCAGCGGGATGTCTCCCGCTCGGTCGCGAATCTCGTCGTGGACGGCATCCAGGAAGGCGAGTCGGTTCTCTGGTGAGCCGCCGAACTCGTCGTCACGGCGGTTGTAAAACGGCGAGAGGAACTGCTGGACGATACCCATGTTCGCCCCCGAGATGTGGATGCCGTCGTAGCCGGCGTCGACGCAGTACGCCGCCGAACGGCCGAAGTCGACGGCCAGTTCGTACACCTCCTCGGTCGTCATGACGTGTGGGTCGTAGGCCAGAAAGCCCGCCCGGTCGAGTGCGCGAAGCGGTGCCGGGAGAGGGGAGACGGCGAGTTGCTCGAGGTCCGGGTGCTCGCGTCGGTAGCCGGCGTGCCAGGTCTCCATGCTCCGGAGGCCCCCGTGCTCGAGTTGCACGAAGATTCGACTTCCGTGGTCGTGGACCCGGTCGGTGAGCCGCGAGAGTCGGGACACGAAGTCGGGGTCGTGGACGCGAGTCATCCCTGGAGCAGCACAGCCGCCCTCGCCGCGAACGATAGTCGCCCCCTGACAGAGCAATCCGACGCCCGACGCGGCGGCCGGTTCGAGGTCTTCGATCAGCGTCTCGACCGCGTCGGGCCCGTTGCCCGCACACTCGAGGACCGGCGCACGGTAGAGTCGGTTCGGGATCTCGACGCCGCCGATCTCGAGCGGGTCCTCGAGGCGTGCCATAGCATCCGTTCGCAGGCGGTGACAAAGAGCGTGGTGCTCGGCTCACGGCATGGCTATAGAAAATATAGCAAAGGCGGGAGCGGAAGGGGTGGGATTCGAACGCCACGAGGCCGGACGGCCCCCGCGGGTCAGAGACGCCGCGGTGCTCTTCCGCTGAGCGACCCTTCCGTACGTCGTTCGAGGCCAACGATCCGGATTGTAATTGGGTTCCTACCCTCGCGTAAGCCGGGCGTTCTCACCGGAAGCTCACCTCGAAGTCGACCGGCGTAGATTCCAGGACGCGCGAGACTCCGCAGCCTTTAGGACCACGCCCGCCGGTGACTCGAGTGGTGAATCCCGACCGGATCTTCGAGGCGTTCCCCGCGCCGAGCTACCGGGGCAACCAGGAGCAGGCCCTCCGCGACATTCGCGACGCCTTCGAGGCGGGCAACGACGTCGTTCTCGTCCGCGCGCCGACGGGCAGCGGCAAGTCCCTGCTGGCTCGTGCGGTCGCCGGCTGTGCCCGTACGGTCGACGAGGCCGACCCAGTGGAGGCGACCGGCGCCTACTACACGACCCCGCAGGTCTCCCAGCTCGACGACGTGGCCGGCGACGACCTGCTCCAGGACCTGAACGTCATCCGCGGGAAGTCGAACTACACCTGCATCCTCCCCGGCGAACTCGACACGCCGGTCAACCAGGCCCCCTGCGTCCGCGAGCGGGGATACGACTGCTCGGTCCAGCACCGCTGTCCGTACTTTTCCGACCGGGCCATCGCCTCCAATCGCTCCATCGCGGCGATGACGCTCGCGTACTTCATGCAGACCGCGGGCAGCGAGGTGTTCCGTAAGCGCGACGTCGTCGTGATCGACGAGGCCCACGGGCTCTCCGAGTGGGCCGAGATGTACGCGACGATCCAGCTTGGCCCCCGGACGGTCCCGTTCTGGGACGACCTCCGGGTGCCCCAGGTCGACTCCGTCGAGGGAGCGGTCCGCTACGCGGAGGCACTCGCCCGGCGATGTACCAGCCGGAAGGACGAGTTGCTCGCCCAGGAGTCGCTGTCACCAGGCGAGGTCAGAGAACGCGACCGCCTCCAGGAACTCATCGGCGAACTCGACTTCTTCGTCGAGGACTATCGCGATCCACAGAGTCCGACGACGTGGCTGGTCGACCAGGACGATGACGGGGACTCGAGTCGTGATCGTGACAGAGGGGCGAACGCGAGGGGCAGTGGGGACGAGGACGAAACCGAGAACCCCAACGGCGGCCCCCTCACCATCAAGCCGATGGACCCCGAGCGCTACCTCCGGTACACCGTCTGGGACCGGGGCAACAAATTCGCGCTCCTCTCGGCCACGATCCTCAACAAGGACGCCTTCTGCCGACACGTCGGTCTCGAACCCTCCCGCGTCGCTCTCGTCGACGTTGGCCACACCTTCCCCGTCGAAAACCGTCCGCTCTACGACGTTACCCAGGGAAAGATGACCTACGAGCATCGCGAGGAGACCCTGCCAAAGATCGCCCGCACCATCGTCCGTATCATGCAGGCCCACCCCGACGAGAAGGGGCTGGTCCACGCCCACTCCTACGCGATCCAGGAGCAACTCGAAGCCCTCCTCACCGATTTCGGTGTCGGTGACCGCGTCCGGGCGCACAGTCGCGACGACCGGGACGCCGATCTCGAGTCCTGGAAGGCGTCCTCGGAACCGGACGTCTTCCTCTCGGTGAAGATGGAGGAAGCCCTCGACCTGAAGGGCGACCTCTGTCGCTGGCAGGTGCTCTGTAAGGCACCCTTCCTGAACACGAGCGACTCGCGAGTGGCTCACCGACTCGAGCAAGGGCAGTGGGCGTGGTACTACCGGGCGGCGCTCCGGACCGTGATTCAGGCCTGCGGCCGGGTGATCCGCGCCCCTGACGACCACGGGGCGACCTACGTCGCGGACTCGAGCCTGCTCGATTTGTTCGATCGGGCCCGGACGGACATGCCTGACTGGTTCGCGGAGCAGGTCGACCGGCTCGAGGAACCCGATCTGCCGGAGTTCGAACCGCGAGCGGCGCTCGCCTCGACGGACGAGAGCGGGGAGTACTCGAGGACGTTATCGGGTCGCGGGTCGGCACGCTCCGGGTCGTCGAGTGCTTCGGGGACCGGCTCGAGTGAGAAAGCGGCCGAGGACGACTCGAGCGGTGCACGAGGCCGGTCCCGTTCACGGTCGCGACGCGGCCGACGCTCCTCGAAGCGCAGCCCGCTCGCGGACGTCTGGGATACGGAGAGTTAGAAGATAAACGTCGCACCCCAGGCGACCATCGAGGTGATCATCAACAGGGCGAACAGTGCCGCAATAATCTGATTTTTGTTCATACCGAGACGGTTCGAACCCCGGTCGTATCAATTTCACGCCCGAAACGTTCGTGAAAGGTGCAACGCCGGCAGGTGTAAACGGGTGCCGAGGCCGCTCGGTCACTCCACCCGGACGTCCAGGACCACGTGCTCGACCCCTGCGCTGTGTGACTTCACGCGCCGCTTCTCGAGCACCTCGAGGGTTCGCCCTGCCCGTTCGACGGCGGCCTCGAGTCGACCGATCGGTCGCTCCCAGAGCTCCGATTCGGGCGTCGCCTCGTGGTAGTGGACGACGCCGCCCGGTTCGAGGGCCTCGAGGGCCGCGGGGAGAAAGTCGACGGCTTCGTCGGTTCTCGCGCCGTGTCCCGCCTCGTCTTCGCTGTCGGCGTAGCCGTAGTACCCCATGACGACCCGGTCCGCGCGAACGTCGGCGACCAGGTCACGACAGTCACTGTGGTAGGCGTCGACCCGACTCGAGACGTCGTTGGCCATCGCGTTCTCAAGCAGGTAACGAAACGCCGTCGGATTCAATTCGGTGGCCGTCACCCGTGCCCCCGCTCGTGCCATCGGGAGCGTGAAGTAGCCGATGCCGGCGAACATGTCGAAGACGCGCTCGTCGGGCTCCACGACCTCGGCCATTCGCCGCCGTTCGGCCTGATTCCCCGGCGAGAACATGACGCGAGCGGGGTCGAGTCCATACTGCGTCCCGTCCTCGACGTGGACCGTCTCGGTGTCGCCCGAGCCCGCGAGCAGTCGCGTTCGGGGTTCGCGGTAGGTGCCGCCGTCGCCTTCGCCCTCGTTCGAAATCCCCTCGTCGGCGAGCACGCTGTCGGCCTCACCGTGGAGTGCGAGTAAGGCCTCCCCGAGTTCGGTCTCGTCGTAGCAGTCGTCGGGAACGCGAACGAGAATCACCGAGCCGATAACGGCCCAGGAGCCGGGCGCCGTCTCGAGGTCGGCGTCGGTCCACCCCCGCTCGCGGAGGTGGTCGGCCAGGTCGCGGGTGCGGTAGGCGGGGTCGATTTGACGGACGACCTCCAGGACGGCCGTCTCCGTGGGTGGCTCGAGCACCGGGAGCGCCACGGTCTCGGAGCCGTACTCCCGCACCCGGCGGTCGTCGTCGTAGACGCCCTCGGCCCGCAGGGATTCGATCGCTGTCTCCGAGCGCGGTTTCTCGACGACGACGGCGAGCGGGTCGTCTCGGGGTTCGATCGCGGTCGAATCCGACGAGATGAAATCTGTCGTATCGGCGTCGGTACTCGAGTTCGAATCGTCGTCTGAACTCGAGGGGTCCTCACTCATCGTCCTTCGGCAAAATGTGCAATCCCGCACGACTCTTCAGCGCCGGTACTTCCTCCGCGTCGGCATCGACGTACTCGGGCCGGGAAATCGTCTTCGCCTGGTAGGTCTCGGGGTCGAGCACCTGGATCGAACGCTCGTCCTCGACCGTGACGACGGTCGCCTCGACGGCGTCCTGGCGCTCCCCGAGTTTGCGGGCCTCTGGGGCGTTCCCCTCCTCGTAACTCGCCTCGTAGCGCTCGCCCGTCCGTAACCGGATCCCCTTGAGGTTGCCGTGGGCGCTGCTGACCAGGACGGGCCCCTCGTCGTCGTTCGCGAGGTCGATCACGTCGCCGGGGACGTACGGCGGGAGACGAACCGCGAACGTCACGCGGTAGACGCCGTTGCCGTCCTCGTCCTCTGTCACCAGGGTTTCGGCGTCGTTGACGGTGCCGCCGAACTCCTCGACCATCTTGTTGGCGATTTTCTTGCCGATCTTGTTGGTCGAAACCCGCATGTTGAGGCCGTCGTCGGTCTCCGTGGTCTCGGTGATGAAGGCGTTCCGGTCCCCGGTCGCCTCCATGTCCGCGACGATGTTCTCAGCGATTTCTCTCGCCCGCTCGAGTTCTTCCGTCGTGGGCGTCCGGCCCTCGGCCCGGATCTGGACGATACTGGCGTAGTAGTCCCCGGCGATGCGACCGCACCGGGTGCAGGTCTGGCGGGCGATTTTCACCGGGATCATCACCTGCTCTTCGACGGGCGTTCCGCGAACCGTTCCCGTGAAGAAACAGTGCATCCGGATCGTGTTCGGGCCGACCTCCTCGGGTTCGACCTGCCAGGCGACGTCCTCGACGTCGACGTGGACGGCCAGGGCCTCGCTCACCTCCTCGATGGCGACGTCGGTGTAATCCTGTGCGCCGATGTCGACCCAGCGGCGGCCCCGGTGAACGGCCCCACACTGGGCGCAGACGCGCACATCGATCCGGTCGGGCGCGTCGATGAATTCGAAGTCGTCGAAGTAACAGCTGTCACAGAGGTCGACGTCGGTCCCCGGTCGGAGGGGGTCCGTCGCGTCGCCTTCGCTCCGCTCCGGCACCGGATCGCCACAGCGGGGACAGAACGCACGCGAATCGGTCATGTCCCGTGGTTGGAGACTGAGGGAGTTAAGCGACGCGTTCGTCACCGACGTCGGCCCGTTTCCAGCGGGACGTTTCCACCCGAAATAGAGGGGTTCGACGGGCCGTTCGGTCATAGCGTGTGGGAGCTCCACCCGAAATTAAGGGGTTACGGATCGTGTTATCAGACCACACGGTATTCGTCTCCGCTGAGCGCGGTTTTCGAGCGAGAAGTCGAATCTCCCCCGTTGCTGTCGGTTTCGGTCGAGGTGTTACCGATCATCAAACATCTAGAGCGACGTATTTCACGCTCGTCTGACGTTTCCGGTGGAACTCGAAGACGGTACGTCTGACGCGTGGCGTACGCACGAGCGTCGATACCGGTGGTCGCCCCCTCGTGCTCGACTTTCCAGGGGAAATAGAGGGGTTTGGGAACGCTCACTCGGCGCTTCGACGTACCCGCTCGAGCACTCGCGACCCAGCTGAAAGATGAGATTGGGGTAGCAGAACGTATCGAGGGAGCAATATCGTCGGCTATCCGTGTCGCTGCTGGAGGTCGACAGGGTCGATCACGAGCGCGACTCGAGGACGACCGCGAGCGAAGCGCTCGGTCCGGCGACCCGCTCGAGGCGCGTTCGCGGCGGATTTATCCGCACTCGGTCCATTGTTCGAGTATGGACTGGAAACCGGACTGGGGATTGCGGTTTCGGATGTTCCTCACGATGTTCCTGCTGTTCGCCCTGTACATCGTCTTCGCAGGGGTGTTGACGGCGTACATCGCGGGCGGAGCGAACCTGCTGATCTTCGGCCTGCTCTTCGGCGGGATGTCGCTGGTGCAGTACTTCTTCAGTGACACCCTCACCCTCAAAACAATGGGCGCAAAGACGGTCTCCGCCGAGGAGTACCCACAGCTTCACAGCGCCGTCGAACGCCTCTCCCAGCAGGCCGACCTCCCGAAGCCGAAAGTCGCCGTCATCGACTCGAAGGTACCCAACGCGTTCGCGACGGGGCGAAACCAGAAGAACGCCGCCGTCGCCGTCACCACGGGACTGATGCGGACACTTGACCGCGACGAACTCGACGGCGTCCTCGCACACGAGCTCGCCCACGTCAAGAATCGAGACATGATGGTGATGACCATCGCCTCGTTCCTGTCGACCATCGCGTTCATGATCGTCCGCTGGGGCGCCTTCTTCGGCGGCGGCCACGGTCGCGGCCGCGGCGGCGGTGGCGGCGTGATCGTCGCCATCGTCGTCTCGCTGGTCGTCTGGATCGTGAGTTACCTGCTAATCCGGGCGCTCTCTCGGTACCGCGAGTTCGCCGCCGACCGGGGCGCTGCGACGATTACCGGCAACCCCTCTGCGCTCGCCTCCGCGTTGCTGAAGATTTCGGGCGAGATCGACAAGGTTCCCGACAGGGACATGCGCGAAGAAGCCGAGATGAACGCCTTCTTCATCATCCCGCTGAAGTCCGGCATCGTCGGAAAACTGTTTTCGACGCACCCCTCGACCGAGCGGCGAGTCGAGAGTTTGCGCCAACTCGAGCGCGAGATGGAGACAGTATAGATCCTCGCTCGAGTTTCGACAGTACCGGATCCGGTGAGAATCCGCGACGAACGCCGAAAACTATTTAACCCGCCACACCGAATTATTACATACAGAAAGTAAACGAATTAAAATCGGTGCTTTCTTTTATCACTACCAATACGTGTAGCTACAGCGCTCGAAAGTCCTGATCTCGGGCGCACTGTGAAACGACGACTCGCCTTCGATCCCACAGCGACGGCTCTCTCCACGAGTCGACCGCTCCCACCGACCGACACCCGATCGTACGGATAGCAACTCCTCACGCATGACAGACACCCCTTTCGGGCAGACCATCGACTGGAACCGCTTCTGGGAGACCGCCGACGCGGACGACCGCGCCGGCGCGACCCCCAGTACCCACCACCTGACCGACCTCCTCGAGGACTTCATCGCCGCGAAAGGAGTCCCTGATTCGGTCGCGGACGTCGGCTGTGGCCCCGGCGAGGTCGCCTTTACCGTCGCGAAACGCCACCCGGAAACCAGCGTCGTCGGCTACGACGCCGCCGACTCGATTCTCGCGGCGAACCGCGATCGAGCGTGCTCGAACGGGGTCGAGAACGTATGCTTCGAACGCGCCGTGCTCCCCGAGTTCGATCCCGGTCGGCAGTTCGACCTCGTGTGCTGTTACGCGACGCTGTGTTACGTCGACGACACCGAACGCGCGCTCCGTGCGCTGTACGACGCGGTCACCCCCGGAGGCCACCTCGTGCTCGGCTACATCACCGAGGCCGGGCGCGATCACTACGACGGTCGTCTCGCGGACTCCGACGCGTGGCGCGAGCACGACCCGGACTTCGATCCCCACGGGTTCGCCAGGCGGTTCCGGCTGGTGTTCGAGGGGGAAAGTACGCTCTCCGAATCGGCAATCGAAGACGCTCTCGGCACTCCGCCGCGGCAGTTCTGGGAATTCACCGAGAAACCCGAGGAGCGTTGGGCCTGGGATCACGTTCCGTTGGTCTGGTTGCCGAAATGAGTCCATTCCAGGAACGCGGCGAATCCAGTCGAAACGCAGACACGAGATACAGATGAAGAAAACCGTCATCGCACCCGGACAGGGCACGATTGAATCGGACGTCATCGACGAACCACAAATTTCGCTCGCAGTGGCGACGCATCACGACACGCACACGCACGTCGAGATCAACGGCCTCGTCTACCCCGAAGGGGACGTTCGTGAGCAGACTCGGCAGATGCTGGGCCTCGTTGAAAAGATACTCAAGGACCTCGAGGGGTCGATGCACGACATCGTGAAGTTCCGATGGTTCGTTCGCGAGGATGTCCTCGACGACGAAACCAGAGGGACGATTCACGATGTCCGATCGGACTTCATCGACTATCCTCACTACCCGGCTAGTTGCATGGTCGGGGTTGCCAGTCACAACGTCGACGGAGCCCTCGTAGAACTCGAAGTGCGGGCGACGATTCCCACCGACGGCGAGTGGACAGTTCGAACGACTACCGGCGACGAATAACTAATGACGGAGAAATCACCACGATCCGCGACCAGCTCGACGCGCACCGACTCCCTGACCGACCTCGAGTCGCTCACCGACCCGGCTCGGTTTCGAGACCGCGACGACGTTCACTACGAGGAACGCACCGAGATCCACGCCGACGAGAACCACTGCCGCGCCCACAGTCGCGGGATGGCCGTCGTCGGGGTCACCGCCGCCGACGGCTCGGTTCTGATCGCCACTCACCTCGAGGAACCCGTCGCCCTGTTGCCGAACGCTCGCCTCGAGGACGAAGACGGCGGTAACTGGCTCGCGGCTGCCGATCGAGCGGTCGAACGGCTCACGGACGAGCCCGTCGACATCGGCCGTCCAATTCGCGTGCGAGCAGTCGAGCACGTCCTCGAAGGAGAAGAAACGACACACACCTCGAGTCACACCGTCGTCTTCGAGGCATCCCCGGAAGTGGACGGGGGGACGGCGGCCGATCTCACCGCCAGGACGACCTGTGGCTGGGACGCCGACTGGTACACTTCGTTCCCCGACGGCTGTGCGGAGACGCCCGAGCAGCCGGCGGCGGACCTTCAGTTGTTCCTCGAGTGAGCGTGCCGAACGCCTTCGAGCAAGAAAACGCGAGCTTTCAAACCCTGGCCGTCCAACGAGGGGTATGGGACTGCTCGACGGACTGCGATCCGTCCTCGGCATACGCGCCGAATCGGACGCCAGCCGGGACGCCAACCCCGAGGACCTCTTCGGGATGAGCACCGCGTATCTGACGATGGAAGCCGACCTCGGCTACGACTCCGCCGACGCGGGCGCGCTCTGCTTCGCCGGCGTCGATTCGAGCAGCTTTCGCGACGCCGTCGAAAACGTCGAAGCCATCCTGGAGGCCGGCAGCGAAGACACCGGCACCGACTTTCGCGTCACCGAGGACGACCACGGCTACCACTGGGTCGTCCTCGAGGACTCCGACCCCGAGGACCTGATCACCAGCCTCCACTTCGCGGCGGACACGTTCATCGAGGAAGGGTTCGGCTCGCGGCTGCTCGCAGCCGTCTTCGCCTACCGAAACGACAGCGGGCCCGCCTACTGGATCTACTCCTTCCGGCGCGGAGCGTACTACCCCTTCGCGCCACGGGCCGGCCGCGAGCGCGATTCGGGAACCGAGTTCAAACTCGAGTCCGTCCTGGATGGCGAACTCGAGATCGAATCCGACAAGGAGTACTGGTATCCCCTGTGGCCGAGCACGAGCGGGCGTCATCCCTGGGAGTAGCGTGCTCACCGGGGGCGTGCGATCCACGACTCGAGAGTCGAGAGTCGGCCCGAGAACGGGGCGGGACCTTTTTCTCGTCTCGGCGGGACGTGGCGGTCGATGGCAATGGACCTCGAGTCGATCCCGGGCGTCGGCGCGAAGACCGCCCGTGCACTGGACGAACTCGACGACCCCGAGCGGGCCCTCGAGAGCGGCGACGTGGCCGCACTCGCCAGCGCGCCCGGCGTCACCGTCGGCCGAGCCGCTCGCATCGCCCGTGGGGCGATCCGACGCGAACACGACGACCCCGGCGGCTTCCTGGCGACCGATCGGGGGCGCGAGATCTACCGACAGGTGCTCTCGCTGTGCCAGGATCGAACGGTGACCGACTACGCGGCCCACCGCCTCGAGACGCTGTACCCCAGTTCCAGGCAATCGCGCATCCAGGAGGTGCAGAACTTCTCCCGTCGAGCGATCGAGCGCGACCCCGGTTCGGCCGTGCTCGAGGCCCTCGAGGGCGTCGAACCGCTCGAGCGTCCCGGCGACGTTCGCGTCCGGGACCGGTGTCTGGCGACCACCGACGCCGAGCGCTACGCCGAGGCTCGCGAAGCGATTCCCGAGATCTCCGTCGAAATCGTCGAGGATGCCCAGGGGCTCGCCGAACTGGCGAGAGGCTATTCGACGGTGGTCGCGATCGACGAGTCCTTCGCCGGGGTCGAGGTCGAGGGCGACGTACAGGTTCGCCCGGATGCGCTCGCAGATCCCGCCGACGTGGTTCCGGAGCGCCCGCTCGCGTTCTTCGCCCGCAACCGGGAGCGACTGCGGGCAGCGGTTGCGGTTCATCGTGCGATCGACGGTGGTGGTGGTGATACCGGCTCGCAACTGGACGCGACGGTCGACCTCGACGCCCTCGAGAACGGCCTCGAGCGCCTCGACGACGACGGCACCGTCGCCGGCGACCCCGAACTCGACCGGCTGACGGTCGCCGTCGACGACCTCGACGCGGTCGCGGGCGTCGCCGAGAGCGTCGCCAACGACCGACTCCGCGAGGCGATCGAGGAACGAGACGTGACCATCGAGGGCGCCGATCTGCTCTCGCTCGTCGAACGCGGTGCCGGCGTTGACTCGCTGCTCTCTCGCGAACTCGCCGACGAGTTCGCCGCAGCGATCGAGGCCGCCCACGAGCACCTGGTCGACGCCCTCGACCTGGATGTCGGCGAGGCCGAACTCGCCCGCCACGTCTTCGACGACGAGCCGACCTTCCCCGTCGAGCGCGACGAGAACGCCACGGCACGGCTTCGCGAGGAACTCACCGTCGCCCGGGACCGGCGGGCGGCCCAGCTCAAACGCGACCTGGCAGCCGACCTCGCCGCTCAGCGCGAGGGCGCCCACGGCCTGGTTCGCTCGGCGCTCGAACTCGACGTCGAACTCGCGATCGCCCGGTTCGCCCGCGACTTCGAGTGTACGATGCCCGAGTTCGTCTGGGACGGCGGAGACGCCGAGGGAACCGGGTTCGCCATCGAGGGCGGCCGGTCGCCCGTCCTGGAGGAGCCACTCGAGGCGATCGAGCCCGTCGACTACGCGGTGTCGGGCACCACCCTACTCTCGGGAGTCAACAGCGGTGGAAAGACTTCGACGCTCGACCTGGTCGCGAGCGTCGTCGTGCTCGCGCACATGGGTTTGCCCGTACCCGCCGAAGGGGTCCGACTGCGTCGCTTCGACGACGTACACTACCACGCCAAGACGCAGGGAACCCTGGACGCGGGGGCGTTCGAGTCCACTGTCCGGGAGTTCGCAGACCTCGCCACCGGCGGCGAGGGATCGCTCGTTCTCGTCGACGAACTCGAGAGCATCACCGAACCCGGGGCGAGTGCGAAGATCATCGCCGGTATCCTCGAGGCACTCGCCGAGAACGGCGCGACGGCCGTGTTCGTCTCCCACCTGGCCGGCGAAATCCGGGAGATGGCCGCCATCGACGTGGCCGTCGACGGCATCGAGGCCGTCGGCCTGGTCGATGGCGAACTCGAGGTCAACCGGTCGCCGGTCAAGGACCACCTCGCCCGGTCGACCCCCGAGTTGATCGTCGAGAAGCTTGCCCAGGAGGGGAACGCCGCATTCTACGACCGGTTGCTCGAGAAGTTCGAGTGAACGCGGTCGGGAGAGCGACCACGGAGTCGGAGAGTGAACACAGTCGGAGATCGACCTCGAGGTCGGATCATCTGCGGGGCTCGCTCCCGGCTGGAGTCGCTGTCTCGGTGGCGGCGGCCGCCTGCATCCCTCGATACCCTGCAACGGCGACGAGCACGCTGGCGAGGGCGGCGACGTAGAGGCCTGGTTCCGGCGAGACGGTGACGTAGTGGGCGGGGTAGCCGACGGCGAAGACGTTCTCGAGGGAGGTGTAGATCACGCCCAACAAGAGGAGCGCCAGGACGCCCACGGCCGCGGTCACTTTGGCTTCGAACGCGGTCCACTCGCGAAGGGTCACCAGTCCGAGGGCGACGAAGCCGGCGACCGGGACGGCGTAGCCCATGCCGGTGAATCCGTTCGTCGTCGTCGATATGTCGAACACGTCGATGCTGGCCCAGGGGAGGAACGCGCTGCCGACGAGGCACGCGCCGCCGAGGGCGGCCAGACGCTCGTTTCCGTCCGCAGGTACGTCGATCATCGGTCCGTTCTGGCCCCGGCTTCGTATATAAAGTCGTGGACGCTGTGTCGGTGATTGCGTACCAATATCCCGTTTCGACGGTCTCGAGGCGGTGAGAATCCGTCTTCACGCCGAAAACGACCGCAAACAACTAAGTAGCTTCGAGAGCGTGGTGAAAGTGATGACTGGCGACCCCGAGGAGGGGATGTTGTCGTGGGACGAATCCGTGTTCAGGAACGAGCACGTCTTCGAGATCGATTACGTCCCCGAGACGTTCCGCCACCGCGATTCGCAGATGCAGAGTCTCACGTACGCGCTGCGACCCGCGGTCCGGGGCTCGCGCCCGCTGAACGTGATGGTCCGCGGACCGCCGGGAACGGGGAAGACCACGGCGATTCAGAAGCTGTACGACGAGGTCGGCGCCCAGACCCGTGACGTCCAGACGATCCGGGTCAACTGTCAGGTCAACTCGACGCGGTACTCCGTCTTCTCGCGGCTGTTCGAGGGCTGTTTCGACTACGAACCCCCGTCGTCGGGCATCTCCTTCAAGAAGCTCTTCGGCCAGATCGCCGAGAAACTCGTTGAGGACGACCGCGTGCTCGTCGTCGCGCTCGACGACGTCAACTACCTCTTCTACGAGAACGAGGCGTCGGATACGCTCTACTCGCTGCTGCGCGCCCACGAGGAACACCCGGGGGCGAAGATCGGCGTCATCGTCGTCTCCTCGGATCCGGCGCTCGAGGTGATCGACGCCCTGGACACCCGCGTCCAGAGCGTCTTCCGGCCCGAGGACGTCTACTTCCCGGTGTACGACCAGCCGGAGATCGTCGACATCCTCCACGAGCGCGTCACGCGGGGGTTCCACGACGGCGTCGTCGCCACGGACGTCCTGGAGCGGGTCGGCTCGCTCACGGCCAAGAGCGGTGACCTCCGGGTGGGGATCGACCTCCTCAGGCGGGCCGGACTCAACGCCGAGATGCGGGCGAGCCGAACCGTCGAACTCGAGGACGTCGAGAAGGCCTACGAGACGTCGAAGTACATCAACCTCTCCAGGAGCCTCAACAGCCTGAGCGAGAACGAGCGGGCGCTCCTCGAAGTGCTCGTCGACCACGATGGCGCCCAGGCCGGCGAGGTATACGAGCGGTTCAGCGAGGAGACCGACCTCGGTTACACTCGCTATTCGGAAATCGTCAACAAGCTCGACCAGCTCGGTCTCATCGACGCCGAGTACGCCGAAATCGACGGACGTGGACGGTCGCGGTCGCTGACGCTCTCGTACGAACCCGAGGCGATTCGGGAGCGACTCGAGTGAGCCGCCGGTATGTGCCACCCAAACGGTGAGGAACCTGCTCGGGGACGATAGATCGTCAGACGCCGATGCCCGACGATTCGGCGTCAGTTCGTCCGTCCGCGCTGGTCCTCGAGAGGCTCGATGTCGGCCGTTGCCGGCTTCGATGCGAGTTCCTGCTCGGCGAGTGCTGGCGACCCGACGGCTGGCGACGATTCGTCGGCTTCACCCCCCTCTCGAGCGGCGCTGAGTTGCTCGGCGGCGGCCGAGCGGACGAAGTTCCAGCCGTCCTGGACGAACGGAACGGGGTCGTCCGCGACGGCGTAGTCGAACCGGGGCTCTCGAACCATCGACGTGGCGACGTCGCTGACAGCGGAGAGAAACGAGGGGCGTTCGACCAGCGGGTAGTTCTCGGTCAGGATGCTGTGGAGATGACAGAGTTCCCCCCGGAGCAGGTGGCCGCCGATGCCGACCTCGTAGTCGGGCTGGCTGATCGGCTCGCCGCGTGCGAGCTGCCAGTAGTAGTAGGGGAAGTCAGCGCCCGCACGAACGGAGAACGGGAGCGACGACCAGAACCGCGGATTGATCTCCATCAGCTCGAACGACCCCGTCTCGGGGTTGCGCAGGAACTCGACCATCGCCAGACCGTGCCACTCGAGTTCGTCCAGCAGCGCGAGGCCGGCAGCCTCGAGTTCGGGGATGTCGGTCGACTCGCGGTAGGCACTCGGCCCGCCGCTGTACTTGTAGCCCCGTTTCTGGCAGTGCTGGAAGGTGGCGACTGCCTCACCCTCGTCGTACAGCGCGAAGAAGCCGTACTCTCGGGAGTCAGGGACGTACTCCTGGACGATGGGGACGTGACCCCACTCGTTGAGCGACGATTCGACTGCGGGCGGGGTTCCGGGTTCGTGGTAGACGGTCGAGCCGATGTCGCTGAGCCCGGCGTCGTGACCGAGGTACTCGGGGGCGGCAACGGTGTAGCGGGGCTTGATGATCGTCTCACGCGACCAGTCGTCCCACTCGTCGAGCAGGGTCGTCTCGGGCGTCTCGACGCCGGCGCGCTCAGCGGCCGAGAAGAGTTCGACCCGATCTTGCACCTGTCGCAGGGTCTCGAAGTCCGGCCACGGCGTCGCGACGTGCTCGGCGAAGGCGTCCCTGTTCGCTGCGAGCGTGTAGACGTCCTCCTCGCGGACGGGGATGATCGTCTCGACGCCGGGTCGCGCCGCGAGCGAGAGGAGGACGTCCCCGTAGGCCTCGATGTCCGACCGCGGGTCGGGGAGCGTGACGAATCGATCGCAGTACCTCGAGACGGAGCCGGGCGTCGTCCGATCCTCGGAGCCGACGATGGTGTAGATCCCGCGCGGCCCGAGCGACCGCAGACAGGCGACGGTGCTGGGGGCCGTGATACCGGGAACGATGACGCGTTCCCGCGCCTCGCGTGGTTGGTCGTGCGCAGCCGATTGCATACGCATTGGAGGGGGCCACGAGGGTATTGTTATGGGTCCGTTACCCTCGTAAGGCTACCCTACCGGGGCGAAAACCGACCCCCGAGGACCGGTTCTCGAAAGGGCTCACGCTTGCTCGAGGCTCTGGCGATAGCTCTCGGCGTGTTCGATGGCGCCCTCGAGTCTGTCGGCCGTCTCGGCATCGGATTCGCGTCGTGCCTGCCTGAGGGTGTTGAGGTGCTCGTCGAAGACAGCGTGGTCGGCCTCGCTCTCGCTTGCGGCGATTTCGGCGAAGGCGGCCGCCGTATCCCGGATCGTCTCCCGTACGTCGTCGCCGGCGGTCTCGGTCGCCAGCTCGAGGTCGGCTCGAGCCTGCTGTAAGTCAGCGTCGCGGCTGGAACTGGACATACGTTCTCGACGTCGACTGGCGTCAAAGACGTGGGGGCGGCATATGCGCGGCGGCCTCTGTCAGCGGGCCCGACAACCGTAGCCGTGGCCGTCAGACGAGGGGCTTTCGAGCCGGAGCCCCTGGAAGACGAGCGGCTTACGTAGCCCGAGCCCCTGGTCACGGATACGATGAGCGACACTCGAGGCCCCCTCCAGCCGGATCGACCCGAGGCCGCGAAACCGTTCGCGGTCGACGCCCCGTTCGAGCCCGCGGGCGACCAGCCCCAGGCGATCGAACAGCTGGCGACGGGCTTCGCCGACGGCATGGACCGCCAGACGCTGCTCGGCGTGACGGGGTCGGGCAAGACCAACACCGTCTCGTGGGTGATGGAGGAGGTCCAGGAGCCGACGCTTGTCATCGCCCACAACAAGACCCTGGCCGCCCAGCTCTACGAGGAGTTCCGGAACCTGTTCCCCGACAACGCCGTCGAGTACTTCGTCTCCTACTACGACTACTACCAGCCCGAGGCCTACGTCGAGCAGACCGACACCTACATCGACAAGGACGCCTCGATCAACGACGAGATCGACCGCCTCCGTCACTCAGCGACGCGCTCTCTGCTCACGCGAGACGACGTGATCGTCGTCGCCTCGGTCTCGGCTATCTACGGACTCGGTGACCCGCGAAACTACGTCGAGATGGCGATGCGCCTCGAGACGGGCGAGGAGATCGGCCGAGACGAGTTGTTGAAGCGGCTGGTCGACCTGAACTACGAGCGCAACGACGTCGACTTCTCCCAGGGGACGTTCCGGGTTCGCGGCGACACCATCGAGATCTTCCCGATGTACGGCCGCTACGCCGTCCGTGTCGAGTTCTGGGGCGACGAAATTGACCGCATGCTCAAGGTCGACCCGCTCGAGGGCGAGGTCAAGAGCACCGAACCCGCCGTCCTCGTCCACCCCGCCGAGCACTACTCGATGCCCGAGACTCGTCTCGAGCAAGCCGTCGAGGAGATTCGGGACGACCTCGACTCGCGGATTTCGTACTTCGAGCGTAAGGGCGACCTGCTCGCCGCCCAGCGAATCGAGGAACGAACCACGTTCGACCTCGAGATGATGGAGGAGACGGGCTATTGCTCGGGCATCGAGAACTACTCGGTGTACCTCGACGACCGCGACCCCGGCGACACGCCCTACACCCTGCTGGATTACTTCCCGGACGACTTCCTCACCGTAGTCGACGAGTCTCACGTCACGCTGCCCCAGGTTCGGGGCCAGTACGCCGGCGACAAGTCCCGGAAGGACTCGCTGGTCGAGAACGGATTTCGACTCCCGACCGCCTACGACAACCGCCCGCTCACGTTCGAGGAGTTCGAGGAACGAACCGACAATACGCTGTACGTCTCCGCGACGCCGAGTGACTACGAGCGCGAGGAGAGCGACCAGATCGTCGAACAGATCGTTCGTCCCACCCACCTCGTCGACCCCGAGGTCGAGGTGGCAGACGCGACCGGCCAGGTCGACGACCTCATGGACCGCATCGGCGCCCGCATCGACCGCGACGAACGAACCCTCGTGACGACGCTGACGAAGCGGATGGCCGAGGACCTGACCGAGTACCTCGAGGAGGCGGGCGTCGACGTCGCCTACATGCACGACGAGACCGACACCCTCGAGCGCCACGAGATCGTTCGCTCCCTCCGCCTCGGGGAGATTGACGTCCTCGTCGGCATCAACCTCCTGCGGGAGGGCCTGGACATTCCCGAGGTCTCCCTCGTGGCGATCCTGGACGCCGACCAAGAGGGGTTCCTCCGATCTGAGACCACGCTCGTCCAGACGATGGGGCGGGCGGCCCGCAACGTCAACGGCGAGGTCGTGCTGTACGCCGACGAGGTCTCGAACGCAATGGAGTCGGCCATCGAGGAGACGCGGCGCCGCCGCGAGATTCAACGCGAGTTCAACGAAGAACACGGCCACGAACCGATGACCATCGAGAAGGAAGTCGGCGAGACCAACCTGCCCGGGAGCAAGACCGACACCTCGAGCGTCGCCGGGACGGACCTCCAGGACGAAGAGGACGCCGCCCGTTACGTGGCCGAACTCGAGGACCGGATGGAGGAAGCGGCGAGCAATCTCGAGTTCGAACTCGCGGCGGACATCCGGGATCGGTTGCGGGAGGTTCGCGAGGAGTTCGACCTCGAGGGGAAGGACGAGGGTGTCGCCCCGCCAGCCGAAGAGTTCTAGCGGCTCAGTCCTCGCTGCTGCTCACTCGATGACGTCGAACTCTTTGCACCCGCACCGACAGCCCGTTCGCCGGCCTATCGGTTGGACCGTCCCGTCGGGCCACAACTGAGCGGCGTAGACGTTCGAACAGGATTGGCAGGCGGCCGCGACCTTTCGTTTTCCGTTTTCTTCGACGTCGCTTTCGCTCCCGTCCGGTCTGTCGACTCTATCCGGCCGCGGTTCGGACCGCGAGGAGGGCTCGGCGCTCGTCTTCGACCGTGGCGGCTCGGCCATAGTATTCTCCATCACGGGAACGAGGAAAGCCGAACTGCTTTGAGTTAGAAGCTACTTATATACCCGAGGATGGATCACGACCGCTCGAGGTCCTCCGCCCGCTCCGAGGAAACCGTGAGCGTATTTCTGGTGAGGTTGTTCGTCGCCCGACGGAGCCGCTGTGAGACGGCGTTCGTCGAGATGTCGAGGGCGTCCGCCAGTTCGGCGATCTGCGTCTCGCGCGGGACGGCGAAGTAGCCCATCTCGAGTGCGGTGACCATCGCCTCCCGTTGCTGGGGCGTCAGGTCGTACTCGCGTTCCTTCGGGTCCGTCACCTCGTAGAGCCGCTGGAGTTCGAAGGAGTAGCCCCGTTCGTCGAAGTAGTGCTGGAACGACTCGAGTCGCCCCTGCCCGACGAACTGGAGTTTGAGATACCAGGTTCCGTTCGTCGCTGCTGCCTCCTGGACGATACCGTGTTGGTCGACGACCTGGTCGATCAGTTCCTGGACGCGTTCGGTCCAGTGGACGTTGAAGTAGCCGACGTTTCCGGTGCGATCGACCGTGTTCACTTCCGTGACGGAGGAATCGGCCCGTATGGCCGCTTTCGCCGCCTCGAGGTCGTCCGCAGTCGCCCACAGGAACGGCATGACCCACTCGCGGCTGTGCGTGGCGAGTCGCTCGATCTCGATCGTGAGGTTCGGGATCGTCTCGAAGGTCTCCTCGAGTGCGAACGCCTCGGCCGGGAGTGTGAACTCGGTCACGATGCTCATGCGGTGGCTGACGGAGTCTACCTGTATAAGCCATCGCCAGGATACCGCCACTAAGCCGTCGAGAGGAGCCGATCAGCGGCCCCACTTCCCTTGACCCGACGGTCGAGCGCGTCTCACTCGAACCTGCTCGCCCGCGTCGCGAGTCACTGGGCTGGATCGGCGCAGCGACGGATCTCGACTCGCTCGATCCACTTCACCCACTGGAAGCCGTGGCGACCGAGCGCCACGAGTCGCATCGGCGCTTCGTCCTCGTGACGGAGTGCTCGAGCGACCGACTCGTGACGGAGTGCTCGAGGCCAAATCGGAGCCTCACGATTCGGGCGGCCTGGAACCGTCAGTCGTCGCCGGAGGCTTCCCGGCGCTGGGCACCGGCGAACGGCTTGGCGGACACGTTCTTTCGCCCGGCGTCGAGTTCCGAGAGAGCGTACACGAGACCGACGAGCAGGACCGCGCCGAGAGGCACCAGGACGAACGGCGAGAGGCCGAACAGACCGTACGCCAGGTAGACCATCAGCGCGACGGAGATCACCGTGACCGCGTAGTACAACTGAGTCCGGACGTGGTCGATGTGGTCGGCACCGGCGAACGTCGAGGAGAGGATCGTCGTGTCAGAGATGGGTGAGCAGTGGTCCCCGAAGATGGCCCCCGAGAACACGGTCCCGACGGCGAGTGCCAGCACTTCCGGCGAGCCGTTGCCGACCTCGTAGGCCAGCGGGATGGCGACCGGCGTCACGATCCCCATCGTTCCCCACGAAGTACCGATCGAGAAGGCGATCACGGCGGTCGTCAGCAACACGACCACCGGGAGCAGCGTCGGCGTGATGAACCCGGCGGCGATGTCGGTGACGTACCGGCCGGTCTCGAGTACCTCCGCGACGGTCCCAATCGACCACGCCAGGACGAGGATACTCACCGCGGTGAGCATGATTCCGAACCCGTCCAGGACGGTCTCCATGGACTCCTCGAGGTCCATCACGCCGTAGTACAGCGACATCGCGACGGCGGTCGCAACCATAGCGAACGAGCCCCAGACGAGCGCGCCCGTGAAGTCGACGTTGTCCACGAGGGTGATGAGCGCGTCGCCGCCAGATGCGGCCTCGGCGGGCGTGACGCCGGCGGCCTGGAAGCCGGTGATCGCCGCCCCGCCCATGACGACGATCACCAGGGCCGCGACCGGCACGACGAACGTTCGCACCAGGGGATCCTCGACGACCGGCTCACCGAGATCTTCCTTCATACTCTGGAGTGGGGTGGCGTCCTCGCGCGTGACGTTCCCCGTGTCCCTGGCGCGCGTTTCCGCGGTGAGCATCTCCCCGAAGTCCCGACGGGTGAGGACGACGATCAGGACCATCAAGAGCGCCAGCAGACAGTAGACGTTGAACGGGATCGACCAGAGGAACGTCGCCACGGCCGAGGGCGTCTCGCCGTCGATGTTCTGGTACTCGTTCTGGATAAGGCTGATCTGAAAGGCGACCCAGCTCGAGATGCCGAAGGTCGCCACCGGCGCGGCCGTCGAGTCGAGGATGTAGGCCAGTTTCTCCCGGGACATCCGCATCTCGTCGGCGATGTCCTTCACCGCGGAGCCGACGATGGCCGTGTTGGCGTAGTCGTCGAAGAACCACACCAGGCCGAGCAGCCAGGCGGCTAGGCCGACCCGCCGATGGGAGTCCACTCGGTCGGTCGCAGCGCGGGCGATGGCGATCGAGCCGCCCATTCGCCACGTGAGGGCGATACCGGCGCCCAGCAAAAACGTGAACGTAATGATCTCAGCGTGGAACGTGTCGTCTCCGAACGAAGCGACGATCCAGCCGAACGCTTCGATTACGCCGACGAACGGGACGGCGGCGATGTCGAGGGTGCTCTCTGCGTTGTCCCAGGCGATGAGCACGCCCCCGGACCAGACGCCGAGGAACAGCGAGAGCATGGCCCGACGGGTGAGGATGGCGAGCATGATCGCCAGCAACGGCGGCAGGAGCGACCACGCGCCGAACGGGTGTGGTTGTACCATGTACACACGGAGCACGCTAGTCATATTTAAACAATACGTAATCGTAATCTTCGTGTAACTAACAAATTAACAGCTCTGCTCCGCAGCGAAGAACGCTCGAGTGCGCTTACTCGAGCAACAAGAGTTCGGGGTTCTCGAGGTACCGCATGACCTCGTTGGTGAACGCCGCGCCCTCGGCACCGTCGATGAGACGGTGGTCGAACGAGAGCGAGAGCGTCATGACCGAGCGGGGTTCGATCGATTCGGTGCCCTCGTCGTCGGTGACGACGCGGGGCTTGCGTTTGATCTCGCCGACCGCGAGAATCCCCGCCTCTGGGTAGTTGAGGATCGGCGTGGCGTACTCGCCGCCGATCCCGCCGATGTTCGTGATGGTGAACGTCGAGCCTCGGAGCTCGTCCGGGCTAATGGTGCGCTCGCGGGCCTTCGTCACCAGTTCGTCCGTTTCCGAAGAAAGCTGGAGCATGCCCTTGTGGTCGGCGTCCTCGACGACCGGCACCATCAACCCGGCGTCGGTCGCGGCCGCGACGCCGATGTTGTAGTAGTTGCGGTGGACGATCTCCTGGTTCTCGTCGTCGATCATCGCGTTCATCTCCGGGAACTCCTTGAGCGCCGCGACGACCGCCTTCATGATGAACGGCATGTAGGTCAGCCGAATGCCCTGTTCCTCGGCCACCGGCTTGAGCCGTTCGCGAGCCTCGACGAGTTTCGTCACGTCGACCTCGTCGTGGTGGGTGACGTGCGGTGCCGTGTACTTCGAGCGCTCCATCGCATCGGCGATGGTCTTGCGAACGCCCTTGAACGGCTCGCGGGTCTCTCGCGGACCGGTCTCGCCGGTCGCGACCGCGGCAGCGTCGGCCTCCTGGGCGCGCTGCTGGGCTTCGGCGTACTCCATCACGGCCTCCGGTGTGACGAACGCCTCCCCGTCGCGTTCTTCGGTCGCGGGGACGGCGTTGATATCGACCCCCTGCTCCTCCGCGACGCGGCGAGTGGCAGGAGCGGCCAGCGTGCGGTCGCGGTCGGCCGATTCGACGGACGGAGCGCTCGAGGCGCTCGCCCCAGTTCCCGTGCCCGTGCCTGTTCCTTCTCCCGACTCGGCCTCGCCGTGGGCACCCCCGGCAGCGTCGACGCCGCCGGTTCCCTCGGTCGGCTCTGCCGGAGCGGTCTCGGCGGATTCGGCGCCACTGTCGCTCGAGCCACCTGCACTCGTGGCCGCCTCGACGTCGCCCTCGGTGATCCGGCCACCCGGACCGCTGCCCTGGACCGTCGAGATGTCGACGCCCTGTTCGCGGGCGAGTTTTCGAACTCGCGGCGGGGCGAAGACGCGGCCCTCGGGGACGTCGACAGATTCGGCGTCGGGTGCAGCCTCCGCGGAGTCAGCCGAACTCGAGTCGGCCGTCTCGGTCTGGTCGGTGTCTGCTTCGGTTTCCGTTTCGGTTCCGGTCTCGGCTTCCGCCTCGCCCTCGACGTTGAACGTGATAATCACGTCGCCGACCGGGACCATCTCACCCTCCTCGGCGCGAAGTTCCGCGACCGTGCCGTTGTACGGCGAGGGAACCTCGACCAGCGCCTTGTCAGTCTCGACCTCAGCGACCGGCTGGTCCTCACTGACCGTGTCGCCGGGTTCGACCAGCCACGAGACCAGTTCACCCTCGGCCACGCCCTCGCCCACGTCGGGAAGTTTGAATTCTCGAGCCATGTCAGTAATCCATCGCGTCCCGAATTCCCGTCTCGATGCGGGCCGGTTCGGGCAGGTAGTAGTCCTCGAGCGCGTACAGCGGGAACGGCGTGTCGAACCCGCTGATACGCTGGATCGGCGCCTCCTGGTACATCAGAGCCTCCTCCTGGATGGTGGCGGCAATCTCGGCGCCCATGCCGTTCGTCTTCGGCGCCTCGTGGACGACCGCGCCGCGGCCGGTCTTCTTGAACGACTCGACGATGGTGTCGATGTCCAACGGGGAGACCGTACGGAGGTCGACGACCTCAACGTCGATCTCGCCCTCGAGGTTTTCGGCGGCCTCGAGCGTCGGGCGGGTCATCGCGCCGTAGGTGAACACCGAAATATCGGACCCCTCGCGGCGGATAGCCGCCTCGCCGATCGGCACCTCGTAGGGCTCGTCGGGCACCTCCTCGCGGAACGCCCGGTAGATGAGCTTGGGCTCGAGGAAGATGACCGGATCGGGGCTCCGAATCGCGCTCGTGAGCAGTCCCTTCGTGTCGTAGGGCGTCGAGGGGATGACCACCTTGAGACCGGGTTGGTGGACGAACATCGCCTCGCTCGACTCGGAGTGGTGCTCGGGCGCCCGGATCCCGCCGCCGTAGGGCGCCCGAATGACCATCGGGCAGGTGAAGCGACCGCGCGAACGCGTTCGCAGGCGCGCGGCGTGGGAGACGATCTGGTCGAAGGCGGGGTAGATGAACCCGAGGAACTGCATCTCGGGGACGGGCCGGAGCCCGTAGGCAGCCATGCCGATGGCCGTCCCGACGATGCCCGACTCGGCGAGCGGCGTGTCGATGACTCGGTCCTCGCCGAACTCGTCGTAGAGGCCCTCCGTCGCGCGGAAGACCCCGCCGTTCTTCCCGACGTCCTCGCCCATGACGACGACGTCTTCGTCCCGTTCCATCTCCTGACGCAGTCCGTCGCGGACCGCCTGTACCAGCGTGAGGTTTTCAGATTCTGCTGCCATGTTAGTCCTCCAGTAGCGCGTCGTCTCCGTACTGTTCGCGAATCCGTTCGAACCACTCGCGTTGTTCCGCGAGCCGTCGCGGCATCTCGGCGTAGACCTGCGAGAAGATCTCCTCGGGGTCCGGCCGCTCGACGGCTTCGGCGGCGTCAATCGCGTCCGCGACCGCGTCGGTGACGCGGCCTTCGATGGCGTCGGCGCGCTCGTCGTCGAGCATCCCGTGCTCGCGCAGGAACGTCTCCATGCGCGGGATCGGATCCTTCTGTTTCCAGCGTTCGACCTCCTCGTCGTCGCGGTAGACCGAGGGATCGTCCGCGGTGGTGTGGGCCCCAAAGCGGTACTGGACCGCCTCGATGAGCGTCGGGCGAAGTTCACCCTCACCCGGATTCTTGGCCTTCTGGACGGCCTCGCGGGTGACCTTGTAGACAGCCAGCGGGTCCATGCCGTCGACCTGAACGCCCTCGAACCCGTAGGCGCTGGCCTTCTGGGCGATGGTGTCGCTCGCCGTCTGGCGCTCTCGAGGCACCGAGATGGCCCACTGGTTGTTGTTACAGAAGAAGACGGCCGGCGCGTCGAAGACGCCCGCGAAGTTCAGCCCTTCGTGGAAGTCGCCCTCGCTCGTGGCGCCGTCGCCGAAGTAACAGAGGAATGCCTTCTCCTCGCCTCGCAGTCGGGAGGCCCAGGCGGTCCCGGTGGCGTGGGGAATCTGGGTCGCGATGGGCACGGCGACCGTGAAGATGTTCTGCTCCTCGGGGACGGCGTTACCCTCCTCGTGGCCCATCCAGTAGAGCAGCGTCTGTTTCAACGAGAGGCCGCGGACGAGCGCCGCCCCGTGCTCGCGATAACTTGGGAAGAGCCAGTCCTCGTCGTCCAGGGCGTGGGCGCTTCCGATCTGGGCGCCCTCCTGGCCCGACAGCGGCGGGTACGTCCCCATGCGACCCTGTCGCTGGAGACTCACCGCCCGCTGGTCGAAGTGGCGGGCGAGTTTCATCTGCTCGTAGAGCTCGAGGAACTCGGATTCGTCGAGATCCGGTACCTCGACGCCCTCGAGGACGCGACCGTCGTCGTCGAGTACCTGTACTCGATCACTGGGGTCGTGCTGTAGCGTGCTCACGGGTATACCCACCTTCGCATACCCTAATGGTCTATCGCTCACGTTAAAGGAGTTTCGTAAATAATTTACTATCAGCACGATTCTTGCCATTGATTACCAAAGTTCGCCGTTGTTTTCGGATGAGGCCGACCGAACGTCCAAATAAACGCGAGGAATCGCGAGAATAGTTTGGAGTATCACGGATTATGTCCACGTTACTGGACGGATGTTCGTCGGTCGTGTGGGTTCCAGGAGCGAACCGCCCGTGCGGCGGCCCGGTACGATATCGAATCGCGTCTGAAAGGTGATGGAATCGCGGGGAGAGATCGCTCAGTTCGATGCGGGGCTCCGACGGGCGCTCGCTCGAGCATCCTCGACGCTCTTGCCTTCCCGAAGCACGGCGTCGACGAACAGTTCGCCGGCCTTGTACGACGAGCGAACCATCGGCCCGCTGGCACAGTACAGGAAGCCGAGTTCCTCCTCGGCGACCCGTCGCCAGGTCTCGTACTTGTCCGGGTGGTCGTAGCGCTTGACCTCGAGGTGGCTCAGCGACGGCTGGAGGTACTGACCCAGCGTGACGATGTTGACCCCGCGTTCGCGGAGGTCGGCCAGCGTCTGGTAGACCTCGTGGTCGTACTCGCCGTGGCCGAGCATTATCGAGGTCTTGGTGTAAATGTCCGACTCGCGTTCGACCTGCTCGAGCACGCCCAGGCTCTGTTCGTAGCCGGCCCGACGGTCCCGGACGGGAAACTGCAGGCGCTCGACTGTCTCGACGTTGTGGGCGATGACGTCTGGCTGGGCGTCGATGATCTTTCGGACGAGGCGTTCCTCGCCCTGGAAGTCGGGAATGAGGACCTCGACGAGAACGCCCGGATGTCGCTTTTTGATCTCGCGGATCGTTCGCGCGAAGTGACCCGCCCCCTGGTCGGGGAGGTCGTCGCGGTCGACGCTCGTCAGGACGACGTAGTCGAGGCCGATCTCGGCGATGGCCTTCCCGACGTTTTCGGGTTCGTCCGGGTCGAGCGGTTCCATCCCGCCGGTCTCGACGTCACAAAAGTTACACCCGCGCGAGCAGCGATGGCCCATCAGCATGAACGTCGCCGTGCCGCCGCTGTCCGATTCGCCCGTTCCGTTTCGGCCGCTCCAGCACTCGCCCAGGTTCGGGCAGTTCGCCTCCTCACAGACGGTGTTGAGGTCGTGCTCGCGCAACGTCTCCTTGATTCCGGTGAACTCCCGGCCCGACGGCGGCCGCATCTTCAGCCAGTCGGGCTTTCGCGAGCGACTCATACCTGATCCTGGACGGCGATGGTGAAAAGTCGTGGTGGTTCTCGTCGAAATTCGGCCGCCGTTCCGTTGAGACAATGCACCAACGTGAATGAACAGTTATATTACGCCCCGTGTGCCAATGTAACAGGTCACTGACGATGCTATCCGCTTCGCGTGAGGAAATTTCGAACGGCTCCCTCCCGAAAGTCCTCCTCGTACTCGCCGCGCCGCTGCTCGTCCAGAACCTCGTCCACGTCGCCAACCAGGTGATCGACGTCTTCTGGCTCGGTCGGTTGGGCGGTGACGCCATCGCAGCCGTCGGGTTGAACTTCCCGATCATCGCCCTGCTGTTCACCGTCGCCATCGGCATCTCCGTGGGCACGCAGGTCGTCGTCGCCCAGCGCGTCGGCGCCGAGAACCTCGAGGGGGCCCGTCGCGTCGCCGTCACCGGCACCCTCGTCGGCCTGATCGGTGGAACGATCCTCGGCATCGTCGCATTCGTCCTCGCACGAGACGTCATGGGGCTGTTCGCGGCCGAACCCCAGGTCATCGAGGCCGCCGCCGCCTACCTCGCGGTCATTGCGCTCGGCATTCCGCTCGCGACCGCCAGCGACGCCCTGGAGTCGGGTTTCGTCGGCTGGGGCGACGCCCGTGCAGCGCTCTACATCAACGTCGCCACCGTGGTCGTCAACGTCGCTCTCGATCCGTTCCTCATCTTCGGCTGGTGGGTGTTCCCCGAACTGGGCGTCGAGGGAGCGGCCGCCGCGACTGCCATCGGCTACGCGGCGGGCTTCTTCTTCGCGGTCGGCCTCGCCGTCTACGGGCGGGACGACTTCCGGATCGGCCTCCGTGATATCGGCTTCGACCTCGAGGACGCCCGCGAGATCGTCGACGTCGGCTGGCCGAACGCCGGCCAGTACGTCGCGAGCCAGTCCGTTCGCGTGTTGATGGTCGCCATCGTCGCCGTCGCCGGCGGATCGGCCGCCGTCGCCGCCTACACTATCGGCGCCCGGGTTGCGTCGGTCGCGTTCATCCCCGCCCAGGGCCTCCAGCAGGCCGCCCAGAGCGTCATCGGGCAGAACCTCGGCGCCGAGAATCCAGGACGGGCGACCAGGACGACCTGGGTCGGCGTCGCCATCGCCGCGGGTGCCCTCACCCTCGTCGGCGCCGTCCAGTGGCTCGTTCCCGAGACGCTGACGACGGTCTTCGTGCCCGACGCGACGCCCGACGAGGTCGCCCACACCGTCGCGTACCTCGAGATCCTCGCCTACGGCTACTGGGCCATCGGTGCGAACTACCTGCTGATGGCCGGGTTCAACGGCGCCCGGCGGACGCGGACGAGTTTCATCGCCACGCTCTGTCAGTACTGGGCCGTTCGCCTCCCGGTTGCCGCCCTCGGGATTTACGTCCTCGGCATGGACGCGACTGCCGCCTTCTGGGCCGTAACCATCTCGAACGTCGTCGTCGCTGTCGGACTGGGACTGTACTACTGGTACGAGACTGGCTCCGGGATGAATCAGCGCGCGGTCGACGTCGCGGCCTCGAGTACCGATTGACCGTCTCTTATTTCCCGGCTCGCTCGACGTTCGGCCCCTCGATTACGAGGCCACCCCCTCAGCGCTCGACCACCTCGCCCCGACGCTCGTGTTCCATCTCTTCCGTGACCGCCGCCGCGACCGCCTCACCGAACTCCCGTTCGAGGAACCACAGCGCCAGGTCGATGCCCGAGGTGACCCCGCCCGCGGTCAACACGTCGCCGTCGTCGACGACCCGCGCCGAGCGCACGTCCGCGAACGCCTCAAGGGCCTCGAGGGCGACCCGGTGCGTGACGGCGGGTCGACCGTCCAGGAGACCCGCGTCGGCGAGCACCATCGCGCCCGTACAGATCGATGCGACGACGGTTCCGCTCGCGTGACGGTCGGCGACGGCCTCCGGAAGTCGACCCTCGTCGATCACGCGACTGATGCCCCCATCGTCGCTCGTCCAGCCCCCGCCTGGGACGACGAGCACGTCCGGGTCGTCCAGGACACCGTCGGGCTCGACACGCAGGCCGTGGCTCGCTCGAACCCGGTCCACGGACTCGAGGGTGACGAGTTTCGTCTCGAGGGGTGCACCGGCTCGAGCACCGTTCTGGAAGACCTCGAAGGGACCGATGGCGTCGAGTTCGTCGAAACCAGGGAAGAGGACGATTTCGACAGTGGTCGTGGTTTCGGTGTCGGACATGTGCTCGAGGACGGGCCTCGAGACGAAGCGTGTTTCGCGTTCGTCGGCGAGGATTACGGCGTCGACATTCGCTCGTCGCTGCCTGGAGCGTTCGTCGCTGGGCGGTGCGTTCGTCCCCGGCAAGGCATCACCGCGACAAAAATGAGACCGCAGTCGCTCAGACCTCGTTCATCAGGCCCTGGACATCGTCTCGAGAGACGGACTTGTCGTGTGTCCGCTCGGCGTGTTGCTGGACGAGATCGACCATCTCGTCTTCGTTTTCGTCCCGGATGACGAAGTCACAGTCCTCGAACCCCGCGTCTTTGCATTGTACCTCTTTGACCATAGGAATCACTCGCCTCGCGCCGGCAGGGATTTCCACACCATCGACCGCAATAACGGTTGTCGGAGGCGGGAATGACAGTCACTCGGAGCGAAGACTCCGGACCATCCGACGAACGCGGCGGCGCCATCCGGGGACGGTACACTGAAACCCCTCGCCCCGCTAGAGGCGTCGATAGCGATGGACGCCGAGACGCTTCGCGAGCGAGCCAGCGATCTCCCTCGAGAGCCCGGCGTCTACCAGTTCCGCGACCGTGACGGCGAAACGACGCTGTACGTCGGCAAGGCCGTCGACCTCCGCTCACGAGTGCGTTCGTACGCCGACCCCCGGAGCGCCCGCATCCGACGGATGGTCGACCGCGCCGACGACCTCGAGATCGCCGTCACCGACACCGAGACCCAGGCGCTGTTGCTCGAGGCGAACCTGATCAAGCGCCACCAGCCCCGGTACAACGTCCGGCTGAAGGACGACAAGTCCTACCCGATGGTCCAGCTGACGGCCCACGAGGCCCCACGGATCGAAATCACCCGCGACCCGGCCGAGGCCGCGACCGTCTTCGGCCCGTTCACGAACAAGGGCCGACTCGAGACCGTCGTCAAAGCGCTGCGGGAGACCTACGGTCTTCGCGGCTGTTCGGACCACAAGTACGCCGGCCGGGACCGCCCCTGCCTCGACTACGAGATGGGGCTCTGCACCGCCCCCTGTACCCGCGAGATCGACCTCGAGAGCTACCGCGAGGACGTGCAGTCGGCCGTTCGCTTCTTCGAGGGCGAAACGGGCGTGCTCACGGATCCCCTCCGGCGGGAGATGGAGACCGCCGCCGGGGGCCAGCAGTTCGAGCGCGCTGCCCATCTCCGGGACCGCCTCGAGACCGTCGAGGCGTTCCACGGAGATGCCGACGACGCCGTCCAGTCGATGGGCGAGGGCCAGGAGCACCTCGTCGACGTCGTCGGGGTCGCGATTCGCGGCGAGGACGCGACCGTCGCCCGCCTGCGTTCTGACCGCGGGAAACTCGTCGACCGCGACCGTCACACGCTCGAAGCGCCCGCGACCGACGAGGGGGCGGAGAGCGCCGTCCCCGCCGTCCTCGCGGCCTTCCTGGTCCAGTACTACGCCGAGCGACAGCTGCCGGACGCGCTGTTGCTCCCCGAGCGCCACGGCGACCCAGAGGTGGCCGGCTGGCTCGAGGCCGAGGGCGTCGCCGTCCGCGTGCCGGGTGCCGGCCGTGAGGCGAAGCTCGTCGAACTGGCGCTGAAGAACGCCCGCCAGAACGTCGGCCGACGGGACGAGTGCGGCATGCTCGCCGACGCGCTGGGTCTCGAGCGGGCAAGGCGACTCGAGGGGTTCGACGTGAGCCATGCCCAGGGCTCGTCGGCGGTCGGCAGCAACGTCGCCTTCGACGACGGGAGCGCCGACAAGTCAGGCTACCGCCGAAAGAAGCTCACCGACGAGAACGACGACTACGCCAACATGCGCCGACTCGTCACCTGGCGCGCCGAGCGAGCCCTCGACGGCCGAGACGACCGGCCCGACCCGGACCTGCTGGTGATCGACGGGGGTCGGGGGCAGCTGGAGGCGGCACTCGAGGCCCTCGAGGAGACAGGCTGGGACGTGCCGGCCATCGGACTGGCGAAAGCCGAGGAGCGTGTCGTCACCCCCGATCGAGAGTACGACTGGCCGCGGGACGCCCCACACCTCCACCTGCTCCAGCGGGTGCGCGACGAGGCCCACCGGTTCGCCGTCCAGTATCACCAGACGCTCCGCGACGAGGTGTCGACGGTGCTCGACGACGTCCCGGGAATCGGGCCAGAGACGCGAAAGCGACTGCTGGGACGGTTCGGCAGCGTCGAGAACGTCCGGGCGGCAAGCGTCGAGGATCTGCAGAGCGTTCCCGGCGTGGGCGAGCGAACGGCGCAGACGGTCAAGGAGCGGCTGTGAGCGGTAGCCACTGTGAGCGGTCGGTCGGCGAGTCGATCTCGACTTTCGTCACGAACCCCGACCACCTCTTTGGTACTAGATGACGTAGATCGAGTATGGACATCGACATCCGCCCGGCCACCGCGGACGACTGCGACGCCATCCGCGAACTCGCCCGCGAGACCTGGCACGACACGTACGCGGAACTCGAACCCGACACGATCGACGAGACCGTCGATTCCTGGTACAGCGACGAGGAACTCGAGCGCGCGCTCTCGACGCCCGGTACCACGATGCTGGTCGCTGAAGCGATCGAGGGAGCGGGAATCGTGGGGGTCGCCCACGGCGTTATCCAGGAGGACGAGGGCGATGTCCTCCGACTCTACGTCCACCCCGATCACCAGCGCGAGGGTATCGGCACGGCCCTCCAGGAGCGACTTCGCGAGAACCTCGAGGACTTCAACATGCGTCGCATGCGGGCGATCGACCTCGCGTCGAACGCCGGCGGACGGGCGTTCTACGAGGATCTAGGGTTCGAGAAGACCGGCGAGGCGACGGTCGACATCGGCGGCGAGTCCCGTCAGGAGGTCGTCTACACGCTCGAACTCGAGTGACGTCTCGTTGCCTCGAGTGACAGTCAATTCGGGTGAGAGACAACACTTTGGCACTCGAAGACGTATCATACGTACCGTGTCAAACGACGACCTCGACGACCTGCTCGACGAACTCGACTCTCACGACGACCTCACCGTCGCCGAACAGGTGCTCACGATTCGCCTCGAGAAGCGCCGGTACGGCAAACCCGTCACGATTCTCGAGGGGTTCGACCTCTCGACAGCGGAACTGAAGGCGACCGCCTCCGAACTCAAACAGGCGCTCGGGACCGGTGGCACCGTCGAAGAGGGGCGAATCGAACTTCAGGGCGATCACCGCAGTCGACTCCCGCCGCTCCTTCGCGAGCACGGGTTCCAGGTCCAGGAGTAGCGGTCGTATCGAATCCGCCTCCACAGCGTCGTCGAGCGTCAATTTTTGAACGTGTGCACGTGGGAGCATTACTCGGTATCGGAAAGTCCCCGTTGGATTTTTGATGATACCAGGAGTGGGTACCGGCATGGCGACCGACGAAGAATCGGCCAATGCTGACGTCCCGTTCAGGACGCGCCTCGCGAGGGTGGTCGTCTCCGTCGTCATCCTGACCGGCGTGACCGTCATTCTCGGATACGGCGGCTGGCTCCTCTTGACGCTCACTGCCAGGATCAGCGGATTCGATCCGGAGACGGCCGACGGCGAGTTACTCCGCGATCGGTTGCTAGCGTGGCCCGACCGCAACAGAGAGGTCATGCGCTCAGATGGCAGAACGAGGGTCCCGTGGAGGCCGTAGGTGACGGCGCCGTCGACGGTAATTCACGACGTGGTAGAACGGAGCCTCCCCCGATATTTCAGTGGTAGGTATTCGTTCACCGTCTTGGTCCCAACGACCAGTCAGCGGATCACGGTCTGCCGCAACCGACCGTACTTTGTCGCCCGATTCGGTAGAGACACACGACCTCGACCTCGAGCGTCGGCGGAACCGACGTGGGAAGTTGCGACGCGGCCACCCGGTCGCTGCCTCGAGGCGAAACTGACGACGAACGGCGAAACTGACGACGAACGACGAAACCGACGACGATGAACCTGCTGAATCGCTGGCGCTACCGAGAGACTGTCCTCGCACTCTGTACGCTCGCGTTCTTCGCGACGATGGTCGCCCGACTGGTGATCAGCCCGGTCGTCCCCGACGTCACCGGCGCCTTCGGCGTCTCGAACTTCGTCGTCGGCATCGCGCTCACCGGCCTCTGGATGACCTACTTCCTCGTGCAGTTTCCCAGCGGCATCCTGGCCGACCGCTTCGGCGAGCGACCCGTCATCCTGGTCGCCGTCGGCGGCACGGCCGTCGCGAGCCTCTTCATCGCCATCTCCCCCGCGTTTCCGATCTTCCTGCTCGCGACGCTCGCGCTCGGGGCCGTCGCGGGCCTCCACTACACCGTCGCGACGACGCTCCTGACCCGAACATACGACAACATCGGCTCCGCCATCGGCGTCCACAACGGCGGCGGCCCGCTCGCCGGTCTCGTCGCCCCGGCCCTGGCCGCGTGGGTCGCCGTCGTCCTCGGCTGGCGCTACGCCATCGCCCTCGGCGTCGTTGCCGCCGTCCCCATCTACGTCCTGTTCTCCCGCTACGTCGAGCCGACCGAGCCGCGCCGCCCCGACCAGCCGATGCGCGAACGGTTCGAACTCGAGCCCCTGCTCGAGGTGCTCTCGCGCCCACCCATTGCGTTTACCGTCTGTCTGGCGATCCTCTCGGCGTTCGTCTGGCAGGCGCTGTCGTCGTTCCTCCCTACCTTCCTGATGGAACACCGCGGTCACTCCCAGACCCTCGCCGGCATCGTTTTCTCGGCGTACTTCGTCGTGCAGGCGATCACCCAGGTTGGCGTCGGCGCCGTCTCCGACCGCTACGGTCGCGACCTCGCCGCCGTCGGCTGCATGGTGCTCGGCTCGAGCGGCCTCCTGCTGTTCGTCTTCGGCCCTGGCTTTCCCTCGATCGTCCTCGCCGTCCTGCTCGTCGGAACGGGCCTGGGCTGGGGAGCCGCCCTCCTCCCGCGAATCATGGACAATCTTACCGACGAAGAGCGCGGGGCCGGCTTCGGCCTCGTTCGGACGGTCTACGGCGTTGTCGGCTCGCTCGGCTCCGTCGCGACCGGCCTCTTCGCCGACGTCCTCGGCTGGGGCATCGCCTTCACGATTCTTGCTGGTCTCCTGGTCGTCGTCCTCCTCGCGCTCGTCACGAATCGAACTCTCGGCCTGGGATACTGACCGGGTTGGCCCCGCGAACGGGGCTCTCCAGGCGGCCCACTGATTCGCTTTTTTACTATAGAGAGTGTAGTTTTGGCGAGCCGACGACGATCGAAGCGACGGAATCAGTGCTCCTCGTTCAGTTCGCGCTCCTTCGTCACCGTCTGGTCGCCCTCCGGCGGAGCGTCCTCGATGTCCGCGGGACGAGACGCACCCGAATCTTCGGTTTTCGCCGTATCGACGCCGCCCTCGCTCTCGCCGTTGCCCGCCTCCCGCTCGTCCCAGGACGGCCCCTCGCTCGAGGGAAACTCCTCGAGTCGGATCGTCTCGTCGACCGCCTGGACGTCGCTCTCGTGGAGCGGGACGGCGTCCTGGGGGTCGGACGACCAGCCGAGGGCTGCCCTGAGCGAATCGACGACGCCCGGCTCCGGTTCGACGAACGCGGTTTCGTCCTCAACCGAAACGACGACGCCGACCGCCGCTCCCTCGTCGTTTTCGACCGTCTTTCCGACGTCGTCAGCCGTGAAGGTGGCGCACATACACTGGGCTAGCCCCGCCTCGAGCGAATAGTGTGGTGCCTGCATCGGCTGGCAGGTCCGGGAGGGTCGTTCGAGCGTAGACGCCGTCCCATCGCCGGCGGCGGCGTCAGAATCCCATCGTCGGAGTCGAGCCACCACCCAGCACACACGCGGCAATGGCTTTTCGAGGTGGCCGTCGACCGTTGCCCATGGACTGGAATGCCCTTCGCGACGCCTGTACCGACATCGAGCCGGGAACCGAACTCGTGACGCCGGTCTCCGAGCGCGCGTTCCGGATCACCGACGCGCTCGAGGATCGACTCGTGGTCCAGTTCGTCGACAGCGGCGAGGAGCGACCGCTCTACCGCGAGCAGTTCGACGTGCTGGCCGAGCAACTCGAGGGTGGCCCGATCCCGCTCGCAGAACTCCCGCCGGGCGTCGAACCGTACGCGAGCGTGCTGAGCCTCTCCGTCGAGCACGTCTCCGACGGCGAGACCCTCGAGCGCGCTCCGGAGGAGGCCGTCGCTGGGGAGAGCCCGCACCTCGTTCCACCCGAAGAAGCTCGGACGAGCCTCGAGCGGGTCCACGACGACGCCACCCTGCTCGCCGATCAACTCGAGCGCCTCGAGCGCGACGGGCGCGACGAGCCGTCGACACTCGACACGGAGACCCTGACCGACCTGTACGTCCTGCTCTCGGACGTCCAGCGGGGATCCGATCGGGTGCGGCGAACGGCCGGCGAGACGCTCCTCGAGCGACTCGGCCCCGATCAACAGCTCCACGGTCGCTTCGGGACGGTCCGGCGAACGACCCGCGACCGGCGCCAGCCGAAGGACGAAGACGTCGTCCTGGACGCCCTCGACGAACACGGCATCCCCCACGAGTGGGTGCTCGGGATCGACTCCGGCAAGTTGGACATCGTCCTGGCGGTCACCGATCTCGAGCCCGACGCCGTCTACGACGTCGAGCAGCAGGTGTACGTCCAGAAGACCGGCGTCGACGAGGGCGAGAAGTACTCCCGGCTGCAGGGGCTGGCCGAGCGCCTCGAGGACGTCGATGCGGAAACTGCCGGTCAACTCGACGAGTCGCTCTACGACGACCTCAGTAACCTCGAACAACGGCTCGAGGACGCGCTCTCGGCTGGGTGATCGGGTAGCGGGACGTGCGACGGTCGGTACCTCACCCGGGCTAAAACGGTAGAGGGAGTGCGACTCCTAGCGCTTCGAGCGGTTCGATTCGTCGTCTCGTTCGTCAGACCGCTCCTCATCACCGCTTTCCGTTCGGCGTTTTTCCCCCTCACCGCGTTCCGCCTCGACGTCTTCGGAGCCCGACCGCCCCGAACCCTCGACCCCCTCCCGAACCGCGTCCGGTTCGACCGCCGCGTCGGTCCGTTGGCCGACATCCTCACCTGGACGAACCTCGGCTTCCGGGTCACGGTCCGTGAGTTCGGTCGGGTCCACCTCGAGTTCCCGACGCTGGGCTTCCTCGATCTCTTCGAGTTCCTCGAGGTCTGCGGCCGGGTCGATCGAGCCGCTCGAGTCGCCGTCCGCGAGCGGATCCGTCTCGTCCGTAGCGTCGATTTCGCCGATGGGGTCCGTGACGTCCGCCGGGTTGCCGGCCGGTTCTCCTCGACGCTCTTCGTCGCCGTCGATTCGGTCGCCCGCGTCCGCCCCTGGGTCCGGATCGTCCTCCCCGGGCGGCGCCGACGGCTCCTCCTGGTCGCTAGTGACCGGTTCCCCCGGTGTGTACTCCTCGTCCGGAGCGGGGGTGTTCTTCCCCGAGGCTTCCGACGATGGCAACTCGGAGTCGGCCGGGCTCGCGTCGCTCGTCAGGTCCTCGCCGGGAAACGACGGGGACAGCCGAACAGCGTCGTCCGTGACCCGGTCGACGGCGTCGTCCGCGAGGGGAACGGCGTCCTCCTGGCCGCCCCACCCGAGTGCGGCCCTGGTGGAGGCCGCCATCTCCGGGTCCGGTTCGACGTAGGCCGTCCCGGGGTCGACGGCAGTGACGATACCGACCGTGTCTCCCGAGGCGGTCTCGACCGACTTGCCGACGTCGTCCGCGGTGAATACTGGACTCATACGAGTCGATCTAACACAGCCCGTTCGAAGTGGTTCGTGCCTGCATGGTCCTGCCTCGGCCAGTCCTTTCGATTCGCGCTGTAATCCCCCTTCACGAACCGCCTTCAGCGTCCCTCACGACTGCTCGAGCACTCGGTCGGTGTTGCTCATGGGTTGATCGAGACGCATCGGCGACAAACAGGCGATCACTGCTCACGCAACCCGCGGGCCGAAGTCCCTCAACTCGAGTCGCGTCGGTCCGATTCGATGTCCTCGGGCGCCGGCTCGTACCGCAGGACGGGAGTGGCGTCGGCGTCCTCGGTCTCGCCGACCCGCGAGACGCCGGGAATCTCGAGCAGGAGGGACGAAAGCACCTCGGCTAGGCCATCGCTCGACTCGTCTTTCGTCGAGTGCCCGTCCTCGATCGCTTCGAGGAGGTCGTCGACCGTCGCCCGTCTGCGCTCGGCGAGCACGACGAACGCCGCCCGAGCAGTCGCTCGCTCCGCTGGCGAGGGTTCGAGACTCTCGAGGGCGTGTCGGGCGCTCCCGATCGAGTGTCGAACAGACGGCGGGTCCGGAACGTCCCGTCCGTCGCCGTTCTCCGGACGGTCGATCACGGGAGTCCCCTCGTAGCGCCACTGTTCACCGAGGTCCTCGTCGCCCGAGCGCGCGACGGTCGGCAGGGCCTCGAGGTGATCGCGAACGCACTCGGACCACCACCGCTCGGCCGACTCGTAGCCCGCGGGGACCTCGCTGTAGGTCGCGTCGATTACCTCTGCGGCTGTGGCCTCTCCCCAGTACCGGAGAAACGAGAACGCCGTACGGACGGCCGACGCCTCGTCCGGTCGCAGGTCGCGCGACTCGAGTGCCCGTTCGACCTCGTCGGGGGTGTCGATTCGATAATCACGCCCGCCGACGGGGGTCGCTTCGAGAACGCGCCGGCCGCTGTCGGTGAGCCCGTACCCGTCGTCGTCGTGGCTCACGAGTCCGTTGTCCGCGAGCCGAGAGAGGCGTTCCTCGAGGGCGTCGCGGTTCGCCTCGAGCGTCGACGCGAGGCGTTCGCTGTCGGACGTGCCGTCCTGGAGCGCCTCGAGGACGGCCCGATCCCGACCGTCGAGCGTGTTCGACGCCATACGGACGTCTCCGCCGTCGAGTATCCTAAGTCGAACGCTGGCCATCGAAAGGCGATCGCGGAGCGCGACGCGGTCGGCCCGTTTATAACGATCCGGTGACGAGACAGGGGTATATGTCTCAGGCGAAGGGCGACCGCCGGGAACGCGAACTCGTCAACCTGCTCGACGAGGCCGGGTTCGCCGTCATGCGAGCGCCCGCCAGCGGCTCTGCGACCGAACGCGAACTGCCCGACGTGCTCGCCGGCGACGGCGAGACCTTCTACGCGATCGAGGCCAAATCGAGCGCCGGCAACCCCATCTACCTCACCGGCGAGGAGGTCGAGGCGCTCATCTACTTCGCCCAGAACTTCGGCGCGAAACCCCGCATCGGCGTCCGGTTCGACCGCGAGGACTGGTACTTCTTCCACCCCGGCGACCTCCACGTCACCGACGGCGGGAACTACCGCGTGAAAAAGGAGACCGCCGTCGCCGAGGGCACCGACTTCGACGAGTTCGTCGGTCGCTCGCAGAAGATCACCCTCCAGGAGGTTGGGGACGCCACTGACTCGGGACCGGACCCCGAAATCGTGCGCGTCCTCCGGGCGGTCGAGCAGGGCGTGATGGACGTCGAGGAAGCGGCGGCAATACTCGAGTAGCGTCGAGTCTAGATAGAGGTCTCGAGTCGAAACGGTACCCTCGAGCCGGCTCAACCCAGAAAGAGGTCGATCATGTCGTTGCTCGAGTTGCCGCGGTACAGTTCCGAGTAGCCGCAGTTGGTACACGAGACGACGCGGAACCGCCGGTTCTGGATGTCGAAGATCTTCGAGAGGCCGGTGCCGGAGGTGGCAATATCGTCGACTTCCGTCTCGGTGTGGCCGCACTTCGGGCAGCCCTGATCGCTATCGGAGACCATACGCGCCGTTCGTGACGGATGGTTGAATACTTTATTGTCACTGGACGTCGGATCGCTACTCATGACTGCCGGGTTCGTCGCATTCGTACTCCTCCTCTCGCTACTGGTGCCGCTCGTGCTCTACGTGCTGATCAGCGACGAAACCTCGACTTCGGAGGTCGTCGATCGAGAGACGGCCGAACACGAGGCGATGAGTCTCGGCGGACGCGAAAATCGGAGTCACACGGAGGAAAGTGAGAACGATCGAGCCGGGTCGATATCGAACTCGAGCGAGCGCGACGAAACCGACTCGTGGGGTTACAGCCGCCTGGAGGACGAGTGAGGAGGGTCGGGGAAGGGACGACGGTCAGTCCTCGAGCGTCGCCGGGTCAACCGTACCGTAACCCACTACGGCGTCGAAGTGCTCGAGCGCGAACCGGTCGCCGCTCGTGATCCCGCGGGCCGCCCGAGCGCCGAACTGTCGGTCGGCGAATCGCCGAGCGACGAGTGAGAGGCGGGCGTCGGGATCGCCGCCGTCGCGTCCATCACGTCGACCCTCGAGCGCACGCTGAGCCTCCTCGAGCAACAGCGCCCCGGTGAAGACGTCGAAGACGTAGTGGGTCAACTCCTTGGCCTGGAGCTGGGCGTACTCCGCATCCGTCGTTGCCAACTCGGCGAAAGAGGTAGTGAGTTCGTGGAACGCCGCTTCGACCGCCTCGACGGAATCCGCGAGGAGTGGATGCGAAACGGCCTCGAGACGCGCCTCCACGACCTCGAGGAACGGTTCGTGCGCGGCCTCGCGCTCGAGGGCGCGGAGCACGTCCAGGGAGAGGATGTTCTCGGTTCCCTCCCAGATGGGGAGCACCTGGGCGTCGCGCAGCAGGCGGTTGGTCACGAAGTCGTTCACGTAACCGTTGCCGCCCTGAATCTCCATCGCGTAAGAGGCGGTGTCGACGGCCATCCGGCCCGTCCGGGCCTTCGCGATGGGGATCAGGAGCCGCATGAGTCGGTAGGCGTGTTCCGCTTCGGTTTCGAGTTCCTCGAGCGTTTCGTCGCCGCCGTCGGTGCTGGGAGCCCTGTCGGTGCTGGGAGCCCCGTCGGTATCGACCGAGAGGTTCCCACGTGCCGCCCGCTCGGCCCGCTCCCGGATCGAAAACAGCCGTGCGGCTTCCATCGTGAACGCCGTCGCCGCCTCGTGGTCGACGGCCATGTCGACCAGATCCTGGCGCATCAGCGGGTGCTGATCGATCGGTTTTCCGAAGGCCTCCCGGTTGGCCGCCCTGACCTTGCTCTCGAGCAGCGCCCGACCGATGAGCCCGCACGACGCCGCGGCGTTCGAGAGTCGCTCCAGGTTGAGCATCTCGGCCATCTGCCGGAAGCCGTTCTCTGGTTCGCCGACGAGGAACCCTTTCGCACCCCGGAACTCGACTTCGCCCGTTGGAACTGCGATGGTCCCCAGTTTGTCCTTCAGGCGGCGATACAGCTGGTCGTTCAGCTTCCCCTCGAGTTCGTGCGGCACGAGAAACAGCGAGAGCCCGCTCGTGCCGTCGGGTGCGCCTTCGATTCGAGCGAGCGCGAGTGTCCCCTGGGCGTCGACGTTCGAGCAGAACCACTTCTCGCCGGTGAGACGGTAGCACCCGGCTTCCTCGTCCCACTCGGCGCGGGTTTCGGTGGCGCCGACGTCGCTGCCGCCCTGCTTCTCGGTGAGGAACATCGCCCCCTCGATCAGGTCGTCGTATGTGCGGCTCGTCAGGCCGTCGTAGTAGGACTCGAGGCTCCCGTCGTCGAATTTCTCGAGGACCAGCGCGGCACCGGCGGTCATCGCGACCGGGCAGTCAAACCCAACGTCTGCGTAACAGAGCAGGTACTGCATCGCGAGGTTGTGCGCCAGGGGCATCGGTTCGTCGCGACCAGGCGGGGCCTCGAACGCGTCGGCGACGATTCCCGACTCGTAGACCAGGCGCTCGTTCTCGAGCTGTTCGGGCGGGTAGCGAACCCGGTTCTGCACCTCGCCGTGTTTGTCGTAGGGCTCGAGTTCCGGGCCGTAATCGTCGATCACGTCCGCGTTGTCGGCGACCGTGTGTCCAACGAGGTCACCAAAGGACTCGAGGCGCGGACGGGCCCACTCGAGTTCGTTCTCGGTGTAGATGCGGGCGACCTCGCGCTGGAGCGTCCGGTCTAGGGTCCAGTAGTTGACGTGGCGACCCTCCTGGAGGGTGCCGTAGTCGATCCGGTCGTCCGTAATCGTCATACTCGGGTACTCGGACTCGGACGACGATAAAACGGGGCGGAACCAACGGGTGGGGTGTTTCGCCTGGTTGTCGGCAGTAGCTGACCTCCCAGCGGACTCAGAACGGGGCTCAGACCTTCTCGAGGCGCGTCCGCGGGAAAACGTACACCCGCAGCGACTCGGGAACGGGGCCGTTTCGGGCGACCGTGGCGTGGGGGTACACCGCGCCGACGACCGGCACGCCGGAGTCGTAGCGCCTGTTGGTGACGTAGTCGGCGACGGAGGTGTCGGCGGCGCTGATGTGGACAGCGTCGGCCCGGAGATCCGAGACGTCGACGACCGTCAGGCGGTCGCCGGTTTCCCGATCTCGGACGCGATCGCCGGGGTAGACGGCGTGCTCGTCGCAGTAGGCCGGACCGTCGGCTTCCGGGCCGTCCTCGTCGACGAACGTCGGGTCGCCGCAGTCGAAACACGGGACGGCGAGCTGGCCCGGCGGTGGCGTTCGCCCCTCGGTGATCTCGATGGCGATTCGGCGAACGTGCTTGCACCGCGCGTCCCGGAAGACGTGATCCGGGCAGGTACACCGACCGGCCTCGAGGTCGACCAGGTAGGTTGCGCCGCTGCCGGCCTCGACTTCGTAGAGGCCGTCGCCGAGCGGGAGCACGGACATGCGGTCGGTTCGCGCCCGAACCGACCGATCGTCGAGGTGTCGGCGGGGCGGGAGGGGAAGCGATGCTTTCGGTGACGCGACTGTGTTCATGGATGCGTCGATGGTGGTGGATTCGGTCGTCGGGCTATTCGACAGTGATAGGGGCTCGAGCACCCTAAACCCTCGTTCAGCCGATGCTGACTGTTCAGAACAACTCGGTGCGCAGGCCGTCTCGAGTTGACGCCAACGCGGAAAGTGTGAGTCCAGCAGAGAACACGCCAATCGGACCGAATCGAGCGGAAAAACGTCGAACGTCCGTCAGGCGTCCACGACGCCGCTCGTCAACTCACCGAGGGTCGCCTCGAGCGCGTAGTCTGGTGCCTCGAGCGACAGGACGGTTTCCTCGTCGACGTCAGCAAAGCGAACGAGGAGTTCGTAGGAGCCGTCGGCCTCGACCTGCGAAATCTCCTGCTGGGATTCGTCGAGCGTCGAGAGCCAGACGTACTCGCCCTCGTGGTCCGGCGAGGACCGACCGACGATCTCGTAGGTCCGCATTGACTCGGCGCTCTCGCCCGCGGTCGGATAGCCCGCGTCTGTCCACCCGTTGTAGCCCTCGTCGAGCGCGTAGACGTTCTCGAAGCCGTCTGCGAGCAGTTCGCTCGCCCGGAGGACGGCCAGCGAGTGTGGACACCCGCAGTAGGTGACGATTCGGGTGTCCTTGCTCCACTCCTTCGTCGGGTCGTCCTCGACGCCGTCGGGCGCCGTGCTCAGGTGCGCCCCTTCGATGTGCGAGGCGCCGTACTGTCCCGCTCCCCGCGTGTCCAGGAACTCTGCCCCGTCGGCCTCGTACCACTCGTAGGCGTCCTGGAGCGGGGCCAATGGGACGGTCTGGCCGCCCTGCGATTCCGTGTCGTAGCCCTCGTCGTTTGTAGCATCTCCGGCAGGCGAATCCTCGTCCTCGAGGATCGATCCGAGACAGCCCGATAGACCCGATATCGAAGCGGTTCCGACCGCCCCGAGAACCGTACGTCGTCGCATACCGGTTTTCAGGTCGCGCCACCGTCTAAACCTTCTGGTGTGAACCCCGCTTCTCGCCGGCAATTTCGATGAGAGAACCCCTTCATTTCGAATGGAAACCGCTAGCAAGGGCTACGATCGGACTCGAGTCGAAGTATGAGAAGTAGACCCACCAGGATTCGAACCTGGGTCGAAGCCCCCAGAAGGCTTCAGGATTGGCCGCTACCCCATGGGTCTGCGAGCGCAGAACGAGATTCGCGCGGCCACTACTTATGGCTGTCGTCTCGGACCAGACGGAACGATCATCGCTCGGAAATTGGCGGTTCCTCGAACGTCTCCTCGCAGCCGTGACAGCGAACGATAGCTGACTCGATGCTACCGTCGGCGCCTGTTCCTCGAGCGAACGCGAGGTCCTCGCCCCCACAGACGGGGCAGCGGTCGGCCTCGAACGTACTGTCGCAGTTCGGACATTCGAATGTGACCATCCCCTCGTCGGTTCGCAGTCGCAGGGGTTCGTCCCCACAGTCCGAACAGGAGGCAGGTACCCGAACGTCCTCGGATTCCCGTGGTGCGCCGAGCGCCAGCACCACCAGTTCCGTGTCACCACCGTTATTGCCGGACTGAAAGGTTCCGCGACCGAATCGCACCGCCTCGCTCTCTGCGACGGTAACCGTACCCGACAGCGTCTCGAACGTCGCGACGCCCGACAGGATTACGAACACCTCCTCCTGGTCACGGTGTGCGTGCAAACCACCCGGAAACTCCCCGCCCGGCGGGATCCGGTACTCGTTGATCGCGAGATCCGACGTTTCCAGCGCGCTTGAGAGTTCCCGCCGTCGACCACCGTCGGCGTACTCGACGGGCTCGAGGGCGTCGATTTCGACGGGGTTCATACGCGAGCGTTTCGCTCCAGGAAGATAAAAATCGCGTCCAGGACGACCGACAGCGGGTGGCGCCACCGAAGAAGGACGGTCGTGCATACATCGACACCTATTTTCCCTCGAGATACACACGAACGCGTATGTACGTCGGACGATTCGTCGTCGTCGGCCCGGACGCGGGCGCCTACCGCGTCTCCTCCCGCTCGTTTCCCAATCGCCAGATTACTGCCCGCGAGGACGCGCTCACCGTCGGTCCCACCCCCGACGCGCCCGAGACGGACAACCCCTACGTCGCCTACAACTGCCTCCGCGTCGTGGAGACGCCGACCGGCGAAACGGTCGCCTTCGGCAACGGCTCCCACGTCGACCCCATCGCGGAGAAACTCGAGCTTGGCTACCCCGCTCGCGACGCCCTCGTCACCGCGTTGCTCGCGCTAGACTTCGAGAAGGACGACTACGACACGCCCCGAATCGCGGCGACCATCGACGCCGACGGCGAGGCCCTGATCGCCACCGTCCGTCGGGACGCCCTGCTCGTCGAAACCGTCGAGGAACCGACGCTCGTGGCCACCTACGAGAAGGCCACTCCGGAAGCGTTCGACTTCGAGCCAACGGACGCCCTGGACGCGGCGAGCGAGGTACTCGAGGCCGAGTTCGAGCATGCGGTCTGTGCCGCTGGCGTCGTCCGAACCGACGAGGGGTTCGAGACGGCCATCGACAACGGCGAGAACTGAATAGAACGGGTGCAGTCTGCCCGAGTCTAGAACCGAATACGGAAGCGCGAGTCCGGAACTCGAGCGTTTCGAGAACGCGTTACTCGTCGCCGTCGTCCACCAGCGAGCCGAACAGCGCCTTCGCGTCGTCAGGCACGTCGAAGTCGTGGTAGTGCTCGCCCTTCTCCTTCGTCAGGATGTTGAGCGCCGCCGCCGCACCGTCGCCCGCCGAGATGACCGCCTGCCACTCCTCGGCGCGTCCCATCGCGCCCGTGGCGTAGGCGTTCTCCAGGCTGGTCTCCATCGTGACGTCGACGTCGACGACCTCATCGTCCGTGAAGTCACAGCCCAGGTCCTCCGCGAGGTCGCGGTTGGCACCCGTCGCAAGGACGAGGTAGGTGGCCGTCTCCTCGCCGTCTTCGGTCGTGACGCGGTAACCGTCGCCCGTCGACTCGACACCTGTGACTTCGACGCCCTGCTGGCGGTCGACGCCGAAGTCGTCGACCTGTTCTCGGAGGGTTTCTAAATATCGGGAGCCGTCCATCGACTGGACGCCGGGGTAGTTGAACAGGTGGGCCTTGTGCATCCACGTCGCATCCGTGTCGTAGACGGTCGTCTTGAGGCCGTTCTTTCCGGTGAACATCGCCGCGCTCAATCCAGCTGGACCGCCGCCGACGATCAGTACGTCCGTCATAGGTCGTGCTACCACAGGGACGCGAATAAGCGTGTGGGAGGCGGCGAACTGGCCTCGAGTGTCCGTTCTTCTAATTTTTACGGCTTTAGTATCTCGAGGATCCACACGGTGTGACCTCCTCAAAAGTGCAGCCCTGACCTCCATTTCGATCCCTATATCCTACGGATGATGTTTGAATCCAGTATAAATTACATATAGTGAACATATATACGAGAGGGAATAATATAGAGAGGTATGGACGATAAACCAGATGTAATTCTCTTCGGAATAGCCTTCGTTTACGGTCTGGTTGTTCCGGCTGGAGTTATTTATCTGATGAGATATGTCAGTGATGTATTCTCAGCGTCCCCGTCTCTTTCGTTTGTGCTTCCAGTCGCCTGGTTTGCGCTGGTTACACTCGGGGTAGTGTTCCTGGGTCGCAGTCTTCAACTTCCGACGGATTCACTACTGGGAGGAGGTATTCTGGGAACGGTCGCTGGATTTGGACTGTTTGACGTTCTGGTTGGGTGGAGCTTCGTGATGTTCGCCATTGCACTAATCGCGATACTGGCGGTTATTCTGGGTTCGTGGATTGCCTACGAGTGGAATCGTCGCTCGAGAGACATCGCGGAACCGCCATATGTCACCTGGCACCACATTTTCGTGCTGGTAGCGATACCGCCGATTGTCATCGGATTCCTGTTACTTGTGACCTGATAGATCGGTCGACAGAGAATCAGTACAATACTCACCTGCACTGACTGTTAGTCGGGAGCAGTCAAACGGAGACATTGGAAAGCACTCGTCAGACGACCATCTCGAGCCTTTCGAACAATTCGAGGAGTATCGAGCCACAGCACGTTGTCCTCACTGAAACGCCGCCTCGAGGATCGCAACAGAGTCTCACAGTCCTATTTCAGGCGTCGTCAGACCCGAAAACCGTTACAGATCGGATTCCCGCAACTCGATGTCCGCGATCAAGTCGTAGGCGTGAGCGTCCTTGCGGATGCCGTCGACGATCGCGAACGCCTCCCCGGGCGAGAGGAAGTGTTCCGTGACCACTCGCCCCAGCGGCGTCGGCGAGAAGCCGTCGATGAAGTCGTACTCGAGCAACTTGCCGATGGCGTGGGTGGTCGGCACCTCGCCGAGCATCCGATCGTTGAGCGCCTTCGCCGCCTTCCCGCCGACCGTAATGTTCGCCAGGGTCTCCTCGATAGCACCGTCCTCGTCGTAGTGGGTCATCACCGGCTCCATCTCCCCCTTGAGGAGTTTGAAGGCCACCTCGTCCTCGGTCATCTCCATCGAGTTGTGGTAGCTACAGTCGGGTTCCACGAGGACGTAGACGGTCCCCTGGTCGTGGTAGTCCGGTCGTCCCGCCCGCCCGAGCATCTGGTGGAACTCCTGGACGGAGAGCCACTCGATGCCCATCGCCAGCGAGTCGAATATCACCTGCGAGGCCGGGAAGTCGACGCCCGCAGCCAGCGCCGCGGTGGTGACGACCGCCGCGAGGTCCTGGTCGGCGAACATCTTCTCGACGCGCTTTCGCCGCCGGTAATCGAGTCCTGCGTGGTACGGCGCCGCGTTGTACTCGAGCTTTCGAGAGATTTCGTGACACCGCCTGCGCGAATTGGTGAAGATGATCGTCTGGCCCCGATACCCCTTCGAGGACTCGGTGTCGAACTCCCGTCTGACGAGTTTGTTCTCGACGTTGACCTTCTCCTGGCCATCGGCGAACGTGACGTGACGCTCGATGGGAACCGGGCGCTCCTCGAACTCGATCAGGGTGGCCTCGAGCGCTTGGCCTAGCTGTTCGGCGTTGCCGACGGTCGCAGAGAGGTAGATCCACTGGGCGCCGCCGTAGTTCTCGCGGGCCGCCGCACGCTTTTCGGTCGTGTACTTCAGCCTCGAGATGAGGCCGTCGAGGCGGTGACCTCGCTCTTCTTCCTTGAGGGTGTGGACCTCGTCGATGACGACGGTGCCGATGTCGCCCATGTCCTTGCCCGTCCGGAGGGCGTGATCGATCCCCTCGTAGGTGCCGACGATGACGTCCGCGTTCGGGTCGAACTGGTTGCCAGAGTCGGCGATTCGGCTCGCGCCGACGCGGATGGAGACGTCCACGAGGTGGCCGTACTCGTCCTGGAAGTCCTCGTACTTTTGATTGGCCAGCGCGACGAGGGGCACGAGAAAGAGCAGTTTGCCCTTGCCGTCGAGCACGCGGTTGAGCCCCGCGAGTTCACCCACGAGCGTCTTTCCAGTCGCCGTGGCGCTCACGACCAGTTGGTCGTCTCCCTCGAAGAGACCGTTCTCGACCGAGAGGCTCTGGACTGGCAACAGGGTGTCGAACCGGTCCTCTAGCAGGGTTTGCAGCCCTGGATGCAGATTGAGGGTGTCGACGCCCACCTGATCGACCTCGTCGGTCGTCGCCGAGATGGTGTCGAACTTCGTGAGGTCCGGGTCCAACCGCCCCTTCAGCAGGTTCGTGATTCGCTGGAGATCCTGCACCTCGAGCATGAGGTCCTCCAGGCGGTCCTTCGCTGCCCCCGTCACGTTCCCGACGTAGGAGAGTTCTCGCTCGAGTTCGCGGGCCGCACAGTCGGTGCAGATCCAGTCCTCGTCGTCCTTGATCGCCGTCTCGGTCGTGATCGGAGAGTACCGGCCCGAGGACGCACAGTATCGACAGGTCCGGACGACTTTCGTCTTCTCCTCGAGCTGATAACCTTCGAACATATCCTCGAGTTCCCGGCGGCCCTCGGGAGATGTCTGCTCGGAGATGCGGATGCGGCCGGCGCGGCGAGCGAGGTCGACGAACTCGTCGGGTTGACGAGGCTCTTCGCTCGAGTTGCGCTTGACGCGAAATTTCGCGGGTCGTGGGCCCGCCGAGGTCTCCGAGACGCCGAGTTTTGCCCGGAACAGCCGCTTTCCGTCCCGGGTGACCACCACGAGGTAGTCGTTCCCGGTCTCGTGACAAAAGAGCGTCTCGACCTCGGGGACCTGTTTTGACACGCCCGTCAGTAACAGCGTAGCGTACTTGAGCGGTTCGGACTCGGTCGATTCCCAGTGTGTCTATACTATAAATACCATAGTTGAAGGTGTGCTATGCAATAGCCGTTCTGGCAGAGAGCAAGATCATCTACTCGAGGCCATGAAGAGCGATCGAGTTCGAAGGTCGATGCCGGTGCTGAACCGCACCGTCGGCGATTTCCCGAGATCACCGCCCGTTCGACGACTCCCCGAGATTACCGTCTGTTCAATGAGAACGCAAGATCACCCTCCGTTCGACGATCCCTCGTCATCGCTCTCGTTTCCACGATCTCCGGCGGTCTCGTTCCCACTGTCTCGAGCCGTTTCGTCGTCGCCGCCGGGCGACGGAACGTCCGTCGGCTGGCCAACTCCCGCACCGGCAATCGACCGCGCCGTCGCTGCGACGTCGGGTCCACCACGTTCGCCGGCTCGCTCCTGGAGCGTTCGAATCTCGTCGACGTCGACGCCCTGTGCCGAGAGAACGTCCGTCGGCAACTCACCAGCGGCGTTCGCGCCGATGGCTGCCCGTCGCTCGACGCTCCCCATCTCGGCGACGACCTTCGCGACCTCCGCGCGATAGCGACCCTCACTGATCTCGCCCGCCTCGCGGGACTCGTTGAGTACTTCGAGTCTGCCCTCGAGTTCATCGAGGCGCTCTTCGTCTTCTCCGTGGCGCTCGGCGATGATCGCTGCCTTCGCCTCGTCAGACTCGGCGTTCGCCAGCTCGAGACCGAACGCTCGTTCGGAGACGTCGCCCTCGAGGTCGGCGTCCTGGACACCGACGGCGGCCGAGAGCTGTTCGCCGGGGGCTATCGATCCGTTCTCAGTGTCGGCGCCCTCCTGGACGGCGCCGTTCGGGACGACGCTCGTGGCGGCGAGCGGAACCGCTATCGCCACGACCAGGAGAGCGATCGTCAGTGCCATCGATGTGCGTCGATTCATTGGTGGGTAGTGTACTGGTTCGGTGATATACGTTGGAGTCGATGGCCTCGAATCAACGACCATCAACGCGATTCAACGCCGTTTTCGATTCGGTTCCGTCTATCGATTTCGTCGATTTGGGCGGTTCTGGCGATTCCGGCATTGCCATCACCGCAGACTCGAGGCAGACGGCCGAACGGATCACGGTCGTCCATCACCTCCGTCATCTCCGGCACCTCCATCACCTCCGTCATCTCCATCACCGCCGGCTGTCGGCGAGCCGTCGCTCCCAGAATCCGCCCCTCCCGGGCCCTCCACCTCCGGAAGCGAGAGCACGTTTTCCCGACCCAGTCGGAACGACTCGAGTTTGCCCTCCTCGCGGAGGCCGGTGACGACTTTACTGGTTTTCGCGTCCGTCCAGTCGAGCTCCTCGACGACCGATTGCTGTTTCATCCGGCCGCCACGGGACTCGAGGAGACGGATGACCTGCTCTTCGTTGCTCAGAAGTTCCACGTCAGGAGTCCCGGCGATGGGCGACGCCGATTGTTCGGCCGACGACGGTGGCTGATCGGCCGATGACGCCGACTGATCAGGCGGCGACGTCGACCGATCGGCCGGCGGTTCAGACGCTGGTCCGTCTCGAGTTCCCGGTTCGTCCCCGGAGTCGTCGAGATCGGCGCCGGTTTCGTCGACTCGAGACGCTGCTTGTACACCGGAGTGGGTGACCGTATCCCCACTGCCGCCGTCCTGGCCGGCTGGCTGATCGCGATTTCGATACCACCAGGCCCCACCGGCGGCGAGTGCGACGACGGCGAGCGCAGCAGCAACCACGGTCGTCGTGCTCGGGCCCCCACCGGCGGCGAGGACCACTCGAGGCTCCCCGGAGACGAAATCGGTCTCGCCGCCGCGCCAGATCACCGCGCGATCGCGTTCGTCGTCGGGATCGGGTGCGACCGCGGTGCGTTCGTAGCCCTCCGGCCACTCGACGAGCAGTCTCGTCCCCTCGTCGAGATAGATCCCTTCGATGGCGTCGCCGACGCGGATCTCGCCGTCTTCGACGGCAGCGAAGCCGTGCCAGTCGAACGTGTACCTGACGACACCGTACTCGCGCGCGAGCGACTGCCGCTGGGTCTCCACATCGAACCCGTCGACGGCCATCTCCCGACCCGTCGATTCACTCGCCGTCGCGGCCGTCTCGGTCATCCGGTCGGCGAACGATTGTGTGTAATTGTCGGGATTATCGCGGATGTCCTGGCGCAACGATTCGAACGCCGCCTCGCTCTCGTCGTCGTCGAGCCGAATCCAGAACTCGAGCGTCCACTCGGCGGTCCCGTTGGACTGAATAGCGACGTCCATCCGGACCTCGTCGGCGTCGATCTGGTCCTGCTGGAACGCGTTCGATTCGGGTTGCGTCGCTCCGGCCACGGCCGTCCCGAATACGCCGGCTGTCGGTCCGACGACGGAAAAACAGAGCAAGACCACCAGGACAATTGCGCCGACGCGACGATTCATACGAGTCGATGCTTGCCACGTCGCTTAAAATACACGAAAGTGAGAAAAAGCGGGTATCGGTTCGGGTACGTATCGTCCAAAACGGTCGGTCGGAACGATATCGAACAGCCTCGAAGACGACAAACATATCAGGGTGGGCAGATTTCTGGAGCTGTCACGTCCATCTCGAGTGTCGGTGACTCCGTCGCGTGGGGCGAAGGTTCGTCTCAGTCGTCGCTGTCGTTCGAGTCCTCGACGTCGTCAGCGTCTTCCGCGTCTTCGCCTCCTTCGTCGTTTTCGCCGTTTTCGTCGCTGTCGTTGGTCCCCTGCTCGTCGTCACTTTCGTCCGTGTCTTCGCCTCCTTCGTCGTTCTGCTCGTCGCTTTCGTCGCTGTCGTCGCCACCCTCGTCGCTTTCATCCGTTTCCTCGTCGTCGGCCTCGTTACGTTCGTCGCTTTCGTCGGACTCCTGCCCGTCGTTTTCCTCCTCATCACCTGGCGTCACGTCACGGACCGCCTCGCCGAGCGTGCCCTGGAGGCTGCCGTCCAGGAAGGCCGCGATACGGTCGTGGATCGCGGAGACGTGATCGGGGACCTGCGCGGGCAGGTCGACGTTCGGACCCTGTCCCTGGCGGGTGTCCGCACCGCGGTCGGCGCCAGCGGCGTTCCCACGTCGGTCGTCGGCGATATCTGCGTTCTCGCCCCGGTCCTCGGCTCGATCGTCGGCACGGTCGTCAGCACTGTCGCGATCGTCCGCCGGAACGTCGGAGCTGTCGTCGTCCGCACCCACGGACGTGGGCGCGTTTCCGGGTACTGCGGCGGCGAAGCCGGTCGTTACGACGAGCACTGCCAGCACGGTTGCGATCAGCGTTGTTCGGTTCATGGCTGCACTCGACTCTGCTCGCCAGACCCACTTCAAGCAGTAACTCAGTGGAATCGGATTTCCGGGGTTTGACGCCATTTGGCGGCCGTTTTCCTCGGTTTTCCCCCGTTCAACGCGGCTCGAGCGAACGTTGTGCGGCCGAAACCCCGAACGACGAATAGGCCGATCCCGATGGCCCTCGAACGCGCTCGCGCGTCGTCATCGGTCGACCGGATGGTGAGGCTGGATGATCGGGCCCTCTTCGCCGTAGCCGACCGTCGCGACCACGCCGAAGACCTCCTCGAGCAGATCGTCCGTGACCACCTCGCCCGGCGGCCCCCAGTCGTAGACGCTACCGTCTTTGAGCGCCACCAGATTGTCCGCGTAGCGGGCCGCCTGGCCGATGTCGTGCAGGACGACGCCGACCGTCACGTCGCGTTCGGTCGTCAGCGCGTCGACGACCTCGAGCACCCGAAGCTGGTGGTGCAAGTCGAGGTAGGTCGTCGGTTCGTCGAGCAAGAGGACGTCGGTCTCCTGGGCCAGGCTCATCGCGATCCAGACCAGTTGCTTCTGGCCGCCGCTGAGGCTTCCGACGTCTGCCTCGCGGAGGTGGTCGACGCCCGCCAGGTCGATGGCGCGGTCGACGGCTTCCGCGTCCGCTTCGTCGACCGCGTCGAAGAACCCGCGGTAGGGATAGCGGCCGTGATAGACCAGTTCCTCGACGGTGATGCTCCCCGGCGAGTCGTGTTCCTGAGAGAGGAGGCCGACCTGCCGGGCGAACGCCTTCTTCCCGAACTCGTCGGTGTCGTCCCCGTCCAGGAGGACGGCGCCCCGGTCGGGTGCCAGCTGGCGGGCGAGCGACTTCAGGAGCGTCGATTTCCCGCTCCCGTTCGGGCCGACCAGTGCCGTCACCTCGCCTGCGGGGAGGTCGATCCGTTCGCACTCGACGACCGGTTCGTCGGTGTCGGGGTAGCCGATCTCGAGTTCTGTGCCGACGAGTTCGCTTCCCGTTCGCGCAGGTCGGACAGTGTCCGAGGGCGCCTGTGTCGCGTCGGGGACGCTCGAGCCGCTCGAACCCGCGGCGTCCGATTTCGAGTCGATATTGTCGGTCGTCGAGGTGGATTCGGGGCTCGAGGTCAGTTCGGAGTTCGAGCTGGTCGTTTCGTCGTCAGTTTCCGGGGCGTCGGGTTCCGAGTCAGTCGAATCAGTCGAATCAGTCGTGTCCGTCTCCTCTTCTCGAGCGCTCCCGCGGAGGTTTGGCAGGCGTTTCATGACTAGAGATCACCCAGGTGCTTGCGTCTACGCATCAGATACAGGAAGTACGGCCCGCCGATCAGGCCGGTCAAGATACCGACCGGAAGCTGGTTCGTGCTGCCGAAGAGGACGGCCATGCCCAATCGCGCACCCACATCTGCGGCGACCAGCAGTGCCGGGCCGACGAACAGACAGCCCACGATGAGGCGCTTGTAATCCGAGCCCACGAGCGTTCGTACGGCGTGAGGGACAATGAGTCCGACGAACCCGACGATGCCCGCCGCGGCGATCGACGACGACGCTGCCACGATCGCGATTCCCGAGAGGCCGAACCGGACGCGCTCGACGGACATCCCGAGCGCGCCAGCGGTTCGTTCTCCCAGCAGGAGGACGTTCAACTGTCTCGCGCCCGCCAGGGCGAGGATCGAGGTGAGGATCGTCCAGGGGAGGACGAGACGGACCTCGTCCCAGTCCGCGCCGGTGAGCGTCCCGGTCGTCCAGGAGATCGCCGTCTGTACGGTTGCCATGTCCTGGGCGAACAGGAGGAGGGCCGTCTGGAGGGAGTTGAAGACGGTGCCGACGATGACGCCAGCGAGGACGAGTCGAACGGGGTTGGTTCCGCCCTTCCAGGCGATGGCGTAGACGAGGACGAACGCGAGCGCACCGCCGAAAGCCGCGCTAATCGGAAGCAACGCGGCCATTCCCGAGAAGATCACGAGCGTGAGCAAGATCGCCAGCCCGGCGCCCGAGGAGACCCCGAGGATGTACGGACTCGCGAGTTCGTTTCGGGTCACCGCCTGGAAGATCGCCCCGGAAATCGCGAGGTTCGAGCCGACCAGGACCGCGGCGAGGACCCGCGGCAAGCGGCCGTTCCAGACGATCGTCGTGTTCCGCGCCAGGTTGGGGAGTTCGTAACTCTCGGGAACGAACAGCACGGTCCGCATCAGGTCCTCGCCGAGGAGAAACGACAGCAAGACCCGCTCGTCGTACCAGACGTCGGCATCCAGGACGGCGTACCACGCTTCCGTAATGGACATCGAGTACACGCCGAAGCTCACCTGGACGAACAGCGAGACGAGCACGACCCCCACGCTCGCGAGCGCGACCCCGATCAGTCGAGCGTCTATCCACCCGTAGCTCTCGAGTCGCGCGGAAAATTTCTGTGACGCGCTCGAGTCGCCCATCTCAGGGCCCGTCGGTGACGATTTCGGCGACTCGCTCGCGGTCGAACAGGTCGCCCTCGAACCGGTCGGGGAACAGTTCCACTGCGGCGCGCTCCGTCGTGAACAGGTTGATGATCGGACCCTGGTAGAGCGGACCGCCGCGGAAGACGCGCTCGTCCTGGACGGCGGTGAGGTCGCTCGCCATGGAGTGATCTTGCATGAACGCGAGCACCGAGTCCTCGAACTCTTCGGCGGACTTTGCCTCGTGTCCGCGCACGAGGAGCACGTCGGGATCGACCTCGAGCATCGTCTCGTAGTCGATCTGGCCGCGGTCGTCCGTGCTCAATCCATCGACGCCGGTTCCCTCGAGGGCGTCCCCGATGCCGAGGTCGCGCCACTGTTTCTTGCTCGTCCCCTCGCCGAGCCGGTACGGCGAGAACGCTTCGGGCTCCTCGCCACCCCAGACGAGCAGGGCGTTCGGCCGCTCGGATTCGGGCGGTAGCTCCGCCTGGACGTCCGCGATGAACTCGTCGTGGAGCGACGCGAACGCCTCGTAGCGCTCCTCGCGCTGGAATATCTGGGCGACGATCTCGAACGCCTCGTACAGCGAGTAGTACCGGTAGTCGTGCCACGGATCGGTCTGGCGGAAGATGACGTTCCCCATGAACGGCGCGATTTCCGTCGAAATCTCGTCCACGTCGGACTGTTCGAGGTTGAACGCGCCGTTTTCGACCAGCCAGTTTGGATCCATCAGGTGGAGGTCGGCCTCGAGTTCGTAGAACACCTCCTTGTCGATACCGCCCTCGCCGATTAGCTGGACGAGGTCGTCCTTCTGGACGGAGACGCCCTCGAGTTCGTCGTAGTACTGGGTGTGATACCGGGGCGCGTTGCCGACCGAGAGGAGGCCGTCGCCGACGCCGAGGGCGACGCCCATGTCCGCGTACCCGGAGAAGTACGTCGCCCACCGCTCGGGCGGCTGATCGAACTCGAGAGTACCGACGGGTTCCATCGTGACCGAGTAGGAATCGCCGCCCCCGTTTCCATCGGTGTCGTTCGAGTTCTCGCTCCCTGTCCCGTCCTCGGTGCCGTTTCCGTCGTTCGATTCGGGATCTTCCTCCCGGCCGGTGCCGCTTACGCACCCCGCAAGACCGGCGAGTGCCGCCGTTCCAGTCGCCAGAACCGCCCGTCGCGTCCGGTTCGAAGTCATACGTTTTAGGCTAGCCTAACAGTTTAAAAGTGCGTTGATTTAGGCCGGCCGAAACGAGTCGATTCGCTTACTCGAGCAGTTCGATTTCGTCGTCACCGTTGGGGACAGCACAGAGGAACGCACCCTCGACGTCGGTTTCGTTGCGGTACCAGTGGACGGTTCCGGCCGGAATCAGGAGTGAGTCGCCCGCTTCGACGTCGTACTCCTGGTCGCCGATTCCGACGACGTACTCGCCCTCCAGGACGTACTGTTCGTGTTCGACGGCGTTCGTGTGCGGTGGAACCTCGGCACCTGGCTCGAGGGTGAACCGGCGAATCGCGAAGTTCGGTGCCCCGTGTTCGGCCGCGATGAGGACGCCTTTCGCGAGTCCGTCCGCGGCGTCGACGGGTTCGTAGTCGACGTCGTCGCTACGGCGAATCGCCACCTCGGAACCTGGATTCGATCCGGCGGATTCGGTGTCGTCCATATCTGTCGTGAGCGCGTGAGCGACAAAACGGTTCGGACTCAGCGACCAGAACCGGTTCGATGTGCGCCTGGTCGCGTCGACGAGAGCTCCCATCGATGTAGGCTGGCACCGACGACGGTTCTCGTCGACGAGGCCTCCATTTCGTGTCGAGCGAACTTCGTCGTATTCGAGGACATCGAGGACCTTGAGGGCGTACTCGAGGATCCACCAGAGGACCGTATCTGAGGACCGTATCCGAGGCATAAACTCGAGTCAGGGACAGTGTTGATGTTCGAATCGCGAGCGCGAGAGCGCGAACACGAGCGTCGTCACTCACGGTCGAAAAATATAGTTCAAAAACGATACCTCAGTGAATTCCCGATTTACAGGCGCTCGACGTTCGTCGCGCGCGGGCCCTTGGGGGCCTGCTCGATGTCGAACTCGATTTCCTGGCCTTCTTCCAGGTCAGGGCCGCCAACGTCTTCCATGTGGAAGAAAACGTCGTCGTCCGCGTCCTCAGTCTCGATGAATCCGTAGCCGCCAGTGTCGTTGAAGAAATCAACGGTTCCTTTCGCCATTGCTTTTGAAGAGAGTCGGGGAAGACGGATAACCGTTCCGATGTTCCCTCCAGGCGAAATTGACGGATGATAGGTCTCGATAACCGTTCTAGCGCCGTTTCGGACCGCAGTTACTCCTCGTTCTCGAGTCGCTGGGCGAAGATCGAGACGAAAAAGACCAGCATGAACATGGAGAACCCGACGACGATTCCGAGGAAGCCGCCCTGGGTGAGATCTACCGAGCTGATCAGCGAGACAGCGACGAACGCGACGACGAAGATGGTGATCGTGAGAAACCCGATGGCATAGTAGAAATTGGTGTCGTTCTCGAGGAAACCCCACAGCGAGTCCCAGATCGGGGGTTGTGGCATAGTGGAACGTTCGAACGCGAGGACGAAGAACGTTCGGTCCTTGGTTCGTGGACAGCGATTCGTTTTCCTCATCCCGATCCGAGCACTCTCGATGCTTCGCTAGCCGCCGGCATGTAGTGTGAGAAGGATCGTCGTCCGTATCGGCGGCGGCTATCGCGGTCAGTAGAGCAGGCTCGAGACGCTATCGGCGTACGTATCGGGAAGGTCCATCGCGATGGCTCGCGGGTCGGTTTCGCCGTCGAGGTTGACCAGGTAGGCTCGCCCCGGCTCGGACCCGTAGGTTTCGTGAAAGTCGTAGACGAAGCCGTAGCAGGAGACCGAGGACGGGATCGATTCCGCCATTCGAAGGTACGAGACCTGTCGGTGGACGTTGTACTCGACGAGCTGGTCGATAATTGCGGTGTCGGCGTCGGCATCAACGTCATCGTCGGATCCAATATCGGTATCGACCAGTTCGCTCTCGAGACCCGACTCGACGACAGGAACGAGCGCCTCGACCCATTTGGTGACCCCGCGTGGGCCCGGGGGTTCCTCGTCGCCCGATGCAACCTCGTAGGCAGCCGTGACGGCACCACAGCCGGTGTGACCGACGACGGCGACCGCCTCCGTGTCGGTGTAGTGAATCGGGTACAGAACGCTCCCGTCGACGAATCGCTCGCCGTCCTCGACGTCCCAGATCTGGTTTCCGATCGTACTCGGCGTGAAGATGGCTCCAGGACGGTCGATCGACCACATGCCTTCCTGTGAGACCCGCGAATCCGAACAGCACATGGTGACGACATCGGGGTGTTGTCCGTCTCGTACGGTGTCGAAGTAGTTGTCGGAGAGGGAGTCGACGTGGCGTTCGTTCCCCTCCAGGAGGTCGAAGAGGACGGTTTCGTGGTCGTTTCGAGCGTCCGCTGAGTCGGGGTCGGAGTCGGATGTCATGGGAATCGTGTGGAGTTTCACGTGAATGGTCGACGAGAAGTGTATAATTGTGTTGGGGATTTCGGTCACGGAGCGACCGGCCGTCGTCGCTTCGAGCGAGTGGTGACGACTGGCTGCTGCTTGAAATGGTTGGTGAAGGGCTCGATTTTGAACGTAGAGGGCAGGAGGAATCGAGAGGCGGAGGGTGAGAGGAATCAACGGCAGAGAGTGAGAGAAGGATTGGAAAGAACGGAGTGTGGTAGGGGACACAGATTTAGTAGAGAGAGAACCGGGTGACGTCGGGAATCCCAACGAGATTGGAGAGTTGTGAGTGGAAGCCACGAACCATGAGGTACGATAACGCGATCTTTCGGGAGAGGGTTTGGAGGGGAACCCCCCACCCCTTCGTTTCAGGTGGAGACCGGAAAAGGAGGGTAGGGGTGGGAAGGGTTTCTAGGACGGGAAGGTTTAAGACACCTCCCGACGAATTAGTCCGCAGCACTAGCAAATAACGCATCTTACTAGGTGAGTTGGTTTTTGTTACTAGACTCTACTAGAAACGTCGTTCTAGACGGCTTGAGTTACTAGATCGCCAGAACCCTCCGAATTCACGGCTTTCACGGCTTCTCCTGCCGTCTCAAGCAGAAATCGCTCCCACTCAATCATCGATTTGGCTCTTCGGTCCCACGAAACCCACCACTCCTTCGTCCATCTCCACCTGAAACGAAGGGGTGGGGGTGTTATATCCCTGGCAAACCCCTCAGAACAATTCACTTTCTCTACCTCTCCGGTAACGACAAATATCTAACAACAACTCCCGCAGGACCAAACACCCCTTCGTTTCAACTCGAGAATCACTACGCTTTCAGGCACGGTCCAACCGCCAACACACCAATCTCCGATCTCGACGGAACCGAACCTCACATCAACCTCCAATCTCGACGGAACCAGACCTCGGTACATCTTTGCCGTCCGCAACCAAAGCGCCGACCATACCATGAACGACGAACGCTCACGCGCGCTGTACGACCGGGCGCTCTCAGTCATGCCCGGCGGCGTCAACTCCGCCGTCCGGGCAGCCATCGAGCCGTACCCGTTTTTCGTCCAGAAGGGCGACGGCGGCCACGTCGTCGACGCCGACGGGAATCGACTCGTCGACTGGGTCATGGGACTCGGGCCCCTCCTTCTCGGACACGATCTCCCCGAACCCGTCCAGGCGGCGATCCAGCGAGCGGCCAGCGAAGGACCGATGTACGGCACGCCGACCGAACTCGAGGTCGACCTCGCCGAGTTCGTCGTTCGGCACGTCCCGAGCGTCGAGAAGATTCGGTTCGTCAACTCCGGCACCGAAGCGACCGTCTCGGCGGTTCGCCTCGTCCGCGGAATGACCGGCCGAAACAAGATCGTCATCATGCAAGGCGGCTACCACGGCGCTCAGGAGTCGACGCTGGTCGAAGGCGATGCCGACCACCCTGCTCCCTCCTCTGCTGGCATCCCGCAGGCGTTCGCCGAACACACCCTTCCCGTCCCGTTCAACGACGAAGACGTCGTTCGCGAGGTGTTCGAGGAACACGGCGACGACATCGCGGGCGTCCTCGTCGAACCGATCCTCGCCAACTACGGCATCGTCCATCCCGTCGACGGCTACCTCGAGACCCTTCGCGAGCTCACCGAGGATCACGACTCGCTCCTGATCTTCGACGAGGTCATCACCGGCTTTCGCGTCGGCGGGCTGGGCTGTGCACAGAGTCACTTCGGCATCACGCCCGACCTCACGACCTTCGGCAAAATCATCGGCGGCGGGTTTCCCGTCGGCGCCATCGGTGGCCGCGCCGAGTTGATCGAGGGATTCGCGCCTACCGGGGACGTCTTCCAGGCCGGCACTTTCTCCGGCCACCCCGTGACGATGGCCGCCGGACTCGAGACGCTCACGTTCGCGGCCGAAAACGACGTCTACGACCACGTCAACGGGGTCGGCGAGATGCTCCGGAGCGGTCTCACCGACGTTCTCGCGGACCAGGCGCCGAACTACACTGTCGTCGGAACCGACAGCATGTTCAAAGTAATCTTTACGCGCGAAGGGCCGTCCCGAGACGAACTCGAGGGCCAGTGTGAAGCCGGCTGCCGCCAGAATCCCGACTGCCCGCGCTACGAGTACTGTCCGAAGAACGCGGCCGACGTCAAGCGGGCCGAAACCGAACGCTGGCGGCGAATCTTCTGGGGCGAGATGCGCGAGCAGGGGATCTTCCTCTCCCAGAATCAGTTCGAGAGCCAGTTCGTCAGCTACGGGCACACCGAGGAGGACGTCGAGCGGACGCTCGAGGCGTACAAGCACGCACTCTGATCGCTCCTCGAGTCGCTGGCTGCTCGTCGATATACTCTGTGAACGTGGCCGCCCGTCGTCTTATTCTGTGAACCCGGACACAGTCGTTTCACTGTGTGAAAGGTATCCAAAGGTTTACGTTTCGAGCCACCGCCTTTTCAAATGGCCACTGGGGGGTGGCCACCTGGGAATACAGGGTCGCGGCTGGTCGTTCCGATGGCCGGCCCGTGTCTTTCGTGGTGCGTTACAGTGGTGGGTTTCCGAATCGTCAGGTGGTGTTCTAGCGAGCCTCGCGTTTCAATGCAGCCTCGCGTTTCAGTGCAGCCTCGCTTTCCAGAGCTGCGTTTCGCACTAGCACCGCTTCACGTTCCAACCTCGCTTCCTGCACCAGCATCGCCTCGCGTTCCAATCGAGACGACGGTCCACCGGGCTCGACCTACGAGTCGATTCGACTGCAACTTCGAGTGACGACGATTAATCTCGTCGCTACCGATCGACGATTCGTTTTTCGACTGTAAACACCGTTGCCGATTCTTTATATACCATACCGCGGCCAGATTAGTCCGTCAACCCTATGCACGACCGACGATGAGTACGGAGGAGATGACGGATTGGCGCCCAGTATTCGGCCATGACGAACCCTACGACGAGCAAGTCGACGGGATCGAGACGGCCATCGAAACCGCTACCGAGGACGGGTACACGGTCATCGAAGGAGCCTGTGGGACCGGCAAGACGATGATCGCGCTCACGGCGGGCATCGACCTCGTTCGTGACCCCGACAGCCAGTACGAACGGGTGTTCGTCCTCACGAGCGTCAAACAGCAACTGCGCCAGTTCGAAACGGACCTCGAGACGATCAACGAGTCCCTGCCAGCCGACTGGAATCCGATTTCGGGACTCACGCTCGTCGGCAAGGCCGACGTCTGCCCGTATAATCGAGAAAACGCAGGCGGGATCAGCGACGATAACGTCTACGATCGGTGTGAAACCCTCCGCGACCGCACTCGCGACCTCACCGGCGAGGGTGGATCGACGACGGCCGGCGCGCTCGCTGCCCAGGCCCGAAGCCAGCAGATCGGCCTGGCCGATAGCGGAATCCGGGGCGGGGGTCGCTCCAGTGGAACTGAAGGGGGTACCGATGGTGGGGGCGGTGGCACAGGACCGGGCGGATCGACCGTCAGCCGCGCCGGCGCGCGCTATCTCGAGACGGCCGGCGAGCCGACGCCGTACCCACCGGAGATGCCGGAGTACAACACCGGCGGCCCCGCCGGAAGCGAGGTCGAGTACTGTCCGTTCTACGCCCAGTATCTCGAGGACCTGCCGGAGGAGGGAAGCGACGCCGATCCAGTCGAAGCCGTCCCCTTCGACGTGACCGAAACCGGCCTGCTCACGCCGGAGGACCTCGTCACAGGGTCGGTTCGCCACGGCACCTGCCCGCACTCGGTGATGGGGGCCGTGCTCGGCCACGTAGAAGTCGTCATCGGCAACTACTACCACGCGTTCGATCCCACCACGACCGCCGCGTTCACCGGCGCCCTGCTCGACGACTCGACGTTCGTCGTCTGTGACGAAGCGCACATGCTCGAGCCCCGCGTTCGCGATCTAGTGAGCGACAGGGTCGCAGATACCACGCTTCGCGACGCCGAAACGGAACTCTCGCGGGTGCTTCAGCCGGTTCGATTCGACCAGCAGGATCGCCAGGCTCAGGGTGGCTCGAAAACCGCCGACGCAGACCTCGTTCGAGCCGAACTGAACGACACCGACGTGTCCATCGAGGAACTCGAGCGCACCCTCGAGTTCGTCCAGGACCTCCGCGGGGAACTCGACCGTCGAGTTCGCGCTCACCTGGAGCGGACAAATCGGGCCTGGAAGACCGATCTGACGTCGCTCGAGGACGACGAAATCCCGCTCCGCGACCCGACGGTGCCGGCCGAGGACGAGATTTCCGAGTGGGCGGCCGAGGCGGGGTACAGCGACGCGGTCTGGGTGCGAGCCGAGTCGGTCGGCGCGGTCGTCGAGCGAATTCTCAACGAGGCCGAAGAGGAGGAAAAGACCCGGGCTTCGCCCGCCGTCGGCCGCTTGTTCGGGGAGTGGTACCGTCGCGATCACACAACGAACTTCCGAGAGATCGAACTCGAACGAACCTGGGATGAGATGGAACCGGCCGACTCCTGGCGGCGGGCGTACACGGCTCGACTCACCCTGCACAACTGCGTTCCCAGCGACGCCATCGGCTCGCGACTATCGGCGTTCGGCGGCGGCATCTTGATGAGCGCGACTCTCGAGCCGATGGACGCCTTCCGGGAGGTCACGGGTCTCGAGTACCTCGCGCGCGAGGAAGGGCGTCCAGTCGTCGAGCGGCAGTACGGCCTGCACTTCCCCGAGGCGAATCGCGAGAGCTTCGCGGTTTCGGTGCCGAAGTTCACCTACGACAACCGGGGGCCGCCTGGAGAGGAGACGCCGACACGGACCGCGTACGCGGACGCGTTGGCGCAAGTCGCCCAAGTTCCGGGGAACGTCCTCGTCGGAATGCCGAGCTACGGCGAAGCCGAGTGGGCCGCGTCGGTCCTCGAGGCGCGTCCTGGAGTCGACAAGCCCGTCTTGCTCGATGCCTCGAGCAGCGACGACGCCACGGAATCGCTGAAAGACGAGTTCTTCGCGGGTGGGGGGAAGGTACTCGTCACGAGCCTCCGTGGGACCCTGACAGAAGGCGTCGACTACAGCGGGGATCGGCTCGCGGCGGCGGTCATCTGCGGCGTTCCGATCGTCAACACGGCGAGTCCGCGGACGAAGGCGATTCGGCGGGCCTACGACGACGCGTTCGGCGACGGGTTCACCTACGCGCTGACGGTTCCGGCGGTTCGGAAGGCCAGGCAGGCGATCGGCCGGGTCATCCGTAGTCCCGACGACGTCGGCGTCCGCATCTTGCTCGACGAACGGTACGCTCGCGACAGTTGGGATTCGGTTCGTCAGTTCCTTCCTGACGACGACGAGTTTCAGCCGGTTAGCCCCGACATGCTCGAGTTTGGCCTCGAGCGATTTCGCGAGCGACTCGACTCGGGCTAGTAAGGCCTCCTGATCTTCTCGGCAAGATGTCCCCGCCTTCTCGGTGAGGGGCCCGCTATGCTCAGCAAGACGCAACATCTTCTCGCTGCAGAATATTCTGGCACTCCTCGATTCAGCGCCGTCTCGCGGCGTTCTCAGTACCCAAACTCTTCCTCCCAGGCACCGCGCCACTCTGGAAGGTCGTCTCGGCGGGTTTCGTACGAAAACGTCACGATGGACGGCGGATCTTCGGCGTGGTCGGCGTAGACGTCGAACTCTTCGGGAAACTCGAGTTCGGCGATAGGGCGCACCGGGTACTGCCCGAGGCGTGGAGCGAGTCCGGCCTGGATCTCCGGCGAGAGCGCGAACTCGAGAAACGTGTAGGCCAGGTCGACGTTGATCGCGTTTTCGAAGATAGCCATCTGGAGGGGTTCGGCGTAGGCTTCCCCGTCGAGGTAGGTGACTCGGTACTGATCTGGGTCGCCGACGACGTCGGTCGCCTCGTCGGTGGAGTCGCCGTCTGAGTCGTCTGCGCTCGAATCGTCGCCGTTGGAACCGTCGCCGTCCGCGTCCGACCTGTCATCGGCACTCGATTCGTCGGCGTCGTCGTCCGTGCCCGAATCGGTGGAACCGTCGCCATCGGCCCCGGTTCCGTCGGTCGCATTGTCTAAGCCATCAGTTTCGTTTTGCTCGCTCCCCCGCGTCTCGTCGGTATCTGACGTCACTGCCCGGTCGATCGCCGCGAGCGCATCCGCGGCGTAGGCGACGGTCACCGCTCGATCGCGCTCGACGTACGCCAGTAGCGTCTCGAACCAGGTGTCGTAGACATCGAGTCCGTTGTCCTCGAGTTCGGCCCACACGGTCAGCGCGTCGTCGGGACCGACGGACTCGAACAGCCAGTCGAGAAAGGCGCCGCCGCGACCGCGAGACGGCGTCGGCGTGAGTAGCGAGTCGGCGTAGGCCGGCTCGCCGAGTTCCTCGAGTCGGGTGGGCGGGTCGATACGCGTCTCGTCGACCATCAGACAGGAGTACTGCGTACTGACAGGAACGATCCGTCCGTCGGGATCCTCGAGGTCGAGGCCGTCGACGACGCCGTCGATCGTCTCGATTCGATCCCGGTTGAGTTCTCGAAACAGGCCGCCCTCCTCGAGATCGCGGTCGACGGTCGCGAGGTTGGCAGCCGAGAGACCGACGTAGGCGTCGACGTCCGGGAGAAATCCGCGCTGTTCGCGTTCGACGTAGTGACCGATGCCGGATTCGGGAATAACCCAGTCGACTTCGACGTTGTCGAACGCCTCCTCGAATCGGGTTTTGAGCCAGGCTGACGCGGGATTCTCACCGTGGGCGAAGGCGTCCGTCGTCGCGACCCGAAGGACGCCTTCGTCCTCGGGTTCGGCCGGTTCGTCGTCGCCGTTTGGTTCCTGGGGCTCTGGTTCCGATTCACGGGTAGCACAGCCCGCGAGTGTCGTCAGGGCGAGCGTCGTGGATCCGGTTGCGACGCGAAGGTACGACCGCCGATCCAGTCCCATCGTGCGAGATATCGTCGCGCTGGTGCATAAGTCCGATGTCAACGCGTTCAAAGGTTTCCGATTGAGATCGTGTCGCTTCTCGACACCTCGAGACTGAGTCGCTTCCTGACCCTTCGAGACTGAGTCGCTTTTCGATTCTCCGAGATCGCATCGTTCTCGAGGATCGACACTCACACCCACCACGAGCGACGGATTCACGGTAGCTCTCTCGGGCACTGTGTTTTTCCAACTCGGCGTCCTACGTTCACGTATGGTTCGTTCGTCGACACCAGTTCACGCGGTCATCGGAGCGATCGTCGGGGTAGTTCTCTCGTTTCTCCCACTTTCGACCGTCCTGGGCGGTGCAGCGTCTGGCTTCCTCGAGGGCCGTGACGCTCGTGGCGGGACCGTTTCGGGTGCACTCGCGGGTGCGATCATGACCGTGCCGATCGCCGGCGTACTCTTCCTGTTCCTCGGACTGTTTGGCTTCGGTGCCGCCCTCGGTGGGTTTCCCGTGGAGGGGTTCGCCCTCGTGCTGTTCTTCGTCCTGGCGTTCGGCGTTGCGACCTGTCTCTACACCATTGGCGGTGCGGCCGTCGGCGGCTTCGTCGGATCGATGCTCGCTGCCGAATATCCGGACGAACGGCGTCGGCTCCAGCGATCGCTCGGGCTTACGCCGGTGAGCGGCGTGGATGACGCTTCTCGCGGGCGGGATCGTCGAGAACTGGATTCAGAATACGAATCGGAACGCCGGGGAACAAATCTCGAACCCGAATCGGAACGGCGACAGGAGCGGGACCGCCGATAGTTCGGATCCGGTTCGTCCAGGACCGTCGCTCACTCGTACCGAAGCGCGTCGATCGGATCCGTCCTCGCGGCCCGCCAGGCCGGATACAACCCGGACACGACGCCGACCAGGATGCCGGCGACGATGGCGAGGGCGACGTACTCGAGCGGGTACACCAGCGGGATGTCGATGTAGCTGGCGCCGATGGCCGCGACGGCCAGTCCGAGGGCGGTTCCCAGAACGGCTCCGATGACGCCGAGGATCACGGCTTCCGTGAGGAACAACCCGAGGACGTCCCGGTTCTGGGCGCCGACCGCTTTCATGATCCCGATCTCGCGGGTCCGCTCGGTGACCGACACGAGCATGATGTTCGCGATACCGATCGAACCGACGACGAGCGAGATGGCGGCGATGCCGACGATGAAGCTCTGAAGGATGTCCAGGATGTCCTCGAGTTGCTGGAGTAACTCGGTGCTCGTCTGGAGCGTGACGGCGACGTCCTCGCCGAGGAACTCGCTCGCGTCGGATTCCTCGCTCTCGAAGTACGCAGTGGCGGCCTCTCGAGCGGCGTCGACGTCGTCTTCGTCGGCGCTGGGGGCCTCGACGACGATGGCGAGGTAGCGGACATCGTTTTCCGGTTCACTCTCCTCGTTCCCCTCACTCGAATCGCCACCTCCATCCGCCGGACCGACGGCTTGCTCGAGGTAGAACGGATCCGTCGGGACGTACATCCGTGGCGCCGCGTCGAACCCCTCGAACGGACTCAGCCCTTCCGAGGTGTCGGTGATCCCGACGACGGTGACCGTTTCGGTTCCACCGGTGGCGATCCGGACCTCGAGTTCGTCGCCGACGCTGACGTTTTCCTCGAACTGCTCGGCGGCCGCGGGGTTGATGACGGCCTCGCGTTCGCCCATTTCGAACTGGCGTCCCTCGCGCAGGGAGGACTCGCGAATGTAGGACGGGCCGGCGGCGATCAGGCCGCTGCTCTGTAACCGGGTATCGCCCGCGTGGGTCACCGACTGGGCGTCGATGGTCGCGTAGCCGTACGCGGCGTCGACGCCCTCGAGTTCCGCGACGGCCTCGAGGTCGTCCTGGCTGAAGACGAACTGGGCGCCGGCGAGCGGTCCACCCTCGGTGTCCGGGTCGGCCGCCCAGCCGTAGAGATTCCGCTGGTCGTCGGGGCTGATGTCGCCGATGATGCCGGCCTGCAGGCTCGCGCCGAGGGCGACGAAGGCGATGACGGCGGCGACGCCGATGATCACCCCGAGCGTCGTCAGCGCCGACCGAAGTCGGTGACCTCGAATCGACCGCCAGGAGAGTCGGAGCGACTCGAGTGGATTCATCAGGGCTCCTCTTCGCTCGTGGTGGGGTCGTCATCGCTCGCGATGGGGTCGTCATCGCTCGCGGTGGGATTATTATCACCCGAGGACACACTGTCGCTCGAAGATAGACCATCGTTCGAGGTCACATCGTCACTCGAGGGTCGATCAACAGTACCTTCCTCCGCAACTTGGCTCCGAACAGCCTCGACAGACCCCTTCGTTTCCACTCGAGAATCGCTACCAGGGGACGCCTTCTCACCCGCACCTTCCAGGAGTTCGATTCGTTCGACGTTCCCATCCAAGAGGTGGACGATGCGTTCGGCGCGTTCGGCGACGTGGCGCTCGTGGGTAACGACGACGAGGGTCGTCCCGGCGTCGTGGAACTCCTCGAAGAGGTCGAGCACGTCCGCTTCCGTTTCGGTGTCCAGGTTGCCGGAGGGCTCGTCGGCGAGGACGATTGCCGGATCGTTCACCAGCGCGCGGGCGAGGGCAACCCGCTGGCGCTGGCCGCCCGATAACTCGTTTGGGAGGTGATCGAGTCGGTCGCCGAGTCCGACGCGCTCGAGCAGGCTTCGCGCGCGGTCGTGGCGCTCTGTTCGGCCGATGCCGCGGAACAACTGGGGGAGGGCTACGTTCTCGAGGGCGTCCAACCGCGGCATCAGGTTGAACGTCTGGAAGACGAATCCGACTCTGGTCCCCCGAAGGCTTGTCCGCTCGCGTTCCGAGAGCGTCGAAATGTCCTCGCCGTCGACGGCGACGGTGCCCGACGTCGGGGTGTCGAGACAGCCGACGAGGTTCATCAGCGTCGACTTCCCCGACCCGCTCGGGCCCATGATGGCCGTGTACGACCCGCGCGGGATCGACAGTGAGACGCCGTCGAGTGCGTGTACGGGCTCGCCGACGCGGTACGTCTTTCGCACGTCGATCATCGTCACCGCGTCCTCGCTCGATCCCATCGTCCCTCTACAAGGTTCGCTCGAGCCAAAAACTTTGGCGGGGTGGGATTGACTCACCTCGGCCGGTCGGCTGAGGTTCGGCCTCGAGAGCCCACGATCGCCCGGCCGAGGTTCGGCCTCGAGAGCCCACGATCGCCCGGCCGAGGTTCGGCCTCGAGGGCTACGTTTTTCTCCTCGCCGCCCACTCGTGACGATATGAGCGCGAAATCGTCGGGCGGAGCCGACGCCCACAAGCGCCGTGCGGGGGAACGAGCGGCCGAGGAGGTCGAGGACGGGATGGTCGTCGGCCTCGGCACCGGATCGACGACCGCCCACGCCATCGAGGCGCTCGGCCGCGCAGTCGAGGACGGTCTCGAGATTCGAGGGATTGCGACCTCCTTCCAGTCCAGACGACTGGCCCTCGATGTCGGTATCCCGCTGACCGACCTCGACGCCGTCGACGTGATCGACCTGGCCATCGACGGGGCCGACCAGGTCGTCGACGACCCCGACTCACCCGCCCACGGGGCGCTGATCAAGGGTGGCGGCGCGGCCCACGCCCGCGAAAAACTCGTCGCCGCCGCGGCGGACCGGTTCGTCGTCGTCGCGGATTCCTCGAAACTCGTCCTCGCACTCGAGGCGCCGGTTCCAGTCGAAGTGCTGCCCTCGTCACACACCGTGGTCGCGAATCGCGTTGCGGAACTCGGCGGCGATCCAACTCTCCGCATGGCGACGCACAAGGACGGGCCCGTGATCACGGACAACGGGAACCTCGTCCTGGACTGTGCCTTCGGTTCGATCGACGACCCGGCCGCACTCGGGCGCGACCTCGCCTCGATTCCCGGCGTCCTGGAGCACGGCCTGTTCGTCGACTTCGCGGACGCGACGTACGTCGGAACCGACGACGGACTCGATGTGCGGTCGTACTAATTCGAAGCCGGGTACGTCGAGGCGCCCGTCTTGTGTACCGTGTCTTGCGTTTTGCGTCCTGCGTCCCGTCTATGGGAAAAGATGCTACTCCAGGCGAGTATTCTCCTCCGATCGGTCGGATCGGTCGGATCGGTCGGATCGGTCGGATCGCTCCGATCACTCCGACCGAGAGTCCTCGCCGGGTGCCGACACGCGCCCGGCGACCGTACCGAGGACGACGTAGCAGAGACCGATCGCCCTCGTCGCCGGAACCACCCACGGTTTCAACTCGAGGTCGTCCGGATTCCGGTAGGCGAGTTCGAGCGCCGTTCGAACGAACCGCTCCGGGGCCAGGAGGGCTGGTACGCCGAGGATGGCGAGAGCCGGCCCGACGGACGGCGCACTATCTCGTTCACGGAAGGCGAGCCACGCGAACAACACGCCCTCGAGTCGAGCCATCGGAACAGTCCACGTGTGCAACTCGCCGGCGTTCGGGTTCTCGAACGCTCTTCGTTCTCCCCACGCGATGATCCGGTCAGGAAATAGGGTTTCGACGACGCTGAAACCGAGGAGGATTGCTCGCCACATGGAGAGTCGTTCGACGGGCAATCGCAAAAACCTTCGAGCGGCGAACCGCCGGGCATGGAAACGTCGGAGCGCCGGCCGTGTGCGGTCGTCACTGATCGAGCGGGCTGCGAGTGGATTTCGAGTGGGTCGCGAACAGGTTGTGAGCGGCTCGCGAGCGGGCTGTGGGCGGCTCCGGACGGGTCGTGAGTGGAGTTGTGGCCCGATCGCGATCAGGGCCGCAATTTTGGGATCCGTTTAACGCGTGCGTGCCACCAGCGAGATACTCTTGACGCCGTAAGTCTGGCACGCGCTCTTGGCTCGATCCGAGGTGAATTCGTACCGATCGTTCTCTCGGAGGTCGATCACGTCGAATCCCGGCGTCTCGATGGCGTCGGCGTAGTCGTCGACTTGCACCGCCCCGCCGATGCAGGCCGCCCAGAGGTCCGCGTTCGTCTTGATGGAATCGGGCATCTGCTCCTCGCTGGTGATGTCAGACAGCGCTAGTCGGCCGCCTGGAGCGAGGACGCGGCGCACCTCTTCGAAGACGCGACCTTTCTCGGCCGAGAGGTTGATCACGCCGTTGGAGATGACCGCGTCGAACGACTCGTCCTCGAACGGAAGGTCCTCGATGTACCCCTTTTCGAAGCTGACGTTGTCGAATTCGCCGTGGTCGCGGTATTTGCGACCGTTCTCGAGCTGGTCGTCGGTCATGTCGATGCCGACCACCGCGCCCTCGTCACCGACGTGAATCGCAGCGACGAAGACGTCCATCCCCGAGCCACTCCCGAGGTCCAGGACGCGCTCGCCAGGCTCGAGGTCCGCGAGGTCGAAGTGGTAGCCGACGCCCGCGAAGGAGTCGATGGCCCCGGCCGGAATTCGATCGAGTACCGAGGGATCGTAGCCGAGGCGTTCGGCCAGGTCACGCCCCATCTCGAAGTGAAAGTCTCCGTCCGGCGACCGTGCGACGTCCTGGTAGACGGCCGTGACCTTCTGCTCGAGTTCGTCCGTATCGAGCCTCGGTGGGTTCGTTTCGCTCATGGCTTCGTGGCGGCGACCAGGTCGGTCTCCACCGGAACCTCGTTCGTGATGCTGTCGATGAGCGGCGAGGTCGCCTCCACGCGCTCGCGAAGTTCGGCCAGTTCGGCCGCCGAGGCGTCTGCGTCCACGTACGCGGTGCAGGTGATTCCCTCGTAGCCGGGCCGAACGGCCTCGTCGATGCCGAGGAAGCCCCGGAGGTCGACGTCGCCGTCCATCTCGAAGCGGAGGTCATCGAGTTCGATGCCCATCGCGGCGGCGTTCGCGGCGTAGCCGACGCTCAGGCACGAACCGAGGGCGGCGAGCAGGAGTTCGACCGCGTTGGGCGCAGTCCGCTGGCCGAGGATCTGCTCGGGTTCGTCGCCCTCGATCGTGAACTCGCGCGTCTGCACGCGCTCGCCCGCCTGGTCGAATTCGTCGATCGTCGTCTCACACCGGAGTCCGTCCGTCCACTCGGTTTCGGCGTGGAATTCGAACTGGCCGACGGCCGGGTCGTCGCCGATCGCGTCGATCGCCTCTCCCAGCGCGTCGACGTCGACGCCGTTTTCGACGCTCATCGGTCTTCTCCCCGGGGTGCTGTTCGGTCGGTGAAGTAACTGTCAGTCATTGGTATCGCCTCTGCGGACCTCTCTATGTGCGGAGAAATTATGTAGGCATCTAGTGAGATGAAGGCATCCGTTGCCAATGGGGCAGAGGGTGCCCGCCGGTCACCCCGTGCAATCAACTGACAACTGACCACCACGACAGGAGATTATCCGATCTCGGTCTCGGCCTCGAGCGCCAGCGGTCGCGCTGCCTGCCGATACTGGTCGAACGTCTGTTCGGCCCAGGTGCGAACCGCCAGCGAGTCGGTGTCGACCATCGCTTGCAGGGTTCCGGTGTCGGGCGCGTAGACGCAGAGACCGACCCGGTCGTCGAAGAGGCTGAGACCGTTCGGGGGCGGGTCGTCGTGGAGCAAGGCGGTGAGGTTCCCGCTCCGGAGCGTTCTCGTCGAGAGGTCAGGATAGGTCGAGCGAATGTAGTTCGCGACGTTGGGCAGGTCGATGATGGTCGCTTTTAACCCGTCTGTGATCTGTCTGCAGAGGTCGTCCATACAGGGTTCGATCAATCCCAGTTCGAAGCCGACGAAACGGAACGTATCGCTCTCCTCGACCAGTGCGAGGAAGCGAGACACCGGCCCGTACGGATCCTCCACGGTGGCCGGCGTCACGACGGCGTCAGCGAATTCTTCGAGTCCTCCGTCGATCTCACCAACCGGCAATCGGTCCCAGATATCGCGAAGGTTTCGCTCGGCCTCCAGTCGCTCGAGCAGGTCAGTGACGCCCGTCGCGACGTACGCTCCGAGCGGCGTCGCCTCGTAACAGTGGCCGTTTCGGACGGCCCAGCGACGTTGCTCGAGCGTCCGGAGCGTTCGGCTGATCGTCGACGCCGATGCGCCTGTCGACTCCTGCAATTCGGCCCGCGTTCTCGGCGCTTCCGAGAGTGACGCGAGCACCGTCACTCGGTGAGAGGAACGAGCGAGGTACTCGACATCCTCGAGTGCTGATCCCATGTACTATGATAACACGACCCAGAATATGAATGCAACTGGTCCGGCGACGGTGGTGATTGAGCTACCGGCGATAGCATCGAGTAGGTGATCCAACCGTCGCGAATGGACACCTTTTCAATACCGCCGGCGAACGACACAGCAGAGACGAAGCGATGCCCGAGACATCCGACCGCAAAGACGACCACATCCGCATTATCGAAGAAGAAAACGTCGAGACCTCGGGGACCGGCTTCGAGGACGTCGAACTCCTCCACGAGGCGCTGCCGGAGATCCACCGGGACGATATCGATACGAGCGTGGATCTCTTCGGCCACGAACTCGCGGCCCCTATCGTCATCGAGAGCATGACCGGCGGCCACCCCAACACCACGAAGATCAACCGATCGCTCGCCGCCGCGGCCCAGGAGACGGGCGTCGCGATGGGCGTCGGCAGCCAGCGCGCCGGCCTCGAACTCGACGACCCGGACCTCCTGGAGTCCTACACCGTGGTCAGGGAGGCCGGCCCCGACGCGTTCCTCTACGGCAACGTCGGCGCCGCCCAGTTGCTCGAGTACGACGTGAGTGACGTCGAGCGCGCCGTGGAGATGATCGACGCGGACGCGATGGCGATCCACCTCAACTTCCTCCAGGAGGCGGTCCAGCCCGAGGGCGACGTCGACGCACGCGGCTGTCTCGAGGCGATCGAAACGGTCGCGAGCAAGCTTTCGGTGCCGGTGATCGTCAAGGAGACGGGCAACGGTATCGCCCGGGGCACCGCTAAGCGGCTGACGGCGGCGGGCGTCGACGCCATCGACGTCGCCGGAAAGGGTGGGACGACCTGGTCGGGCATCGAGTCCTATCGGGCGGCCGCCGTCGGCGCGACCCGTCAGGAACACGTCGGGCGACGCTTCCGAGCCTGGGGCGTCCCGACCGCGGTGAGCACGCTCGAAGCCGCAAGCGTTCACGACACCGTGATCGCCAGCGGCGGCGTTCGCTCCGGTCTGGACGTGGCGAAGGCCATCGCCCTCGGTGCGCAGGCTGGCGGTCTCGCCAAACCGTTTCTCTCGCCAGCCGGGCAGGGAACCGACGCGGTCGTCGACCTCCTCGAGACCCTCCGGGTCGAACTCGAGACGGCGATGTTCGTCACGGGGTCGGAATCCGTCGCGGACCTCCGAAAGGCGGAGTACGTCGTGCTCGGGCGAACGAAGGAGTATCTCGAGGGTCGAGGGCACGGGCGCTGAGGTCCTCGAGGCGGCAACGATGCTGAGATCCCCTGCCCGGTAATGACGCTGGCGGCCCGCTTCGGCCTTCTCCGGCCATCGAGGACCCCGAAAAATTACTTTCGGCGATAATCTCCCAGATCCATCGACCAGTCGTACTCGTCGTACTGGAGCGTCGGCGTCACGTCGGACGGAATCACGTCGTAGCGTTCGAGGAACGACCGAATCCCGCTCGAGCCGCCGAAATCGCCGCGGTACCAGAGGAAGACGCGCGGCACGCGGGCGACGCGTTCCCGTGGCTCGTAGCTCACGTTCTCCTCGAGGAACCAGTCGGTCGCGGTCTCGAGTTCTGTCTCGACGTCGGACGGACTGTAGACGGCGACCGGTGGACAACTTTCGGTGCCGCAGTTCAGCGCGAAGTGGATCCGGGGATCGACCGACTCGAGCCGAAACTGGCGCTCGAAGGCCGTCGGGAACGGTCGTGGCAGGTACCCCATCCCCCAGGGGTGTCTCGAGCCACGAAGGAACCCGTGTTGGATGTCGTTGAGACTCAGCCAGACGCCGGCGATCGGAACGCGATCCCTGGCGAAGAACTTCCAGCGGTCGAGCACACCACCTTCGAGCAGCGAGGGATCGTCCTCGAGGAGGATCTGTACGTAGGCGTTGTAGCAGTTGAGCCAGAAGGCGAGTTTCTCCGCGCGGCCGCCGAGCGCTCGGTCGAGCCGCGATCGCTCGAGCGTGGCGAGATGGTCGCGGAGGGCGCCCCGCTCCCCGTCCGTCTTGACCGTGTAGAGTAGGTCGGCCGAGATCGAGAGCGGGTCGAGCTGGGTCGACATAACCGGTACTTGGCGAACCACGGCCTTGAACCCGTGTGACGAGCGACGAGACAGTCGACACGTACGAACCGTTTACGCCGGTCAACCCCGTGTTTCCCCGATTCCCCAGCAGTAATCGGATCTTCACGTGGACGTCTTCGACGGCGTCCTGGCCGTCACTCTCGACTGCGCACCGCCGTCGGCCTGTACCTGCCGCCACCGCATTTAACCCCCTCCCCGTTGAGTTCGAGGTGTGAATCGATCGAGAGGGACGCTACTCGTTCTCATCGCCGTCCTCCTGCTGTTGTCGGCGCAACTCGTCCTCCCGTATATCCAGTACGTGCTGGCCGCCGTCCTCCTCGCGTTCGTGCTGACGCCGGCCCAGCGTCGCCTGGAACAACGAACATCGCCTGCTATCGCCGCGTTTTCGCTCGTCTTGCTGGCACTCCTTCTCGCCATCGTCCCCGTTGTGATCGTCGTGGCGTACGTCTTTCGCGACGCCCGCGCACTCGTCGAAGGCGCCGACGCCGATTCGCTTCCGCTCGAGCCCTTCCAGTCGGTCGCCGAGCGATTCGGGGTCGACCTCGAGTCGACGGCCATGGACTGGGCCCAGTCCGCAGGACAGACCCTCCTGGAGCGCAGTCCGGAACTGCTGGCGGGGCTCACGCACACGGCCATCGGCATCGGCGTGGCGCTCTTCTTGCTCTACTACCTCCTCCGGGATGGCGACTCCCTGCTCAGATGGCTTCGCGAGGTGACGCCGCTCCCGGACGCCGTCCAGACGAATCTCTTCGAGGCGCTCGAGAACGTGACGTGGGCGGTGCTGGCCGGCCACGTCCTCATCGCGCTAATCCAGGGCGGACTGGCGGGAATCGGCCTGTTCGTCGTCGGCATCCCCAACGCGCTGTTCTGGACGGTCGTCATGATCGTCCTCTCGTTGATCCCCATCGTTGGCTCGTTCCTGGTCTGGGGCCCCGCCGTGATCTACCTGCTCATGGTCAATCAGCCGACGTTCGCGATCGGGTTGGCGATCTACAGTATGGTCATCGTCGGTCTGTCGGACGACTACCTGCGACCGATCGTCGTCGACCGTTACGCCGAACTCAACCCGGCCGTGATTATTGTCGGCGTCCTGGGCGGGGTCACCGCTTTCGGGTTCATGGGGTTGTTCTACGGCCCCATCGTCCTCGGCGCGCTCGTCGCCACGCTCGAGGTGTTCAGCGACGATTACAAGTCGTTGTAGGAACTGACGGACGAACGGCGTGGACACGCATTCGGGCGCGAGACACCGCTTCTCGAGACGAAGACCCAGCACTTCTCGAGAAATCACCACCTTCGGCACGTTTTTCGGGATCCGCTCCCCTACGAAGCATATGACAGCCGTCACGCTCGGCCCCGAAGGGACCTATTCGCATCGCGCGACGCGAGCGCTCGACGACGACGTCGTCTTCCGCCAGTCGGTCACCGACATCGTCGCCGCCGTCGCCGCCGGCGAGTTCGACCGCGGGGTGATCCCCATCGAGAACAGCATCGAGGGGAGCGTCACCGAGAGCCAGGATGCCCTCGCGGAGTACGACGTCGCCGTCGTCCGCGAGATCGTCACGCCGATCCGCCACGCCCTGCTCGCCCAGGGACCGAACTTCGACACCATCGCCAGCCACTCCCAGGCGCTCGCCCAGTGTCGCGCCTACCTCGAGTCCGAGTACCCCGATGCGACCCTCGAGGCCGTCTCGAGCACGGCCCAGGGCGTCGAGTACGCCCGCGAGAACCCCTCCGTCGCGGGCATCGCCCACCCCGCCACGGCGGGCGACGACCTCGAGGTCCTCGCCGCCGACATCCAGGACCAGACGTCGAACGCGACGCGGTTCTTCGCGCTCGCACCCGCCTCCGAGCGCTCGGAGGCCGGCGGGAAGACCTCGCTCGTGGTCTACCCGAACGCGAACTATCCTGGACTGCTCCTCGAACTCCTCGAGCCGTTCGCCGACCGCGACATCAACCTGAGCCGGGTCGAATCGCGCCCGAGCGGCGAGCGACTCGGCGACTACGTATTCCACATGGACGTCGACGCCGGCCTCTACGAGGAGCGCACCCAGGAGGCAATCGCCAACCTGGAGGCCCTCGCCGAGAGGGGGTGGGTTCGCCGACTGGGGTCGTACGACCTCGAACACGTCGTCGAGTGAGAGTGTACGTGGTTGAGTGAAAGTGTACGACCTCGAACACGTCGTCGAGTGTACGAAACCCGCGCGACCCTGCCGGTTCTGTCGTCCTCGCCGGGGCACAATTTATCCTCTTCGAGCGCCTATCGACTCGCATGCGACGCAATCCGTTCGACGACCTCGAGGAGATGCTCGACCGAGTCAGCAAGCAGTTCGAAACGGGCGTCGGCGGTAGCGGCCTCTCGTTTCCGGGTTCGGTCGCCGTCGACGTGGCCGATCACCGCGACGAGTACGTCGTGACGGCCGACCTCCCTGGCTTCGAGACCGAGGACATCGAGTTGACGCTCGTCGAGGGGACGCTCCGCCTCGAGGCCGAACAGGAGACCGATCGCACCGACGAACACGACCGCTATCTCCGCCGGGAGCGGTCGCACAAGTCGGTCAGTCGACGGCTGCACCTCCCCGAACCGGTCGACGAGGAGTCGATATCGGCCAACTACAACAACGGCGTACTGACGGTCACACTGCCGAAATTGCAGGAAAGCGACGACTCGAAGCGCATCGACATCGACTAGCGAAGCGCGAAACCAGGCGGTATCGAAGCCTTTTCACTCGGAAGTACGCGCTCGAGCCGTCGCCCTCATCGGCGCTCGAGAGACAGCCAGAACCGAGTGAGGAACAGGCGAGAATTCCGCCGAGAACGCGTCGGCGGCACACGGATGGATTGTTTCCTCGGTACCCGAGACAAACGTCGGGTCGAACGACGCGTTTAGTCGAGTCAGACGACACGCCTGACCGGGTCGAACGACATGCTGGACCAGGTCGAACGACATGCTTGGCCGGTTGAAAACGCGTTTCGACGACGAAACGGGAAACCGCTCCGAACGGCTCAGATCGGCACGCCGAACGCGCCGACGTTGAGTCCCAGGACTGCGTTGAGCACGAACAGGATCACCAGTGCCGACAGCCAGGCGACCACGCCGATGGTTGCGGCAGTCACCCACCCGCCGGGGTAGCGCCAGTTGATCACGCCGATCCAGACGATCAGGGCGATGATCGGCCCCAGGAGCGGAATCCAGGACGTGAGCGCCCACGCGATGGCGCCGATGATAGCCGTCACGATTGCGTGCTCGTAACTGTGGGCGTCGATGACGACGCTCGCGGCGAGGTAGATTGCCAGGCCGCCAACCAGTAGTGCGACGATGAACGCGACCAGTGCGCTGATGAGTGGTGCCATTGTGGTCCGTCGTTCCGTCGGCGTACGTATATAAAGCCGCGACGGTTGCATCGGTTTTTGATCGTTCCATCTTGTTCCCGTTTCCCTGCCACAGTCTAGCGGTTTCACTCTCGAGAACGGTCCCACTTCGTCCCCTCGACCCGGTTCGAAAACGTACCGGAACGTAACTACTGGTTCGGGTGCTCGCCTCGAGGCGAGCGGGAACTGTCCGTTTGCCCGCCAATGGAAAGGTATAGAACCTCGCCTCCGCCAATCCTATATAAGCAAATGAGCGACTCGGGATACGACCACGCGACGGTCGAACGACGCTGGCAGGAGGCGTGGGACGACGCGAACGTGTACCGAACGCCCGACGACGTCGAGGATCCGACGTACGTCCTGGGGATGTACCCCTACCCCTCGGGCAAACTCCACATGGGCCACGTTCGAAATTACACGATCACCGACGCCTACGCCCGCTACCGACGGATGCGCGGCGACGACGTGCTCCACCCGATGGGGTGGGACGCCTTCGGCCTGCCCGCCGAGAACGCGGCCAAGGAGCGCGACACCAACCCGCGCGACTGGACGTTCGACTGCATCGACACCATGCGCGGGCAGATGGAATCGATGGGATTCGGCTACGACTGGGACCGCGAGATCGCCACCTGCACCCCCGAGTACTACCGCTGGAACCAGTGGCTGTTCACCCGCTTCCACGAGGAGGGCCTGGTCGAGCGACGGGACGCCGAGGTCAACTGGTGTCCCCACTGCGAGACCGTCCTGGCCGACGAACAGGTCGAGGGCGAGGCCGAACTCTGCTGGCGTTGTGACACCCCCGTCGAGACCCGCGAACTCGAGCAGTGGTTCCTCCGAATTACGGAGTACGCCGACGAGTTGCTCGAGGCCATCGACGACCTGGAGGGGTGGCCGAACTCGGTCCGCCAGATGCAGCGTAACTGGATCGGTCGCCAGCACGGGACCGAACTCGATTTCGAAATCGAAGGCCACGGGGACGTCCGGGCGTTCACGACCCGCGTCGACACGCTCTTTGGCGCGACGTACTTCGCGCTCGCCCCGGACCACCCGATCAGCCAGGAACTGGTCGAGGAGGACGAGGACGTCCGTCACTTCGTCGAACACGAGGCCGACCCCGAGGGCGACGAACCGAACGGCGTCGCCACCGATCTGTCCGCCACCAACCCCGCCACGGGCGAGGAGATTCCGGTCTACGTCGCCGATTTCGTCCTCTCGGACGTCGGGACGGGTGCGCTGATGGCTGTCCCGGGCCACGACGAGCGCGACCACGCGTTCGCGACGAAGATGGGCGAGGACATCGTCCCCGTCGTCGCTCCCGAACCGGAGAACTGGGACGGCGAGACGGTCCCCGGCGCGTCGGACGTCCAGGAGGAAGCCTACACCGACGACGGCGTCCTCGTCAACTCGGGCGAATACTCGGGTCTCGACAGCGAAACCGCACGCGAGCGCCTGACCGAAGAGATCGAGAGCGCCGAGCACGCCACCCAGTACCAGCTCAGAGACTGGGGCATCTCGAGACAGCGCTACTGGGGGACGCCGATTCCGGTCGTCCACTGTGCCGACTGCGGCCCCGTGATGGTGCCCGAAGAGGACCTACCAGTCGAGTTACCGGAGTTCATCAATACCACCGGGAACCCGCTGGACGCCGCCGAGCAGTGGAAGGAGACGGCCTGCCCCGACTGCGGCGGCCCGGCCGAACGGGAGACCGACACGATGGACACCTTCGTCGACTCCTCGTGGTACTTCCTGCGGTACGTCTCGCCCGACCTCGAGGACGCTCCCTTCGACATCGAGCGGGCCAACGACTGGATGCCGGTCGACCAGTACGTCGGCGGCATCGAGCACGCCGTGATGCACCTGCTGTACTCGCGGTTCTTCACGAAGGTGCTCTCCGACCACGAGGGTCTCGAACACCGCGAACCGTTTACGAATCTGCTCGCCCAGGGGATGGTCCAACTCGAGGGCGAGAAGATGTCCAAGTCGAAGGGCAACACCGTCTCGCCGCAGCGAATCGTCGAGGAGTACGGTGCCGACACCGCCCGGTTGTTCATGATGCAGGCCGCTCAGCCCGAGCGTGACTTCGACTGGAGCGAGGAGGGCGTCCGGTCGACCTACGCGTTCCTCACGCGATTGCAGGGGATGGTCCAGGACTACGTCGCGGACGCGCCCGCGGGCGAAGACGACGCCGTCGCGAGCTACGTCGAGAGCGAAATCGACGCGACGCTCGCTATCGCCGCCGAGAAGTACGCCGACCTGACGTTCAACCGCGCGCTTCGCGAGACCCAGGACCTGGTCCGAACGCTCCGGCAGTACGCCGACTACGCCGAACCGCACGCCGAGACCTACGAGCGCGGGCTGTCGGCCGTCGTTCGTCTGCTTGCGCCGGTCGCGCCCCACCTCGCGGAGGAACTCTACGAGCAACTCGAGGACGAGGACGGCGGCTTCGTCGTCGAGGCCGGCTGGCCGACCGCGACGGTCGACCGCGATCACGTCGAGAAACGGCGCAAACTCGTCGAGAACACCCGCGAGGACGTTCGCCAGATCGTCGACGTGGCCGGTATCGACGACCCGCAGGAAATCGACGTCGTCGTCGCCCCCGACTGGAAGTACGACGCCCTCGAGATCGCGGTCGAGAGCGACGCGGACAACCTGATCGGCGAACTCATGCAGGAATCACACATCCGCGAGCAGGGCGATGCCGCCGCGAGTTACGGTCAGGACCTGCAAGCAGAGCGAGAGGCGCTGTCGACGACGCTCGACCCCGACGAGGAACACGCGGCTCTCGAATCGGCGGCCTGGCTGATCGAACGAGAGTTCGACGCGCCAGTCAGCGTGGTTCGCGCCGAAGACGCCGACGACTCGGTGCTCTCGAACGCGGAGCCAGGCCGGCCGGCGATCGAGATCGAGGAGTAGCGTTCGGGGTTCTGAAATACCGGAATTGATGACAGGTCTGGCCTGTCACCACGCCAGTATTTTATCGTTCTCGCGAGTAGGATCGAGCATGAGACGACGGCTCGACGACGACTTCGACGCCCAGCGAACTCGAATTCGACCGCCGAACGCGACCTCCTTCCGGGCCACCGACGGGCCGGTTATCGAGGGATCGGTGTGAATCGGGACGCTCGAGGACGGGATTCTCGAGATGCCACTGCCGAGGAGAGTGACGGCTACGAGCCAAAGAAACTCGAGGCGCGCTGGCGCGAGCGGTGGGTGGAGTCGGATCGGTACGAGGCCGATCCGGACGGTCGAGACCCGTCGGAAGCGACGTTCGTGACCGTCCCCTACCCGTACCCGAACGGCGGCATGCACATCGGCCACGCGCGCACGTACACCGTCCCCGACGCGTACGCCCGCTACCGGCGTCAGCGGGGCGACAACGTCCTCTTCCCCATTGCGTGGCACGTCACCGGCACGCCCATTGTCGGCGCCGTCGAGCGACTGAAGCGCGGCGACGCCCACCAGCTCGACAGCCTGCGAAACGCTTTCGAGGTACCTGAATCCGACCTCCGGGACCTCGAGACGCCGATGGGATTTGCCCGATATTTCATCGAGAACCACTACGAGGCTGGGATGCGTCGCCTCGGGCTGTCGATCGACTGGCGCCGGGAGTTCACCACCGAAGACGAGCGCTATTCGCGATTTATCGGCTGGCAGTACGAGACCTTGCACGAGCGCGGCCTCCTCGAGAAGGGGCTGCACCCGGTGAACTACTGTACGAACGAGGAACAGCCGGTCACGACACACGACATCTACGAGGGCGAGGACGCCGAGTTCCAGGAGTACACGCTGATTGCGTTCCGCGCCGCGAGCGACGACTCGAGCGGAGCGGGCGGCGAGGCGGAACCGGGAGCGGAGAGCGAACGCACCGTCTACCCGATGGCAACTCTGCGCCCCGAGACCGTCCGCGGGGTCACGAACGCCTTCGTCGACCCCGACGCGACCTACGCTCGAGCGACCGTGGACGGCGAGGAGTGGGTCGTCTCGCTCGAGGCGACCGAGAAACTCGCGTTGCAGGCGCGCGAGGTCGAGGTGCTCGAGACCGTTCCAGGAACCGAAGTCGTCGGCACCCGCGTCCGGAACCCTGTCACCGACGAGGAGATCGTCGTCCTCCCGGCCGATTTCGTGGACACCGACAGCGCCACCGGCGTCGTCATGTCCGTCCCCGCCCACTCGCCCGACGACTGGGTCGCCCTCGAGGCGTCGAAAGCCCGCACCGACGACCTGAGAGCGTACGGTCTCGACCCCGAGGCGGTGCGGGCCATCGAATCGCGGGCCGTCCTGACCCTCGAGGGTTACGGCGAGTTCCCCGCAGCGGACGCCGTCGCCGAGTACGGCATCGAATCCTCGGACGATCCCGAACTCGAGGCGGCTACCGAGGAACTGTACACCCGCGAGTTCCACCGGGGCGAACTGAACGAGGACTACGGCGAGTTCGCCGGCAGGGTGGTCGAGGACGTCCGTGAGGAACTCGACGCGCACTACCGAGAGCAGGGGGCTTTCGACGCGATGTACGACTTCGCCGAGACGGTCGTCTGTCGCTGTGGCGGACGCGTCGAGGTCGCCGAACAGGACACCTGGTTCCTGCGGTACGACGACGCGGGGTGGCGCGAGAAGGCTCACCAGGCCGTCGCGAACCTGGACGCGATCCCTGAAAACACCCGCGAGCAGTACGACCACACGATCGAGTGGCTCGAGGAGTGGCCCTGCATCCGCAACTACGGACTCGGGACGAGACTGCCGTGGGACGACGCGTTCGTCATCGAACCGCTGTCGGACTCGACGATCTACACGGCCTACTACACCATCGCTCACCGGATCCAAGAGGTCCCGGTCGAGGACCTGACGCGGGAGTTCTTCGATGCGCTCTTGCTGGGGCCCGAATCCGTCGACGAACCCGACGAGCGCGCCCTGGACCTGCGCGAGGAATTCGAGTACTGGTACCCCGTCGACTACCGGTGCTCGGGCAACGACCTGATCTCGAATCACCTGACGTTCTTCCTCTCCCACCACGCCGAGCTGTTCGAGCAGGCGAAGTGGCCCCGGGGAATCACCGTCATGGGCATGGGGCTGCTCGAGGGCGAGTCGATGAGTTCCTCGCGGGGACACGTCGTCCTCCCCGGCGAGGCCATCGAGCGCTACGGGGCCGACACCGTGCGCTTCTTCCTGCTCAACAGCGCCGAACCCTGGCAGGACTACGACTGGCGGGCCGAGGCCGTCGCCGCGACGCGCGATCAACTCGAGCGCTTCTGGAACCACGCCGTGGACCTGATCGACGGACCGGCAGGCGAACGGGACCTCGAGCGGATCGATCGCTGGCTCCTCGCCCACCTCCAGGAGACGGTTCGCGAGGTCACCGGCGCGATGGACCGATTCGAGACCCGGAAAGCCAGCCAGAGAGCCTTCTACCGCTTCGAGGAGTACCTGAAGTGGTACCGCCGCCGGACGGACCTCGGACGCGCGGGGGCGCGATGGACCCTTCGTACTGTCCTCGAGACGCGACTGCGCCTGCTCGCGCCCGTCATCCCGTTCGCGGCGAACGAACTCCACGAGCGACTGACAGGCGAGCTAGCCGAGGACGTGCCGTGGCCCGAGCCGGTGCCCGAATTCGAGGATTCGAGCGTGATCGTCGAGGAACGACTGGTGAGAGCGCTGCTTGAGGACGTTTGCGACATCGTCGACGTGACCGACACCGACCCCGAGACGATTCGCGTCTACGTCGCGGCCGACTGGAAACGCGAGGTGTTCGAGACGGTCGTGAAAACCGGCCCGGACCAGGGAGCCGTGATGGAGCAGGTCATGCAAAATCCTGCCCACCGGGACCGAGGGGACGCCGTCAACGGCCTCGTGGGCGACCTCGTCTCGTTCGTCCGCGAGCGCGAGGACGCCGCACTCGAGACGCTCGCCGGAATCGACGAGCGGGCCGTCTACGAAGCGTCCGCAGACTTCCTCGAGAGCGAGTTCGACGCCGACGTCCTAATCGACGCCGAGGACGCCGATCCGATCGATCCCGCCGGCAAAGCGAGCCAGGCCCGACCGTTCCGCCCGGCGATCCACCTCGAGTAGGCCGTTTTACGGGCGATTCCGTGTCCGCTTTTTCATTCGAGCTCACTCGTTTGAGGCCGCAGCCTCTGTGCACTCGTTACCGGTCCGGACTCCGCGCACTCGCTCCCGATTTGGGCTCCCGATCGAGTTCGTATAGCACTTCGATACATTCACCTGAACTAATTGGTTCCTGAGTGATTTATCCCCGCAGGTAACGTAGAGACGCATATGAATAACGCCGCTGCGACCGACCCCTCGGCGCCGACGAAAGCGCTCGGACCCGTCCCGCTAGGGGTGCTCGCCCGACCGTTCTTCGAACGAGAGGTCGCTCCCTCGCATCGACCATGACCGAACAGCGAATCCTTCACCCCGATTCGGCGACCGTCGAGACGGAGCCGTCGTCCCTCCCCTGGCTGCCACACCCCTTCTCGATGGTGTGGCGCGACGGAGCCTTCCTCCACTGGCCCGTCGACCCGGATCGCCTCCGGCCGCACGTTCCCGATCGGTTCGACCTCGAGACCGTCGAGGGTCGAGCCTGGCTCACGATCGTCCCGTTCGTCCTCGCTCGGGCGGGCGTTCGAGACACGCCGAGCGCGATGCGCGTCACGCGTCCCGAACTCAACCTCCGGACCTACGTTCGCTACCGGGACGTCTCCGGGCTGTACTTCTTCAGCATCGACATCGACGGCCCGTGGCTGGCGTTCCTCGCTCGCAGGGGACTCGACGTCCCCTGTTTCGACGCTCGCCAGCGCGTCGACGGCACCGACGGTCGGGTCACGTTCTCGAGCGAACGCGACGACCCGAGTGGGGGGCCCGCGCGCTTCGACGCAGAGTACCGACCGGTTGCGCCCCCGACTCGCGCGAGGCCCGACTCCCTCACCCACTGGCTCACCGAACGCCGACGGATGCTCGTCCCCTACGGCGATCGAACGCTCGTCGCCGAGATTGCCCACGAACCCTGGTCGCTCGCCCCGGTGGAGATAACGATTCGAGAAAACGACCTGTTCGAGGCGGCGGACGTGCCGACGCCCGCCGGCGACCCGCTCGCTCACTACTGCGAGCGACTCGAGATAACGGGGTCTATTCCGCGGTTCCTCTGATCGTTCGCGGGTCCGGTTTTCGACGCTCGAGGTAGTTCTGGATTCTGGATTCCGGGCTCTGGATTCTGGATTCCGGGCTCTGGATTCTGGATTCCGGGCTCTGGATTCTGGATTCCGGGCTCTGGATTCTGGGCTCTGAAGCCACGACAAACCGAAGGTGAAATACTGCGCCATCCTGATTATCCCGTCATGGTCGAGGTCCGTTTCGAAGACGTGCTGGCGGCCCGGGAACGCTTCGACGACGAGTCAGTCGTTCGCGAGACGCCGGTCGAGTCTAACCGATCACTGAGCGGGATGGCCGATGCGACGGTGTTCCTGAAGATGGAACACCTCCAGCGGACGGGCTCGTTCAAGACGCGAGGCGCCTACAACAAGCTCGTCCAGGTGGCCGAGGAGGGAACCGTCGACCGCGTCGTCGCCGCCAGCGCGGGCAACCACGCCCAGGGAGTGGCCCTCGCCGCGACGAAGACGGGCCTCGAGTCGACAATCGTCATGCCGAAGAACGCGCCGCAGGCGAAGGTCAACGCCACCCGGAGCTACGGCGGCGACGTCGAACTCCACGGAAACGACTTCCAGGAGGCGATGGCCCACGCGAAGACGCTCACCGAAGCCGAGAACGTGGGCTTCGTCCACGCCTACGACGACCCCGACATCGTCGCCGGGCAGGGGACGCTGGGACTCGAGATTCACGAGGCGCTCCCCGAGGTCGATACCGTCATCGTCCCGATCGGCGGCGGTGGCATGATCGGCGGCATCGCTACCGCTCTCGCCGGCCTCGACCCCGAAATCCGCGTCGTCGGCGTGCAGGCGGACTCCGCCGCGACGGTGCCCGAGAGCCTCGACAAGGGCTTCCCACAGGGGATCGACGACCCGACCACCATCGCCGACGGGATCGCCACGGGCGGTATCTCGGAACTCACCTTCGAGATCATCCGCGAGCACGTCGACGAGGTCGTCACCGTCACCGACGACCAGATTGCCCAGAGCACGCTCGTCCTCTTAGAGCGGGCGAAACAACTCGTGGAGGGGGCCGGCGCGGCGTCGGTCGCAGCGCTGCTCTCTCCCGACCTCGACGTCAGCGGCGAAACCGTCGTTCCGGTGCTCGGGGGCGGCAACATCGACATCTCCATGCTCCAGACGGTCCTGGAGCACGCGCTGACCGACCGCGACCAGCTGTTGCGACTGCGCGTCCGCATTGCCGATCAGCCCGGCAAGATGGAGGAAATTTCGGGCGTCATCTCGGACCTTGGAGCGAACATCCGGACGGTTCGTCACGACCGGGCCGTCGGCGATCTCCGGGTCGGGGAGGCCTACCTCGTCTTCCAGGTCGTCACCAGCGGTCGCGAGCACGCCAGAGAGGTCCTCGACGCGATCGAATCTCGTGGGTACGACGCGACCCGCGTCGACTGACGCCGCCTCGCTCGAGATCCGCACGCCCCTCGCTCGAGATCCGCACGCCCCTCGCTCGAGATCCGCACGCCCCTCGCTCGAGATCCGCACGCCCCTCGCTCGAGATCCGCACGCCCCTCGCTCGAGATCCGCACACCCCTCGCTCGAGACCTCGAACACCCCGTCGCTCGGCGCAATACCTGCCCGTTTTTATATCTCGATTGGATTTGCTCTAGTATAATGGTCGTCGGAGACATTTCGACTGGAACGGACGTACTCGTCATCGGCGCGGGCCCAGCAGGCTACGTGGCCGCGATTCGGGCCGGCCAACTCGATCTCGACGTCACGCTCGTCGAGAAGGAGGCCTACGGGGGAACCTGCCTCAACCACGGCTGTATCCCCTCGAAGGCGCTCATCACTGCCAGCGACCTGGCCCACGAGGCCGGCAACGCAGAGGAGATGGGCATCCACGCCGACCCGGCCATCGACCTCGAGGGAATGGTCTCCTGGAAGGACGGCGTCGTCGATCAACTGACCAGCGGCGTCGAGAAGCTCTGTAAGGCCAACGGGGTCAACCTCATGGAGGGGATCGCCCACTTCGACGGCGAGAACACGGTTCGCGTCTCCCACGGCGGCGAGGGGCAGGGCAGCGAATCCATCGACTTCGAACACGCGATCGTCGCCACCGGCTCTCGCCCGATCGAGATCCCGAATTTCTCGTACGACGACGAGCCCGTACTCAACTCGCGGCAGGCCCTCGCGCTCGACTCGGTCCCCGACTCCCTGATCGTCGTCGGCGCCGGCTACATCGGGATGGAACTCGCGACCGTCTTCGCGAAACTCGGCACCGACGTGACGGTCGTCGAGATGCTCGACGAAGCGCTCAACGGCTTCGACCCCGACCTCGCTCGTCCGGTCAAAAAGCGCGCAAAAGACCTCGGGATCGACTTCCACTTCGGCTACGGGGCCTCCCGCTGGAGCGAGCACGGCAACGGCATCCGCGTCGAGGCCGCCGCCGAAGACGGCGAGGACACGCTCGAGATCGACGCCGAGAAGGTCCTCGTGGCCGTCGGCCGCGCACCCGTCTCCGATACGCTCGAACTCGAGGCCGCCGGCATCGAAACCGACGATCGGGGCTTCATCCCGACCGACGACCGCGGCCGGACGAACGTCGAACACATCTTCGCCGTCGGCGACGTCGCCGGCGAACCGATGCTCGCCCACGCCGGCAGCAAAGAGGGCCAGGTCGCCGCTGAAGTCATCGCCGGCGAACCCTCCGCACTCGACTACCAGGCGATGCCCGCGGCCGTCTTCACCGACCCCGAAATCGGTACCGTCGGTATGACCGAGATGGAGGCCGAAGAGATGGGCTTCGAGACCGTCAGCGGCAAATTCCCGTTCCAGGCTAGCGGCCGCGCGCTCACCACGGGCCACACCGACGGCTTCGTCAAGATCGTCGCCGACGAGGACGCCGGGTTCGTCCTGGGCGCCCAGATCGTCGGCCCCGAGGCCTCCGAACTGATCGCCGAACTCGGCCTCGCTATCGAACTCGGAGCCACCCTCGAGGACGTCGCGGCCACGATTCACACCCACCCGACGCTCTCGGAGGCCGTGATGGAAGCCGCCGAAAACGCGCTCGGTCACGCGATTCACACGCTGAACCGGTGACCGGTATCAGATGACCGCTGACCGCTAACCGACCGACATCGCTCGTTGCTGTTCGTCGCCGCTCACCGTTGTTCATCGTCACTCGTCCTTTTTGCTTCCCCTCACACTCGAGCAACCGTTCGCTTCGTCAGCCGTGGAACTCGAGAAGCCGTTGTACTCAGACGATCTCGAGCGCCCCCTTCATCCCACGGTGACGGTGGGGGGTGCAGTAGTAGGTGTAGACACCCGGCTCGTCGAACGTGAACGAGAACGTCTCCCCCTCGCCGTACTGCTCGCCGCTGTCGAACACACCGTCGGTCTCGACCACGTCGTGTCGACCGCCCGAACCCGTCCACTCCCAGGTAACCGTCGAGCCCGCCCCGACCCGAACCGCCCGCGGGGCGTATCCCATCCCCTCGCGACCGGTGCCGACCGCGACGACCAGCGCTTCCTCGCTGGCCCCCGTCCAGTCGACCGTCCCCGGATGGTCGATTCCGTCGAGGTGTCCACCGAAATCGGGTTCGTCGTCTTCGGCGACGAACGATTCGCCCTCGTAGTAGTCACCGTCGTCACCGCGTCCGAAAAGACACCCCGCTAGCCCCGCGGTCGCCGCGAGTCCGACGCCCTCGAGAATTCGCCGCCTGGTCGCTCGCTCGCGCATGTATCTAGCCGTTCGGCTTCGTGGTCATAGTTCTCTCGCTCTCGCTCCCCCGTGCAACGCATCCAACGTCTTCTTACGCGTGCACGCACGACCGTACACGTACGCGGGTACCACTCGATCCGACCCCACCTGCCAGGGAGGGATGACCGATCGACCTCCGCCCGCGGGACACTACTCGACGAGCAACCGCGCCGTTCGACGGACCTGCCCCCGAATTAGGGGATACATTTATTAGCATTTTGACGTTCCTCGAGCACCCGTGATCGGTGGAAAACCGTGCCATGGTAGGGGGTTCCCACGGTGCTACCAGTTCGACGGCCTTATATACTAACCCTCTCCTCGAATAGAATGCAAACGACGTGGCCCACGCCGCCACGTCCCCTCTGGCCGTTTCCCGGCACGGAGGTTGGCACTGCATTCCACCCTTACACCGGGCGTCGAACCGATCCGACGACCTTAAGTGTGTAAGCCAATTCGGATTGGACGCAACCGTGGTCGGCTTCGCCGGCCACACCGATCCAACGGCCTTATATACTTAGGGGCGTTCAGATTGGAACGCGAACGCCTCGCCGGATGCGACTTCCGGCCGGGCCGCGATCCGATGCCCTTAAGTGTGTAAGGCTACTCGGATTGGATGTGAACGAGGTCGGCTTCGCCGGCTTCGATCCGATCCGACGCCCTTAAGTAAACGAGGGCATTCGGATGCAAACGCAAAGAACGCGTGATCGATGGGGCGTTCAACTCGCTCCATCATCTCGGACTCGGTTCGAAGGGGTTATGTACCCCGGACGACCTACAAAGTAGTCCGAAGGAAATGAGGATCTCACCCCTGCGGTCCGCCGTACAGATGGGATCTGATGTTAGCCTTGGTAGTTCGGTGACGCTCGATCGGTTAATCGAGGCAGGTCACCGAACGGACCCATTTAGTGTGAGTGTGTACCTACATTCACCGCCAACTCCTCCAGCTCTGCTGGAGGGATAGCATTCCGGTTGATCCTGCCGGAGGTCATTGCTATTGGAGTCCGATTTAGCCATGCTAGTCGCACGAGTTCAGACTCGTGGCAGATAGCTCAGTAACACGTGGCCAAACTACCCTGTTGAGGGCGATAACCTCGGGAAACTGAGGCTAATAGCCCATACGGCTCGATGCCTGGAACTGGCTCGAGCTCGAAATGCTCAGGCGCGACAGGATGTGGCTGCGGCCGATTAGGTAGACGGTGGGGTAACGGCCCACCGTGCCGATAATCGGTACGGGTTGTGAGAGCAAGAGCCCGGAGACGGAATCTGAGACAAGATTCCGGGCCCTACGGGGCGCAGCAGGCGCGAAACCTTTACACTGCACGACAGTGCGATAAGGGGACTCCAAGTGCGAGGGCATATAGTCCTCGCTTTTGTGTACCGTAAGGTGGTACACGAATAAGGGCTGGGCAAGACCGGTGCCAGCCGCCGCGGTAATACCGGCAGCCCAAGTGATGACCGCTATTATTGGGCCTAAAGCGTCCGTAGCTGGCCGCACAAGTCCGTCGGGAAATCTACTCGCCTAACGAGTAGACGTCCGGCGGAAACTGTTCGGCTAGGGACCGGAAGACCTGAGGGGTACGTCTGGGGTAGGAGTGAAATCCCGTAATCCTGGACGGACCACCGGTGGCGAAAGCGCCTCAGGAAGACGGATCCGACAGTGAGGGACGAAAGCTCGGGTCACGAACCGGATTAGATACCCGGGTAGTCCGAGCCGTAAACGATGTCTGCTAGGTGTGACGCTGGCTACGAGCCAGCGTTGTGCCGTAGGGAAGCCGTGAAGCAGACCGCCTGGGAAGTACGTCCGCAAGGATGAAACTTAAAGGAATTGGCGGGGGAGCACTACAACCGGAGGAGCCTGCGGTTTAATTGGACTCAACGCCGGACATCTCACCAGCACCGACAGTATGCTGTGAAGCTCAGTGTGATGAGCTTAGTGGAGCTACTGAGAGGAGGTGCATGGCCGCCGTCAGCTCGTACCGTGAGGCGTCCTGTTAAGTCAGGCAACGAGCGAGACCCGCACTCCTAATTGCCAGCAACACCCTTGTGGTGGTTGGGTACATTAGGAGGACTGCCAGTGCCAAACTGGAGGAAGGAACGGGCAACGGTAGGTCAGTATGCCCCGAATGTGCTGGGCTACACGCGGGCTACAATGGTCGAGACAGTGGGATGCTACGCCGAGAGGCGACGCTAATCTCCTAAACTCGATCGTAGTTCGGATTGCGGGTTGAAACTCACCCGCATGAAGCTGGATTCGGTAGTAATCGCGCCTCAGAAGGGCGCGGTGAATACGTCCCTGCTCCTTGCACACACCGCCCGTCAAAGCACCCGAGTGAGGTCCGGATGAGGCCGGCGTAACGCCGGTCGAATCTGGGCTTCGCAAGGGGGCTTAAGTCGTAACAAGGTAGCCGTAGGGGAATCTGCGGCTGGATCACCTCCACAGACCGGGACTGGGGCGACGCCCCAGCCCACACGCGGTCCGTTCACCGACCGCTCGATTGGCCGAGCGAGCACCTTTGAACTACCAAGGCTAACGTTGTGCCCCCGAGAGGGGGTGGGCCCATAGCTCAGTGGTAGAGTGCCTCCTTTGCAAGGAGGATGCCCAGGGTTCGAATCCCTGTGGGTCCATCTCTCGGGTGACGATCGTTGTGCTCTTTCGAGTACGGCGTCTGATCCCGAATGAACCGATGCACCACCCCGCGCAAGCGTGGGTGGGAAGGGTCGATGCCACCAGCCGTCTACTGGTGGCAGATGAGACCGTGTGTACGTGTAGTCCAGGCGTCCACTGGACCCGTTCCCGGGTCACAACCGCTGCATTCTGTGCAGCACCGATCCGAAAGAACGTGGCTACTGTGCCAACTGGTGGATCGCTCGGCTCGAGAGCCGATGACGGACGTGCCAAGCTGCGATAAGCCCAAGGGACCCGCACGGAGGGGAAGAACTTGGGATCTCCGAATAGGAATCCTCTTGCAATTGCTTAGCGCAATGGGGAACGTCGAGAATTGAAACATCTTAGTATCGACAGGAAAAGAAAGCAAACCGCGATGTCGTTAGTAACGGCGAGTGAACCCGACACAGTCCAAACCGAAGCCCTCACGGGCAATGTGGTGTTCGGACTGACTCTCAGCACTTGACCATCGACGCGAAATCCCTTGGAACAGGGTACGAAACAGGGTGACAGTCCCGTACCGTCGATCACTAAAGTGTGCGTCAGCTCCAGAGTAGCGGGGGTTGGAAATCCCTCGTGAAAACCGCGGGCATTGACCGCGAAGACTAAACACTCCTCGAGACCGATAGCGAACAAGTAGCGTGAGCGAACGCTGAAAAGCACCCCAAAAAGGGAGGTGCAATAGGGCGTGAACTCAGTTGGCGATAGAGCGACGGGGCATACAAGGTCCCTCTCACAATGAACCAGGTGCGAACCTGTAGTAAGCCGAGAGGGAAGCCGGTGTTCCGTCGTACGTTTTGAAAAACGAACCAGAGAGTGTGCCTGTCTGACGAGTCTAACCCGAGTATCGGGGAAGGCAGAGGGAAACCGATATGACCGCAGTCTTACGACCAGGGTCACCGTGTTCAAGCGCGGGGAGTCAGGCGGGCACGACCCGAAACCGGATGATCTAGGGCATGGGCAGGGTGAAGCGTGGCGAAAGCCACGTGGAGGCCCGCTAGCGTTGGTGTCCTACAATACCCTCGCGTGACCTATGTCTAGGGGTGAAAGGCCCATCGAATCCGGAAACAGCTGGTTCCAACCGAAACATGTCGAAGCATGACCTCCGCCGAGGTAGTTCGTGGGGTAGAGCGACGGATTGGGGGACCGGACTCCGAGAGGAGTTCGCCCCCCTGTCCAACTCCGAACCTACGAACGCCGTCGACGCGGGGAGTCCGGTGCGCGGGGTAAGCCTGTGTACCGTGAGGGAGACAACCCAGAGCTGGGTTAAGGTCCCCAAGTATGGACTAAGTGCGATCGAAGGTGGTCGCAAGCCCTAGACAGCCGGGAGGTGAGCTTAGAAGCAGCTACCCTCTAAGAAAAGCGTAACAGCTTACCGGCCGAGGTTTGCGGCGCCGAAAATGATCGGGGCTCAAGTTCATCACCGAGACCTAGCGACGTGCCTCACCGCACGATTCCGTAGGTTGGCGTACTGTTCGGGTGGAAGCACGGAAGAGATTTCGTGTGGACCGTGCAGTAACGAAAATTCTGGTCATAGTAGCAGCGTTAGTCGGGTGAGAACCCCGACGGCCGAACGAGTAAGGGTTCCTCAGCAATGCTAATCAGCTGAGGGTTAGCCGGTCCTAAGTCAGCCCGCAATTCGAAGCTGACAAAAGGGAAATAGGTTAATATTCCTATGCCAGTGTGCACTCAAAGCCGACGCTTTGGGGCCGCCTCTCCCGGGCTTTCGCCCGGGTGAACAGTCCAAGACCGTGGAAGCCGTAATGGCACGAAGCGGTCGAATGGCTGGATAACGCAAGAGAGGTCAACCCAGAGCCCGTGAAAAGGCAAGCACACTGTCCGTACCGAGATCCGACACAGGTACTCGTGGCGGCGAAAGCCAAGGTCTGTCGGGAGCAACCGACGTTAGGGAATTCGGCAAGTTAGTCCCGTACGTTCGCAATAAGGGATGCCTGCCACGGAAAGTGGCAGGTCGCAGTGACTCGGGCGCTCCAACTGTCTAGTAACAACATAGGTGACCGCAAATCCGTAAGGACTCGTACGGTCACTGAATCCTGCCCAGTGCAGGTATCTGAACACCCCGTACAAGGGGACGAAGGACCTGTTAACGGCGGGGGTAACTATGACCCTCTTAAGGTAGCGTAGTACCTTGCCGCTTTAGTAGCGGCTTGCATGAATGGATCAATGAGAGCGCCACTGTCCCAACGTTGGGCCCGGTGAACTGTACATTCCAGTGCGGAGTCTGGAGACCCCCAAGGGGAAGCGAAGACCCTATAGAGCTTTACTGCAGGCTGTCACTGAGACGTGGTCGCCATTGTGCAGCATAGGTAGGAGCCACTACACAGGTACCCGCGCTAGCGGGCCACCGAGGCATCACTGAAATACTACCCGATGGTGACTGCGACTCTCACTCCTGGCGGAGGACACTGGTAGCCGGGCAGTTTGACTGGGGCGGTACGCGCTTGAAAAGATATCGAGCGCGCCCCAAGGTTTCCTCACTCGGGTCGGAGACCCGAGAAAGAGCGCAAGAGCATACGGAAGCCTGACAGTGTCCGGCACAACAACGGACGCTGACGCGAAAGCGTGGTCTAGCGAACCAATTAGCCCGCCCAATGCGGGCAATTGCTGACAGAAAAGCTACCTTAGGGATAACAGAGTCGTCACCCGCAAGAGCACATATCGACCGGGTGGCTTGCTACCTCGATGTCGGTTCCCTCCATCCTGCCTGTGCAGAAGCAGGCAAGGGTGAGGTTGTTCGCCTATTAAAGGAGGTCGTGAGCTGGGTTTAGACCGTCGTGAGACAGGTCGGCTGCTATCTATTGGGGGTGTTACGGTATCTGACGGGAACGTTCGTATAGTACGAGAGGAACTCCGAATGGGTGCCACTCGTGTACCGGCTGTCCGAGAGGGCACGTGCCGGGCAGCGACGCACCACGGGGTAAGAGCTGAACGCATCTAAGCTCGAAACCCACCTGAAAAAGAGATACCACCGAGATCACTCGTAGAAGACGAGTTCGATAGACTCGGGGTGTACGCACCGAGGCAACGAGGTGTTGAGCCCGCGAGCACTAACAGATCAAGCCACCATTCATTTCGCATGGATCAACCCGTAAGAACGGGTCCAGGCGCTAATTGGACTACACGTACACCACGGTCACAACCGACCAGAGAATCTTAGACACCGTACACCGACCCAGGTATAATCGCGGTTCGACTCCGCGAGTCGGCATTACGGCGGCCAGAGCGGCGGGGCACCACCCGTACCCATCCCGAACACGGTAGTTAAGCCCGCCCGCGTTTCGGCCAGTACTGGCGTGGGAGACCCGCTGGGAACCCCGGCTCGCCGCCGACTACTCATACACTATTCAACCCTCACGAGCGATCGCGCTCGTGGGGGTTTTCGTCTTTATAGCGGGCGCATCGTACCGCTACGCTTAAACGAACGCGGTGGGTACATTCGAGCGCGCCAAGGTGGCAGAGTTCGGCCGAACGCAGTTGCCTGCAGAGCAACCCATCGCCGGTTCAAATCCGGCCCTTGGCTCTTTCACGTTTCGTGCCTGATCCGTCCGTTTAGACTGCTTTGTCTCTTCCTTCGAGCATATGGTTCTGATTCCTGGAGCCCACTCCTTCGAATCGTCGAGTGTCCGTCGGTCGCGACGATCTCGATTGGGTTTGGCTCGACCGAATACTATACCTGGCCCCGCTCTTTCGAGAACTTAGTAACCGTTATACGACGGGCGGACAACGCCTCATACATGCAATTACGCGCAGGGATCGTCTACGCCGTCCTGTTTATGGTGGTCGCTGCGGGCGCGTACGCCGTTATCGCGACCGCGGAATCACCGCAGGTAACGATCGACGAAGCCGATGCGGATCATCAACTCGAGCAGGGTAACGAGATAACAGTCGAGGATCGGACGTACAACGTGTCCGAGGTGGACGGGGCTGCCGGAACGGGGACGTTGGAGCACATCAACGATTCAGTCCCGACGGACGTGGCGTGGTCCGGTGCGAGTGCTGCGAACGGTGATGCCTGGGACGATGGCGATACGGTTCAGTTCGAAGAGGAGGGGACGGAGTACTCCGTCTACATATACGCGCCGCCAGAGGGTGGTGACGGCGAGGATGGTAACGAGAGCGACAGTAACGGTGAGGATGGTAACGAGAGCGACGAGGAAGCCCAACCCGAAACCTTCCTGCTGATTGAGGCAGTCGAATCCGAAGACGGAGAGGGATACACGTTCCTCGAGCGCCCTGACGGCGTCTACGTGATCGTCGAAGAGGACGGCCAGGAGGTCGTTCGCCACGTCACGGAGGTCGACGACATCGACACCCGGGAGTACGCAGTCGGAGACGAAGTGACGTTTTACAACTCCGACCTGGAAGAGCAGGTCGATGGTGAGGTGACGTCGCTCGCAACTGACGAGGTGACCGTCGAGTATACCGGTGAGGAAGTCACGGAGGTATCACTCGCCCACAATGAGGAAGTGATGATCGAGCAGACGCCCTACGGCGTTCACTTCCCGAGCGAGGACGTGGTCTACCTGACCGAGGACGTCGAGAGTTTCCAGGCCCAGCATCAGGCTGTCGACGACCACAACGAGCGAATTCATGGCTTCTGGTGGGCGATCGGGCTGTCGGTGATTGCGATCGTGTTGCTGGCCGGGTTGGCGTTCATGCCGTTGCGAGGCTGAGGGCTTGGATTTCTAGACGATCACGGTTCGCGTGCCGGTTCGTCAACGTGGTTGGTATCGGTGTTCGGTTTTCGGTGGTTCAGTGTTCAATGTCTGTGCTCTGTGGCCGTTCTCGAGTGGCAACTGCGGCTCGCTCGGTGTGGTTCGGTACGGTTCGATACTCGAGAAACTCATCTGTCGGATGATGACGTGGGATCGATCCGAATTCGTCACTCACGAACGTACTCGCGGCGGGGACGCGGGACGGGCGCGATTGTGAACTACGCCCAGAAATGCTCGATTCGCTGTGCCTTTCGAGTCTATTAAACCGCAGGGTCGTTTTGTCACTCGCGAATTTGCTCGTGGCAAAAGCGGGCCGGGCGCGATTTGAACACGCGACCGTCTGGTTAAAAGCCAGACGCTCTGCCGAACTGAGCTACCGGCCCTGTACCCTCCTCTTTCGGGGACGCGTGGTTAAACGTTTCTTTCTCCCACGGTATTATATCGGGGTCCGACGTGGTCTCGCACATGAATTTCCGCATCTGGGAGGATGATCTTCGAGAGTTTGTCGACACGTGCTGTTCGTTCGAGACGACTGCAGGAAACGAGAAGCGGGCCCAGGTGTGGCTGCGCGAGGAACTCGAGGCGGCGGGCTTTCGAACCTACACCTGGGAGGCTAACTCGGCCGTCCTGGCTGAGCATCCGTCGTTTCCGGACGACCCCGACGACATCGAGGTGGCGGATCGGCCAAGCGTCGCCGGGGTTCTCGAGTTTGGGAATCCTGATGCAGGACCGACCCTGGTGTTGAACGGTCACGTCGACGTCGTTCCCACGGGGTCTGGTTGGGAGGGTAACCCGTTCGAGCCTCGGTGGCGCGACGGTCGCCTGACGGCCAGGGGTGCGGCGGACATGAAGTCGGGGCTTGGGGCGTGCGTATTTGCGGCGCGTCACCTCGCGGAGGGCAGTGCGGATGGCAACCTCGGCCACGACTCCGACCTGGACGGTCGAATCGTCGTCGAGAGCGTCGTCGGCGAGGAGGAAGGCGGGATCGGTGCGGCCGCGGCAGCACTCGAGAGCCCGTACCCGTTCGAGCGGGACGCGGCGATCGTCGCGGAGCCGACCGAGTTACGTCCGGTGACGGCGGTCGAGGGGAGCCTGATGGTCCGAATTGGCCTCGAGGGCCGCTCGGCACACGCGGCGACGCGGTGGCGGGGGGCGTCGGTGTTGCCGGCGTTCGAGCGCGTTCGCGAGGAACTCGAGGCGTTCGAACGGGACCGAAGCGAGACCGTGCTCCATCCGTTGTACGACGAGTTCCCGATTCCGTGGCCGATCTGTATCGGGCGAGTCGAGGCGGGACGATGGGCGTCCTCGGTTCCGGACGAACTGACGGCGGAGGTTCGAGTTGGCGTTGCGCCCGGGGAGACGGTGACGGACGTCGAACACGCGCTCCGAAGCCGTCTCGAGTCGCTGTTGGACGAGCCGTCCTGGACGGCCGGGGTCAGCGGACCGACGATCGAGCGGTTCTCGGTGCAGTTCGAGCCGGCGGAAATTGCGGCGGACGAACCGGTGGTTTCGGCGCTCCAGGACGGGATGGCAGCGTGCGGATTCGATGCCGAGGCGGCCGAACCGCGCGGGGCGACGTACGGGGCCGACAATCGACACTACGTCGAGGCGGGGATTCCGACGGTCCTGTTCGGGCCGGGGAGCATCGATCAGGCGCACTTCCCGGAGGAGACGATCGAGTGGGACGAGGTGCTCGAGGCGGGGGCGGTGGTGGCGGAGACGGCGCGGACGTACCTGTCGCAGTGATGGGATTGTGACGCTCGCCTGGGACTGGGACTGGGAGGACTGGGCTGGGACTGGGACTGGGAGGACTGGGCTGGGACTGGGACTGGGAGGACTGGGCTGGGACTGGGACTGGGAGGACTGGGCTGGGACTGGGACTGGGAGGACTGGGCTGGGACTGGGACTGGGAGGACTGGGCTGGGACTGGGACTGGGAGGACTGGGCTGGGACTGGGACTGGGACTATTCGAACGGGTTAGCGAGTGTGTTCGTGACGCTTGCTCCAGAGTGTACTCGAGTGCGTGCTCCAGAGGCTACTCACGCGCGTTTCCGAGGGCGTCAGCAACGATCGTTCCTGGATCGACGCCCTCGAGGGAGGCTCGTCGACGGAGGTCGCGGTAGGCCGACGCCGGGAGGGTGAGTTCGAGGCGACCGAGGGTGACATCGCAGTCGCCGAGTGCGTGCTCGATCGAGGCTCCATCGTTGACCTGACTGGCGACCTGACGGACGTCGCGAACGGTGAGGTCACCGTCGAGGACGGCCCAGGCGAGCAGGAGTCGGTCCTCGCCGCCGACGCGGGCGATGTGTTTGGCAGCGGAGGGGGCGATTTCGCCGAGGGCGACCTGTCGACGAACCGATCGGGGGAGGTCGTGGACGCGGGCCCACTTGCGGATGAACGAGACCGTGACTGTCCCGTCACCCTCGACCTGGTCGCTGGCTCGCTCGGCGGCGGTCTTGTAGGATCCTACCCCGCGGACGAGGGCGGCACAGGCCGCGGCGCCGCGGAGCATGTAGAGGTGATCTTCGTCGACGGAGCCAGTGGCGAACTGGGCGACGGTTTCGGCCGCGAGTGCGAGACTGTCCGGGTCGTCGGGGTCGAACTGGACGGCCTGACGGGCGTGGGTTCCCGTGATCGATTCGTCGCCCCGGATGACCGGTGCGCCGACCGGCGATTTTCGATCCGTCGGGATCGGAGGCTCGTTCCCGGGGTCGCCGTCTCGAGTGCGGCGGTCTCCGGTGTGATCGTCGGTCATGTACCGCTGATAGGGGCGACGTGCCTAAAAAGCGTTCCAGACGGTCCGCTGTGGCTCGACGAGGAGTGCATCCGGGTCTCCTCGCTACTCCTCGCGTCGCTCGGCGAGGTGTTCCCAGATTTCCGTACAGCCAGCGCCGACGTCGACGTCCTCGAGGTGGGTTGCGTCGCTCTCGTCGTGAGTGGCGTCCGGGGTGGTTCGGTCGCTGACGATTTTTCCGTTGTCGTCGCTGCTTCCGTCACCGTCACCGTCGCCGTCGGCGTCGCCGTCGCCGGATTCGTCCAGCTGGCGTCCGTCGGGCGTCGCATTCGTCATCGCGTATCCTCCGGATCGTCAGTCGGAGCAGACCGCGACGGGCCGAGTTCGACGGGAGGACGGTGCAATTCAGGTGCCACGTCGGCGGAGACGTGCTGGCGACTCCGTACCCTACGTTCGGAGGGCTGGCGGCGTGATGGGCGGTCGTGTGGCCGTGACGGATCGTCGGGCATACTCCCCCGTATGGTCGGCCATCGCTTAAGCACGGCTTCGGGTGCAAGCGATACCCCGGCTCCCGTTCTCGGGTAACGATTGCTGGTATCTCTGACGGGACGAAACGAAAGATGGCAACGCCTGCTGGCGATCTCCGCCCAAACAGCCGTCACGACAACGGCGAAGCATTGCACGGGCCGATGGACGAAGGTGGCTTCCACCCGAAGCGAGGGTATGGCAATTTCGTTGCGTACCCTCGACGACGGGGCGTGGATCAGCGTCGACGACTCCCGGACGGTCGGCGCGAGCGACGTCTGGACCCTCGCTCGCGGCCAATTCTGTCGGTGCGAACCGGCGTACGTCCTGCTCGAGGGGTTCACGGACGTCGGCGTCGACGGCACCAGCGTGGTCGCGGGGGCGGTCGGCCGGTGTCTCGAGTGCGGCTGTCACTCCTCGGTCGAGCGCCTGCCAGTCGGCCGGGTCGTCGACGGCGAGTTCGAACGGTACGAGGCGTCGGCCGTCCAGGCGAGGCTCGAGCCGTCGTTCGGCGAGGCAGTCGAATCGGCCCGGCAAATACCGCCGGAAGGGGCGAGAGGCGGGGAGAACTGACGCCACGGCTGGGGCCTTGTAGGCAGTCCGCGTAGCCCGGTGCAGATGCCAAGCGACGTCGAGAACTGGAAAGACGAACTGTACGGGACCGACATCAGGGAGGCGATCGAGGAGTTCGCCGCGTTGGGGTGGGAGTCGATTCCCGAGGACGAACACGACGCCTGGTTCGAGCGCTTCAAGTGGTACGGACTGTACCACCAGCGCGCCGGCCAGGAGTCCTATTTCATGCTCCGGGTCGGTCCGCCGAGCGGGGTCCTCGAGCCGGGACAGTTTCGTGTCCTGGCCGAACTCGCGAAAGAGTACTCGAACGGCCCCGCCACCAATCCGGAATTCGGCAACGGCTGGCTCGACGTGACGACCCGCCAGGCGATCCAACTTCACTGGATCAACCTCGAGGACGTCCCCGACATCTTCGACCGGCTCGAGGACGTCGGCCTCTCGGCGGTGCAGGCCTGTGGCGACTCCTGGCGGAACATCGTCGGCTGTCCGGTCGCGGGGAAAGACGAGCACGAACACGTCGACGCCGGTGCGCTGGCCGACGAGCTTCACGACACGTTCAAGCGAAACGAGGCGCACTCGAATCTCCCCCGGAAGTGGAAGGTGGCGGTAACCGGCTGTGACGAGGGCTGTGGTCAGGGCGACATCAACGACCTCGCGTTCGAACCCGCCGAAAAGGAGATCGACGGCGAGCAGGTCACGGGGTACAACGTCCGCGTCGGCGGCGGTCTGGCTCGCAACGAGCCCCGCTTTGCCCGCGGGATCGACGTCTTCGTCACGCCCGAGCAGGCCGTCGAGGTCGCCGGCGGCATCTCCGGGCTGTTCCGGGACTACGGCAACCGCGAGAACCGCTACGCCGCTCGGATGAAGTTCCTCGTCGACGAGTGGGGGCCCGAGAAGGTTCGCGACGTGCTCCAGGACGAGTACGTCGACTTCGACCTCGAGACCGCGGGCGAGGACCTGCGTTCGTCGTACTCCTACAACGCTGGCGGGGCCACTGGCAAGCACGACCACGTCGGCGTCCACGACCAACCGGACGGCAATTCGTACGTCGGGCTGAACGTCCTCGTCGGTCGGATCGGCGCCGACGATGCCCTCGAACTGGCCGACATCGCCGACGAGTACGGTTCCGGCGAGGTTCGTCTCACCCAGCGCCAGAACGTCGTCTTCACGGACGTCCCCGACGAGAACCTGGACGACCTGCTCGCGGAGCCCCTGCTCGAGACCTACAGCCCCGACCCGCACCCGTTCCAGCGCGGCTCGATCGCCTGCACCGGCACCGAGTTCTGTTCGCTCTCGATCGTCGAGACGAAGAACCGGCAGGTTCGCTTCTCGCGCTGGCTGGTCGAGAACGTCGACCTGCCGGAGGGCGTCGACGACTTCCACATCCACCTCTCGGGGTGTACCGCATCGTGCGCCCAGCCCCAGATCGCCGACGTCTCCCTGCGGGGGATGAAGACCCGAAAGGACGGCGAGCCGGTCGAGGCGCTCGACATCGGCCTTGGTGGCGGCCTCGGCGAGAACCCGCAGTTCGCCTCCTGGGTCGGCGAGCGGGTCCCCGTTGACGAAGTGCCGGGAGCGATCGCGAACCTGCTCGAAAACTTCGCTGATGCCCGGGAGGGCGGAGAGAGCTTCCGCGAGTTCGTCGCCGCGCGTGACGACGACGAACTGGCGGACCTCATCGAACCCGAGGAGACCGACTACGAGGATCCGTACATGCACAACACCAAGCGGACCTGGTACCCCTACGCCGATCAGGACGCCCTGGACGAGAGCCCGGCCCCGGCGACGCCCGACGGGTCGCCGATACCGTCCGACGACTGAACCGATGGTCGACCGACTGATGCGCGTTACCGCGTACACGACGCTGGACCTCGCCGACGCGGTCGTGACGGGACACGACTTCCAGGACGAACAGGATGCGGTGGTGGATGCGACTGCTGCCCGGACACAACCCGACCACGTCAAACTGCAACTCGAACTGGACAACATGATGGAAGACCACTTGCCGGCGCACATGGAGGAAGTTCGTTTGACACCAGATCAGGCACGGGCGCTGGCGGCTGATCTCGAGAAACATGCCGGTCGCGTCGAGGAAGCCGCGGATGCGGATACGGGCTCGGAAGCAGACTCGAGTTCGACCTCGACTGCGGATTCGGATTCTGAATCAGCATCCGAGTAACCCGCCTGCCATCGCAGGCTGACGAGGTTTGGTCGTGCTTGGCGGAGTCCGAATCGGTGGTTCCATGAGCACCGAAACGATCCACGACCTGTTCGAGCACGGACTCGAGGACATCTACCACGCCGAGCACCAGCTACTCGACGCGCTGGAAGACCTCGAGGAACACACCGAGCGTGAGGAAATCGCGAACGCCTTCGTCGAACACCGCGAGGAGACCCAGACGCACATCGACCGCCTCGAGGAGGTGTTCGACGCGTTCGGCGAGCCGCCTGAAAAGGAAGAGTGCGAAGGCATCGAGGGGCTAATCGAGGAGTACGAGGAGTTCCTCGAGACCGACCCCAACCAGGACGTCCTCGACTACCACAACATGGCGGCCGCCGAGAAGACCGAACACTACGAGATCGCGGCTTACGGCAACCTGATCCCGCTGGCGGCCCAGATGGACTTAGGCGACGCGGCCGACCTGCTCGAGGAGAACCTTCGTGAGGAACAGGACGCCCTCGAGGAGTTGAAGACGCTCACCGAGGAGTTCGATCTGGGGGCGATCCCGGCCTGAGACGGCATTCAGCTGAAACGCCGACTTCGAACCGAAATCCACACTCGACGAACGAGGTAAACGGTCGCGTACTTCTTTTACCCCCACGTCGATACTCCCTCCTGTGACGACCCCGACCGAGTCGACGCGGACTCGAGACGGCGTGACGATTCGCCAGGCAGAGCGCGCCGACCTCCTCGCCGTCGTGCGGATCGAGAACACGTCGTTCCCCCAGCCGTGGCCCTACGACGCGTTCACCCAGTTCTTGGGCGAGCCCGGGTTTCTGGTCGCCGAAACCGACGACGGGCGGGTCGCTGGGTACGTCGTTTCGGACGTGACGCCGAACTACGGCCGCGACATCGGCCACATCAAGGACGTCGCCGTCCACTCCGATTGGCGCGGCTCGGGTATCGGCTCGGCGCTGCTGGGTCGATCCCTCGCCGTTCTCGCGAGCCAGGGCGCTCACTCGGCGAAACTCGAGGTCCGGGAATCGAACGACGGGGCGAAACGCCTCTACGATCGGTTCGGCTTCGACCCGCTCCGGCGGGTGCCGCGGTACTACGAGGACGGCGAGGACGCCATCGTGATGGTTCGCGAGCTGTCGTGATCCGTTTGCGATACTCGCGACACCCCGTGAACACGTGACGCTCGCGAACCGAGGAAACCTTGCATAGGCACCCACAGCCGCTATTCTCACGCTCCACGGAGCCTCGAGTATGGACTTCACGCCGGAGTCGAGTACCTGTCTGCGCTGCGGTCGCCCGGTCTCGATCGATTACCGTCGAACTCACGGTGACGAGAACGGATTCGTGGAGGTGTGTCCTCGGTGTCGGCGCTCTGGGTGACGCTAGCATTCGCTAAAATCAGTAGCAGATGGCCGATGGATCACCGGCCTAATTGGGGACCAGAGTTAATAATCTCCGTGAATAATCTGATTTAGTGAGTAACCAGGTCGAGCGCGGTACGCGACAGCGAGGACCGGACCGCGAGGGCGGGTTGGGAGCGCTGCATCAACACTCGGAGCTTCGGGAGTCGATCGAGCCCCAGGACACCCACGACCACTCGAACGACCATTTTGCACTGATCTACGAGCGCCGTGAAGACCAATTTGCATCTGCAATTCCGTTCATCTGCGAAGGGCTCGAACGCGGCGAACAGTGTCTGTACGTCGCCGACGACAACTCCAGGGAAGCAGTCGTGGAGGCGATGCGGGATCACGGTATCGACGTGAACACCGCCCTCGAATCGGGTGCACTCTCCGTCCTCACACCAGCGGATACCTACCGCCGAAACGGCGAGTTCGACAGGACCACCATGCTGGAATTCTGGGAGGAGTCGCTCGAACAGGCGAAAGACGAGGATGGGTACACGGGACTCAGAGCGGCCGCCGAGATGACGTGGGCACTGGAGGGAGACACGAGTACCGACGAACTGGTCGAGTACGAGGCCGTGCTCAACCCCCTCTACCAGGACGAAGACTACGCCGTCATGTGCCAGTACAACCGGGAGCGGTTCCCGGCGTCAGTTATCCACGACGTTATCAAGACGCACCCACACATCGTCTCTAACAGCACCGTCTCACAGAACTTCTACTACACACCACCCGAGAAGTTCTTCGGCTCCGAGAAGGTGGAGACGAAGGTCGATCGCATGCTGCAGACGCTGCAAGAGCGGACGGAGGTGAAGACGGCGTTAACGGAACGACAAGAGTACCTGGAGCGCATTTTCGAGAGCAGTCACGACGGCATCCTCATCGTCGACCCCGAAGCGGACGAGATCGTCGACGCGAACCGGGCCGCAACCGAGATGCTCGGCTATACGCACGACGAATTGATGGCCCTCGCTCCCTCCGACATACACCCCAACGAACTCGACGCGTTCCGGGAATTCGTCGAGGGGGTGTTCGAAGACGGCACTGGGTGGACTGATGAACTCACCTGTCACACCAGCGACCGGGGCCAGATTCCGGCCGAGATCTCTGCGTCTCGAATGGAGCATCACGGCCGGCCAGTCCTGCTCGCGGTGGTCCGCGACAATAGCGAGCGCAGGAAGTGGGAACGGGCCCAACGGCAATTGTACGAGATTACCTCCGATCCCGATCGGACGTTCGAGGAGAAACTCCAGGACTTGCTCGACCTCGGCTGTGAACGGTTCGATATGGAACTCGGTGGTATCGCCGTCGCTGAACCGGACACTGATCACTTCGAGGTGGAGATCACGAACGGGGAGCACGAACACCTCGTTCCGGGCGAATCGTGTCTTCTCTCCGAAACGTACTGCCGTGTGCCTGCGGACGAGGGGGGTACCTGTGCGATTACCGCACCGACGACCGACGGGTTCGAAGGCAAGCTGTGCTACGACACGTTCGGCGTGCGGACGTACCTTGGAACGTACCTCGAATTCGAGGACGACAGTAACCGGACGTTCTGGTTTGTTTCGACCGAACCGAGAGCGGAAGCGTTTTCGGAGGCCGAACGGACGTTTCAGCACCTGATGGGTCAGTGGGTGCAATACGAACTCGAGCGCCGCCACCGCGAGCAGGAACTGCGCGAGCGCACAGAGCACCTGAGTGCGCTCGTCGAGACCGCGCCCGAGTGCATCAAGACCGTTGCCGACGACGGCACTCTGCTCCAGATGAACTCCGCCGGGCTCGACATGGTGGGGGCCGACTCGGAATCGGCGGTGATCGGCGAATCCGTCTACGGGCTGATCGCCCCCGAACACCGCGAAACGTTCCGCGAGTTCAACGAGCGGATCTGTCGGGGCGAGCGAGGCGTCCTGGAGTTCGACATCGTCGGGCTAGACGGCACGCGCCGGCACATGGAAACGCACGCGGTGCCGCTGCATCGCCCCGACGGGACGACATCCCAGCTTGCATTGACGCGCGACGTTACCGAACAGATCGAGCGCGAACGTGAACTCGAACGGACGCTCGACTTACTCGAGAAAACCGAACGCATCGCGGACGTCGGCGGCTGGGAGATCGACCCGGAAACGAAGGACGTGTTCTGGACCGATCACATCTTCGAGCTTCTGGAAGTGGATGCCGAGGAGGAACCGCCGCTGGAGAATGCCCTCGACATGTACCACGAGGACGACCAGGGGATCGTCGAGGACGCCGTCGAGAACGCGCTCGACTCGGGCGACCCCTTCGACGTGGAGGCACGGATTCGTACGAACAGCGGCGACATACGGTGGCTGCGGCTGCAGGGTGTTCCGGAGATCGTCGATAATAAGGCCGCCTCGCTCCGCGGAGCGGCTCAGGATATTACTGAACGCAAACAGCGCGAGCAACGGTTAGAAGAGGTGATCGAGCGACTCGAAGCGTCGAACGAACGGCTCGAGCAGTTCGCCTACGCCGCTTCCCACGACCTGCAGGAGCCACTCCGGATGGTCTCGACGTACCTTCAGCTGCTCGAACGACGGTACGAGAACGCGCTCGACGAGGACGGCGAGGAGTTCCTCGAGTTCGCGGTGGATGGGGCCGACCGCATGCGCGAGATGATCGACGGGTTGCTCGCCTATTCGCGTGTCGAGACGCAAGGCGATCCGCTGGAACTAATCGACCTCGATACCGTGTTCGACGACGTACTGGCGGATCTTCGGATCCAGATCGCGGAGAGCGACGCCGAGGTCACCGTCGACGACCTTCCTCGCGTCAGCGGTGATGCCAGCCAGCTCCGCCAGGTGTTCCAGAACCTGCTGGAGAACGCGATCACTTACAGCGGCGACGAGAAGCCCCAGATCCACGTCTCGGCCAAACGCGATCGATCCGAGTGGATCGTGTCGGTCCGCGACGAGGGTATCGGCATCGATACTGACAATCAGGACTGCATCTTCGAGGTGTTCCAGCGGCTTCACACCCACGGGGAGTACGACGGGACCGGCATCGGACTCGCACTGTGTGAGCGGATCGTCGAGCGCCACGGCGGGGAGATCTGGGTCGAGTCAGAACCGGACGAGGGAGCGACGTTCTCGTTTACGCTGCCAGTAACGGCTGGCGAGCGACGGGATACAGGTGTGAGCGGATAGCCGGAACCAATCCAACAGTCAAACGCGACTGCACGCAGGCGCCGGTTCTGTCTTCCTGAAGAGTTAGCTGTGCCGAACACAGTGTTCCTCTATCCGCGTATGCAGCGCGGACTCAGCCCGAATTAGTCTTCTTCACCAGAGCCGACCTGAGCGTTCGGTATTGGTTACAGCCCTCGAGACGACTATCGGGAATACGTGAAAACGACGAGCTACTTGTCGGTCAGTAACCGGCGCAGAATGTCCCCGTAGGCCGGTCGCGTGATCAGGACCCCGATAAGAACGCCCAGGATCGTGATGATGGCAAACCCACGGAGGTCGCCCAGGCTGAGCACGGCCAGCGGTGACATGGCGACGATCGTCGTCGCTGCCGCAGCGCCGATGACCCAGAACGCCTTCCGGAACCGGGACTCGAAGACGCGTCTCGAGTTGACGTCGCCCTCGTCTAACACCTCGTCGGCGATGATGATCAGGTCGTCCACCCCTGTCCCGACGACGGCGATGAACCCGGCGACGTGCGAGAGATCGAGTGGCATCCGCAGGAGGGCGGCGAACCCGAGGAGGATGACGACCTCCGAGAGGGCGGTGACGATCATCGGGAGAGCGACGCGCCGGTCGCCGTAGCGCAGGTAGACGACGCCGCTGACGGTGAGCACGGCCAGGATCCCGATCAGCAGCGAGTAGTTCTTGAACTGGTCGGCCAGCGCGGGGCTGATCATGTAGGTCTGAGCCCGGTCGAAGTCGAGCGGCGCGCGCAGTTCGCCGGCGCGGAGGTTGATCGAAAGCGTCTGGGCCTCCTGCTGGCTGGGCGTGATCATCTGGAACTGGCCACCGTTTGCCCACTGGCCACTCTCCATGTCTGCGGCGAGCCCCGGGGAGAGGCTGTGTGCGTCGACGACCTCGCCGTCGACCATCGTGAGCAGACAGTAGTTCGATCCTTCGGCCTCGGGGTTTCCGTAGCTACAACTGCTGGGATTCTGGGTGAAGCCGGTCTCGACCATCCGCTGTTGGTACTCCTCGGCGGGACCGGGGTTGACCGAGACGGGGACGTAGTCGTACCCTTCCTCGCCGTTGTAGGAGGCCGTTCCGATGTTCCCGAAGTCCTGCTGGACGAGCGCCGTCTCGTTTTGCTGGCCGCCCTCGCCATCGGGGTAGTGCATGACGATCTCGACGATCCCGCGGTCCTCGAGCAGCGCCCGCAGTTCCTCGTTGGTCATCGCGGGCGCTTCGGTCACGATGTAGTAGGTGCCGCCCATCTCGGCCTGGGAGACCTGACTGCCCGAGAGGCCGGCCTCGTTGATTCGCGACTCGATCGTCATCTGGATGTCGTCGCGGGTGGCCTGGGTGACGCCTTGCCTGACGTCCTCTTCGGTGACGTCGAGGCCGGCTTCCTGGAGCGCCCCGGCGAACTCCGCTTCGGTGACGTTCTCGGTGAACACCTCGACGCTGACCTCGCCGTTCTGGTGGTCCGTCCGGACGAGAGCGTCGCCGGTCTCGAGGTCGAGTTCCTCCGAGACCGTGGCCTGGATCTCCTGGCCGCGTCGGTCCAGTTGGTTCCCTTCAGCGTCGACGCTCACTTCCTCGACCGTCAGCCCCGTGACCGGGGCGCTGATCTTCGTCCCGCCGTCGAGACCGAGTCCGAACTCGAGGTTGTGCATGCTCCTGGAGCTGTCGTTGGTCGCGTACGTCTCCTCGCCGCCGATGACGCCACCGGGGATGAACAGCGCGACGAGGGCGACGGTGAGGAAGACGACCAGGAGCAGGACGCGCCAGTTCGCTTTAATCGACCCGATGGCGCTCATCGGGCCACCCCCTCGAACTTGTACCACCGAAGTAGGCTGAGGTTCAGCAGGTAGGTGTTCATCAGGTCGGCTGCCAGTCCGACGGTGAGGATCAGGCCGATCGAGAGCAGGAGTTCGACGCCCAGCGCCCACGCGGCGACGGCCATGACCAGCATCGCCGCCATCGACGTGACGGTCATGGTGACCCCGGTTCGCATCGCCCGGTGGGTACTCTCGTAAAAGTCACCACCCCGCCTGAGAATGTGGTTGTTCAGCAGGATGTCCGAGTCGACGGAGTACCCGATGATCAAGAGGAGTCCGGCGACGGTCCCGAGCGAGAGCGGAATCCCGAGGACGTTCATGAACGCGAGGGGGATCACGAGGTCGGAAAACGCCGAGATGACGATGGCGACGGAGGGAACGAACGTCCGGAAGAGGACGAACGCGATGACGCTCATTCCGACGAACGCGGCCCCGATGCCGAGCAGCGCCGTCTGCTGGGCGGCCGCCCCGAAACTCGCCGACGTCTCCGCCGAGAGCTGGACGACCTGGTCGTTTCCGGGGGCGGGCTCGAGGTTCGCCTCTGCCTCTGACTGTACGTCCGCGTCGGTTGGCGCGAACTGCACGAGGTACTGATTTTCGGTGGCCTGGACTGACTGTACCGACTCGGGTTGCTCGCTGAAGGCGGCCTCGATCTCCGCTTCGGAACTCGTCGTCTCGATCGTCAACTCGGTTCCGCCGGCGAAGTCCATGCCCAGTTCGACCGGCGTGCCGTAGACGACGTAGCCGCCGAGGAGAACAAGCAACGCGAAGGCAAGGACGGCGAGTGGAACCGCCGCCAGCTGGCGGTTGGTGTACCGGGTGTAATCGATCTCCGGTACCGCGAAAGTCCCCATATACCCTGGGTGTTGCCGTCGGCGAAAGTAAGCCTTCTCAATTACATCACGATATTTCAGCTACCGAATTGACGAACGAAACGGAACCCGTCATCACGCTCGAGCGCGTAGCCCTCGTATGGAACACTCGAGTGATGCGGTTACAGCGCGTGATGGGGCCGCGAAGAGCGACTCGGCTGTGAACGCAGACGGAGTCGATGGACAGACGGCCGCTCGTCTCGTCCTCTCGTATCCCGAGGACCTCTCGAACTGGGGGCGGTTTCAGGTCGAGAAGCCTGCATTTCGAGCCTTCCTTCGCAAGACTCGCGAGCGGGTCGAACCGGGCGACGTCTGGGAGGAGTTCGTCGGCGTCGGCTGCTGTGGGAACACCCTCGACGTCCCCCTGCGCGTCGAGTCCGTCGAGGGAGGGTCGCGGCTAGGGACGGAGACCGAAATCGACTACGAGGTCCGGGAGGCCTGCGGCATCGAGGGAAGCTGGCGCGTCCAGAGCGCGGGCGGGCCACGCCGTTCGTAAGCGGTTCGTCCGGTAGCGTCGGGATCGGTCGGGATAGCTAGCGAGCGCCGAGCCGAGAAACACCTGGGCCACCGGACGGCTCGCTCACCGCTGTGGGCGTGCGAGAAATGAGAACAACGAAACCGGGTCCGACGACCACTACCCCTCGTAACCGCTATCGTTCGGTGTCGTTACTTATGGAAACGTCTCCGTCCGCCCGGACGGTGACGTCGTATCCCAGGTACCTGAACGAAACCTGGCCGGATTCGCGCGATTGACCGCGACTGGTCGGCGCGAAGAGCGCGTTTAGCGCCTCGGGATCGATCACGTCGTAAAGCGGCGGCTGCAACTCCATTGGATCCGTTCCTTCCCGGTCGGCGACGAGTTCGACGACGGTCGTGACGGGCGAATTGGAGGAGACTGATTGCGTGGGTGTAACGGTTTCCATCACTGTTAGGAAGCCGGCGGATACGTATAAATCCCGTCACCGGTTCTGGGAGGCCTGGATTTTACCGCTGAACGCTGCTTATTCCACAGAAAACGGATCGAAATTGCGGGGCGACCGTTTCTCACCCCTCTCTCGAGGGGACGTCCTTGCCGAAGTGATCGAACGGCTGGACGTACTCGTCGTCGAGCACGTCCGATCGAACGATCTCGAGGCCGCACTCTCGAATCGAGTTCGCGATGTTCGACACGTCCTTCGTGTCCGTACCGACAACTCTGATGTGGTAGTTCTCTCGACCGGCGAGCAGTTTCCGGACGGAAACGATGCCGTGTTTCTCCAGTAAGTCCTCGGTGAGCGGTTCGGACGGATCGCTGGCGGTGCAGGTGAAGAGGATCGACAGCTGATAGCCCGCCTGCTCGTAGTCGATCTTCGGGACGTATCCCCTGATCACGCCCTCGTCCTCGAGCGCTTCGATTCGATTCCGGACGGTGCTCGCGGAGACGCCTACGTCCTCCCCGATTTCCCTGGCTCTGTTGTTCCGGGCGTCCATCTGTAGCATGTGGAGAATCCCTCGGTCGACGTCGTCGAGTGTTGACTGTCGTCCACCCATGCTCGCCGGTACCGGGGAGGAAGCGATGTATCTTGTGTGCGCAGGTGCTGGTCGTCTTTACTGAATCGATCGTTACCGAACCAACCGGCAATCGCCGCCGATCGATCGACTCGCCCTCGAAGTACTCGTGTGAGTCGAGGCCTTCATCGGTGCAGCGCGCTTTCGACCGACGACCGTCGAATGAAAGCTATACTATCTATAGTATACGCCGTTGGTCGTTCCCGACCGCCGAGGGCCTCACCCGTCGCGATAGCGCTGAACCCCAAACTGGCTGTAGCCCCCGTAGGCGACCTCGAGCGACCCGATCCACCAGTTCCACCGGTCCGCGGGCGTGCCGTGGGGCGCATCGGCGAGTTCCTCGAGCACCGCCTCGGTGGTCAACTCGGCGCCCACGTCGGCTTCGTACTGTCCGGAGTCTGCGAGGTCGACGGCCTGGCGGACGACGACGCGGGACTCGCCCACCGTCCCGCCGAAGCGGTTCCGGAGGCGAACCTCGAGCGGACCTGGCTCGACGGTCACGGTCGTGAGCACGCGAAACTGGATTGGCGCACTGTACGCTTTCTCCGGTGCAGGTGACGACGGGTAGCGATTCCGGCAGTGTCTGTGGGCGTCATGTGTACCAACCCTGTATTCTTCGCGAGCGATTGAAAAACTGGTCACTGGTTCGTCTCCGTTCGCGCCGCTGGTGGTCACGATTCCGGTCGTTCCATGTCGCCGAGGGTAACAACGACGACTGCGACACGCTTCAGCGAAATGCGTGAAAGAACTTTACACGGGGTTCTCGTCCGTAGGAGTGCTGCGTGCCGTCCAATACGCCGATCTGGTGAGGAAAATGACCATCGACGTATCCCTCGTAGACGACCTGGACGAGTGGAATAGCCTGGTCGAACAGTCGCCCCATCGGACGCCCTTCCACCGCTACGAGGCCCTGGAGGTCATGGAAGACTACGCCGGAACGCTGTATCCGTACGTCGGGTACAAAGGCAACCAGCCGGTCGGCATATTTCCGGTATTCTCCAAATCGAAAGGCCCCGTTCAAACGGCCTATTCCCCGCCGACCGGTTTGCGAATCAACTACCTCGGGCCAGTCCTGCTCAACCAGGAGTCGCTGAAAGAACGGAAGGCGTTGCGGCGTCACAACCGCTTCGTCGCGGCCGTCGACGAGGCGATTCGAGAAACGATCGGCCCAGCGTACATCCACGTTCAGACCGGAACGGACTACGGCGATCCGCGGCCGTTCTTCTGGAACGAGTACGCCGCCCGCAAGCCGTACTTCACGTACGCCGTCGATCTCACGCCGTCGGAAGAGGATTTGCTGATGACGTTCAGCAGCGACCTTCGGCAACACATTCGAAATACGCCGGACGACAGCTACGAAATAACGGAAACGAACGGCGCAGAGATACCCGCTATCATCGACGGGCTACGGAAACGTCACGACGAGTACGCCGCACCGCCGGCGTTCTTTGCGGACCTGTACGGCGTACTTCCCGACGGGATCATGCGCGTGTACCGGTTCGATGCCGACGGCGAACTCGTCGGCGGTCAGATAACCATCGAAGACGATAGAACGCTGGTCACGTGGCAGGGGGTTAGCAATCGCGACCACAGCGTCCCGGTGATGGACCTCATGCTCTGGCACGTCATCTGTCAGGCGCGCGACCGCGGCCTCGAGCGCCTCGACCACGGCGGAGCGAACCTCTACGGTCTCTCCGAGTACAAGGCGAAGTTCGCCCCGGAGATCCGGATGTACCACCGACTGACCTGGTCGAGTCCGCTGGCTACCGTGTACAGCGGGTTCAAAACGAATATCGTCGACAACCTACGGAGTTAACCGGTCCGCCTCCAAGCGCCACGTCAGGGGCGTGCGACGCGAGACAGAAGCGCAGTTGATCCGACGAACATCCGAACGGAGTCGCTCACCACCAGCCGCGGTCACATGAAGTCCGCAATGCCGCTTTGCTTGTTCTTGTCGTTCTCGAAGACGCTCTCGAGGGATCGCTCGAGCACTTCCAGCCGTTGTTTGGTATAGTCCCGACAGCCGTACTCCTCGGCGACGTCGATGGCTGTCTGCATGTACTTGTTGACCGACCCCTTGTGGACGGTCAGGTTGACGCGGCCGCCACACTCCCGGCAGACCTCGGTCAGGGGCATCCGTCGGAACTTCTCCCCGCAGTCGAGACACCGCGTCTCCTGGCGCGAGAACGCCCGCAGATTGCCGATGAGGTCGGGCAGGAAGTGGTACTCGATGACCCGCTCGGCGACGTCCGTCTCGTCGACGGCCTCGAGTTTGCGTGCCAGCTCGAGCTGGGCGTCCATCTTGTCCATCATCGACCCGAGCGTCTTGTAGGCCGACAGATCCGGCCCCATCGCGATGTCGGTTGTGTCGTGGGTGTGCCCGAAGCCGGTGTACTCGCGGTCGGTTCCCAGCGTATCTTCGGCGATTTCGACGATGCCCTCGACGTCGCCGGGGTCGGCCTGCTCGAGGGTGGCCTCGTAGAACTCGCGAGGATAGCGGGAGACGACGTCCATGTTGTGAGCCTCGTCGTCGATCTCGGAGGGGTCGATCCTCGAGGACATGACGAGGGGGGCGTCCATGCGGCCGCCCCGTTTGTCTGGCAAGAAGCTGATACTGAAGTTCAGCAACCCGTCCATGAGAAGCATCACACAATCTTCATCCCCGTCACAGTTGCGTCTTTTTGCTGCATGGAAAAACGGGTGCGCATAGCCGACGGCGGCGCTCGTGAAACCGATCACTCTCCCGACAGTAGCTGCGGAGGTGTGCGGTGCCATACCAAATACTAGCTTGCCGACGAGTTCCTGGCGATCGTCGATCTCGTAGAACGGCTCGAGCCCGTAGTACTGCTCGAGCAGGTCGTCGATGAAGTCCGCAGTCTGCATCATGTGCTCGGCCGCGCCGTCCGAGAGGACGACGTCCTGGACCTTGAGTTCGACCAGCTGGTCCTCGTGGGTCAGCGGTTCGCCGTGAATATCCTCCTCGTAGCCAAGCGCCTCGAGCTGGCCGACCGTCACGTCGAGTTCGCTAGCCCGGACGGCCGTCACGGGGAGGTCGGTCATGTCGTAGCGGACGGTGCCGTCCTTGAACGTCGAGACGTCGTGTTTCGCCCGAAGGATGCCCTTCTCCATCGGCTCCGGCACCTTGGTCGTCGAGGTGAGCCCCTTCACGCCCTTGAGGATCTCGAAGGCGTTCTCGCGCTCGCCGACGGCCTCGAGGGCGTCCCGGTAGACCTCGTGGACGTCGATCTCGGTGTGCTCGACGCAGGTGGCCTCGATCTCACAGCGGTCGCACTCGACGCGGCCCGCCTCGTCCGGGTCGACCCGGGACTCACAGGAGGGGCACTCGTAGTCCGGAACCGTCCGCTCGTTGCACTCCGGACAGCGGTTCTTGAACGTCTCCTCGCCGCAGGCCTCACAGCGTTTGCGCCCGATCTCGAGTTCGACGACGCCGGGCGTGTCGCTCATCGTCTCGGCGTACTTGCCGGCGTCGGCGACGTTGCGCTGGGCGCCGCCGGCCTCGCCGATGGGAAAGAGGGTGTGGACGGGTGGGCTGAGGTCCCGGCGCTCGGACTTCTCGGGTCGGCCCATCCGCGTGCCGATACGGGTCGGCGCGAGCTCGCGAACCGTGACGGGCGCGACCTCGTTGACCGCCTCGATGGCGTTGTCGCCGTCCTCGTCTACCCCCCAGGTGCGTGCCCGTTCGCTCAGGTCCTCCAGGGACCAGGTACGCTCGAGGTCCGTCGTCAACCCCAGACTGCGAACGAAGGGCTCCCAGTCGTCGAGCTCGATCCCGTCGGGGCGCTGGCGGTGCTCGATGACGATGGTCTCGAGCGCCTCGCGAGTGTCGTCGGTGTGCTCCAGGACGAGTGTCTCGCCACCTACGCCCCCCTCTTCGAACGTCCCCTCGCTGACGGCTTCGGCGAGTCCGTCGAACGCCGCGACCGAGAGGTCGTGCCACTGGTAGGTGTATTTCGGGTGCAGCGGCGCGTCGTACTCGAGGGCCCACTCGAGGACCTGCTCGGCGGGCGGGTCCTCGAGGTCGATTCGGGGGTCGTCCTCGAGCGCCTGGACGTCTGCACCGGCGGCTTCGAGGTCCTGGACCCACCACTCGACAGCGTAGGCGGCGGGCGCGAGTGCGTGATTGTTCTCGACGAACTCGCCGTAGTTGACCAGGTACTCGCCGGCGTCCAGGATCTTCTCGATCCCGTTGCGCACCTCGAGGGCCTCCTCGACGTCGTCGATCTGTCGGACGTCGCCGTTGGCCAGGCGGACGGTCGGGCCCTCGATGCTGTCGACGGGAATCACTCCGGCGGCCTTGCCGGGGCGCTCGGTCTTGATCTGGGTGCCCGTCGCGAGGAAGTCGTCCAGGATGTGCATCGAGGCGGGGTGGACGCCCGCGGTCGCGAAGCCGTGGTTGCGCGCGCGGCCGTAGCGCAGGCGGAAGCCACCCTCGGCGCAGGGGTGTGAGAAGACGGGGCGACCGGCGATCAGGTCCCGGAGAAACTTCGTGGCGGGTTCGACTCGCGGGGGTCCCGCAGGCCGGTCGTCCTCGTCGGGTTCGGAACTCGAGTCGTCGGCGTTTGCCCCCTCGTCTCCCTCGCCGTCTTCGTCGTCTCCATCCCCGCCCTCGTCGTCACCCGCTGACGCCTCGTCGTCGTAGTAGCTCCCGTCGATCAGGTCCTGGAGCCACGGCCAGTCGATTTCGTCGAGCTGGGACGTATAGCGCTGGATCTTGGGGGCTTTCAGCGCGATCCCTTCGGCCATCACCAGACACATCCCGCCGCGGGCGGAGTTGGTGTCGACGCGCTCGAGATCCCGAAAGCCCGAGACCTCCTCGTCACCTGTCGCCTCCCCGTCGAGCATGATCGGGAGGTGTCTGGCGATGAACTTCGTCTCCTCGTCCTTCGGCGAGTACTGCAACCCGGTCTCCTTGTCGTAGAGGCCGACCTCCTCGGCGTAGCGTTCGATCTCCTCCTGGCGAGCCTCGTAGGTCTCGAGGCCGACCAGTGCGCGGGTGTAGTCCGCGACCAGCACTGAGAGGGCCTGGGCGGTTCCGCCCGCGGAACGAATCGGACCTGCGTAGTAGACGTTGACGAACTCGGTGCCATCGTCGTTGGTGAGGATCTCGACCCTGTCGATGCCCTCGATGGGCGCGGCGACGACCCCCTCGGTCAGGAGCGCGACTGCGGTCCGGACTGCGCCCTCGACCTTCCCGGCTTTCGTTTCGTAGTCCCCGACGGAGCCGTCGGCGAAGTCCTCCGCGAGCGCGAGAGCGGCCTCCTCGCGGGACATCTGCCCCTCGAGTTCGCGCACGCGCTCGGCGACGCCGTCTATTCCGAGAATGTTCTCGACGCGGTCGGCCATGTCCTTCGCGACCGGAATCTCGACTTCCGGCTTCGGGTCGTCGCCTCGCTGCTTGGCGGTTTCGGCGACGTTCATGGCCTCTTCGAGCTGGGATTCGAGCGTCTCGAAGTAGCGCTCGTCCTCGGCCCGCATGTTAGAGCCAGAGGTCGAGATCGGTGGTCTCGTCGTGCTCGCGCTCGAGGGGTTCCTCGAAGGTGCGCATGTACACTTCGCCCGCGAAGACGGTCGCGGCGTTCAGGTGGCCCGCGAGGGCCGTGCCGTCGGGCCGCGAGAGGACGGCGTGGGTGTGGGCGAATCGCTCCCCCTCCAGCCAGGAGACGTTCCCCACGCAGCTGGCCACCTCGAGCGGTTCGTCGAAGCTCACGGGTTCGTACTCGAGGGTGTCCTGGTTGTAGAACCAGATTTCGGCATCCTGGACGGCGCCGAGGGCGGTGAACCAGGCGGCCTCGGCGTCGACCTCGGCCGCGAGCGATTCGATCTCGGCCCGCCAGTCGGCGCCGTGTTCGAGGCTGGCGACGTACTCTCCCGTCGGTTCGACTGCACGATAGTTCATGCCACCATCCTGGACGCGCAGACAGGAAAATCCCATCGGTTGTCAGGCGGCTTTGGTCGGCGGTGGGTCGAGCGTTCGACCGCTGGAGGCGAAAGACGGTTGCGGTCCCGAGAGTCGGAAGTCGGTTGCGGTCCCGATAGTGTTTAATATGCTCATTCCGTACGGGCGAACGTAATGTCGGAAGTCTGCTCGACGTGCGGGCTGCCCCAGGAACTCTGCGTCTGCGAGGACGTGGCCAAGGGCCAGCAGCAACTCACCATCCGCATTGACGAGCGCAGATACGGTAAAGAGGTAACGGTCATCGAAGGATTCGACCCCAAGGACGTCGATCTCGACAGTCTGTCGTCGGATCTGAAATCGAAGTTCGCCTGTGGCGGGACCGTCGAGGACAGCCACATCGAACTCCAGGGTAACCACCGCGGCCGCATCGAGGACTTCCTCCGCGATCGCGGGTTCAACGTCGCCTGACCGTCGATGCGCTGACCGGACTTCCGATCCACGGCGGATCGTGAACCGAACGAAACTAGCACCTGCGGTGCGGTTTTTCGTTTCGCCGGCGGCTCGAGCGGGAGCGCTGCTCTCGTTTTCACGTGACACTTTCGAGTCACGCCTCGAGTCGCGTCGCTCGCTACCTCTGTCGGTTTCTGACCCACAACTCGAGGACTCGAATACGCCGACAGCAAAACCGGCCACGTGGGGGGTGTGGCCGGGTGCTGATGCGGCTCTCAGCCCGCTGAAATCCTGACGGTCTGTCCCATTGTGGTGCGATGCGGAAGCAGACCATTCGTGTGTGCATCATTCACAGGGAAGATCGTTCGGCCGTCATAGTCAGGGTCGTTACTACGGGAGGGGTGTCGTCCGACGCTCGCTTCGCCAGAGGTGTGTCTCTCAGACCGATTCGGTCGGCTGATGCAGTGATCGTCGTCACGACCACCTTGGCGACCCCGACCGAGAATCAGAACGGCGCACTCGAGTCGGCGTTTCCTCGAGTATCGTGTTCGCCTTCGTTTCGCTCACTTCGTCCGTCTCGCTCGCTTTGCTCGTCGCCCTCGCCGTCGTCGGCCGACAGCTCGTAGGCCTCGGCCCAGGCTTCGAGTCCCCCGGCCATGCTCTCGACGCGGGCATCCGCGCTCCCCTCGTAGGAGCCGATGAGCCGTGCCGCCTGGACGCTCGCCTGCCCGTGCGGGCAGACGGTGACGATCCGGTCGGTGTCGTCGAAGTCCTCGATTTTCGCCGTTAGCTCGTGAAACGGGACGTTCTCGCTGCCGGGAATGTGGCCGCGTTCGAAGCTTGCCTGGTCGCGAATGTCAACGATCCGTACGTCGGCGTCGGACTCGAGCAGTGCCGAGACGTCGTCGGTGGAGATTTCGCCGTCCATTGTGTTGGTCGGAATTGGGTCTCGAGCGGGTTAAACGATACTCCTGGATCAGAACAACCCGTCCTCGCGCGCCAGCAACAGCGCGCTCAGCGTCGAGTCGTTCGCCGGCTCCTCGCGCGCTCGAGCCAGCGCCTCTTCCTTCGGGATCGTCCGTACCTCGAGGAACTCGTTGCCGTCCAGGTCGCGCTCGCCAGGTTCGAGTCCCTCCGCGTAGACCACGCCGCGGTCGTGGCGAAGGACGCCAGTCGCGACGCGATACTCCTGCAAGAGGGCGAGACTCGAGGGACGAAAACCGGTCTCCTCCTCGAGTTCGCGCGCGGCCGCGGCGGTGTAGGACTCGCCCGCTTCGACGATTCCGGCGGGTAACTCGAGGTGTGTCTCCTGAATCGCGGGGCGATACTGCTCGACGAACAGGATCGAGTCGTCGGTCGTGGCGACGATCACGACCGCGGGGGGAAGGTCGGCCCAGTAGTAGCGCTTCTCGGAGCCGTCGGGCTGTTCGACCAGATCGTAGCCGCCGTCGTACCAGCCGGTTTCGTACTCGGTCCGGGACTCGAGCACGGGCCACGCCGGCGCATCCTCGGTGACGCTCGGGTCGGCGTCGCCTTCCCCGTCTTCCGCGTCGTCAGGATCCATCGACATCGCTAGCCGGTGTGATCTCGAGGCGGTAGTAGGTACCGTTTCGTTCGAGATAGACCACGTCAGCCTCGGGGTCGGTCGCTGCGCGGTTCCACGTCTCGAACTCGGAGAACTCGTCGAACGGCGTGTGCGTGAACGCCGACTCGAAGCCGAATCGCCCCTCCTCGTAGGCCGCCGAGCGACCGTCCTCGAGCGCGCCCGTCGTGTACGGGAAGCGATTCTCCGAGAGGTTCTCGGCGGCGATCGTACTCGTGACGTTCGCCTCTGGTGGCTCGCCGTCCTGGAGGTCGACCTCGCTCGCGACCACGTAGTAGACGTCCCCGCCGCCGATCAGTCCGGGGACGGCGCCGAGAGAGACCAGAAGGACGAGCGGCACGAGCACGAAGGCCGAGACGAGGAGGAGGGTCCGTCGACGCATTAGTCGACTATCGGAACCGACGGAGGATACGCGTTTCGTCGTTGCTTCATCGTCGCCTCGCTGGCGTTCCGCCGGCGCTTCGCGGCGCTCCGTCGTCTCGAGAACGCTCCCGCGCAAGTGATAGCGAACGCAGGCCGTGAAACGCGCCAGCACGCTTATATAAACACCCTCGAAGTCACCGCATGGTTGCTATCCCGTTGTGGCCCCTCTAAGGGCCTACATGGACGACCAGGTTGCGGGAGACGACGTCGCCGAATCGGCGTCAGACAAAGTCGCAGGTGAAGACGAAGATGACGTCGGCCGCGAGCACGAGCGCGAACGCGTTCAGAAAGTCGCGGCGATCTGTACGTCCTGCGGGGCGGCGTACGCGGCGGAGCGGTGGTCCGAGGGGAAAATCCGCCCGATAGGGCGACGAGAGGGCTGCCGGTGCGGCGGGACGTCGTTCGAAGTGGTCGACGGTTCGAGTTCGGATTTGGATTCGCGTTCGCGTCTGGATTCGGACTCACGTTCGGATTCGGATTCGAGTTCGAGTTCAATTCCGAACTCGTCCTGATCGCCGTGAGTTCAATTCCGAACTCGTCCTGATCGCCGTGAGTTCAATTCCGAACTCGTCCTGATCGCTGACGCCTGTGCACGCCGGCTTCCACACCGTTACGCGAAGCAATCGCTTTCCTTTCGTGCAGCAAAGTCCGTCCTTTCGTGCAGCAAAGTCCGTCCTTTCGTGCAGCAACCCCCTCGAGGTTCTCTCGAACGTTCGCAGTTCCGCTCCGGGCGACGCGCTCCGGCACTCGGTCGCCGACGGGCCGTTGGCGCTTGGAAGGACACTATAACTGGTCGCGGTACAGTCGTCCGAACGCCTGGCGCCGAAGCGTCGCGATGGCGGCTTCCTCCTTCTCGTGGAAGGTCGCGGCAACGGCCTCGCCGGTCGGGGCGGCGTGCCAGACCACGTGGTCGACGTGCTCGCTTCCTGCTTCGATCACCTCTCCGTCGTACTCCTCGCGCCAGTCCTCGTACTCCTCGCGGGTGCCGACGCGAACCTCGAGCAAGCTCGCGAACAGGGCATCCCGAGCCGTCTCCACCACGTCGCTCGAGACACGGTCGGCGTACTCCTCGCGGCCGAAGTCCATGGCCTTGGCGACCTCGCGGACGACGGTCTGGGCGGCGGGGCCGACCGATTCGTACTGCTCGCTCGCGTCCTGGAGGGTGTCGGGGGCGAAGGTACCGACGGTGTGCATGTCGAGACGGTTGGCGGGAGGACAGTTACGCGTTTTCGTTTCCGGTCTCGTTTCCGGTTTCGTCTCCAGGCCCGTCTTCGGCGCGCGATTTTACCCGGCTCTCGGGTGCACCCTCGCCCTCCATTCGAGCCGTCAACGCCTTCGCCTCTTCGAGGACGTCCTCGGTTTCGGCGGTCACGTCTCCGCGTCCAGGTTTCTGCGCCTGTCGGGCGATGGCGTCCTCGAGTCTGGGGTCACTCGGGCCCCCTGGGTCCTTCTGGTTCCTCGCGTTAGCCTTCCGCCCCGACTGCACCCTCGGCCCCTCGGGAGCGTCTTCCGAGACCGGCAACTCCACCTCGAGCGCGTGCGGGGTGGCGGCGCTGGCGAGTTCGCCCCGCGTTCTCGAGCCCCAGTCCGGGACGTGCTCCTCGAGCCACTCGAGGTGAGCCGTGCGACCGAGCGACGCGGTGACGGCGAGGTGGTCGGCGAGTTGGCGGCCGTCGGTGACGCCCGCCTCACAGATCGGACAGACGTATCCCATGGGTAGCGCTACGACACGAGTCCCAAAAAGTCAATTGCTATCCGGCGGGCGTGCGGGCCAGTGCGGAGACCCACCCGTCCAGCTCGGTCACCGTCACCCGTTCGAACCCGGCCGCCTCGAGCAGGTCCCGGACCGCTCCCGGCTGGTAGGGCTCGAAGTGGCGGTTGCTCCCGTCGCGGGCGGCCAGGTCGGGTCGCTTCACGGAGAGGTACAGGACGCCGTCGGCGTCGAGCACGCGCCGAAACTCGCGGAGCGTCGCGGGCGCGTCCGCTCGGGGGACGTGGAGAAACGATGCGCACACCCAGAGGCCGTCGACCGCGTCGGTCGCGACCGGGAGCGCCCGCATGTCGCCCCGGAGGAACGACGCCGACGGGACGTCCTCCGTTGCCGCCTGAAGGAACGCCTCGGTCGGATCCAGGCCGACGGCGTCGTAGCCGCGGGCCTCGAGAGTCGCCGAGTCCACGCCAGGCCCGCAGCCGACGTCCAGGACGCGCTGCCCGCCGGTGGTCTCGAGCGCCTCGAGGAACGCCTCGCCGTACCGGGCGAGCACCGACTCGGTGCGGTACTTCTCGACGTAGGCGTCGGCGTCCGATTCGTAGGCCTGCAGGGTTCGAGCGACGTCGTCTTCGCTCATACCGGCGTATTTCGGGCGGGGGTACGTCAAAATTGCTCGAGTCCGGTCTGTTCGGCGTCGGCGAGCACGTCGGCGCAGGTCGACCACGACGCGCGGGCGAACGCCGGCAACGCTCCACATCTCACGACGTACTCCTCGAGAAACGCCCGCGTGGTCGGGTCGGAGGGGTAGCCGCTCCCGATTTCACCGTACTCGTCGGCGATGGCGGCGACGTGGGCGTCACGTTCGACCTTGGCGACGATGCTCGCGGCGCCCACGAGCGGGTCGTCGTCGTCGGCGCCGTGGGTCGCCTCGACCGTGGTCTCGAGGGCGCAGGCGTCGGCGACCCGGCGGGCGAAGCGGTCGGCGTCGGTGTCGCAGGCGTCGCAGTGGGCGACCGGCGGTTCCGACGCTCCCCTGTGCTTGAGGTCGGAAGCGAGCTCCTCGGCGGCCGCCTCGAGCGCGCTCGCGTGGGCCTCGACGGCCAGGCCATTCATGTCGGTATCGGGGGCGTCGATCCGCTCGGTGGTAATTTCGGCGACGCCGACCTGAATTCGGTCGTCCGCGCGGATGGTCTCGGCCAGGGTCTCTCGCCGCTCCGGTGAGAGACGCTTGGAGTCGGCGACGCCGTCGGGGAGGGCGTCTCGAGTCGGGGCCCAGACCGCGGCGGCGAACATGGACCCGAAGACGGGGCCTTTGCCGGCTTCGTCGACACCGAAGGGCATGGACGGAGGATTTCGGCTGGAGCAGTTAGCTGTTCCGTTCCTCGCCGTGGGGTTCGTCGATGTGTTCGCCTCCATCGACGTCGTCTCGCGGATCGTTCGTCCCGCTCGTCTCGTTGTTCGTCCCGCTCGTTCCGCTATCGTCGTCCGCCCCCTCCCCACCCTCGCCGTCGCCGTCCTGCCTTCCACCACCATCGCGGTCGCCCTCGAGTTCCTCGACCGGATCGAAGGTCACCATGCCGAGCCCGCTCGTGTACTCGTAGGTGTGCCACTCGCTGATCGCGAGGACACCCCGGAGCTTGCGCACCCGAAGCCGACGAAAGAGCGTGTCTTCGACGATCGAGTTGTCGAGCGCGAGGTCGATCACGCCGTCGACGGCGTACGCGAGGTTCCGGGGGAAGACCTCCTCGCCGCCCGCCACCGTTCCCCCGGCGATCAGCGGCACGAACCGGCCTTTGCAGACCTCGGCGCGGGCGTCCCGGACGAAGTCGTAGGCCTGGACTGGCTGGACGAGCGAGGCGAACTCCGCGATGGAGTCGACGACGACCAGCCCCGTCTCGATCATCTCGAGGTCCTCGAGGCCGTTGTCCAGGACGTTCAGCACCTCGTGGGCATCGCTCGGATCGCGGACGGTGGCCGTCTGTGGCTCGACGACGCGCCGCAGGTGGGTATTCCACTCGGTCATCCGTTCGTGGAGGCGCTCGGGGTCGTCCATCCTGGAGGTAAAGCAGTCGAGGACCCGAAGTCGGCCGGACTCGAGGTAAGGGAGGACGTTCCAGTCCATCGCGAGGAAGTTCTCGACGACCGAGGTGGGCGGTTCGGTGAACGCCACCACGATTGCCGGTTCGCCGCGCTCGAGCGCGCGCCAGACCAGTTCGGCCTGGATGGCCTCCTCACGGGTTCCGGAGTTGCCCACCAGGAGGACGAACGAGTTGCGCGGGAGTCCCTGCGGGAGGCTCGCCTCGAGGGCGGCGACGCCCGTCTGGAGCGTCCGGTGTCCGTTATCGTGCCGAAACCCGTCTTCGTTCTCCTGGAAGGCGTCGCGGCAGGCGCGCGAGCAGAAGACCCGATTCGCTCCCTCGCCCTCATCTGTAAGCGGGTCGAGCGGGCAGGAGTGTCCACAGAACGCACAGCGAGTCTCGTCTGTCGCCGACGCGTCGTTCATGGGGTGCGTTTTGCCTCCCTGGCACAAGAAAGTGCGCGCGTCGACGGCGTTGGGGCGACGGGCTCGTGGCTCGTCGGATTTATATTCGTGCGTGGCATTGACAAACAGTAATGAACGTACGGGATGCCCTCGAGGCCGACGCCGACGCGATTGCCGCCATCGCCGACGCTCCGACCGACGTGGCCCGGAACCTCGTCCACGACCGGACGGTGCGCGTGGCCGAGGACGGTACCCACGACCCGAACGCCGACGTCCCACCTGCGGACGACGCGAGTGACGCGGACGCCTCGCAGTACGGCAAGTCCGATCCCGAAGACCTCCTCGGGTTCGTCAGTTTCGACGCCCAGGGCGACACCGTCCACGTCACCCAGATCGACGGCACGGAGGCCGCCTGCGAGCGCCTGCTGGCCGAACCCGTTCGCTTCGCCGAGTGCGAAGGGATGGCCGTCGAGGTACTCGTTCCGGACGGCCACGGAGCGGTCGAGGAGGCCGCCGAGGAACTCGGCTTCGGCGACACCGGGTCGGGCCCCCGGTTCGACGGCGCGCGGACGGTCCGGTACCGTCTCGAGCCCTGATCGCTGGTCCCTACTCCGGGCTCGACTGGTCGTCGTTTCGAGCGTGCCGACCAGGTCACCTCCGGCGACTCCAGGACGTGCCTCGAAGCCCCGATTCGTCTCCCGGTGTACGTTCGGGGCGACTGATCCCCAGAAACCCGCAGATGGATTGAACTGTCGCCACGCCCCAGAACTGGATATGGTACACTACAAGTCGACGATGGTCGAACCGATCGACCTCCCGTCGCGCGGCGAGCGCGAGCGCGCACTCGAGGAGGCGGGCTACAACGTCTTCAATCTCGACGCCGAGGACGTCTTCATCGACCTGCTGACCGACAGCGGGACGGGAACGATGAGCGAGGACCAGTGGGCAGCCCTGCTTCGTGGCGACGAATCCTACGCCGGATCGAAGAGCTTCCGACGACTCGAGGCGGCTGTCGAGGAGGTCATGGGCTTTCCCCACGTCGTCCCCGCCCACCAGGGGCGCGGGGCCGAGAACGTCCTCTACGGCACCCTGCTCGAGGAGGGTGACGTCGCCCTGAACAACACGCACTTCGACACGACGCGGGCCCACGTCGCCAACCAGGGTGCCGACCCGGTCGACTGCCCGGTCGAGGTAGCGACCGACCCCGGGGCCCCGGGCGACTTCAAGGGCGACTTCTCGATCGAGCGCGGCCGCGAGGTCGTCGAGAAGGTCGGGGCCGACCGCGTCCCCGTGGTGATCCAGACGATCACGAACAACTCGGCGGCGGGGCAGCCGGTGAGCGTCGAGAACACCCGTCGGGTCGCCAAATTCGCCGACGAGATCGACGCCACGTTCGTCATCGACGCCTGTCGCTTCGCCGAGAACGCCTACTTCATCACCGAGCGCGAGGCTGTCCACGCCGAGGCGTCGGTCGCCGACGTCGCTCGCGAGCAGTTGGGCTACGCCGACGCGCTGGTGATGAGCGGCAAGAAAGACGGCCTCTCGAACGTCGGCGGGTTCGTCGCCACCCGGGAGGAGGCGCTGGCCGACCGCTGCAAACAGCGGGCGATCCTCTACGAGGGCTTCCCGACCTACGGCGGCATGGCTGGGCGGGACATGGAGGCCCTGGCGGTCGGCCTCCGCGAGGCCATCGAGGAGGCCTACGTCGCCGACCGCATCGAAGGCATTCGGACGCTCGCAACCTTGCTCGAGGATCGCGGCGTCCCCGTCTACACTCCCACCGGGGGCCACGCGGTCTACCTCGACGCCGCGGCCGTCTTCTCACATCTCGAGTCAAGTGATTTCCCCGGACAGGTGCTGGTCTGTGAACTCTACCGCGAGGGCGGCGTTCGCGGTGTCGAACTCGGAAGCTTCGCGTTCCCCGGCACCGACCGCCCGGAACTCGTCCGACTGGCGGTCCCCCGCCGGACCTACCACCACGAGCACTTCGAACACGTCGCCGACACCGCGGCGGCCGTCCTGGAGCGCGCCGACGAGACGACGGGCCTCGAGATCAAGCGCGAACCCGAGGTGCCCGAACTCCGTCACTTCACGGCCGAACTCGAGCCGATATCCGGGTAGCCCCCGCTCGCAGACGTCCTGAAGCATCTCGAAATCGCCATCGACAGGGTTCTCGAGGGGCCCGAGTCGAACGCTCTTTCCACTCAGGACAACTGCTATCGTGATGCCCCGGGGCCTCTTCCAAAAACGCGTCCGTCGACTCGACGGTGCGAGCCTCGCCCCTCACGACGGCGAGGTCGATGGGGGCACCTCAAAGCTCGTCGAAGTCTGAAAAACGATGGTACGCTTTCGGTCCTTGCTCGAGGCGATTCTACGCTTTTACGAGCTTACGAGCCTACGAGTCTACGAGCCTACGAGCGGACGAAGCCCGTCGCTCGATCCCGCAGCGAGGGTTCGGGCTCCGGTTCCGACTCCCGGCCGAGTCGTTTCTTGGCCATCGACGCGAAGTCGTCGCCGCTCCCCTCGCCCTCGAGCGCCTGGAGGAGCACGTCGGGAACGGATTCGCGCAGTTCCTGTTGTTTCTGCTCTCTGAGGCTGCCGTACTTGTGCAGTGCGATCCCGACGCCGAGGAACAGGGCGGCGTCGAGCAGTTCGCGTTTGAAGCGCCGCTTGTCGTTGCGGACTGCCAGCGCTTTCAGCAGCGAGATGGCGCCGATTCCGAGGTAGAGCATCGAGCTCCGTTTCGGATTGCCGGTGAGGAGTTGTCTGGGGTTCATACCGGGGCCACCTACCACGTTCGCCGGTATAAATCTGCGTCCGGCATCTCCAACGGCGAGCACCCGGATCGAGACGCCTTCGGCTGCCGAGAGTGGATTCGACGACGGCACTCGGAGCGTCCGTTTCCGCTCTTCACGACCGACCACGTTCGTCGTCCTGGCGCTCCGTCCCCGATTCGAGTCGTTGCACTCCACGATACCGCCCCTCCGCGATCGATTCGACATCGAAGCCGAGCGACTCGTAAAACGGCCGCACGTCCGCGTCGAAGTTCGCCGTCAGCGCGCCCGCTCGCTCGAGCGCCGTCTCGAGCAGGTCGGTCCCGATGCCGCGGCCGCGGTGGCGCCGGTGGACGGCAATTGCGGCGACGTGTACCCCCTTCGTTTCGCCTCGAACCGGCGTCTCGAGGACGACCGCGCCGAGGACTCGTCGCGTCTCGCCTGCGGCCGTCGGCCGCGGTTCCGTCGCGACCAGGACGTCACCGTCGTCGATCCGGGACTCGACGTCACCGACCTCGAGCAACGCGCCGTCGACGAGTCGACGGACGGCCAGGGCGTCGTCCGGCGTCGCCCGTCGGACACGGCGATCGGTCACGGACGGCCCTCCGACTCGCTGCCCGTTTGGACGGTGACTGGTCGCTCGTACACGGCGCGGGCTACGCCCCCGGGAACGAAAACAGCCCGGCTTTCGTCGATGGACCGCCAGGATGCCAGAACGTATATCGACTGAACGTCAGGAAGCCAGAACAGTCTTGCTCGCGCGGCAGAGAAGGAGACGTGTGACACGCCGGTTCGTCGCTGCCCTCCTGATGGTAATCGTCCTCGGAAGCGTTCCCGCGAGCGTCGGTGCGGGTGCATTCGTCGCCAGCCCTGCGCCCGCTTCGCCGTCTCCATCGCTCGAAACCCATGGCGCGAACGTGAACGCCAGTTCGAGTGTGAGTGCCGAGCCCGACCTGATTCGCGAATCCGTCGTCCTCCAGCAGCGACCCGACCGTCCCGGCGAGTTCGAGGCGGTCGTCACCTACGACGTGCCGGAGCCGGTGACCCGGCTCACGGTGACGCCCGGATCCGAGGCGACCGTCCTGGAGGCGAACAACTTCGAGGAGACCGACGACGGCGCCTACCGGTGGGCCGAGAGCGACCACGAGGGCCGCTCGCCACAACTCACGCTCAGGCTCCCGGCGAACCGGACGGACGTCGGTCGCCACGGCCACGACGGGAGCGGCTACACGTTCGTCGAAACCGGCGAGTGGGGCATCGTCGCGACGCCGCAACTCCAGTTGGCCTGGCGAGAACGCTCGTCGGTCGACGTCCACCGCGAGGTCGCCGTCGCCGGTGAGGGAGTCGCCGGGAAACACGTCGCGTTCTTCGGGGCCAACGAGGTCCACGAGACGACCGCCGGAAGCGAGACCATCCGCCTCGTCGTGCCCGAGGCCGCAGACCTCGAGGAATCGCCCGGCGACGTGCTCGAGGCGCTCGCTCACGCCAGCGAGGAGCTTCGCGTCGGCAACCGCCACAACGAGGTAATGATCGTGGCCGCGCCCACGGGGTCGGTCGAGTGGGGCGCCAACGGCATCCAGTACGGCGAGCGCGACGCCTGGGTGCGCGACGACGCCCGTCTCGACGTGGCGGGCAGCGTCTGGCTCCACGAGTACGTCCACACCCGCCAGCGGTTCGCCCGCTCGAATCTGGACCGGGCCAGCGGCTGGCTTGTCGAGGCCCAGGCGGAGTACTACGCTAGCCTGCTCACCTACGAACGCGGCGACCTCGACTACCTGACGTTCCGACGCTCGCTCGGCGAGGGCCGGGACTCGCCATACGCCGAGGGCGTCCTCACGGACCCCGGCACCTGGCAGGACCCGCTCACCGACTACGTCAAGGGACCGCTCGTCTACGGCGCCATCGACCGCCAGTTGCGCCTCGAGAGCGACGGCGAGTCGACCATGGAGGACGTCCTCCGGGCACAGAACCAGCGCGAGACGGCCACGTTCGAGGACTGGCTCGCGGACCTCGAGGACCGCGGCGGGAGCGACGTTCGCGAGTTCGCCGAGACCTACGCGCGGACGGCGGCGGCCCCCAACACCTGGAACCGGTTCGAGCACGCCGACGCGTTCGACCAGCCGACGCCGGTGATGACGTACGGACTCGCCGACGGCGAGGGAGTCGAAATCGAGGGCCTCCGCGAGACGACTACCGACGGCGTTCCCCGGACGCTCGTCGTGGGCGAGACGGTCACGTTCCCGGTCGCGGTCGACAATCGCGGCGATCGGGAGGGGCCCTACCGGGCGACCGTCCTGGTCGACGACACCATTGCGGCCGAAGCGACCGGTCGCCTCGAGTCCGGCGAGGCGACCGTCGAACGCCTGTCCTGGACGCCCGAGTCGGCCGGTCGATACGCGCTCCACGTCGGTGACGACCCGTTCGTCGTGGACGTCGTCGACCCCGCCGACCTCACGGTGACGGCCCTCGAGGCCAGCCCCGACCGGGTCGAACGCGGGGAGGAGATCACGGTGACGGCGACGGTCGAGAACGAGCAGTCTCGGGTCGGGCGGACGACCGTCGAGATCCGCACCGTCGACGGCGTGGCCGCCGAGGAGACCGTCACCCTCGGACCGGGCGAGTCGACGACCGTCGAGACGACGTTGTCGTTCGAGGATCGCGGGCGCCACGAGATTGGGGCCGGCGACCAGCGGGTGACGGTAACCGTCGAGTCCGGGATCGAGTCTCGGGTTTCGGAGGGGGCTGAGTCCGTACCGGGATTCGGCGTCGGGGCGGCGATCGTCGCCGTCGCTCTGGGGGTCGTTCTTGGGCGGCGGTTTCAGTAGGCGGCCTCGAGTTCAACCTTACCCTCTTCCTCCGGTCGGCATCCAGAGAGCGTAGAGGATTGCCAGCAGACCCGTCACCTGGCTCGACTGTGAGGCGACGACGACGGCGGATTGGGGGATTCCCGGAATCGCGGCGTACAGGACGAAGAGACTGAACGGCACGGCGAGCACGAGGACGAACCCGAGCGCGAGAAACAGCATCGGTCGACTGTCGTTGCGTCGGTAGCCGCGGTAGGCCTGGTAGGCGATGAACACGCCGATGAGCACGCTCACGATCTGCGTCACCTGCTGGAACGCGATCACCCAGTCCGGCGGCATCGCCGGATCCCACAACTGGAGCGGCTGGAACGCCATCTCACATCCCCTCGATCAGCCGCGTGAATCGGTCCGCGGGGTCCTCGCGGCGGTCGACCCGCAACTCGAGGTGTCCGTCGCGCAGTTCGACCGTGAGTCGTTCGAAGTTCGTCGAATACATGGTTCGGTGGTGGCCGCGTTCGGGGTCCGGTTTCGTCCGCTCGACGAGCAGGTCGCACTCGCGAAGGTCCTCGAGCCGACGGTAGATCGTGGGTTCGGAGACTCCACACCGCTCGCTCAGGGTTCTCGCCGACAGTGGTTCCTGGCTCGTCTCGGTGAGGATGGTCCGCGTTGTCGGATCCTCGAGCACGGTCGCGAGTCGCTCGACGTCCGCGTCATCCTCGGCGTCGGCGTCCGCATCCTCACTCACGATGGCATCATTTCGAGCCTACACTCGTATAGAACTTCCCACGACTACAGAGTCTGAAGCCGTGCTCGAGCCGTTATACTGGTCCTTACCGTCTCGAAAAACGCCATGGTCACGACTACCCCTGGCCGACCGGACGGCTCGAACCTCGAACGCGCGCGACCGCTCTCACTCGGTGGTCTCGTGATCGTCCTCGCGAGCGTCGCGTTGAGCGCCGTCTCGTACGGGCACCTCGCGGACACCGTCCGAATTCGGTGGACGATCGGCACCTACTACGGTCCCGAATATGCGCCGACGCTGGGCGTCCTGGTCGCGTTTCCCGTGGCACTGATCGGGTTGTACGTCGGCGCCCGGTGGCTCCGAACCTGGCTGGTGCGCCGAGGAGCGGTCGACGAGTTCGACGAGTTCCGGCTCGTCTACGACGCCTGCGTACTGGCGACCCTCGGCGTGATCGTCGCGTGCCAGTTCGTCCTCGTAGTCCTGAACCTCTAGTTCCGCTCGAGCCACCGACGCGGCTCACAACACCGCGAGTGCAACCGCGAGCGACACCACGCTCGCGATCATCACCGCGGCGATCACGACGAGCGCGGGAGTGATGCCAGCTCGCCTGAGGTCCGCCACCCGGATCTCCGTCCCGAGGCCGACGAACGCGAGCAGGAACAGCCAGTCGACCGCATTCGCGAGCGACTCCTGCTGGGCCGGCGAGAAGACGCCCGCGCTCGAGAGCGCGACGAGCGCGAGAAACCCCAGCACGAACTTTGGGACGTTCGACCACAGCAGACCCAGGGACGTCGATTCGCCGGAGTTCCGGCGAGCGTAGTAGCTCGCGTAGCCGACCGCGACGACGCCGATGAGGGCGTTGCGAGCGAGTTTCGTCATCGTCGCCCACTGCCCGGCGGTCTCCGAGTGGGCGAACCCGACGGCGACCACCGGACCAGTCGAGAGCATGCTGACGCCGGCCCAGACGCCGAAGACCTGTCCGGAGAGTTCGAGCACGGAGCCGACGATCGGGTAGACGACGAGCGTGATCGCGTCGACCAGTAATACGACGCCCGCCGCGTAGGCGATCTGGGTCTCCCGGGCGCGGATTCCGCCGCCGACGGCGACGACGGCGGAGACGCCACAGATTCCGGCACCCGCCGCGAGCAACGACCCGAAGCGTTCCGGGAGTCCGCCGACGGTTCGAGCGATCGCCTCGACGGTGAGGACGGTCAGCGTCACCGTCGCGGCCAGCAACAAGAGGACCGTCGCCCCCGTCTCGAGGATCGACTCGAGGGTCACCGACGCGCCGAGCAACACGATTCCCGCGGCGAGCCAGATCTTGTGGGTCGCCAGTCCTGGACGGAGCCGATCGGGAACGCCGACTCCGTTCGCCAGCACGACCCCGAGGGCAATCGCCAGGAGCAACTCGTTCGGCCCTGCGAGCGTCGAGAGGCCGCGAGCGAGTACCGCTCCGAGACAGAGCACGACCAGGCCGGGCAGCGTTCTGGCGACGGCCGCTACCATGCGACATCTACGCCGAAACCGCCGACGAGGGCGACGATCACCAGGCCGACGACCACGCCCTGCCAGTCGGTATCGAGTTCGGTCCAGCGATCGACCGCGCCTTCGAGTACGCTGCCAACTCGATCGCCGTTCATGTTGGTAGCTGATCTATCTGGGGCTGTATAGCTACTGATTCTCGTCGTAGACTGCGGCAATTCTTGCCTTCCACGCTCGACGACGTCGGAGACGCATCTGGAAGAATATGCACACGAACTCGAGTGCCAGTTTCTCGTTACTGTCTCGAACGCATACCTGTGAGCGCAATTATTGCAGATTGACATCCTCCCGCGCCTGAAGACGCAGGAATCCCACGGCACCGCACCGCTGAGTTGGGATATTAGGGTTCGCGGTTAGCAACCTGTTCTCGTGGGGCGAAGCGGCCCTCACTACAGTCGAACAGGTGAACCGCTGGCTGTGCCAACCAGCCGTTATCCCTATCTCCCCCATCGTAGGCAAGACTCGGGAGTACCTTTTGCCGAATATTCTCCGCACCGTTCACGTCCGCGTTCGCAACCGTATCACACTCCTCACACACGTACAACCCGCGTTCGACGCGCTGAGTATCGTCTGTGTGGCCGCACGCCGAACACGACTTCGACGTATCGCGTTCGGACACCAACTCCACGTCGATACCTTCGGCTTCCGCCTTGTACTCAAGGAGCGTTGTGAACCGGTCGAACGCCCATCCGTGCAAGTCGAGATTGCCGTGGTCGCCCCAGTTGCGGACCTCACCGCTTTTGTCGTCCTCTCGGATACCACCGAGGTCGCCAACGACAAGCGTCCCGACACTCCGTTCGACACACTCCTCCACGATTGCTTTCGAGAGGGTATGCAAGAAGTGCGTCCGACGACCAGTCCGCTTCCGATCAAGACGAGTGGCCTCTCGGGATGAGGAATCGTCGCACTTGGCTTTCTTCTTCGTGAAGTAGTATTCGTCCTCTTTGAGTGCGCCACCGGGGTACAACACCGACTCGCCGCCGAACGAGACAACGGCGAAGTTGCATATCCCGAGGTCAACACCGGCCACTTCGTCGCCCGGCGGTTCCGGGTTGATGGTGGTTCGGCAGACGAATTGGAGTCGCCACTCGTCGCGCTTGTAGACGGCGCGAACCTGTTGAATGTCCCACTCGGTCAGGTCAACATCAGGACGCGTCTGGTACTCGCACAAGATGAAGTCTGACCGGTGTTCTTTGAGGTTACGGCCTTTTGAGAGGCGGACACGGGTGAACTGTGCGTCGTGCTTGAAGCCAGCCGCTTTGAACGACACGGTTGAACGTGGGTGGGAGTCTCCGTTTTTACGGAAGCCGGGCGGTCGGGCACGGTCGTCGCCGTTACGACGCTTGCCGAGCCAGCCGTTGAACGCTTCAGCGAGTTCTTCGAGAACGCGCTGACTGGATTGAGAATGCAAGTCCGTGTAGCGTTCGTGCCTTTTGAGTTCGGCTTTGAGTTCCCCGTCATCGGGGATCTCGCCCGTTTCATCCCACCGTTCTTGTGCGTAGTAGCGACCGACGTTCCAGAGCTTTGAGGCGGCCCATCCAAGCTGGTCGAGGTCGTCACGGACCTGTCGCTGGTTCGTAATCGTCGCCTCGAACGTTCGGACGGTTCGACTCATTTCTGGCTTCATAAGTGGTTATGAACGCCTTTTTGTTAATAGTATCGGTTGACGTGGAATATCCGGCCTTGCTATCGACGGTGGACTGTGTAGGAGTTGTCGGATTCATCCTGACCCTGAAGGGTCAGGTATTCTCCTCAATTCTGTATAAACCGTTTTACAACCATGTTCTGGACGCTCACCCACCCGGAAACACGCTGGATTTATCAGGCAGGATAGCCCAGTTTGGGATGCTATGGGACAGACGCTCACCGAGAAAATTCTCGACGACCACCTCGTCGAGGGCGATCTCGAGACCGGCGAGGAGATCGGGATCGAGATCGACCAGGTGCTGACACAGGACACGACCGGCACGATGGTCTGGCTCCAGTTCGAGGCGATGGGACTGGACGAGGTCCAGACCGAACTGGCCGCCCAGTACTGTGACCACCAGACCTACCAGTTCGATTTCAAGAACACCGACGACCACCGATTCCTGCGTTCTGCAGCCGGCACCTACGGGGCCCACTTCTCTCGCCCCGGCAACGGCATCTGCCACAACGTCCACCGCGAGAACTTCGCTGCCCCCGGCAAGACCCTGCTCGGCTCGGACAGTCACACCCCGACGCCGGGTGGGCTGGGCGAACTCGCCATCGGCGCCGGCGGGATCGACATCACCGTCGCGATGGGCGGCGCCCCCTACTACATCGAGATGCCCGAGGTCGTCAACGTCCGCCTCGAGGGCGAACTCCCCGAGTGGGCCACCGCGAAAGACGTCATCCTGGAGATGCTCCGCCGACTCACCGTCAAGGGCGGCGTCGGCAAGATCCTGGAGTACACCGGCCCCGGTGCCGAGAGCCTCAGTGCCCCCGAGCGGATGACGATTACCAACATGGGGACGGAACTCGGTGCGACGAGTTCGATCTTCGCGACCGATGAGCAGACCAAAGACTACCTCGAGCGCGTCGGTCGCGGCGAGGAGTACGTCGAACTCCAGCCCGACGACGACGCCGAGTACGACGACGAGATCGTCCTCGACCTCTCGGATCTCGAGCCGCTGATCGCCGAACCGTCGATGCCCGACAAGGTCGTGCCCGTCAGCGAGGTCGCGGGAACGGACGTCGATCAGGTCATCGTCGGCTCCTGTACCAACGGCGCCTTCGAGGACATCCTCCCCGCAGCGAAGATGCTCGAGGGCCGCGAGGTGAACAAGACAACCGAGATGATCGTCGCCCCCGGCTCGAAGCAGGCTTCGGAACTGCTGGCCCGCCAGGGCTGGGTCGCCGAGATGATGGCCGCCGGCGTCAACTTCTCGGAGGCGACCTGTGGTGCGTGTATCGGCATCGGCCACGTGCCCGCTTCCGACTCCGTGAGCCTGCGGACGTTCAACCGCAACTTCGAGGGTCGTTCGGGCATCGAAGACGACAACGTCTACCTCTGTTCCCCGGAGGTCGCCGCCGCCGCGGCACTCAAAGGCGAAATCGTCGACCCGCGCGACCTGGCCGAGGAACTCGGCGACCTCGAGGACCCCGGCTTCGAACTCGCCGAGACCTACGACGCCTCGAAAGCCGACCTCATCAGCCCCGACGAGGCCGTCGACGACGAACTCATCAAGGGGCCCAACATCGGCGACGTCCCCCTCAAGGACCCCCTCGAGGCCGACCTCGAGGGCCCGGCGCTGCTGAAGATGGCGGACAACATCACGACCGACCACATCATCCCCGCGACCCAGGACATCCTGATGTACCGGTCGAACGTCCCCAAACTCTCCGAATTTACGCTCAGCCGCGTTGACGACACCTTCGCCCAGCGTGCACTCGAGTCCGACGGCGGCTTCCTGGTCGCCGGCGAGAACTACGGCCAGGGCTCTTCGCGCGAGCACGCGGCCCTGTGCCCGATGTACCTGGGGGTCGACGGCGTGCTGGCCCAGAGTTTCGCCCGGATCCACCGCGCGAACCTCTTCAACTTCGGCCTGCTCCCGCTGACCATCGACGAGGAGACCTACGACGCCATCGACCAGGGCGACGACATCGAGATCGTCGACGACGTCGAGGAAGCCGTCTCGAGCGGCGCCGAGGAGTTCACCGTTCGCGTCAACGGCGAGGAGGAGTTCACCGCCACGCTGAACGCCTCCGAGCGCGAGCGCGACATCCTCGCTGCCGGCGGCAAACTCGCCTGGACGAAGGCCCAGGCCGAGGGCGGCTCCGGGGCGGCACCCGCCGACGACTGAGTTCGCGTCTGCCGTCGCTATCGCCGACAGCTTCTCTCTTTCAGCACCCGATTAGCCCCGCCGCAGTCCGTTCGCTCGCGTTCCGGTTTTCCCACTTCTCAACCTCGAGTTAGCCCGATTCCCATCCCTCGGCTCGCTCGCGCCACCGTCGCTGCTGTTCGCGCTCGGTGACGTGTCCCTGGCCGTCGGCGAGTTCGTCCCGGACGGTCGCCTCGAAGTCGGTGAGCTCTCGCAGGAACCCGTCGGAGAACTCCTCGATCAACTCGTAGGTCCACCGGTCGCCCACCGAACCGGCGGGCAGGTACTCGTTCCTGAGATCGTTCGCCCAGGTCTCGTGGCCCGCCTCCTGGAGGCGGTCCTCGGCGTCGGCGATCTGATCCATCGCGTGGCCGACCTCGTGGTGACACTCGAGCAGGGCGCCGTAGCCCCGGTGGAGGTGTTCGACCGCGAGCTGGAGGTCGTGGAGGGCGTCCTTCTCGGTGTCGCTCAACTCGAGGTCGGTCGCCTTCGCGTCGTCCGCGTTCTTGTCGTCGGGATCCATACGCGCTCGACATCGGACGGCCGGAAAAATGTTTTCGGGGCACCAGAGCGTCGTCACTGGGTTGGCTGTTGGACTCCCCTCGTCGCTGCTACTTATCGCGGTCGCTGGCCAGGGCGTTGTGGTTGGTCGGCGACTTCTTGGGTTTGTAGTAGCGCTGCCAGCGGTCTCCGCCCTGAATTGGCTAACCGGTGTCGTCCTCAGGTTTGGCGGCCCGGTGCAGCCCACCCCTGTCATTTGCGCCGCTGGGTTCGCAATCGCTGTCGGCATCGGTACAGTTGCCGCTATAATCGTGGTTGACGTCTCAGCCGGACCTCAGCGCTTGCGAGGTTGGACTTATCGCGCTTCAATTCACTCATAATTGGGCAATACGTCCGGAAGAGTCGTTACGGACCCTGACTCGAAGCCAATTATGAAGATCGTCGAGGGGGAGCGTACATAGGAAAGTGCTCCTTCAAGAACGTGGCCCCAACCCCAATTTCCGAATATGGGGCCTCTCGGGCAGTTTGGGGCGCATCTACCTTTCTCGAGGCGGGTACACAGAGTAGGCGGTGAGCGCAGCCGTCTCGTGGCCGGCACTCGCTGCGTAGAGCCAAGCCTCGAGCAGCCATACAGGCATGACCGCCAACGAGATTCCCTATAGTACGCGTTTTCTCTCTCAAAGGCCGTCTCGGCCTTCCTGGCTATTACAGTGCTGGTTCTACTCTCAAAACCGATAGCAGAGAACCGATTATGAACTTTCAGACAGCCTGCTGAGAGCCCACCCGTTCGATTCGAGCAGGTGAACGTGATCTCCGCAGAGAAGGCTCGACACCGCCGAACCCAATTTCGAGATCCCAATTCGAGTCACTCTTCGTCTCGCTTCACTTTCGAGTGGCTACCAACTTGAAAACCGCAAGACTGAAACCGATTATGAATATTTGAGCGGGCGATCTCCGCCACGTTTTCGAACCACTCCCTACTCATCTTCTCCCCGCTAGTGACGACTATCAGTGACTGACCGCTATCTCGAGTTCCCACCGACCGCTCAAACACGTCTTCCTAGTTCCGCCTCCAACTTACGTCTTCACCGTTCTTCCGGATACTCAGTCCGGTTATGAATAGTTACGAGGCGTTCGAACTATGATCGTCTACAAGCGTCGCGAACTCGCCGGCAAACGCCTCGATGTCGTCCCAGTCTGTGTACTCGTGATCTCGGCTGGTGTCGGTCGCCAGTCCCTCCTTGCCGGCAATGCGGCGCACGACGAAGCGCGTGAGCAGTCCGTACTCGCGGTATTTCAGCGCACCGGCGACGATGTGGGTCCGCGTCGGCGACCACCCGGTCTCCTGGAGGACATCCTGAACGTACTCGTTCGTAGTCCGGTCAGCGTCCTCGCTGTCGGTCGCTGCTGTCAGGCTAACCGAGACGAACGCCGAGGGGATGCGTTCGAGCGCGTCGAGGTTTTCGCGGACGAACGACACGGCGTCTGGTTGGTGGTCGCCCATGTGGACCGAGGCGGCGACGACGACTCCGTCGTAGCGCGCGATGTCGATCTCCGGCGGCGGGTGTTTCGTGCTGATCACGAGCGGGTCGTGGCCGGCGTCGGCGAGTACGTCACCGATCCGGTCGGCGATGGCGGCCGTCTGGCCCTCGGTCGAGCCGTACGCGACGAGGACGCGCCCCATCAGTGCTCACCGTGTTGCTCGCCGGAACTTGAGGATCGGCGTGCGTGTCTCGGTGAATGAGGGGGTCGTTTACGCGTGGTCATCTGAAAAGCCACCACACCGATCCCTATCAAGCACTAGTGGAACTCACGTGACGAACGGCCGGTCCCCTGATGGTACTGATGTCCAGTCCGTTTTTGTCGGCCCGCCCTCAACTGCACCTGACGACCAACCATTTAAATATATATTACACTATTTCGATGAACCAGGATATAAATTACAAAATACAATCTGGATTCTGCCCCATACGGCGCTTTTAACGGCAATAGTGACCTGTTGGGTCTAAATGATTTTATAGTAGGAGTCCCATATCTGGTAGTGATATGTTTTCCAGGACTGGTGGACGTGATGGGTCTGGAGAGTCGCGCGATACAACCGTACCGGTCGATCGGCGTTCCGTTCTTCGATCGGGGGCGGTCGTCGGTGGGATGGCCCTCGCCGGGTGTATCGGCGGGGATATGGGAGGCGACGCCGAGTATCAGATGACCATTATCTCGAGCCCAGCGGGCTTCGACGACCAGGCGTTCAACGACAACGCGCTCGAAGGACTGGAAGAGGCAGCCGACGAGTGGGACATCGACGTCAATACGATCGAAGAGACCAACCAGGGCGAGTACGGCCAGCGCCAGGCTGACGCCGCCGAATCCGAGCCGGATCTGATCGTCCTGGTCGCCGACCAGCACACTGAGCCGCTCCAGGAGAACGCCCAGGAGTACCCGGACGTGAACTGGATGCTCATCAACAACGTCGTCGAGGCGGAGAACGTCTCGGGGTGGATCGAGATGAACAACGAAATGTCGTTCCTCGCCGGTGTCGGCGCCGGAACGCTGACCCAGGAGGAGGTCGAACACGAGGGGAGTTCGACCAATCCCGACGAGAGCGTCGTCGGCTTCGTCGGTGGCGAGGAAATCCCGCTGATCGAGGCGTTTCAGGTTTCGTACGAACAGGGCGTCCACTGGGTCGACGACAGTATCGAGGTGCTCACCGGTTACGGCGGCAGCTTCAACGACCCCTCGGGGGTCAACGACCAGGCCGTCTCGCAGATCGAGAGCGGGGCCGACATCGTCTGGCACGCGGCCTCGGCCGCCGGCGAAGGGGCGTTCCAGGCCGCCGAAGACAACGGCCGATTCGCGCTCGGCGTCGACAGCGACCAGTCGGTCGCGTTCGACAGCTATCAGGACGTGATCCTTGGCTCGGCCATCAAAGCCCTCAACGAGGCCACCTACGAGGTCGCCGGAGCCGTCGTCAACGACGAGTGGGAGAGCGTCCAGGGCGAACAGAACCTCTCGACCGAAGGTGGACAGATCGACTGGGTGACTGGGCAGGCGTTCGAGGATAGCATGCCCGACTCCCTCGACCAGAATATCGAGGACGCAAAGCAGGCCATCATCGACGGCGAGATCGACTTCGAGTGCGGACCGACTGGATGCTAGTCGACGAGACGACCGTGCAGTCAGGTTTTCCGTTCTCACATCTTTGACTACTTCATGACTTCGCACAACTCACCACCGGCCGTCCGACTCGAGGGGATCACGAAACGGTTCGGCGACGTCGTCGCCAACGAGCGCGTCGATTTCACGCTCGAGGCCGGCTCGATCCACGCTCTCCTCGGCGAAAACGGCTCGGGGAAGACGACGCTCATGAGCGTGCTCTACGGACTCTACGATCAGGACGAGGGGACGATCGCCATCGACGGCGAGGAACGGACGATCGACACGCCTCGCGACGCGATGGACGCGGGGATCGGCATGATCCACCAGCACTTCCAGCTCGTCGAGCCGATGACCGTCCTCCAGAACGTCATCCTCGGCCACGAACCCGTCGAGAACGGATTCGTCGACGAGGAGGCCGCACGAGGGTCGATCGAGGCGATCAGCGACCGTTACGGGTTCGAGGTCGCCGACCACCTCGACACCCCGATCCAGGACCTCGACCTCGGGACGAGACAGCGCGTCGAAATCGTCAAGAGCCTCTACCGGGGAGCGGACGTCCTCATCCTCGACGAGCCGACGGCCGTCCTCACGCCACAGGAGGTCGACGGGCTGATGGCCGTCATGGAAGACCTCAGAGCGGACGGTCGCTCGCTCATCTTCATCTCGCACAAGCTCGACGAAGTCATGGCGATCGCCGACGACATCACCGTTCTCCGCGACGGGAAGGCGGTCGGCACCGTCCCCGCCTCGGACACCTCCGAGCAGGAGCTGGCCCAGATGATGGTCGGTCGCGAGGTGCTGTTCGATCGTCAGCCTCGCGAAACCGAACCGGGATCACCGCTCCTCGAGGTCGAGGGGATACGGGTCACGGGCGACCGCGGCCTCGAGAAGGTCTCCGGGGTCGACCTCCAGGTTCGGGAGGGCGAGATCCTCGGCATTGCCGGCGTGCAGGGAAACGGCCAGACCGAACTCGTCGAGGCCCTCACCGGTCTCCGGACGCCCGATTCGGGAGCGATCCGATTCGACGGCGACGACATCACCACGCTGTCGCGACGCGACCGCATCGAGGCGGGCATCGCCTACATTCCCGAGGACCGCCACGCCGAGGGGCTGGTGATGGACTACGATCTGGTCCGGAACGGACTGCTCGGCAACCAGACCATCGAGCCGTTCGCGAAAAACGGGTTCATCGACTGGGCGCACGTCCGTGATCACACCGAGGAGATCATCGCGGAGTTCGACGTCCAACCGCCCGACGCCGACACCAGGGCGGCGTCGCTATCTGGCGGGAACCAGCAGAAGTTCATCGTCGGCCGAGAGGTCGGACATAATCCATCGCTGTTGATCGCCTCGCACCCGACTCGCGGCGTCGACATCGGGTCGATCGAGTTCATTCACAATCGGTTGATCGAACTCAGGGATGACGGATTGGCAATCGTTCTCGTCTCGTCGAAGCTCGAGGAGATCCAGAAGCTCTCGGACCGAACCGCGGTCATGTACGAGGGGTCGTTCATCGACACCGTCGATCCAGCCGCGGTCACCGAGGAGGAACTCGGTCTCCTGATGGCGGGCCAGCGCCTCGTCGACCAGAACGAGCTGTCGGAGCCCGACAGCGAGGTCCAGCCATGAGCTCGGCCGACCAGAGCGGTCCCCGTTCGATGGCGGATCGCGTCGCCGGTCGACTCCTCCAGGCGACGGTCCTGGAACGCCTCGGAATCGCCCTTGCGTCGGTCACGACGGCGATTCTCATCGGCCTGGTGATCGTGGCTGCCGCCGGATACAATCCGATACTATTCCTGAACAACCTGATCGTCGGCGCGCTCGGCAGCGAGCGCATCCTGGCGCGGACGTTGCGGCTCTCGACGTTCTTCATTCTGACGGGCGTCGCCGTGGCGATCGCGTTCAGAGCCGGCGTGTTCAACATCGGCGTGCAGGGACAGTTCGTCGTCGGCGGCCTGTTTTGCACCGTGTCGATCCTCTGGACGGCCCCGTTCTTGCCGACCGGGACCGTCGGTGGAATCGGGTTGATGCTCATTGGGACGGTCGCCGCCGCCGTCGGTGGCGGCCTCTATGGAGCGCTTCCCGGTGTGTTGAAGGCGTACGCCGACGCGAACGAGATCATCACGACGATCATGTTGAACTTCATCGCGATCGGTGTCGTCAGCTGGCTGCTCACGAACCCGCTCCGGGCGGAGGGATCGACGAACGTCCAAACCGAACGGCTCCCGGATTACGTCGGCCTCCCGCCGATCGTCTTCGGCGATTCGGGGTTCTCGGTGATCGGTCTCGTCCTGACGCTCGCACTCGTCGCGGTCGTCGCTATCGCGATGACGCGGACGGGGATCGGGTACGACATGGTGACCAGCGGCTACCAGGCCGGGGCGGCGGTGTACTCTGGCGTCGATGCGAAACGGACGATCGTCGCGACGATGACGTTCTCCGGGGCCGTCGCCGGGCTCGCCAGCGCGGTCTACGTCATCATGTTCCAGGGGCGGTTCATCGAACCGGCCAGCATCCACACCTACGGCTACGACGCAATCGCCGTCAGCCTGCTCGCCGCGAACAATCCGCTCGGCGTCCTGCCGGCTGGGCTGTTGTTCGGCGGGCTCAACTCGTCGAGTTCGTACATCCAGACCTACAGCGACGTGCCCGTCCAGTTGATCGACGGCATCGTCGGCATCGTCATCGTCTTCGTGGCCGCACCGGAGCTGTTCCGAATGGCTGCCAAACGAGCCGGTCTCGGTGGTGACGACCGATGAGCGGCCTCGACAGCCTCGAGTACGCTCGTCACCGCGGCGTCCGACTCGTCGGCCTCGTGCTCGTCATGCTGGCAGCCCTCGGGGTCGTCGGGGCCGTCGTCTTCGACGTTCCGCTCGCCGAGGTGCTGTCCGACGGCCTCGAGACCCTCGCCAGCATCGTGACGCCGGGCTACGTCGCCCGGTCGATGGAGATGGCCGCCCCCATCACGCTCGCGGCGATTGGCGGGCTGTACGCGGAGAAAAGCGGCGTGTTCAACATCGGCCTCGAGGGGTTCATGATCTTCGGCGCCTTCTTCGCCGCCGCCGCGACGTACTTCGTCGGCGCCGGCGGGGCCGTCCACGCCTGGGTCGGGATCGTTATTTCGGTCCTGCTCACGATGGGGCTGGCCGTGCTCTTCGCCGTATTGTTGATCCGGTACAAGGCGGATCAGATCGTGGCCGGGCTGGGGGTCTGGTTCATCGGCCTCGGGCTCGTGCCGTTCACGGCGGCCGTCATCTGGGGGAGCAGAAACAGTCCGCGCCTCCCCGGAGTCGGGCGGTTGACGGTTCCGGGACTCAGCGAGATTCCCTTCCTCGGTCGGGTCGTCTTCGACCAGTCGCCGCTGGTCTGGCTCACCGTTCTCGTCGCGGTCGGGGCGTGGGTCTTCCTCTACCGCACGCAGTACGGCTACTGGATTCAGGCAGCCGGCGAGAATCCGGAGGCGCTCGACACCGCCGGTATCGACGTCAATCGAGTCCGCTACGCGACGGTGATCTTCTCCGGTGGGCTGGCCGGCCTCGGCGGTGCGGTGCTTCTCGCACATAGTTCGTCGTTCATCGGGACCGGGCAGACGATGGTCGATGGTCGCGGCTGGCTCGGCATCGTCGCCTACCTGTTCGGCAACTACAACCCGCTCGGAGCGGCGGCGGCCGCCCTCCTCTTCGGCGGCGTCGACATGTTGCAAGGCCAGTTCCAGACGCTCAACATCGAGGCCTCCTCGAAGCTGCTGGGGCTGCTTCCGTACGTCGTCGTCATCGTGGTCCTCACGGGCTGGGGGAAGACGCAGGTTCCCTCCTCCGTCGGCGAACCCTACGAGTCCGAGGAGTGATCTCTGGAGGTCGACCGAGCAGTTCACACTCTTTCTACTCGAGGACTACGCGCTCGCCCAGATCGGGGGCGGACGCGTCGAAGCCGTCGGCCCGGAGTTCCTCGGCGAACCAGCCACAGCGGTCCCCGTGGTTCACGAGCACCCGTGAATCGCGGTAGGACTCGAGGAACGACTCGAGCCCCGCCCGGTCGGCGTGGGCCGAGAAGTCGTACTGCTCGACTTGGGCGCTGACGGGCATCACCCGGCCGTCGATTTCGGCGCTGCCGGTCTCGAGGAGGTCCCGGCCGGGGGTCCCCTCGACCTGGTAGCCCGTCATGGCGATCTTGTTCGCCGGGTGGCCCCGGATCGCGGGGACGTAGGTCATCGCGGGGCCGCCGTGGAGCATCCCGCTGGTCGTTATAATCGCCGCGTTCTGATCCGCGATGCGTTTGCGCTGGCCGTCCTGTCCGGTAACGAATCGCGAGTGAGATTTCGCCTGCTGGAGTGCGTCTGCATCGCGGACGAACCCAGGATGATGCATCAGCATTTCCGCGATTCGCTTCCCCATTCCATCGACGTAACAGGGGATGTCGTACGCGTCACATACCAGCATCATCTCTTGGGTCCGTCCGATAGCGAACGCGGGAACCACGACGGTCCCGCCCTCCCAGAGTGTTCGCTCGACGCTTTCGGCGAACCGCTCTTCGACTTCACCCCGAACGTCGTGTTCGACGTCCGAATACGTGCTCTCACAGATCACTGCGTCCGCGTCGGGGCGGGCAGTCGACGCGGACACGAGCTGCTGATCGTCCGTGTGGAAATCGCCGGTGTAGAGCAGTCGGGTCTCGCGATCGTCGACATCGGACGCCGTCCGATTGCTCGAGGGGCTTCGCCCCTCGCTGATGAGCACATGAGCGCTCCCTGGAATGTGGCCGGCGTCGAAGAAAGTCACCTCGTGACCCGCGACCTCGAACGGCTCCCGGTAGCCATGTGTCTTCGAGACCTGCGTCACGCGCTGGACGTCCGTCTCGGTGAACGGACACTGCATCGTCCCGCCGTGCAGTTTCAGCGTGTCCCGTGCGAGCGTCAACGCGAGATCACGCGTCGGTGGCGTCCAGTGAATCGGCGGTCGGGCGCCGCCACTGAGAAGCGAGGGGATCGCTCCCACGTGGTCGAGGTGGCCGTGGCTCACCACCACCGCCTCGGGGTCGACGTCGCCCGGGAACTGCGGCGGGTTCCCCGACTTCATCCCGTAGTCGAGCAGGAGCCGGTCGTTGACGAGGATTGCGCTCCGACCGACTTCTCCTGCACCGCCCAGGAACCGAATATCCATTAGCGACTGGTAGTCGTTCGTGCTGTTTGACAGCGTCGAATCATCCCGCCTCCAGGAGCCGAATGCTCGAGGAGATCATCGACGATGAACCCGACGATACAGCCCCCGAGATCGGCGAGTCGCGAGGTGATGGTATTGAGCAATACGACACCAGTCAGTGACGGTGCTGCCGTGCTCGGCGAGCGTTGAGCCCTCGCAGAACCAGCGTTCGGCGACTCTCGATGACTCTCCAATACCCAAATCCAGAGGTGGCTGACTCGGAATTGGGTATTCCTTCGTCAGCCGAAAATAACTGTCACACGTCGTGAGGGGGCCACCGAGAGAGCCCTGGACGGACGTTCTCCCAGGTCACCAACTCGAGTATCGGCGGCACGAGCGAGAGCCGTTGCTCGAGGACATTTACCGGATGGTTATCGTAGAATACGGCCGGTTTTCGGGTGTGACCGTTTCGTTACGGCGCGACCGGTAGCGGGCTGGCCTTCGAGATCACCTCGAGGTCGTGCATCGGTGCGTCGCGTTCGGTGCCATGAACCAGAGCGGAAGACGGCAGCCCGACCGAATGGTCGGATCGGGAGTCACGTTACGTCGAGTGCGTACACGTGGCCGTCGTTGCTCGCGATGTACGCGACGCCATCGACGATCGTGGGCGAGGCGTTCACGGCGTTTCCCGTTTCGAATCGCCAGTGGGCCTCACCCGTCTGCGGGTCGAGTGCGTACACGATGCCCCACGAATCACCGATGTAGAGGACGCCGTCCGCGATCGTCGGCGACGAACTCACGTGACCGTACGCGTCAACCTCCCACGTTGACTCTCCCGTCTCGAGATCGACCGCATAGATGTTCGTATCCCAACTGCCGAAGTACACAGTCCCGTCGTGGACCGTCGGTGAGGAGGCGACACCCTCGCCCACTTCTTTCGTCCACAGTGGATCCCCGTCTGCCCGGGAGACAGCGTACACGCGGCCACCCTGATCGGCATCGCCGTGGTCGGCAAAGAGGACCCGATCGCCAGCGATAGTCGGCGTGACTGAAACCCGGTGGTCGGTTGGGACCCGCCACCCGATCGTGCCATCGTCCCGGTGCAACTTGACGAGATCGCCGTCCCCACCGCCGATGTAGACTTCCTCGGAGTCGACTGTCGGTTTCGATAGAACAATACCGCCAATACGCCTCCGCCATATCGCCTCACCACGATCCGATTCGAGCGCGTACAGATACGAATCCCGACTCCCGATTAGTACCCGATCCGCTGTGACCGTCGGCGACGCATGCACTTCGTCTCCCGTTTCGACGGACCAGCGTTCGGTGCCGTCGAGTCCGAGTGCGTAGAGATGGTGGTCGAGACTTCCGATATACAGTGTTTCATCGTCGATCGCTGGCGAAGACTTCACTTCATCGCCCGTTTCGAACCGCCAGATCTCGCGACCGGTATCCGCAGCCAGCGAATAGACGTTGTGATCGTTGCTTCCAACGTAGACCCGACCCTCGCGGACAGCAGGCGTCGCCGAGACGCGTTGCTGGTCGATTGATTGAAACGACCACAGTTCCCGTTCCGGCTCGAGCCCTGGGACGTCCGTCTCGGTCTGCGTGCAGCCGGCAATGGCGATCGAACTGCCGGTCATAGTGGCCAGGAACTGTCTCCGGTTCACTGGCATTACTTCCCGTTTCTTTTCCATATAGCTGTCGTTCAGTTTAGTTCGAACAGTGGGTGAGCGACGCGTTTCTGAAGGCGGCGCGTCGCCGTGAAGTACGTCTCACGGAGTTGTCTGACCCGCTTGCCTTCGTCGTTCCAGAGGGCGGGTGTAGCCGGGGAGCCGCGCTCGTCACGGTGACACCTCTATCAACCAGTCTTCATACATGCGAAGTGATCTTTAGCGTAGTTCCTCCGAACCCTCATCCGGTTATTCTCGTAAACGGGGACCAGTGAACTGGATTACGGAGAGACGCCGTTCACGTTGACGAGATTGCCCTGGCCATCGAACCGGGCCCGCACCTCGTACCAGTTCCCCTCGTCGTCGGTAAGGTAGAGCACTGCCTGTCCGCGGTGTTGGATTTCGTGTTGAATACCGTCTCCGTCCGGGGCACTGACGCCGAACCAGAACGCGCTCCCACTCCCCGCTAGTCCATAGACGTCGGGCCCAGTGCGAGCGGGCTCGCGGTACTCTTCGAAGGTGTACTCTCCCGCGAATCGAACGACGTAGTAGGTGAACTCCTCCTCGAAGTTCGACGCTTCAGGGTCGGACGTTTTGGCTTCGACCGTCACGTCGTCCAGGAGTTCGGCGTCGCGTCGGCGGCGATTGTCGCGCCCCTGGCCCCCCTGGTCCTGCTGTGCGAGGACGCCTGACGTCCCCAAGATGCTTGCTCCCGCGATCCCGCCCGCTGCCTGTAGTAGCTGGCGTCGATTCATGGTGTTCTCCCCCGCTGATGGGGCGATTCAACTGCGACGGTGGATCGTATAAGGGTATTCACCGTTTCCAGTCCAATCCAGGTTTGTTCGTGACTGTCAGTTAGCCCGAGCGTCGTCAGTTTCGTGCCCTCGTCAGCATAATGGGATATTTCTGACATTTGGTCCGCAGTTTGATTTGCGATAAAAATTCTCTTCCACGCAACTGAATTTCAAGCCCTAGTAGATGCTGCAACTCAGTCGATCAACGTCTTCGCTGTACTGGGCACTCCCACTAGGTGAGGCTCAGTTCTTCCCAGAGACCGGCAACGGTCGCGGTCAGTCACGCCGGCCCTCAGTCGCTTCGAACCCATTTCCACGACCCAGTTCGGCCTCGAGCCAACGAAGCGGTCGCTCGAGCCGACCCAGCGCGGTCTCGTCGAGGTGATCGGCGAGGCGTTCGTGGGCGGTCATCGCCGCCTCGAGCCGTGGGACGAGCGCTGTCCGAAGACGGGGGTCGTCGGGGAGCGAACCAGTGATCACTTCGCCCTGGAGACCACGAATCATCGCCTGGCGGACCGTCTTTCGGTGGTCTCGAGCGAGGCGTTCGGGTGGGCTCGCGATTTCGTCGAGCGACCCGCCCGGGACGGCGTCCAGGAGGGTTCCGAGTTGGCGCCCGTACGCTCGAAGCGGGTCGGCCGCGTCGGATCGGTCACCGACGATGGCGCCCAGGACGCAGCCACAGCCGGCGAGGACGGCTAGTGGGCCTGTTTCGACAGTCGGTTCGGGTTCCGGTTCCGATGCCGATTCCGATTCTGATTTTAATTTTGATTCCGATTCCGTTTCCACCTCCTCGTCGCCCGCTCTCTCGCTACGACCGATCGCCGCAGGTAACTCGCTCGAGGCGGCAGTGAACGCACGAACGCTCGCGAGCGCTCGCTCGGCGTCGAGCGGGGCCGTCCCGACCGCGCCGTGGGCGCGAGCGAACAGGTAATCGCTCGCCAGTAGCGCCGTCTCGCGGTCGTCGGTTCTCTCCGATAGCGTCGCGCGTCGCAACCGGACGTACCCCTCGAGGGCGATCAGTGCGCTGGCCAGGGGCTCGAGCGCTGGCGCCTCGGCCGCGACGCTCGAGTCGGCGTCGACGGTCGTCGCGACGGTCCGACAGAGGGCGACCGGAAACGAGTCGTCCGGACGTGGACAGGCACGCAGTGAGAGCGTCCGGACGGGCGGGGTGAGCCCCGTCCCTCGCACGGGTTCGGCACCGTTGCCGTCATCGTCACCGTCGCCATTACCGTCGTCTACGAAGGGATTCGACCCGGTCATCTCAATCACCGGCGGGTGCCGACGCGACGTCCTCGGTCACGACGTTGTCGGTCCAGGTCCCGCGCAGGAACCAGACGGCGGTGACGATGGCCGATAGGACGTACGAGAGGGCGATGGCGTACCAGACGCCGTAGATGCCCAGCCCGAAGTGGAGGATGGCGATCGCCGAGATGGGGATGCGATACATCCAGAGTTCCTGAATCGAGAGGAACATCGCCGCGCGGGTGCTGCCACTGCCCCGGAGGCCACCCAGCAGCACCTGGAAGACGCCCATGAAGATGTAGGAGGGCCCCGCGATCAGGATGAACGCGGCGCCGTAGGTGACGACCTGCTCGCTCCCCTCGCCCTGGATGAAGACGGCGGTAATCGGTTCGGCCAGCGGGTAGGCGACCGCGACGACGGCGACGAAGATTCCGACGACGACGACGGAACTCAGCTTGACGGCCTTCCAGGCCCGGCCCACCTGCTCGGCGCCGAGGTTCTGCCCGACGACGGCTTCCGTGCCGCGGGCCAGCCCGAGCGCCGGCAAGAAGAGCAGCGAGGAGAGCCGGTTAGCGATCCCGTAGGCCGCGACCGCGTCGGTTCCGGCGATTGCCACCAGCGCGGTCAGCAGGGCGATCCCCGAGGAGCGAAAGCCCTGCTCGGTCGCGATGGGCCCACCGATCTCGAGGATCTTCTTCACCGTCGGCAGTTCGAGGCGCAGGTCCGCGAGGGTCGGCTCGAGCCCGACCCGTCCGCTGAAGAGCAGGTAGAGGCCGACGAGGGCGGCGACGCCGCGAGAGAAGACCGTCGCCACCGCGGCTCCCTCGACGCCGAAGCCGGTGAAACCGGTCTGTGCGTAGAGCGTCGACTCGAGACCAGTCGCGCCGATCCAGGCGAAGATCGGGTTGTCGACGAATCCCAGGATGAGGATGGGGTCCAGGACGACGTTCATCGTCACGCTGAGCGCCATCAGGTACATCGGCGTCCGGGTGTCGCCCCAGCCTCGCGAGAGGGCGTCGAAGATGAAGAACCAGAACATGAAACCGACGCTGACGAAGATGATCCGGGTGTAGTTGACCGCGTAGGTGTAAGCGGCGGTGCCCGGTTCGGCGCCCACCAGCTGGATCAGCCAGGGCGAGAGCGCGAAGCCGAGCGCGCCGAAGACGAAGGCGACGACGGTCACGAACGAGAGGGTCTGTCCAGCGACGTGGTGAGATTTCCGGAAGTCCTCCGCGCCCTTGTACTGAGAGACCAGGACGGTTCCCGCGGCGGTGAGGCCACCCCCGATGCTCACCATCAGGAAGACGATAGCCCAGGAATAGGAGAGTGCGGCGACGGCGTCGCTCCCGAGGTGACCGACCCAGAAGGTGTCTGCGAGGTTGTAGCCCACTTGCAGAAGTTGGGAGAAGACGATGGGGGCCGACAGCACGAGGAGGGGCTTGAACAGGTCGCCGTCCGTGACGTTGACCGATCGGTCGCGTTTTCGGCTCATTCGGGGTCGTCACCGGCCGCCGTGTCCGCGTCCGCGGCCTCGAGCGAGACGGCCCCTCGCTCGGGGAAGGATTCGCCCTCGACGAGCAGGTCCGCGACGACGACGTTGGCAACGCCTGACCGCACCTCTTCGAGATAGGCGTCCCGGTCCATCGTCAGCTGCCGGATGCGCGCGCCGTCGAGGGCGGCGATCAGCACCGTCGCCGTCTCCGCGGGGTCGTGGTCGCGAAAGACGCCGGCCTCGAGGCCGTCCTGGAGGATTCCCTCGAACGCTGCACGGAGCGCGTCGTCGCTGCGCCGGAGGTGTGCCTGGAACCGCTCGTTGTACGGCGCCTGGGCGCGTAATTCGAGCATCGCCGTGTGAAAGGATGCGCGCTCGTCGTCGTCGGGGTCGTAGAGGAACCAGTCGACGAGTGCGGCCAGACGGTCGACCGGGGATACCTCCTGGCTGGCCGCGAGGCGCTCGTCGAAGTGCTCGAGCAGGAAGTCGAAAAATGCCGAGACGATGTCGTCCTTGGAGTCGTAGTGATAGAACAGCAGGGACTTGCTCTTGTCCGTCTGGTCGGCGATGGCCTGTGTGGTGAGTTCCGTGTAGCCGTGTTTGCACAGAGCCTCGTAGGTCGCCGTCATAATTTCGTCGCGGGCGCTCTCGTCGGTCACTAACTAACCGGTTAGTCAGCGAGCTACAAGGGAGTTTCGGTTCGAAATGGTCTGGAATCGTCGAACTCGTTACTGCGGCCGCGTTCGTCCAGCCGTCGCGTTCTTCCAGCCGTCGCTACGCTCGATCCACCACCACGCTCACCCAACGGCGCTACTGGTCCTCGAGCCCCTTCGCGATGTCCTGGAGGCTCGTCGACGGCGGTTCGTGGGCGTCGTAGACAGCGCTCTCGCCAGGGGCGCGAACGCCGTAGAGGAAGTCGGGTTCGACGACGTCGAGCAGGACCGACCCGCCGCGGCGAGCGCCGTGGTCGTCGATCCAGTCGGGCAGGGCGTCGACGCCGTCGCGCGGATCTCGCGCCTGGTCCGGCGTCTCGTAGAGACCGGGGACGACCAGTTCGTCGCCGGTCAGGCCGCGATCGACCCGGCCAAATCGCTCGGTTCCGTCCAGGACGAATCGGACGACCTCGCCCGCCTCGTCGGGAAAATGTCCCATCTCGTCGCCGGGGATCTCGATGCGAACGCCGGTGGCGGTCTCCGCCAGCGTCGCTCGAACCGTCTCGACGCTCGGGTTGTCACTCGAAATTCGATCGGTCATAGAAGCGCGGAAGGATTACTCGTCGTCTCCGTCCTCGTCGGACTCGAGGCCCAGCAGGCTCTCGACGCTCTCGGAGCCGCGCTCGGTGATCGTCGCGTTGATCTGGGCGGTCTCGGCGGACATCTCGCGTCCACGAGCGGTGATTCGGCGCCGTTCGCCATCACGGCCGGGCTTGTAACCCGTCTGGCGCTCGTTCATCAGGACTTCCTGGAGCCGGGAGCCCGCGACCGTCTCGTTGTGGGGGCGGCCCGCGTTGTCCGAGCCACCGGTGATCTCGAGCGTGTAGCCGTCGAGGCCGACGGCGCTTCCGTCGACCTCCTGGCCGATCTCCTTGCCGATGAACCGGTTCGCGTCCTGACCCTCCGCCTCGAGCTGGTGGGCGAGCCCCGACTCGGGGTCGCCGACGACGACAGTGAAACTTGCCATGGGCGGGCAAAAACGGTCTGCGGTGAAAAATACGTCGATCGGCCGTTTCTCGGGATGGGGGGTTTCGTCGGCGGCCGGGCTGGTGGGCGTTGTAGTTTTATGCCCGTACTCGTGGGAGCTTCGCCCATGGGAGAAACACCGGCCAGAGAGGGCGACGAAGAAGCCGTCGAAGACGTCCACGAGGTCCAGTTCGGCCAGACCGTCTACGGCGAAGACGGAGAGGAACTCGGAACCGTCCGCGGATTCGACCTCGGCGGCTTCTTCGTCACGACCCGGGAGGGCGTCGAGGCGATGAGCGTCGAACACGCTCGCTCGGGCCACGAGTACGGCGAAGCCGAGTTGATGTGGCGCTGTACCGAATGTGGCGAGATGGGAGCGATCGACGAGGGCTTTCCCGACACCTGTCCGAACTGCGGCACCGAGAAGGAGAACCTCATGTACTGGACGGAAGACTGACTGCGGTTACTCCCACTCGAGGCTACCGCCACTGCGGTACTCGGTCACTTGCGTCTCGAAGAAGTTCTTCTCCTTGTTCAGATCGACCTGCTCGGAGAGCCACGGGAACGGGTTCTCGACCCCGTACTGGGCCGGCAAGCCGAGTTGCTCGAGACGGCGGTCGGCGACGTGTTCGACGTACGTGGCGAACTGATTGGGCCCCATACCCAGTATCTCGTCCGGGCAGGCCTCGTGAGCGTAGACGCGCTCTAACTCGACGGCCCGGGTGATCAGGTCGACCACCTCCTCGCCGAAGTCGTCGGTCCAGGCGCCGGGGTGTTCCCGGCGGAGTTGATTGATCAGGTCGACGCCGAAGCCGACGTGGAGCGATTCGTCACGCATGATGTACTCGAACTGCTGGCCGACGCCGACCAGTTTCTGCTGGCGTTTGAGCCCGAGCATCATGGCGAAGCCGGCGTAGAAGAATATGCCCTCCATGATGACGTAGAAGCCGACGAGGTCCCGGAAAAACTCCCGCAGGTCGTCGTCGGTGTCGATGGTGAACGTCGGGCGATCGATGGCTCGCGTCAGGTCGACGACGAAGGCGTCTTTCTCCTCGATCGCCGGAATCCGGTCGTACATCCCGTAGAGGTACTCCGGATCGAATCCCAGCGAGTCACAGCAGTAGATGAAGGTATCCGTGTGAATCGCCTCCTCGTAGGCCTGGCGCAGGAGGTACTGTCGACACTCGGGTGCGGTCACGTACTCGTACAGTGCGAGGACGATGTTGTTCGCCGTGAGCGACTCCGCCGTCGAGAAGAAGCCGAGGTTCCACTCGACGAGTTGTCGTTCGGCCGCGGAGAGTTCGTCACCGTTCCACTGGGTGACGTCGTCCTGCATCGGAATCTCGGCAGGAACCCAGTTGTTGTCGACACCGGCTTCGTAGTACTCTCGCGCCCAGTCGTACTCGATGGGGAGGATCTTGTTCGGGTCGTGTTCGCTGTCGGTGTTGATGAGAGACATTGGTGGTGAATACTGGTTACTGACAGGCCTCACAGGTCGGATCGTCGAGGGCGGGGAGGTCGTCGCTCGAGTCCTCGTCGGCGTCGCCGGGACCCGATTCGCTCCCTTCGTCCCCTCGCTCGCCACGGTGCTGGGTCTTCCCGTATTCGGCCATGTCGAGGGTCGACTTCTCGATCTGGGAGGCACCGAGGGTGCGCAGGTAGTACGTCGTTTTCAGCCCCAGCTCCCAGGCCGTTTTGTAGACGTCGCCGAGCAACGTGCCGTCGGTCGACGGGAAGAAGACGTTGTGAGATATCGACTGGTCGATCCACGTCTGTCGGTGGGCCGTGAGCCGAAGCTGGTGGCGCGGGTCGATCTCGAACGCGCCCCGGTACAGCGCTTTTACCTCGTCGGGAACCGTGTCGAGCTCCTGGACGGAGCCGTCGTGATACTTGAGCCGATCGACGAGGTCGTCGTCCCAGCACCCTCGCTCTCGCAGGTCCTCGACCAGGTGCTCGTTGACGATCGTAAAATCACCCGACATGTTCGACTTCACGTAGAGGTTCGAGTACATCGGTTCGATCGACGGCGTCGTCCCGTTGATCGTCGAGATGGTCGCCGTCGGCGCGATCGCCATCGTGTTCGAGTTTCGCATGCCGTGTTCGGCGACGTGCTCGCGAACGGTCTCCCACGCGAGCGTCTCCTCGCGATCGGTCGGAATCGCCCGGCCACGTTCGGCCTCGAGGCGGTCCACGGTATCTTGCGGCAGGAGGCCGCGGTCCCACTTCGATCCCTCGTAGGACGGATACGTCCCTCGTTCGGCGGCGAGTCTCGAGGAGTTTTGTATAGCGTGATACGATACAAACTCCTGCCAGCGGTTCGCTTTCTCGATGGCGTCCTCGCTGCCCATCGGGATCCCCAGTTCCATCAGCGCGTCGTGAAAGCCCATCGTGCCCAGGCCGACCGGGCGATGACGTTGGTTCGAGTGCTCGGCCGCATCGGTCGGGTAGAAACACAGGTCAACGACGTTGTCGAGCATCCGCATTGCGGTTTCGACCGTCGAGGCGAGGTGTTCGCGGTCGAGTTCGCCGTCCGCGACGTGGGTCGCGAAGTTGACGCTCCCGAGGTTGCACACGGCGTGTTCGTCGGCGCTCGTGTTCAGCGTGATCTCCGTACAGAGGTTCGAGGAGTGGACGGTCCCGACGTGGTCCTGCGGCGAGCGGACGTTACACGGATCCTTGAACGTCAGCCACGGGTGACCGGTTTCGAACACGCGGGTAAGCAACTGCCGCCAGAGCGACTCGGCGTCGACGCGCTCGTACTGGCGCAGTTCGCCCGCGTCGGCCAGGTGCTCGTACTCCCGGTATCGTTCCTCGAACGCCGCGCCGGTGAGTTCGTGGAGATCGGGTACCTCGTCGGGACTGAACAGCGTCCACTCGCCACCGTCCTGGACGCGCTTGACGAAGAGGTCCGGGATCCACGCGGCGGTGTTCATGTCCGGGGTCCGACGTCGCTCGTCGCCGGTGTTGCGCTTGAGGTCGACGAAGGCGGGAAAGTCGAGGTGCCAGCACGCCAGGTAGGCACAGGCTGCTCCACGGCGTTTTCCGGAGCGGTTGATCGCTGCCGTCACGTCGTTGCTGATTCGAAGAAAGGGGACGACACCGGTCGACTCGACGCCGGTCGACTCGATCAACGCGCCCTCGGCTCGAACGTTTGTCCAGTCGTTACCCAGGCCGCCGCTCCACTTCGAGAGCTGTGCGTGGTGTTTGTAGGCGTCGAAGATCCCCTCGAGGTCGTCCGGAACGGTCGTCAGGTAACACGACGAGAGCTGTGGATGGGCTGTCCCGCTGTGAAAGAGCGTCGGCGTCGACGGCGTGAACTCGAGTTTCGAGAGCACCTCGTAGAATTCTATCGCCCGGTCTTGCGGGTCGTCCTCCTCGAGAGCGAGCCCCATCGCCACCCGCATCCAGAACGCCTGCGGTAACTCCAGTGGCTCGTCGCCCTGTTCGATTCGAAGGACGTACCGCTGGACGAGCGTCTCCATCGCCATGTACTCGAGGTACCCGTCCCGGTCGAGGTCGAGCGCCTCGGCGAGTGCCTCGAGGTCGAATCGTTCGAGGAGGCGTTCGTCGAGACGGCTCGCGTCGACCGCCCGCTCGAGGTTGGCCACGAACGTCGCGCGATAGGCCTGCTCGAGTTCGTCCCCGGAGACGTTCGTGCCGAGGACGGTTCGGTAGTATCGGTGTCGGGCGACCGTTCCGGCGATACGTTTGTACGCGGGATCGCGCTCGATTCGAGCCGTTAGCGCCTGGATGACGGCCTCGTATTGCTCGTCGACCGTCGCTCCCTCGTAGAGGGAACGATCGATCGTATCGAGAAGCGATTCGTCCGCGAGTAGTGACGGTCCGTCGGCAGGCTGTGCGCGCTCGAGAATCGAGCGGACGTCTGGAATCGATGTCGGCGTGTGGTAGCTCATAGGTAAGTTCGTCGTTCGGTGCGAGACGACGGCGCCCGAAACCGGCAGCGTTGCCACTGTCGATACTGGTGTGTGGCTCCTTCGGTCCCGCGTCGCCTCCGCAGTACCGGTATCCGACCGGACTCACATAAACGCTCCCCAATGAAATTGTAGTAGTGAAAGTTTAGTTGTTCAATTGGTCGTTCGACCTTCGCCGTCGGCGGGCTTCTCGAGTTCGCACGCGAGTTCCCGGCGCCGGGAGCGACGCGCTTCGAGCGCTCGGTCGCGAAGGTCGATTTCGGCCGTCGTCGGACAGCGAAGTGCTGGCACGGCCGTCGGCGTCTCGGATTCGTCCAGCGCGATGAAGGTGAAAAACGAGGTCGCCGTCTCGTTCGTTTCGCCGTGTTGGGGGCGCTCGGCACGAACGTCGACTCGGACGTCCATGCTGGTCACCCCCGTGTCGAATACGTAACCGGTCACGGTTACGATGTCGCCGAGTTCGATCGGCGCGATGAAGTCGACGTGGTCCATCGCGGCCGTCACCACCTGCCGTCGAGCGAACCGTTTGCCGGCGATCGCGCCACAGATGTCCATCCAGTGGAGTACGGCGCCGCCGAGCGCACGCTCGAGGTTGTTCGTCTCGTTGGGCATTAAAATCTCGCTCACTTCGGTGTACGACGTTTGAAGTGACCTCGCCCTGCTCACGGACCGCTCGCGGTTCATGATGCGTTCTGGAGTCCCGATCCACTAATTACTATCTAATTTGGACTACTACAAGTGTGGTTTATTACCGGCGGTGGTATCTCGTCGTTGCCGGTGAGCGATCGAACTCGAACGTATTCATGAATCGACAAGTAATACTCAGGCCGAGGAAACCCGGCGTTTACGCCGGGTCTCGGTCGCGCCGCCGGTAGTGGGCGAGAAACTGGACCCCACAGCTCCGACAATTGACCCAGACTTTCCCCCCCGCGTTTGCCTCGTCGTCCACAATGTCGCTGTTCTTCGGGACGATCGCGAACGCCGTTTCGTTACACTCTGGGCACGGTACTGATTTTCCGGTGGGGGTGTCGCTCACGTTTTCACCTGTTGCTGAATCTATGTGTGCTTTTCTCCCTCGGGTATAAGTACGTGTTGGGAATTTTCTAACCTGGCCAACGTACCCTCCCTTCGAAACGACTATCCTAAGTAAGCGTCCAGGCTCCGCTCGGCTCGACGGGCGGCGTTTCCTGGTTCGATCAGTGGTCGTCTGTCGGCTCCAGCCCGCACACGTACTTGAAGGGACGCGTGTATTCAGCCCGGATGAGGTTCTCGTCGTTGATCTCTAGCGCGAGGTCGTCGAGCTGTTCGGCGACGTGAGTGATGTCCGCGTCCTCGGCGCCGACCGCCTTGATGTGGAGGTTCTCCTGGCCCGTCATCAGTTCGGTCACCTCGACGACCTGTGGGAGCGCCAGTGTCTCTTTGGCCACGGCGGACCGCTCGCTGATCCGGGTCGTGCAGGTGAAGTGAAAGAAGAGTCGAAGCCCGGTCGAGTGGTAATCGATGGCCGTCGTGTAGCCGGTGATGATCCCGTCCTCCTCTAATCGAGCCATCCGATTGTGGACGGTGTTGTCGGAGACCCCGATCTCCTCGGCCAGACTGGTCGCCTTGTATCGCGCGTTTTCCTGTAACAGGTCGAGCAACTGTCTGTCCGTTTCATCGAACGGGGGCGTCGCCATACTCGGCATCTCCTCTCCACACCAAAATTTTTTCCGATCTCTTTTATTAATGGGAGCTTTGCTTAGATATCTCCCATTTTATGGGACTCAATGAGAAATCTCTAATTTGAACACACCCTCCTTAAGTACAACTTAATCCCGATGAGAAAACCGATCGTCTCCGCCGTCACAGTTCGAGAGTCAACGTAGCGCCAGTAGCGAGCCTCCCCTCGGCCCGTCGCTATCGACGGTGACCGCCGGCACGCCGGTGAAGACTGAGGCGTTGCTCGGCGAACCGGCCCGTTCCCGTCTACTACGGAGTACCGCTAGTGAGGGCGGAGGGGAACCGTTTTACCACTTCCTCGAGCCATCTCCGCTATGGACATCGTCGTCTTCGGCGCCGGCAGTCTGGGCAGCCTCGTCGGCGGCCTGCTCGCGCGCTCCCACGACGTCACGCTCGTCGCTCGAGAGCCACACGCGAGCGTCGTCGCCGAGGACGGCCTCCAAATCACGGGTACCCTCGAGGAGACCGCCAATCCAGATGCGAGAGCCGACGGGGCCGACCTCGAGGCCGACATCGCCGTCGTCACGGTCAAATCCTATGCCACCGAGGACGCCGCCCGAACCCTCGCGACGGGCACGTTCGAGGCCGCACTCTCGCTGCAAAACGGCATGGGCAACGAGGAGACTCTCGCCGAACACCTGTCGTGTCCGGTCCTCGCAGGGACGGCGACCTACGGAGCGATCCTGGAGGAACCCGGCGTCGTCACCTGCACCGGTCTCGGGGAACTCGTTCTCGGCGCTCGAGACGGTGGCCCATCGCCGGTCGCTGATCGCGTCGGCGAGGCCTTCTCTCGCTCGGGACTCGAGACGATCGTCTCGTCGTCGATGCCACACCGGTTGTGGGAGAAACTAGCCGTCAACGCCGCGATCAATCCCGTGACGGCCCTCGCCGACGCGCCGAACGGGGCCGTCCTGGAGGACCCCCTCCGTGACCTGTCGCGGGCCGCGGCGCGCGAGACGGCTCGGCTCGCCCGCGCGAACGGAGTCTCGCTCGCCAACCGGGAGGCGCTCGCCGCGCTCGAGTCGGTCGCGACAACGACGGCGACGAACGCGTCGTCGATGCGCCAGGACGTTCGCGCCGGAAAACGAACCGAGATCGACGCGATAAACGGCTACGTCTGTGACCGGGCCGCCGCCTGCGGTCTCGCCGTTTCGACGAACCAAACACTCGCGGCGCTCGTGCGGGCGTGGGAACGAGAAACGCTTGACGGGAGGTAGTTACGACGTAGCGTAATCAGAACGGGGCCTGCGGCCCTTCGTCGTCCTCGCCGTCGTCGACGGTCTCGCCGGGGAACGAGGGGCTCATGCCGGCGCCACCGGCGCCGTCCATACCCGTACCCGCGTGGACCTTCGTGACTTCGGGAATTTCCTTGACCATCCGGCTCTTGATCGCCTGGATCGTCATTGGGGAGATGCCACAACCGCTGCAGGCACCGCCGAGCTGAATGTACACCTCGCCGGTCTCGCGGTCGATCTCCTGGATGGCCGCGCTCCCGCCGTGCATCTGGATCTGTGGGAAGTTCCGTCGCAGGAAGTTCGCCACGCGCTCTTCGAGGTCGTCGCCTTCCTGGGTCTCCGTGCTCATACTCACTCGTTGGGCGTCGCCCTCCCTAAACCTTCCGTCGTCAATGTTCGGCCGACGTTTGGCTCCGGTCCGGTTTCACACGTTGAAGACGCGCTCGAGTTCCGTCTCGATGGCGTCGACGTGGGCCTCGAGCACCGTCTCGAACCGTTCCCGGTCGACGACGACGCCGGTGATCCGGTCGTGGGGATCGTCGGGGAGTTCGATCCAGAAGCCGTCTTCCTCGTCGTAAAAGGGCTCGCTCTCGTTGAGTACCTGCTGGTCGATCGCGTGGACGAGCGAGGAGTCGTAGCGCTCGTTGATGCGGCTGAACGCGTTCTTGTAGGCTTGCTGGAGTTCGGGGAAGTAGTGGACGTACTTGTCCTCGAACTTCGCCGGGTCGAACTCGGTCATACCCGGGCAATTGGGACTCGAACGTATAGTACTCGTTGAATCCGTTCGTCCGTCTACGAACACGAAAGCGGGGCTGGCGCCGGCCGTTTGCCCACCGTTTCGAACCGGCCTTTCCCGAGGAGGACTCCCGAGACGACAACCAAACGATCCGGCGACGCTTCACCTGGATCGACTCTCAGAAAACACGATACGGCATGGGGATCCTATTAAGGGTGGTTACTTACGCAAGCCCAATCCACTCGTAAGGCAGTGGCCTCCCATCGGCTGTATGTCACTGGACCACCACCCCATCCCACACGAAGCGTTGCCGCCAGGATGGGGGCCGTCCACCGTCAGCGACGGCCGGTTCGTCTACCGCCGCCACGAGCCGTTCCTCGAGGTTCTCGCCGAGCAGACCGACGGAGACCAGGCGAACCCACGGCTCGGCCTCGGTCGGTGCTGGAAACTCCAGCTTCGCCATCAGATCGGTGAACTCGAGGTCACCGAATCGATCGGTCACGTCTCGACGAAACGCGCAGCGCTCGACGGATTGCTCGAGTGCCTGCACCGAATCCACAACACCGTCGAGACGCCCGACGATCCAATCGCCGTCCAGGCAGCGCTCGACGAGATCGAGCTCGGTGACACTGTTCCAGGCCCGGAGTGAATGTTGGCGGTCCTCTTCGTTCTTCTCTCGTACAATCGTCGAACGGCGTCAGCGGGAACCGCGTCCCGAGTTGACTCGAGAGTCTCTACAACGCGGCGACGCCCGTTCCTCGCCGGAATCGCCGTCGACGCGCTGGATTTCGTGATCGACGAGTTCGTAGCGATCGACGAATCGCTATTTGTCTAATACTGGCGTTCTGTATATCATCATTCGATTTATGACTGCCCGAGAGAGGCATGAGAGCCGGATACAACCGCCGGCGATTGCATGGGTGGTTGACTCCCGCCGTCCGGGCTCGTCCCTGAACGTTCGCTAAATCCGTCGCTCACTTCCCCTTCCGTCCGGACCCGCGCTTTTCTCGGACTCGATCGAAGACGACGCGAAACCAACCACTCCGCTGCGTCACGTTCCTGCGGAACGTTTACACCGGTATCGTCACTCCAGGACGCGTCTCGCCATCGCCGACGAATGGTGGCCCGACGAGTGGTCGAACCGAACGGGGCGGTTCGTTCGAGTGTCCACCAGTTTATCGGCCGATCACGACGGGGAATTGAAGCGGAGTCGTCCGTCCAGGACACCGTCTTCTCGCGCGCTAGTGATGGTGGCCCTCGAGTCCACTCCGAGAGGTTCTTATGTGGGCTCGGGGGTGTGTCGCTGTTGCTCTGGAGCCCCTGGCTTCTCGCTCGTCGATTGGCCCTCGGTCGGTCGTCGCTCGGTTACGTGGGATTAGCATGGCTCGGTTTCTCGCTTCTGTTGGCCAATCTCGAGGAGGCGTCGGGTGCGTCCTCGAGTCGCTCGTCGTTGTCGACCGCCTGCGCGTTGCCGAGTGGGCTCCGCTTTGCCGATGAAACTCGGATCCGAGTCGCCAGTTCCCGATGAAACCCGATTAATGGCTGTTCGAGGGCTCTTACAGAGCATCTGCCTCCGAACGCCAATAGCAGGCATATATCACATGATGATATATGGAATTAGACGGACGTGGACGGTCGGTTCACTGGAGGGACACCGAAGGGTCGGTCGTCGGTGTTCTTGCTTCCCGAGAGTAGAAAGTTTATAACGCGCAACCGGTTATCTCTCATCGAGACCTACTCTCCTCGTATGTCCGCTCACATCCCCTTCGCTATCGATTTTCACGTCCACTCGGAGACTTCCTACGACGGACACGAGCCCGTCGAGCTCATCCTCGAGCACGCGGCAGACATCGGTCTCGACGGTGTCGTCATCACCGACCACGACGAAATCGATGCGTCCCTCGAGGCAGCCGAACTCGCCTCACGTTACGGGCTCGTCGGAATTCCCGGCGTCGAGGTGTCGACGGCACAGGGCCACCTCCTCGCGATCGGTGTCGAGGAGCGACCCGAACCGGGCCGGCCGTTCCAGACGACCGTCGAACGGGTTCGCGAACTCGGCGGCCTCGCCATCGTTCCCCATCCGTTCCAGCGAAGTCGCCACGGGGTTCGACGGCGCCACATCCTCGACGTGGACGCCGTCGAGGTGTACAACTCGATGCTCTTTACGGGCTACCAGAATCGTCGAGCACGCCGGTTCGCGCAGCGACGCGAGTACCCGAAGGTCGGCGGCAGCGACGCCCACTACCTCCCGAACGTCGGCCGTGCGTACACCGAGGTGACCGTGACGAGTGCCGACGAGGACGTCACCAAGACGACCATCGACGGCGACCACCTCGTCGACGCCATCCTCGAGGGGAGAACGCGCATCCAGGGGAAACGGACGCCGATCCGAAAGAGCACCGTCCAGTACGCGAAGGGCGCGGTGCGGAAATCGTCGTACGTGATCACGAAGCGAACGCCGCTGATACCGACGGTGCCGGCGTCGATGGATCGCTCACAGTAGCTGTCGGGGTGGAACTCGTGTCAGTTCTCAGCCGTCAGTGACCAGCTATCAGCCATCAGCTATCGCCGAGTTGCTCACCGACGATTTCGTCGGCGCGCTCGACGAACTCCGCTTGCTTCCCTGCGGGTACCGTCGCCCCGGCAGCGACGTCGTGTCCACCGCCGTCCCCGCCGACTGACCGTGACGCCTCGCCCATCACGACCGAGAGGTCGAGCCCTTTTCTGACGAGGCTGTGGGTCCCGCGGGCGGATACTTTGACCTCCTCGTCGTTCTTGTTCGCGAACGCGAGGATGGGCATGGACCGGCTGATGCCGGCGTTGCCAACGGCCATCCCGGCGACGATGCCGACGATGGTCTCGCGGATGCGGTCGCCCGCGTCGAACCACTGGACGTGGGCTTCCTTCGTGACGCCCTCCCTGGTCACGAGATCGATACCGTTCGAGAGATTGCGGCGGTGTTCCCTGAGCAGTTGGCGAGCGCGCTCGAGGGCCTCGTCTCGATCACCGAGACAGACCCCGAGACCCACGTCGGCGCGCTCGTAGCGGGCCGTCGCGTTGAGCAGGGTCGAGAATTCGCTGGCGTCACGGAGTTCGGTGCCGACGGGCTCGGCCGCGAGGACGTAGCTCGTGCCCACGAGGTCGTCGATCTTGTGCGCCGGGACGCCGCTCGTGACGGCCTTCTTGACGAGCGCGCTCGCGACGGTCTGTTTCTCCTCACTCGTGAGATTTGCCCAGCAGCGCCACTCGCCGTCACGTTTCAACTCGAGGTCGAGGCCGTCCAGGAAGCGGAGCGCGCCGTTGCCGTCGTTCGAGATTCCCGGAATGTTGACGTCGCTCGCGTACTCGAGCAGTTTCGGAAGGGGGCGGGTCTGTTTCCCGTAGAGGGCGAGGTCGGTCGCGGTCTCGAGGACGCCGGCCTCGACGCCCTCGGCGACGATCTTCGCGTTGGCACCGTGGAGTTCGCCGCCGGAGGCCTGCATGTCGCCGACGGCGCCGACGACAGCCAGCGCGGCGAGGTCGCGGTTGTCGGCTCGAGCGGTGGCGCTGCCGCCGTCCGTTGCCGTCGGCTCTCCCGCCGTTTCGGCCGCCCCAGCCGTTCCGGATCCCTCGCCTGCTTCCGCGAGCGCCCGCGCGAGGACGTAACTCGCCCCGGCACCCGAGAGTTCGGAGGCACCATTGATGCCGAACAGGAGGGGGTTGAGGTGGTAGGTGGTGTCGGCCTCCGCGGGCTGGTGGTGGTCGGCGATGACGGGCGTGAAGTCGCCGGCGTCCTCGTGGTCGGCGATCACGTCGAGTTGGCCGCTCCCGAAGTCGGTGAACAGCACGGTGTCGTAGTCGGTGTCGGCGATTGCCTCGATCGCCTCGGCGTCGAGTTGCTTCTCGAAGACGGTCTCGAAGGGCAGCTCCGCTCGTTCGAGGGCGCTCGCGGCGACTGCGGCGCTCGTCAGTCCGTCGGCGTCGATGTGGGAGGCGAGGAGCACGCGGTCGCACTCGAGCAGGTGCTCGGCGCAGGCGGTGGCGCGTTCCTCGAGGGCGGGGATCGGGCCTGCCATCGTATCGATTGGTGGTTGGGTCGGCTTCCGGGATAAACCTGCGGGTGCCCCGCTCCTGGAGATCCGTTCGGTGTCGGGCCGTCCCGCGCCTCCTGGCGCGAGAGTCTCAACGGTTATCACCCGTCCGTCCCTGGTCGCGAACGATGGTGCTCTGGCGCGACCTGCTTCGATGGAGCGCGTTCGTCGCGATTGCCGGGGTGACCCTGCTCGTGCCTGCGTTGCTCCTCGAGTTCGGTTACACGCACGGCCGGTTCGCCCTCCTCGCGGCGCTGGTGCTCTCGGGGTGGGTCGGCGGGTACGGCGTCCGTACCGGACGGACCAGGCCGGCGTACCTGGGAGCACTCGGCCTGGTGATCTTCTCGATCTGGGACGACGTGATCCAGCTCGCGGCGCTCCCGGCCGCGGTGCTGGTCGTTCTCGGGGCGCTCGCGTCGCGGCCCTCGAGCGAGCCGGCGGGCGACAGCGATAGCGATTAACGACTGACGGCGGGTATTCGGGGGCGCTTCGATACCCTTTACCACCTTCGTTCCGAAACTTCGTCCCATGAGTTCCGTTCCCACGCGCTCGGAGATCGAGGAGGAGTACACCTGGGATCTCGAGAGCATCTACGCCACCGACGACGACTGGGAGGACGCCTACGAGGCGGCGACGGACCAGGTCGAGGACCTGGCAGCCTACGAGGGCCAGACGACCGAGGACGCCGAGACGTTACTCGAGATTCTCGAACTGCGCGACCGGCTCATGCGCCAGATCTCGACGATCGCCGCCTACGCCCGGATGCGAAGCGATGAGGACACGACGAACCAGGAGTACCAGGCCCTGAGCGCACGGGCACAGTCGCTGGCCGCCGATGCCCAGTCTGCGGCCTCGTTCATCGAGCCGGAACTGCAGGAACTGTCCCGGGAGGACTTCGAAGCCGTGGTCGAGGACGAACCCGACCTCGTGACCTACGCCCACTACGTCGACGACGTGTTGCGGATGAAACCCCACACGCGCTCGGCCGAGGTGGAGGCGCTGCTGGCGGACCTGAGCGAGGTCACCGGTGCACCCGGCGAGGTCTACAGCATGCTCTCGAACGCCGACATGGGCTTTCCGACGGTCGAGGATCCCGACGGTGAATCCGTCGAGATCACCCAGAGTAACTTCGTCAACCTGCTCAAGCGACCCGACCGCGACTTCCGACAGCGGGTCTACGAGGCCTACTTCGACGAGTGGGAATCGGTCCGAAACACGGTCGCCGCCTCCTACAAGAACAGCGTCAAAGCCGACGTCAAACTCGCCCGGGCACGAAACTACGAGACCGCCCGCGAGGCGGCCCTCGACGGCCCCAACGTCCCCGTCGAGGTGTACGACACGCTCGTCGACAGCGTCCACGACAACCTCGAGCACCTCCACCGTCACGCCGACCTCAAGCGCGAGGCGCTCGGCGTCGACGAACTCCGAATGTGGGACGTCTACATGCCACTGACCGGCGAAGAAGGGCCGGACGTCGAGTACGACGACGCCGCCCAGTACGTCGTCGACGCCGTTGCCCCCCTGGGCGAGGAGTACCAGTCCCGCGTCGCGGAGGGCCTGGAGTCACGGTGGGTCGACGTCTACGAGAACGAGGGCAAGCGCACGGGCGCCTACTCCGGGGGTACCTACGACACCCAGCCGTTCATCCTGATGAACTACCAGGACGACGTCGCCTCGATGTACACGCTGGCTCACGAACTCGGCCACTCGATGCACTCGGAACTGACGAAGCAAGAACAGCCGTACATCTACTCGGGCTACGAGATTTTCACCGCCGAGGTCGCGAGCACGGTCAACGAGGCCCTGCTGACCCACCACCTGCTCGAGACCGTCGAGGACCCCGAGTTCCGCAAGGCCATCCTCAACGAGTTCTTAGAGCGGGTGCGTTCGACGCTGTACCGCCAGACGCTCTTCGCCGAGTTCGAACACGAGGCACACGCGCTCGAGGAGGGAGGCGAGCCGCTGACGGCCGACCGCCTCGACGAACTGTACGGTGACCTCAAGGCCCAGTACTACGAACCCGCCGAAATCGACGACCAGATTCCCCGTGAGTGGATGCGCATCCCGCACTTCTACCGCGCGTTCTACGTCTACCAGTACTCGACGGGAATCTCCGCGGCGCTCGCCATCGCCGACGACATCGTCGAGAACGGTGCCGATGCGGCCGAGGACTACCTCGAATTCCTCCGCCGGGGTTCCCGGGAGTACCCCCTCGAATTGCTCGAGATCGCCGGCGTCGACATGCGCTCGTCGGAACCGATCGACCGGGCGCTGTCGACCTACCGCGACCGACTCGAGGAACTGGACGCCCTGCTCGAGTGAAGGCGTCGGGGTAGCGATTCTGGTTTGCCGATCGATTCGACTTGTCCGAATACGATCCCCTCGCCAGCGACGGGGGCCAGTTCGGAGGCCGAACGTGTGGGTCGGGCTACAGCTCCTTTTGCATGTGCAACACGTCGAACGGCGCCCCCTCGAGTTCCCGAACCCGCACGTCGTGGTAGCCGCGCCGACGGTAAACCTCGGGGAGAAACGGGTGGTCGGCGAACGTCCGCAATCGCATCCGGTCGTGGTCTTCCCGCCGGGCGAGCGTCTCGACGTGCTCGATCAACTCATTGCCGATTCCCTGGCCTCGAGCGCGCGGGGGGACCGCGAGGCGGCCGAACTCGGGGGCGTCGGGGTCGTACTTCCCTTCGTCGCGGTAGCGGATGGCGCCGACGAGTTTGCCGGCGGCGGGCCGGTCGTCAGCCCTGCCGCCTGAGTCCTCTCCAGCGGTGACCGCAACGAATACGCGACTCTCCCGAATCCAGGCCTCGAGGGCCCCGCGGTCGGCGCGCGCCGCTCGCGAAGGAAAGCCGAGGTCGACGTTGGTCGCGTAGGCGTCGCGGTAGAGACGCGCCAGCGTCGGAGCGTCGGCGATCATCGCCGGGCGAATGGACGCGGCGGGGGACATACCTCGTGGTGGTCGATCGAGCGAGATGAACGCATCGACTTCTCGACTACTCGCGGACGAGCAGGGACTCGCCGGTCATCTCCGGCGGCCGGGTGAGACCGATGCACTCGAGCATCGTGGGCGCGAGGTCGGCGAGCGTCCCGCCCTCGCGGATCCGGACGTCGGCACTCGCATCGCCGTCGGGAGCCACGTAGAAGAACGGCACGTCGTTGTATGTGTGGGCCGTGTGTGGCTCCTCTTCGGTTCCCATGTCGTCGGCGTTGCCGTGGTCGGCGGTGACGAAGACGTGTGCGCCGTGGGCCTCGAGGGTCTCGAGCAACCGACCGAGTTGGGTGTCGACGGCCTCGACGGCTTCGACGGCCGCTCGGTAGTCGCCGGTGTGGCCGACCATGTCGGGATTGGCGTAGTTCAGTACCAGGACGTCCGGATCCCGGCTCGCGATGGTGTCGATGGCCGTGTCGGTCACCTCGGGGGCGCTCATCTCCGGCTGGAGGTCGTAGGTGGGGACGTCCGGGCTCTCGACGATCTTCCTGACCTCGCCGTCGAACTCGACCTCGCGGCCCCCATTGAGGAAATAGGTGACGTGGGCGTACTTCTCGGATTCGGCGATCCGGAGCTGGGACTTGCCGGCGTCGGCGAGCACTTCGCCCAGGACCTGTGAGGGCTGGGTCGGCGGGAACGCCACCGGGAGGTCGAACGTCTTGTCGTACTGGGTCAGCATGACGACCTCGATGTCGGGTGGGTGCGTCTCGAACACCCACTCCGGACGGATGTCGGCGAGCATCCGGGTTAACTGGCGGGCGCGGTCGGATCGGAAGTTGAACCAGATGACTGAATCGCCGTCTTGCAGCGCTGGCTGTCCCGCAATGACCGTCGGCTTGACGAACTCGTCGGTCTGGCCGCGCTCGTAGGAGTCGGTGACGGCCTCGACGGCCGAGGACGCCTCGAAGGCGGCGTCACGGTCGACGATGGCGTCGTAAGCTTGCCTCGTCCGCTCCCAGTTCTGGTCGCGATCCATCGCGTAGTATCGTCCGGAGACCGTGGCCATGTCTCCAGTTTCCGCCTCGTCGATCACGGCCTCGAGTTCCGCGAGGTAGCCCTCGCCGCCGTGGGGCGAGGTGTCACGCCCGTCGGTGATGGCGTGGGTGACCGCCTCGACGTCGCGGTCGGCGGCCATCCTGATCAGTGCGTGGAGGTGCTCGTGATCGGCGTGGACGCCGCCGTCGCTGACGAGGCCGAGGAAGTGGACTCGCCCGCCATTTTCGAGGGCGTGGTCGAAGGCGGCGTCGATAGCCGCGTTTCGACGAAAACTGCCGTCGGCGACGGCGTCCGTGATACGGGTGTACTCCTGTAACACGACCCTGCCGGCGCCGATGTTGAGGTGGCCGACCTCACTGTTGCCCATCTGGCCGTCCGGGAGGCCGACGCGTCGGCCGGCGACCTCGAGGCTTCCCGCCGGCCCCGCTCGAGTCAGGCGATCGACGACGGGCGTATGCGCCGCCTCGACCGCGTTCCGGCCGCCGTCGTCGCGTCCGAGGCCCCAGCCATCGAGGATAATGAGTGCCGCGTCCATGCTCGAGGAGTACCGGTCCGACCGTATTTAACTGTCGTCTGGTGGAAATCGTTGCCGACCGATCGCTCGGTCGCCGCGGCGCTCGAGCAACACTATCGATATTATAGCATTGAGTTCCGCTCGAGCGTCGCTTCCCCGAGAGATTGGTTCTCCAGGACCCTATGCTGAACCGTCGAACGACAAGTCGTCGCTCTCGACGACCTCACCGAACAGCCAGTCCGCGTGCTCCAGGGCGTACTCGTGGTGGTCGTCCTCGAGCGCCCCGATGCAGTCCGCAACCATGAGCGGGCGGTAATCCCGGAGTCCCGCGCTCCCGCCGGTGTGGAGGACGCAAACGTTCGCGAGGGTGCCACAGATGACCAGATCCGAGATTTCGCGCGCAGAGAGCCAGCCGTCGAGCTGGGTCTCGTGGAAGGCGTCGTAGGTGTGCTTCTCGACGATCAGGTCCTCCTCACGAACGTCGAGTTCCTCGACCAGTTCGGTCTCCCACGACCCCTCCAGGACGTGTTCGCCCCACCGGTCGAACTCGTCGTAGTAATGGGCGTCCTCGAACTGTTCGGGGGGATGGACGTCACGGCTGTAGACGATTCGACTCCCTGCCTCTCGCGCTCGCTCGACCAGGGTCGCGATTGGGTCGATCACGGATTCGCTGCCCGACGCGTACAGCGCCCCGTCGGGGTGACAGAAGCCGTTTTGCATGTCGACGACGACCACTGCGGTGGCGTCTGGCTCGAGGTGCATAGTCGAAAATATCCACTGTCGAGCCATAAATCCACGCACGGCGGGTCAGTCCAGGCGTAAATCGAACTCGAAACTCGGCCCCATCGACTGCAACGAAGACACACGCTTTTTTCGACGGTCGTTGATACCGATCCATGGGCGCCGAGCGAGCGATCGACGAGACGAAGACCCAGAGCGACCTCGTTCACGAACGACTCCGCGAGTCGCCGGCGCAGCGCTGGGTCCTGCTCGACGGGAATCGCTACGTGTTGACGGCTCTCTTTGCCGGACTGGTGTTCACCGTCTGTCTGGCGATCGGTGCTGCCGGCTGGATTCCGGTCACGAATCCTGCTACGGCGACGACGCTCGTCGGCGCGATCGTCGGTGGCACCCTCCCGTTCATTACCATCGTCCTCGCGATCAACCAGCTCGTCCTCTCCCAGGAACTGGGGTGGACCGGCGACCTGCAACAGCGCTACGAGGCGATGACCGACTTCCGACGAACGGTCGAAGACGCGACCGAGACGCCGGTCAGTCCGGCCGCGCCTGCCGAGTTCCTCCGGCTCATCGTCGACGCCGTCGTGGCGGAGGTGGGCGACCTCGAGTCGGACGCGACGGACGCCGACGGAGCCGTCGCCGCGAGCCTCGAGACGTTCGCCGGAGCCGTCACGGAGGAGGGCGAGACCGTCTCGAAGACGCTCGAGACTGCGGAGTTCGGGACGTTCGATGCGCTCTCAGCGGTCCTGGGTCACTTTAACGGGGCGCACCTCCACGCCGCCCGGACGATTCGAGCCCGGTACGCCGACGAACTTTCGATGGAGGCCATCGAGGGACTCGACTCGCTGATCGAACTGCTCGGCTACCTCGCCGTCGCCCGCCAGTCGTTCAAGACGCTGTACATGCAACACGAACTCGCTCACCTTTCGAAACTCCTGTTGTACGTGGGGTTCCCGACACTGCTCGGCGGCGGCCTGTTCATGATGACGTACCCGTCGATCATCGCGGGCCTCGAGAGCACGCTCGCGCTCGTCGTCGTCGTGAGCGTCGCGGTCACGCTCGCGTTCCTGCCGTTCGTCGTCCTGTTAGTGTACACCTTCAGAATTGCGACGATCGCCAGCAAAACTGCAGATTTCGGACCCTTCGTCCCTCGGGTGGATGTCCAGGTCGACGAGTGAGTGGGCCTCGAGGCGGCCGGTAGTATAGACGAACGATAGACGCGATCAAGTTCGAGACTGGCAAGTGGACGGCTCTCAGTCGTCGCTCCCGAACCCGACGGCTGCCGCATCGGCGAGACACCGCTCGGTCGCCGCCTCGAGGTCCGCCTCGCGGACGACCTCGCCGTCGCGAACCAGCGGCTCGAGCAGCGCGTCGCCGTCCTCGGGAGCGGGCTGGTCGGCCAGCCGGACCTCGTGACCCCCCTCGGCGGTGCGGTAGACCTGCTTATCGCCCGAGAGCTTCCCGCGTTTCGAGGTCATCTCGCCCTCGATTTCGACGATGTCGAGTGCAAAGTCGACGCTGTCGGCGCCCGTCACGTAGCTCCCGATGCCGAAGCCGTCGGCGACGTCCCGAAGCTCCCGAATCGTCTCGGGGGTCAGCCCGCCGCTGCAGAAGATGTCGACGTCCTCACGGCCGCGAGCGTCGAGTTCCCAGCGGACCTCGCGGGTGATGTGGCGGAAGTCGCCGCGTCGTGACCCCGTCGTATCCAGGCGAATCCCGTCGAGACGGTCGCCGAGGGTCTCGGCGGCGAGCAGGGTTTCGCTACTCTCGTCCCAGAAGGTGTCGACCAGCGCGACTCGAGGCACGTCCTCGGGGACGGCCTCGTCGAAGGCCATCCAGGCCGCGTCCTGCTCGCCTTCGCCGAAGATGAGCATCAGCGCGTGGGGCATCGTCCCGCCGGCCTCACGCCCGAGGACGTCGCCCGCGGCGACGTGGGAGAAGCCGTCGAGTCCGGCGAGCAGGGCCGATCGTTCGACCGTAGCGGCGATGGCGGGGTGGACGTGGCGCGCGCCGAAGGAGAGTACTTGGGAGTCGGGCGCGGCCAGACGGGCCTCGAGCGCCGCCGTCGCGAAACCGCTTGGCTGAGAGAGAAAGCCCAGGAGGGAGGTCTCGAGTTCGGCGAACTCGAGGTAGGGCCCCTCGATGCGCATGACCGGCCCGCCGTCGAACAACGTGCCCTCGGGGAGGGCGTCGACGTCGACTGCGCGGCCCGAAAAGAGCGTCGCGACGTCCTGGACGCCCGTGAAGACCTCGAACTCCCCTGTTGGAAACTGGTCGGCCGTCACTTCCGCGACGATGCGGGGGTTGCGACCCGCGTGTTCGAGGGTCGCCCGGGTACGCTCGAAGTAGGCGTCGGTGGCTCGTCCCTCCAGGATGGCCTCGCCGGGGACGATTCCGAACGGATTCGACATACTCTCGCTTTCCGGCGCGAGGCGTTAAAGCTCCCGTCTCGCGTCGGGGTGGGTAGCGGGCTATACCTTCCGTAGCTACTATAGGTACAGCCGCAGTTTGAGCTTGAGGTGTCCTTTTCTACCATCGTACTCTAGTTTCCCTCGTGAAACGTCGACCCTACCTCGCGACCCTCTGCTCGAGTTTCGTCGGTGGCTGCCTCTCGAGCGTCCCTGGCGTCGACGACGACGCGACCAACGTGACCAGTTCGGAACTGGCACCACCGACGAACTGGTCCGACGAGGTAGTTGCCGAGGAATCGTTCGACCGGTCGGCGACACCGATCTGCGCCGACGGCGAGGATCGCAACGGGCGCATCGAGGGTAATCCGGGTGGCACGATCACGGATCACCACTTCTTCGACGACGACGGGACCGATCGATACGGCGTTCGCGGACGCATCGAGTTCGACCGCCCCGGTAGTTACATAGAAACGGTACGGGCGGCGTTCGACCGGGACGACGGAGACCGCGTCGTCGAGAGTAAGCTGTTCGTCGAACGGAGTCGGGAGACGTACCTCTTCGAGATCGTCACGACGGAGGGGAGCGCGGATGGCGTGGATCGATACACGCTCGAGGAACCGGAGGGCGGAACGTCGGGCCCGGGCCCAACGATCGAAGACGGATCGGCGCTCGTCGAGAAGGGTTGGGGCCAGCTAGGGACGGCCGACGGCGAGCCGGTCTACGGGTCCGCCGTCACGTTACGGAACGTGACGCAGGTGAAAACCGGCGAGGTCGGAGTCGTCGTCGAGGCGCTGCTCGAGGACGGAATCGTCGTGTTCAACGATTCTGCCAGCGCCGAACTCGAGCCAGGGGAGACGCACACGTTCTACTTTCCGTACCTGCGGTGCGATCCGGGTGCCGTAGTCGAGACGGCGGTTCAACATTGGTTGCTCGAGTAGCGATTCCGTATCCGTACCCATGGCCGTGGCTCAGGCCCACGAAACTGGGTGAGAGGAGTAAGCCCCCTTCTGTTCGACCCGGCATTCGGCTGAGCGTCCGCGCCGCCCGCCTAAAGCGGTCCTGTCGGGCTACCTGCGACGCGGACTTGCACCGGTGAGGATTCGCCGTTCCATCGATCCTCGGCCGTCCGTGGGGCGGCTACACCGCCTCACGTAACGCGGTCCAAATCGACCACGCAGACTCTCTGCGGGTTACCTCCCCGTCCTCGCGGTTGGGTTCGCGCGCATCATCGATCGGGCCGAGACGTGTCGTTGCTGTTCCAGAGCCAGCGGTCTCCCGCTCCGGACTTGCGTCCGGTCACCCGCCCGACGGGTGGGGGGACTTTCCTCGCAGGCGCGAGCGCCCGAAACCGAAATACGAGCGCTCGCGTGTGGTGGCCGATCCGTTTCCGGACCGGCCATCGCGGCAGCCAGGCTCTCTCTCCCGTCTGCTGGTAGGGTCGGTCGCCGGTTAAGTGTCTCGTTTACGCGTATTTGCGTTCGGGGGCTGACGCTCGGCGCTCAAGTTTCGGCGTTCGAGGTTCGAGGCTCGGCGTTCGGTGGTCGGCGGCTGGCGTTCGGCGCTCGACAATCAGGTTCCGAAAACCGCCCCTCGTTTCGACTCGAGCCCCGCTCACAAACCACCGCGATTAAGAGTATCGACTGTCCACAGCGGGTATGCGCAAAAATCTCGGCCCGCTCGGAATCCTCGGCGTGATCCTCGCGATCGCCGGAATCGCCCTGATCGCCACCCAGAATTACCTGATCGCTGGCGGCCTCGCCCTCATGCTCATCGGGGTCGCCCTCGTCGTCAAGTCGCTGGTCACGGGCGTGCTCCAGTCGTTCGGAATGGTTTAGGGCTCGAAAAAGACACGCCGAATCCGGTCAGACCTCGTTATCGCCCGCCCGGTGCTCGCTGATCAGCTGATCGACCATCTCCGCCTTCTGGTCGCGCTTGCGTTCGAGCGCCCGGTCGTGCCAGTCCTCGATGACCGCCTCGACATCCGATTCGCGGGCCACGGCCAGCTCGTCCACTTCCTGCATCGCCACGTCGTCGCCGGGGCCGACCGGAATCTCGCGGTCGAAGAGGATGGCGTCGGCGATCTCCGAGAGGTTGCCGTTCTTCAGCACGACTCGCGGCTCGAAACTCGCCAGGAGCTCCGCGGTCGAGCGCCCCGCGCCGCTGGCGTCGCGCACGTAGACCACGTCGCCGGGCGCGATGCCGTAGGCCTCCTCGGCCGCCCTGATCGCCCCCTTCGTGAACTTCTCGATCACCTTCACGGGGACGAGGCCGGCCTTCTTCTCGGAAACGTCCGCGAAGTTCGAGTGATCGAGCTTCCAGAGGGTCTTCATCCGCTCGACTTTCTCCTCGAGGGCGTCGACCTCCTCGCGGGCCTCGTCGCGCTCGCTCTCGAGGCGGTCGGCCTTGCGCTCGAGTCGACTCACTTCCCGCTCCTTGCGGATCTGGCGGCGCTCCTCCCGGCGGGTAACGGCGAGTTCCGCCTCGAGGTCCTCGATCTGGTCGTCCCGATCCTCGATCCGACCCTCGAGGGTCTCGACGTGGCCCTCGAGGCGCTCGACCTGGCGCTCGAGGTCGCGGATGCGCCGTTCCTCGGCCGTCAGCTCTCGAGGCTGGTGCTCGCGCTCCTCCTCGTCGCTCTCTTCGTCCTCGGTCAGGTCTTCGAGGACGGTCTCGACGGTCTCGCCGTCCGCGACGACCCGGGCGGTCACCTCGCCGCGATCGATCCCGGCGGGGAGTTTGCGGGCGATGCGCTCGAACTGGTCCTCGTGGGCGTCGACGGCGTAGAGGGCGGCGGCCATCGCGTCGCGCTGGTGGTCGTCGTCGTAGGGTTCGTCCGCCGTGCGGTGCTGTTTCTCGTCGACCGGCAGGTCTCGCTGGGGCGTCCAGCCCGCCGCGTTGAAGCTCCGGCGGATCTTCTCGACGGTTTCGGGCATCGGCGTCACGTCCGCGGCGACGATCACCGGGCGGCCGCGCTCGACGATCCACTCGATCACGTCGGCCATGGTGTTCGTTCGCGAACTCCAGACGTCGAGCACCTCGCCCTGGAGACCGACGATGGCGACCGCGGTGGTCGTCCCGGGGTCGACGCCGACGACGACGTGATCGCGGCGCTTCGCGAGCGGGCGAAACTCGATGCCGTCGCGTCGCTCCCGTTCGATCTCGACGCGCACGTCGCCCGAGCGCTCGTTCGACACCGGAATGTCCTGGGGGCGGGCATCGACGGTAAAAACGGCGTTGGCGAACCCGCCGTAGGCTTCCCGGACCTCGCGTTCGAAGTCGAGGCCGGCGTCCTCGAGGGCACTCTCGACTTCGCGGGCGCGGCGCTTGACCGAGCCGTGAATCCGTCGGGTATAGCGGTCGGCGCTCCAGCCGCCCTTGCCGGTCGAGCGACCTCTGGAGACTTTGACCTCCGTGGTGTCGGTAAAGGCCGACACCTCGTAGCCGACACTGTGGGCCGCCAGGCGGGCCGCGGCCTCGGCTTCCTTCATGGGCTCCTTGCCGTAGGGGACGCCGTGGCGCTTCGCGACCCGCGAGAGGGACTCGGGGCGTTCGTCGCCGGTCACCTGGACGAGTTTGGTCCCGGCGGGGAGCGAGCCGAGAAAGTGGATCAACTGATCCTTGTCCGCGGCCAGTTCGTACATATTGTCGGTCGCGACGATGGCTGGCTCGATGTCGGCGATCAGGCGGCGCAGTTTCCGGTGGGAGACGACGTCTCGCTCGAGGCCGTCCTCGTCGCCGTCGTAGACGACGAGTGCGTAGGAGGGTGCGTCGCCGCGAACGTCACCGCTCTGAACGTCGACGCCGAAGACGACCGCGTCGAGTGCGTTCGTTCGCGTACTCACGGCGCAGTATAGGGCAGAACGACGTATAAATCCGACGCGGAGGCGAAAAACGTCTCAGGACTGCTCGGCGTCGATGCTGCAGACGAAGTGGCGACTCCGGTTGCGCGCGATGTAGGCGTACACGCGGTTGCCGACCATCCTGACCGGCGGGAGCGCCATCAGGAGGACGATCGGGGCAAAGACCCGGAACTGCTTGAACAGCTGGCGGAATGCCTCGTAGCCGCCGTAGGCCTCACCGTCGCGGAACAGGTACATCTCTTCGTCGAGGTCGACGCCGTCGCGGTCGACGAGTTCTCGCGGCGCGTCCGACTGCGAGCGAAACCGAACCGAGTCGTTGACGTCGAGGTGCTTGAAGAGATAGAGGCTCCGGGCGCAGAAGTAACAGCGCTCGTCGTAGACCAGCGTGACGCGGTCGTCCGCATCCGCGGCGAGCCAGCGGTAGGCCACGTCCCAGGCGGCGAACAGCGAGAGGACGAGGATCATGTCGATGAAGTACAGGCCCAGCGTCGCGACTACGGAGAGGTGGAACCCAATCAGGCCGAGCGCGGACAGCGTGATCGGCAGCCCCAGCAGAACCACGACGATGAGCGACGCCTGGACCAGGCCGGTACCGAGGAAACCGATCCAGGCCAGCGCGTCGTACTCGAGGATGGGCTGGGCGAGCGGCCGTACCATACCGGTCATCTCCTGGTTGCGCAGGATGTCCCGTTGAAGGTCGGCGCCGGAGAGCCAGATGTCGATCGGCCCGTTCATGAACTTGCCCCAGGCGGACCCGAGGTAGAGCAGGCCGACGGTGAGCAACCCCCACTTCAGGGCGCGCGCCCGATGCGTTTCGTCACTCCCTTCTTTCAGGAACGTATTTAATTGATCGATCGACCTGTCTTTCGTTCGAATCACGGTATCGACCGACAGCACGTCGTCCTCGCAGAACAGTGCGAACAGGAGAATCATGTACGCACAGGCGAACAGCGACTCGATGGTCCCCGCGAGGTAGATGGTCGACTTGACTGCCAGCATGTGCATCATCAGGAGGCTGGCGAGACCGCCCGACCACCGGGTCTTGTACCCGACGATGAACAGGACCAGCAACCCTGCGAGGACCCACTGCAGGTACGGCAGCAGGGTGAAGAAGACGTCCTGATGGAGGTAGGCGATTGGCGGGTTGAAGTGCCGGGGCCACTCGCCGTAGAAGTCCCAGTCGAGCGAGAGCATTCGCCAGAGCACCCACGATCCGAGGAGCACGCGAACGACGGCGAGGTTGATCGGGGTCGATCGGGTGTCGTCGTCGAAGTAGTTGACGAACGCGCTCATGCCTGCTCACCCTCGATTGCAGTCTCGTTTTCGGTAACGGTCTCGTTAGCGATGTCGATCGTCACGAGGTGCGTTTCCTCGTTGCGCTCGACTGCATCGTTATCCTCGTTAACGACTATGGTTCGCTCGTAGATACGGACTGACTCGAACTCTTCGTAGTTCTTGAGTTGCTCGGCGGTCCACTGCTGGTCGTCGACGTAGCGTGGCGGTTCCAGCGCCGTATAGATCGGGGGACCGCCCGATTCGATCGTCGCTCGATACCTGTTCACCTTCTCGATGTAGAATCTACCCATCTCCATGCGTTCCTCATCGTCGTACTGGTAGGCCATCTTCTGGCCCACAGACGACGTCCGCGAGCCAGTCATCGGCGGCGTAGCACGATCGTCGAGCTCGATTTCGTTCCCCGCTGAGTCGACGATTCGGACCTCGTAGTAGGTCATCTCGTCGCTGTTCGGCTGGGAGTACTTGTGCATCTCGACGACGGGCATGACGGTCATCCCGACGACCGTCACCGCCACCAACAGGGCGAAAAAACACGCCAACCAGACCTTTTTCGCGATGGATCTGTTGGCGAACGCCAGAACGCCGATCGTCCCGATGAAGAACAGGATGTACACCGCCGGAAAGACGATGTCGGTGAAGGGTTTGATGTACTCTAACACTGCGTACTCACCATATCGGCCGGTCGACGATGAGTTATATAGCAATTACGAACGTAAAGTCGATGAACTGAGTCTAAATTCGACTACCGTCTCGTTAAGGTCCGGTCGGCTTTTCGATATGTTTGGTTTATGCGCTTGTTAGTAGCCGAACGCTTCCCGCCATCTGCTGGACGAAACGCCCTCGCTCGTCGCCTCGCATGGTCGACTCGTCGCTTCTCGAGCACCGCCTCACTCGTCCGGATACGGAACATCGATGGAGCCGCCGTCGTCGGGAATTGAAACGACCTCCGGATCGCCGTCGAACGCCTCGCGGGCCTCTGCGAGGTGAGACGTCGGTCGGCCGGCGTACCGCGAGGAGATGTGGACCAGCGCGAGCCGTTTCGCCCCGGCCCGGCTGGCGACCCGGCCGGCCTGGCGCGCCGTCGAGTGAGCCGTGTGGTCGGCCCGGTCGGCCCAGTCGTCGGCGAACGTCGCGTCGTGAATCAGCAGGTCGGGGTCGTCGGCGACCTCGAGGGTCGCCTCGGTGGGGCGCGTGTCGCCCGTGTAGACGAGCGACCGACCAGGACGTGGCTCGCCGACGACCTGTTCGGGCCGGACGACGGCGCCGTCCTCGAGTTCGACCGGCTCGCCCTCGTGGAGTCGCGAAAAGGCGGGGCCGACGGGGACGCCGAGTTCCTCGGCTCGCTCGCGGTCGAAGCGTCCCTTTCGATCGTCCTCGACCAGCGCGTAGCCGACCGATCGGGTGTCGTGGTCGGTGTCGAACGCCCGTACCTCGTAGTCGCCGCCGCGGTAGACGACGTCACCGCCGTCGACCTCGTTGATGCGGACCGGAAACGAGGGTCGATTGCCGAGGAGGGTGACGAGCGACCGAAGGTGACGGCGCGTCCCACGCGGGCAGTGAATAGCCAGCGGCTCCTCGCGGTCGTTGAACGCCATCGTCTGGAGGAGGCCTGGAATCCCGAGGACGTGGTCGCCGTGGGTGTGCGTGACGAACAGGTGAGAAACTGAGAACCCGGTCCCAAAGCGCATCATCTGGCGCTGGGTCCCCTCGCCGGCGTCGAACAGGAACTGCTCGCCCTCGCGGGCGACGAAGAGGCTGCTCGGGTTCCGACCGGTCGTCGGAATCGCCCCGCTCGTCCCCAGGAACGTCACGCACAGTGTCATTGGTCCGTGATCCGTCCGCTGGGGCTAAACCCGCTTCGAATCCAAATTCGACCGTCGACGCGTCCGACATCGAGGTAATGGATTCGCCGTCACTGACCGACCCGGTATTCGACGACTACACCGACAAGTCGACGGGAACGAACCGGTCATTTTACCGTGTGTGTCTCGTAGGACAACGTACCCGAAGCTTCGATGAGTTCGAACCTCACCCTCGGAACGGCCAAACTGCTGCTCGCGTTACTGGTCGCTATCGCCGTCGTCCTCGCCGCCGGACTCGCCGTCGGCCAGGCGCCGGCGTTGTTCGGCGTCGAAGAGGAACCCGAGGCATCGATCACGTTCCCCGATCAGACGACCAACGGCTCGGGCGTCGAGGTCGAGTCGGTCACGCTCTCAGACGGGGGATTCATCGTCATCACGAACAGCGCCGGCGAGACGGTCGCGGTCTCCGATCGCCTCGATTCCGGCTCACACGAGAACGTCACGATCGAGCAGACCGATGAGGACGGCGGCGACCTCGTCGGGCAACTCACGGCGACGGTCCACCAGGACACGGCGGACGAAGGGACCTACACGTTCGAGGAGAGCGACGGCCAGGAGGATCGTCCGTACACCGAAAACGACCTTCCGGTCTCCGATACCGCGAGCGTCACCCTGAGCGAGCGCGAGGGCGACACCCCAACCGACTCGTTCCAGGTAGAGTCGCTCTCGCTGCCGACGACGGCGACGACCAACGAGACGGTCACCGTAGAGGCTGAAATCCGCAACCCAAGGGACGTCGAGAATCGTCAGCGCGTCGAGATTCGTGTCGATGGCGAGGTACTCGAGCGAAAGATCATCGCTCTCGAGGCCGAGGAGACCACCACCGTCAGCTTCGAACTCGAGACGGCGCGGCTCGACCCCGGAGACCGAACGATCGGCATCTACACGACCGACCACGGCCAACTCGACACGCTCACCATCCAGTACGACACGCCCCCCGAACTCGCGCTACTCGAGGCGAACGAGTCGACGGCGACCGTCAACGTCACGCTTCCCGAAGACGGGTTCCTGACCGTCGAAAACGAGTCGCAGGCCGTTCGCGGGATCAGCGAGAACCTCTCCGCTGGGACCCACGAGAACGTCACTCTCGAGTTCGAGGCCGAAGGCGACGAAACCCTGTTCGTCGTGCTCTACTCGGGCGAACCGGACGAGTACGACGAGGAAGAGGGGTTCCCGAACGCCGATGCAATCGTGATCGACGGCGATCGAATTCGGGCAGCGCTCCCGTCGGACGACGACCAGATCCAGGAGGGGTGACGTTGGAATGCTGATTGCGAACCGCTGGCCGCAAACCGCTCGCTAACCGACCGATTCTTACCTCGCCCCTCCCTACGAACAGGCGATGGACGCGCCGCTGTGGACGGAAACGTACGCGCCGACCCTCGAGGAGTTGCCCCAAGACGACGCCCGCGCGTACCTCGAGCGCGCCGTCGAGGAGCCGATCAACCTCATTCTGCAGGGCCCGCCCGGAAGTGGGAAGACGGCGGCAACGAAGGCACTCGCGGCGGCGGCGCACGGGGTCCCGGAGTCGGCTACGAATGACTCCGGGGAACGCCGAACGGGGTCCAGCGGTACTGCGGACAACGACCTGATCATCATCAACGTCGCGGACTTCTTCGGGCGGACGAAGACCGAAATCAAGAACGACCCTCGGTTCGCACACTTCCTGACCGGCCGCTCGTCGATGTCCAAACGCGACATGATCAACCACGTCCTCAAGGAATCGGCGAGCTACGCTCCTGTCTCGGGATCGTACAAGACTGTCCTCCTGGACAACGCCGAGGCCGTTCGCGAAGACTTTCAGCAGGCGCTGCGCCGGATCATGGAACAGCACCACCGGACGACCCAGTTCGTCCTCGCGACGCGCCAGCCCACGAAGCTCATCCCACCGATCCGCTCGCGGTGTTTCCCCGTCTCGATGCGCGCCCCCTCGAGCGAGGAAACGGTCGCCGTCCTGGAGCGGATCGTCGAGGCTGAAGACGTCGACTACGACTGGGACGGCCTCGAGTTCGTCGCGGGCTACGCCGACGGCAATCTCCGGCGGGCGATCCTGGCGGCTCAGACGACCGTCGAAACCGAGGGCGAACTCACGATGTCGACGGCCTACGAGACGATTGGGACCGTCGGCTACGGCGACGAGGTCGAGTCCATGCTCGACGACGCCGAGGCGGGCGCGTTCACCGACGCCCGGTCGACGCTCGACGAGTTGCTCGTCGACGAGGGACTCGACGGTGGGGAGGTCCTCGAGGAAATCCTGACCGTCGCCAGAAAGCGCTACCAGGGTGAGGCGCTCGCGCGGATGCACCGCCTCGCGGCGGATGTCGAGTTCGAGATGACCGAAGGAGCGAGCGATCGCATTCACGTCGGTCACTTGCTCGCTGAACTGGGGCGGAACGCCTGACACCTGGGCGTTGGCGGCTAATGAGCGGTGATAATTCCTGGAATCTCCCGACGTGGAGCCCTCGAGCGCCGCCTCTCGAGCTGGCAACGTACTCGTCGAGTGTCGGAAGTGATCGAACCCGTACAAAAAAAGCCGATCGAGCGCGGTCGGATTCTGGGGCCGCAGCTATCTGGCGTTAGCCGTCGGTCTCGTTGTCGTCGGTCGTCTCGTTGTCGTCGCCTCCGTCGCTATCGCCAGACTCCTGGAGCGTGGCGATGAGCATCTCGTCGTCGCCGGACATCTCGATGGTGGTCTGGGCGCCCTCGTAGCCGTCCGCGGTCACGGTGACTTCGTACTCGCCGTCCTCGAGCTCGAACTCCGCGAATCCGTTTCCGTCGGTCGATTTCTCCTCGCTGTATCCGAAGATCATCCCGTCGTCCTCGACCTGGACGGTAGCGCCTTCGATCGCGTTGCCGTCGTCGTCTTCGACGATGATGCTGAGTGTCGACGTGTCGCCGTCACTCCCGTCGTCGCTGTCGTTGTTATCACCGTCGTCGCCGTCACTGCCATCGTCGCTGCCGTCATCACTCCCATCGTCACCGCTGCTGCCGTCGTCGCTACTACCGTCGTCATCGCTTCCGTCACTGCCATCGGTACTATCACTATCATCACTGTCTCCGCCATCACTGTCTCCGCCATCACTGTCTCCGCCATCACTGTCTCCGCCATCACTGTCTCCGCCATCACTGTCTCCGCCATCACCGTCTCCACCATCGCCATCTTCGCCATCACCACTGTCGCCACCGCCGTCGGTATCCGTCTCGTCACCGTCCGACCCATCTTCGGTCTGCTCGCCGCCATCGCCATCACTATCACCGCTCGAGTCGTCACTTCCGTCGGAATCCCCGTCCTCGGAGGGTTGCTGGAATTCGTCATCGTCGCCCGAAGAGCCCGAATCCCACGGTGCGAGCCCGCCAACTGGACCATCCGATCCGATGAGGCTCGACCCACCTGCGGCGAGTACCAGCCCGGCGACGAGGAAGGCGACGCCGATGAAGACGAGTAACAGCTGTACGCCGGTGTGGATCGATCGCGTCTCGTTCGTCTGTTGGTCGTAATTTTCCATGGTTCTTACCTCTGGGGTGTCGGTCGATTGTGACTCGAGCGCGAACTCGAGACGGCTGTGTCCATACTCACCGTATCGACCGTCAGCCTTTCATTATACGGCTACTAAGCCGCTCGCGACTCGAGCCGTACGATCGCTGTGAGCGGTGCTCGTCGACGGTTCCTTGCTGTGGGTTCGATGACTGTTAGTAGTGGTACTGAGTGCAACGTCGAGTGGGTGGAGAGAAAGGGCCGAGAGAGACTATTCGACCGTGACGCTCTTCGCGAGGTTCCGTGGCTTGTCAATCGGCCGCCCGAGTTGATTCGCTGCGTGGTACGACACCAGCTGGAGCTGTACCGTCGCCAGCAGGCCCGCCCAGACGGGGTGGGTCTCAGGGATTTCGAGTTGAACGTCGGCGACGTCAGTCAGCGGGTTCTCCTCGGGGCCGACGGCGACGATCGGTGCGCCGCGACTCTGGGCCTCGATCGCGTTCGTCTTGGTCTTCTCGTCGTTCGCCCCCGTACAGGTGGCGAAGATCGGCGTCTCGTCGGTCACGAGCGCGAGCGGCCCGTGCTTGAGTTCGCCCGAGGCGAACCCTTCCGCGTGCTCGTAGGTGATCTCCTTGAACTTCAGGGCGCCCTCGAGCGCCACCGGATGGCCCAGGTCGTTCCCGATGAAGAAGTACGACGGGCTGTCGACGTACGCTGCCGCCAGTCGCTCCGCATCGGTCGACTCGAGGAGCGTCTCGACCTGGTCCGGAAGCCGCTCGAGGTCCTCCAGGAGTTCGGCCTGGTCGTCCCGGGGCGTAGCCGACGTTACGTCAGCGGCGAGTCGCTGGCCGAGCAGGGTCAGCGTGACCGCCTGCGAGGAGAACGTCTTCGTCGCGGCGACGCCGACTTCCGGCCCCGCCCGGATGTACAGCGCGTCGTCGGCAGTTCGTGCCGCCGTCGACCCGACGACGTTGGTGACGGCGAGCGTTCGCGCCCCCTGTTCGTCGGCGCTGCGGAGCGCCTCGAGCGTGTCGGCTGTCTCGCCGCTCTGGGTGACGGCGATCGTCAGGGTTCGCTCACAGACCGGCCCCGCAGTCGAGTCGTACTCGCTTGCACGGATGACTTCCGTCCGGATCCCCGCCTTGCGGAGCTGTTGGGTACCGTAGACCGCCGCGTGGTAGGAGGTTCCGCAGGCGACGAACTGGACGTACTCGACCTCGGAGAACGTCCCCGCGGGGAGGTCCTCCAGGACGACCTCGCCGTCGTCGACTCGTCCCTCGATGGTGTTGGCGAGCGAGGTCGGCTGGTTGTGAATCTCCTTGAGCATGTAGTGGTCGTACTCGCCTTTGCCGGCGTCTTCGGGGTCCCACTCGACGGTATCGACCGAGCGCTCGACGGGGGTTCCCTCGAGGTCGGTGATCCAGTAGTTGTCGGGGTCGAGCACGACGACATCGCCGTCCTCGAGGTAGATCACCTCGTCGGTGTGATCCAGGAACGCGGGGACGTCGCTCGCGAGGTACCACTCGTTGGAGTCGAGCCCGAGGACGAGCGGAGAGCCCTTTCGGGCGGCGTATACGGCTTCTTCGCCGTCGACGATGGCGGCGATCGCGTAGCTCCCCTCGAGCGTCGAGACGGCGCGGCGAACGGCCGTCTCCGTGTCGGGGGCCTCGGCCCGGTACTCGTCGATCAGGTGGGGGATGACCTCGGTGTCGGTGTCGCTCTTGAACTCGTGGCCCTTCGCCTGGAGTTCGTCCCTGAGTTCGTCGTAGTTCTCGATGACGCCGTTGTGAACGACGGCGACGTCACCCGCGGTGTCTGTGTGGGGGTGGGCGTTCGCGTCCGTCGGCGGTCCGTGGGTACTCCAGCGGGTGTGCCCGATTCCGATATTCCCGCTGGGTTTCGTCTGGAGACGGGACTTGAGGTCGGCGACCTCTCCCGAGCACTTGTGGACCTTCACGCCGGAGCCGTTCTGGACGGCGATTCCGGCGGAGTCGTAGCCGCGGTACTCGAGGTTCTCGAGCGACGAGAGGAGCGTCTCGGTCGCGTCGTCGTGACCAACTCGCGCGATGATTCCACACATTAGCCGCTCACCTCTGGAGCAGACGCCGCGGTTGGCGGTGCCGTGACGGACGAACGAGACGATCGACCAGCGGTCGACCGGACCACTGTGTCGGTTTCCGTGGTCGTGCTCGTCGAGACAGCGGTGCGTAGATGGCGGCTAGTTCGTATCATGGATGTGTGGTACCCGTGATTGCTCCGCCAGCTGGCGGGTGGGCATCTACTCGTTCACCAGACGGAATGACGGTATTACTATACCTCAGGTAAGACGCATTCCGGCCCCTCATATTCCCCTGTTAAAACCGTTTCACAGGATACGAACGTACTTTTTACTGATTAGTGGTGCCGGTATCAATGGGCTGAACCCCTCAAGCTGCCGATCTTGTTCAGGGCTCGGTTCCCCGACGAGTCGTCAGACGGGTGGCTGACGATCGATATTCCTTCGAACAACCATTACAGTACCGAGTTATCGAGAGCACCACCGACGAATTGGGGTCGGCTCACCGGACAATCCCCGCCGCCTCGCAGCCTGATCGCCGAGTGACCTGACGGACGCGTTCGTCGAGATTGGTCGGGGTCTCGAGTGCGTTCTCGAGCCCGTCGGCCTGCGCCGACGGGCGGGACACCTGGTGGATCCGCTTCGGGTTTCTCCTCGACCCCTTTCGTGAGGACGAGGAAATACGAGACGTTCTCATCGTTTGAGGGACGACCAGCAGATGGGTCCAGGTGGTGCCGAAGCTCTCTCCGGTGATACTGTGGGCCACGCCAGTAGCGGAACGCAGCCAGGACGACGCATCGAAAGAATGGAAGTCGATCCCGAATCGTCTCGGCGGTTCGTTCGACGTGTACCGAGAAAACGCTGGACCGGAGCACCCAGTCGTGATGTGTACTGGTGGTGCGATTGCGGTGGTGGTGCGATTGCGGTGGTGGTGCGATTGCGGTGGTGGTGCGATTTCAATTACAAAACGGCGATCGATACGCCGCACAGACGCGCTGTCTGTTATTCTTGTTGTGCCTCCGGAACCAGCGTGATGTGATTCTCACGACCGATCGAGATCTTCTCTATCACTCCCTCGTCGTGCATATCGGAGAGAATGCGACTTACCTTCGACTTCGACCATCCCGTTTCCGATGCGATCTGGTGTTGACGGAGCGTTCCGTCGTTCTGCATGAGCAGTTTGATCACTTCTCCCTCGTCGCTCAGGAGCAACGAAGGAGTGGAAGCCGAGACGGCGTGGTGGAACTCGTGCCCGGTGCTATGCTGGTCGTCCGTCGGTTCGTCGCCCGCCGGGTCCGAGAGTGAACCCCCCAGGGTGACGCTAATCTCTCGAGCAGACAGGACGTACGCGAGACGAATACCGACGAGACCACCGACGAGCAGCGAGAGCACGGTCACCAGAACCATATCCCAGTCCGACGCGGGCCGGTTCGTGAACCAGTTCACGAACGCGACCGCGGGTGCCCCGTTACCGATAGCCGCCATCCCCGCCGACAGCCCAATTCCGTGCGTGCGGTAGTCGCAGTCACGGGACGGCGATGGACGACTGACGACGTCGGGACGAGACGCACACACCGACTCGGAGCGTGCTGTGGAACCACGGTCGGTGGCGCTGTCGTCTGTCGACCGTACGTTCGCAGGCGCTGGCTGGGGAGTCGAATCGGTCGACTCTCCAGTGTCGGCCCGGGAACGCACGACCCCGGACGGGGCAACATCGATCTGAGAGGTGGGTGCCGTCATATCTTCGGTCCTTCGGAGCTGGTTGATGATCGATTTCGTTTCCGGCTTCGGTATCGGTGATCGTGATCTCGCGAATCGGATGATCACGCACGGCCGAGCCGACCGATCGAAACGACGATCGGGTACGACCGTACGTCCACTAATACGAGACACCCTTTTCATTATAAAGCGCTACAGGGCCGCTTAACGGCAGGCTAAGCCCTCGAGGCACTTCTGTGGCTCAATTTCGGCTCATACCCCGGTGACTGGCCGGTACCGGCCCTGAGGACGATCGTCTCCGCCGCTGCAACAGTTTTACCAGCGGTATAGTAAACGGAGGGAGGCTGGAAAGGGGGAATAGCGCGTCCCGCTCCCGGGATCGCCAAATGAACGACCTTCCGATCGGTCGGACCCGGTCGGCCGGCACACGAAGAAGACGGTGATGTACCCATGAATCCACCACTCAGCAATACGGAATCGCGAAGCGAGAATCGATCGAACGTGCCCGTCGTCACGGACTACTCCCAGCGCGGCCAGGAGGGAACGCTCGAGGAGCCGGCGATCGAACGCGCACGTGAGGCGACGATCTGCGTCGTCGGGCTGGGCTACGTTGGACTGCCACTCGCCGTCCGGTTTGCCGAGGCCAACTTCGACGTCGTCGGATTCGACGTCGACGAGTCGAAGGTCGAGACGCTCCAGAACGGCGTCGACACGACTGGCGACCTCACCGACGATGCCGTCGCGGAAAGCGGCGTATCCTACACGACCGAGGCCAGCCAGATCGCCGACGCCGACTACGTCATCATCGCGGTTCCGACGCCGGTCGACTGCGACAACCGCCCGGACTTCGACTTCGTCGAGGCAGCCGCGAGCACCGTCGGCTCGAAGATGACTGCGGGGGCGACGGTAATCCTCGAGTCGACCGTCTACCCGGGTGCGACCCGCGAGGTCATGATTCCTGCGCTCGAGGAGGCCTCCGGGATGACCGCCGGCGAGGACTTCTTCGTCGGCTACTCGCCCGAACGGGCGACCCCGGGCGACGAGGAACACGGCCTCGCCGACGTCGTGAAGGTCGTCAGCGGGCAGACAGAGCAGGTACTCGAGGACGTCGCCACCCTCTACGAGTCGGTCGTCGACGCCGGCGTCCACCGCGCGCCCACGATCGAGGTCGCCGAGGCGAGCAAGGTCGTCGAGAACACCCAGCGGGATCTCAACATCGCGTTCGTCAACGAGCTGTCGATGGCCTTCGAGCGACTCGACGTCGACACGCGAGAGGTTCTCGAAGCCGCCGGAACGAAGTGGAATTTCCACGACTACCGGCCGGGGCTCGTCGGCGGACACTGTATTCCGGTCGACCCGTACTTCCTGGCCTACCAGTCCGAGCAGGCGGGATTCACGCCGGAACTCATCCAGACGGGTCGCGCGGTCAACGAGCAAGTACCACAGCATGTCGCCGACCTGACGATCAAGGCGCTCAACGAGTGTCAGAAGACTCTCTGTGAGAGCCGCGTTCTGGTTCTGGGCCTCTCGTATAAGGCCGGCGTAGGCGACATTCGGAGTTCGAAGATTGCGAACGTCGTCGAGAAACTCAAGGAGTACGACATCGGCATCGAAGGATACGATCCGTTCGCAGACGCCGACGCCATTCACGACGAGTTCGGAATCGACGTCCAGACCGAACTCGACTTCACCGACTTCGACGCAGTCCTCCTCGGTACACCGCACGAGGAGTTCGTCGAGATGGACCTCGAGCACGCCGCCGCCGAACTCAACGAGAAACCGGCACTGGTTGACGTGACCGCAGCACTCGACGAGAACGCCGTCGTTGATGCTGGCTTCGTCTACCGGAGGGTATAATGTACCGTGGACACACCATCGGCGTCATCGTGCCAGCGTACAACGAGGAAACGCACGTCGGCGGCGTCCTCGAGACGATGCCCGATTTCGTCGACCGGATCTACGCCGTCGACGACCGCTCGACCGACGACACCTGGCAAATCATCCAGGAGTACGCAGCCCGCTCGAGACGGTCGACCGACGAGGGGAGCGTCGATCCGGCTACCGACGAGCAGGTTGCACCGCGCGCCTTGCTCTCCGACGGCGGGGCGATCGGGGGGACAGAGATTGTCGCGATCCGCCACGAGGAAAACCAGGGCGCCGGCGGGGCGCTCAGAACCGGATACGTTCGCGCGCGCGACGACGGAATGGACGTCGTCGTCACGATGGACGCGGACGGCCAGATGGATCCTGACCAGCTCCCGAAGCTGCTCGATCCGATCGTCGAGGGCGAGGCCGACTACGCGAAGGGCAACCGACTCGCCGACCGGGAAAGCCGACGGGAGATGCCGCCGTTTCGCCTGTTCGGCAACTGGGTCTTGACGCAGTTGACGAAGGTCGCCAGCGGATACTGGAGCCTCCAGGACCCACAAAACGGGTACACGGCGATCACCAACGAGGCACTGTCGGCGGTCGACATCGAGTCGCTGCCGGACGATCACGAGTACACCAACGACCTGCTCGTCAGGCTCAACATCGCGAGGATGCGCGTCGCCGACGTCTCGATGCCGGCGAAGTACGCCGACGAGGAGAGCACCATCGACTACAAGCGATTCATCCCGATCACGTCGGTGACGCTGCTGCGTGGCTTCCTCCAGCGAATGCGAGTACGCTTCGCCGACGATCGTAGCGACCCGACCGCGCTCGGGTACCTGATCGGCGTCGCGTCGCTGGTCGGAGCCGTCGCGTTCGCCGGCGGCGCTACCACGAATGCCCTCGAGGGCGAGACGTCACTTCGCGAACTGTTCACGACCGGGCTCGCGTTCGTCGCAAGCGCGGTCGTCTTTCTGGTTGCGATGGTGATCGACGCCGGTGAGAACGCGGAGAAGGGGGTGCGTCGTTAGATGCGCGTCATCGTGACGATCCAGCACCCCGGACACGTCCACTTCTTCAAGCACGCGATCGCCGAACTCGAGTCCAACGGTCACAGCGTTCACGTCTTCGCGCGCGAGAACGAGGTGGTGACGGACTTACTCGAGTGCTACGACATCGACCACGAGATCCTGGCCGGCGAGTCGAACTCGCTGCTCTCGCTGGCGGCGGTCCAGGCGACCTACGAGGCGAAACTGCTGGCGCGAGCGCGTCGCATCAAGCCCGACGTCATCACCGCGATCGGCGGCGTCGCTGCCGCCCACGTCGCGAAACTCGTCGGTGCGAAGAGCGTCGTCTTCTACGACACCGAACACGCGACGATCATCAAGGCGCTCGCGTACCCGTTCGCCGACGTCGTCTGTACGCCGGAGTGTTACGACGGCGACATCGGTTCGAAGAAGGTCGAGTACCCGGGCTATCACGAACTCGCGTACCTCCACCCCGACCGGTTCGAACCCGATCCCGGGATCCTCGAGGAAGCCGGGCTGGAACCCGACGACACGCTCGTCGTGATGCGCCTGAGCAGTTGGGACTCCTCGCACGATATGGGACAGGGCGGCTTCGACGATCCGGTCGAGGCCGTCGAGCGACTCGAGGACGCCGGCGCCGAGGTCGTGCTCACGTCGGAGGTTCCCCTCCCCGACGAACTCGAATCGAACCGGCTCACGACGTCGCCCGACCGAATGCACGACCTGCTCGCGTACGCCGACTGTTTCGTCGGCGAGGGCGCGACGATGGCCGCCGAGGCTGCGGTGCTGGGCACGCCGGCGGTGTACGTCAACTCCCTGTCGCTCGGGTACACGACCGAACTCGAGGAGGAGTACGGCCTCGTGTTCAACTTCAACGGATCGGACCGCCACGCCCGCTCGCTCGAGAAGGCCATCTCGGTGATCGAGGAAGACGACCCCGAGAAGTGGGGCCGTCGACGCGAACGACTGCTTGCTGACCGGATCGACGTGACAGACGTCATCGTCAGGGAGGTCGAAACCGTCTCCGGGACCAGGCCCGACCGACCGGCGCTCGCCGCTAACGCTGACTGACACGACATGCACGTATTACACCTCATCACCTCTACGCGTTCGTTCTTCGAGCAGCAGATTTCCGTCCTCGAGGAACGTGGCGTCGAGTGCACCGTCATCGGCGTTCCCGGCGAATACACTGCCGACTCGCCGCGGACGCCCGTCGACTACCTGCGGTTTTATCCGAAGGTGCTCTCGCACGTCTGGTCGGGAGAGTACGACCTGATCCACGGCCACTACGGTCTCGTCGCGCCGTTCGCGCTCGCCCAGCCGACGCGTCCGGTGGTGATGAGCCTGTGGGGAACCGACCTGATGAGCGACATGCGCTGGCTCGAGTCGATCAGCCGCTACGGCGCCCGCTTTGCGGACGCCACGATCGTTCCGAGCCCCGCGATGTCGCGCGAACTCGACACCGACCACGTCGAGATCCCGTTCGGCGTCGACACCGAGCAGTTCAGACCCGTCCCACGCGCGGACGCCCGTGAACGCGTGGGCTGGGATCCCGACGAACGCATCGCGCTCTTTCCGTACGATCCAAACAGGGATGAGAAGGACTATCCGCGGGCCGAACGCATCGTCGAGCGCGCCGACGCCGACATCGAATTGCGAACGATCGACGGCGTCCCCTACGAAGAGATGCCCTACTACATGAACGCCAGCGACGCCCTCCTCGTGACCTCGAAGCGCGAGGCCGGCCCGATGGTCATCAAGGAGGCCGCCGCCTGCAACGTGCCGGTCGTCTCGACCGACGTCGGCTTCGTCCGCGACACGATCGGCGAGGTCGACAACTGCATCGTGAGCGACGACGACGCCGACCTCGCCGCGGGCCTCGAGACGGTCCTGGACGGCGACCGGCGGTCGAACGGCCGCGAAGTCGTCGACGGACTGAGCCTGGACGCCATGGGCGACCGTCTGCTTGAGTGCTATCGCGACGTCCTCGGACGACGGTCCCGGCCCACGGGTCGGCCCCGCGACCTCGAGGTGACGGAGAATGCGTAACTCGTCGTTTCTGTCGGGGATCCGGCCGTTGCGCCTCGATACCGTCGCCGCGATTATCGGACTCGGACTGGCGCTGGTGATGTTGCCACTCCGGTTGCTCGCGTCCCAGATCTACATCGAAACCGTGCCGATCGTCCTCGGGTTAGCCTGCGGGCTGTACCTGCTGTCGCTGTACGCCCAGAACGACAATCCGGCGATGCCGACGCTGTCGAGACCGGCCCTGATGACGTTACCGACGCTCGTCTTGTTCGGCCTGTCTGCCCTCGTCGCGCTGTCGTTCGTACAGGGCGAGCGGACGATCGCGTTCTTCGTGTTGTCGGGTGTCGTCGGTACGCTGTTGATCGCTCAGATCGTTTTCTCCGAGGACGAGACGTTCAATACGGGACTCGTTTTGCTCCAGCTCGTCCTCTTTGCGTTCGTCTTCCGGTTTACGGCGCTGTACGCGACGCCGGGATACATCGGCATCGACATCTGGACGCACATGGACCTGGCCGGATCGATCCTCGAGGAGCGGTCGCTGAGCGCCATCTCCAACGACAAACACTACGGTTCACCGCTGTACCACCTGCTCGTGGCGTCGAGCGCGCTCGTCTTCGACGTTCCGCTGCGGGCAGCGCTGTACCTGACCGTTGGTGTAGTGATGCCGCTCTCAATTTTGCTCGTCTACGCGACGGCGAACCTGTTGATCTCGCCGCGCTGGTCGGCGCTCGCAGCCTGCCTGTTCGCCATGGCGAGTTACGTCTCCCTGTGGGGGATGCACCTGATCCCGACAAGCATGGGGCTCGTGTTCTTCCTCGGCGTCCTCTACGCACTGATTCGCGTCATGCGGATCGAGTACACGCTTCGGGACTTCACGTTACTCCTGGTGTTGAGTCTCGCGGTCATCCTCACCCACCAGGTGTCGACGTTCATCATGCTCGTGGTGCTCGTGACCGCGTTCCTCGCCCAACTCGTCTTCATGATCGGTCCGTTCGGCCTCAACCGCCTCGATACGAACACGTTCCGGACGAAGAAACCGGTCAATCTGATCGGCCTGGTCGTCTTCAACTTCGGACTGACGATCTTCGTCTGGTCACTCACGCCGTATCGCCAGGATTCGTTCCTGGGTACCGTTCTGAGTTTCTTCACGCAGACGGTCGAGGAGAGCGCCGGATTCCTCAACATCGCTAGCGGATCGGGAGGCGGAGGAACGGAAACCGAGGCCGCGGCGCCGTCGCTCCTCGATCAGGTCGTTCCGTACGTCGATTCACTCGGATTCTTGCTCCTGCTCGGATTGACGTTCGTGGGGTGTTTGTACGTCGTTCATCGGAAACGGGCGGAGCAGTCCGTCTTCACCCTGTTGCTCGCGTCGGCGTTCATGCTCGTCTTCGTGATGGGACTACCGATGTTCGGGATTCGGAACTTCATCCCGACGCGATGGTTCGCCTTCCTCTACGCGCCGATGGCGATCCTCGGAGCGATCGCGATCCGGGTATTTATCCGCGACCTCGATCCTCGGCTCGCAGTCGTTACCGTGCTCCTGGTGGTCCTGATCTACCCCGGAGCGATGGCCTTCGCCGCCGAGACCAACACCGAGAATCCGATATTCGACCAGCAACACGAGCAACTGGCCTACAGCGAATCGGAAATCGTCGCCGTCTCGTCGATCGGCGAGATGACCGGATCACCGACTGGCTCCGAGATCCGTCCCGATCAGCAACTGCACACCGACCACCCGTACTTCACGGTCTTCGGCCGAACGGGTGCCTACCCGTCGTCGGTGTACGTCACGATCCCCGAAGACGGCACCGTCCAGCACGATTACGTGGTGTACCGAACCGAACAGACCGAGAACGTGGTGTACTTCACCAACGAAGATGGGCGAGCGTACCACGACTCGATCGAGCGGTCGCAGCTGTGTCGTCCGACGCAGGCAACGGTGTACGACAACGGTGACGTCAACTTCTGTGTGCCGTCGCCGGTTTCGAACTGATTACGATCGTTCGAATAGTACGCGATCTCCGCGGGGCGCTTCTACGAGCCAAGCGGGAACGGATTTTCCAGCGCGAACGCGCCGTCACGTCTCTCGAGCCAGCAGTGACCTCCGCACCCGGTGTCGGGAGTCGGAAACACTCTCGTGACCTCGAGATAGAAGTCGGTAGAATCCGCGTCACGAACTCGTCAGTGAATCCCAGGTTTGTCATCGGGACGCCAGCAGCGTACTCGTCATTCGGGTTCAGCGTCCCCCAGCTGCGCACACTGACGGGATGCGCTTCCACTCGAGTCGGCCTCGAACGCCGATGCGTCGAGAGCGTACGATCGGCGTTCTCGTCCGCGTGGTACTCACTGTCCAGTCGATATTCGTTGGGTGGCACTCCTCCGTTCCAACACTAGTATCGGACCGGTAACGGATCGAACTAGCGTATGACCTCGTGGCCGACTCGAGAGCGTCCGCTACTGTTGCGCTGTGACGTCACGAGAGTGTGCGATCGTTCGCCTGGTTCGTCTGGGACACCATGATCGACGGTGACGACGATAGCGACGTTCGCAGGACTCACGTGACGAGTGCTCGAGCTACGACCGCCGAGACACCCATCGCCAGCAATCGGCGGCGATCGGTGCCCCGTCGTACACCCACAGGACGACTGTGAGGGCCAGCAGCCCGAGTAGCACCGCCAACTCCTGTGGTAATTCACCGCCGAGAAACATCTCGAGAGACCGGTTGCCGTAGATGACGACGTGATCGAGGAAGTTGCCTTGATCGACCGTCGGCGGCGATGCGACCGGCCACGTGACGGCTCTCGGGTTGAGGTGGCCACCCGTGAGCCACGGATAGACGATGTCCCCAGCGAGATGGGACAGAATTGCGATCGAGAACGCAGTCGCCTGTCGAACCGATCCGCGCTCCCAGCGGTGGAGGAGCACGTAAACAGCCAGACAGACGAATGGAACGACGAAAATCGAGTGGCCGACCGAGTAGCCGGTCTGCGTGATGTCGAACGTCCAGGACAGGGGCTTATCGACGAGATCTGGCAACTGTGAGCCGACGGCAACCGCGAGGGCTTCAGGCCCCGACGGACTGCGTCTCCAAACGACGTTCGCGTATAGCGAGTACAGCAGGTACGCGAACAGCAAGTGCTCCCAGGGCCACATTCACTCCACCACGATCGGTGCGTGCACCGCTCGGTAGGCGTTTTCGGTCGAGGGGTCGGACGGTGGTTCCCCTTTGTACAACAGTACTGTCAGCCGGACGTCGTCTCCTTGCATCGTCGGCGTCATCTCGAGCGTCTGGTTTCGCTGTTCGCCGTCCACGAGTGTAACGGATTCGCTCGTGAGCTGTTCTCGTTCTTCAACCGTTACGTCTGACTCACCGTAGCTCACCCGTTCGAGAAGTATCACGGTAGTGTACGTTTGCTCCGTTCCCTCGTGGTTCGTGATCGAAACGGGCACGTCCGCGGGTTCACCCGCCGCGTAATTGGTCTGGTACACCGTGTCGATATCGCCCGTGATGGGTTCGGTCTCGAACGCGAACTCCGTGAATGACTCTGAGGTCGGTGGGTTGGCGACCGCGAAGCCGGTCGTCGCGACGAGCACTAGGAGGGCGATGACGATCGCGATGTTGAACGGTCGAGTGGACACGCCAGTGGATCGACTCGGTGGACCGAACAGGAGACCGGACATACCGAACGTCAACGCGAATCGCTGATCGGGTGCGCATCGGTATCGTGCGACAATCGCCAGAAGTGTCAATAAACCAGTCAGTCCCGCAATGCCGAGGATGACCGTTTCCGGAGCAATACCCCTAGGGGCTACACTCGCAAAAAGGGCAATCACCGGGACGAGAAAAACACTCGCGACGAATGATAGGATAATTCGCTCTGTAGACGCCAGACCGCCAGAGACTAAAAGCGGGTTTCGAAGCCCAGTACGGTCGATATCGAACGGTTGGTAGTCGTCGCTCGGCGCGTCCGGGAACAGTACGGCGATCAGCGCGTATCCAGGCAAGAATAACACGAGTGGCAGGGCAAATGCCACTCGAGCGACGCCTGGAACGCCGAGCAGGAGGCCGAACGAGAGGAATCCGGTCGCCGCGACGACGGCGGCCAGATCGAGAAACCACCAGTTGTTGTCGCTCATTGGTTCTCGAGAGGTCCTCACGGCCATTTATTATCTGGACGGTAATTCTCGGGGGTCACAGGCGGAAAAAACGAAGGATATGGTCCGGAATGTAACGTTCCAGACACTGTTTCGATATCCTCGATTTGCTTCCGGTACGAGGTTCTCAAATGGCCAAAAAAATGGTCTTGAACGCTAGCTAATATCGTTCTATCCTAGATGAAATTAACAATTAGTTGGGGAACTGATATGTGCGGGATTCTGGAGATAGATGCTTTGAGTGCGCCGATACTACGGTATTAAAACAACGAAAAAAGTCTGGGACGGCCCGTGAACTCAACTAAAATAAATCGTTCATCACTGGACGGTTTCTATCCTTTATTACCTGTAACTGTTTCCAGAAGACTGGTGCGATGAAGTCCGAATATATCAGCCCTGAAGAAGAGGACGAGCAGACGACTGATGGGAGCGCCGATGCTCCGGAAGAGGACGTCCCATTTTCGAAGGACGAACTCTTTCACCTGTTGCAAAACGAACGTCGCCGGCTCGTGCTCGAGTATTTGCGCGATGCGGAGGGGAGCGTCCGCATGCGCGACGTAGCAGAGCAAGTCGCCGCGTGGGAACACGATACGACTGTCGACCAGCTCACGTCCGCACAACGCCAGCGCGTGTACATCCCGCTTTACCAGTCACACCTGTCGAAACTCGACGAGGCCGGCATCATCTCCTACCAGAAGAACCGCGGGATCGTCGAGCGAGAGCCGCTGGCCGATTACGTCGACCAGTACCTCCAGGTCGGAGAACCGACGGATGAAGCGTCTTCAGAGCCCAGCGCGAGCGGCGGGTGGGACGATTACTATCTCGGCGCGACTGCGCTGTGTTACCTGGTCTTCCTGGGCGCGATCTTCGAACTGCCGTTCGTCTCGCTGCTTTCCGGGATCGGCCTGAGCGCGTTGATACTGCTGTTGTTTACGGTACTGACTGCTGGGCGATTCGTTAACTGAATCTCCCGTTGATCGGACGACGGTCGTCTCACCGTGCTGACGACGGCCCTCCTTTCTGTGACAGCTACGTTACCTCGAGAACACCATCGTTATTCCGTTGAGACGGCCGTTGGGTGCTACTGCTACGAATACTACGAATATTACGAATATTAGAACGGGGTCGCCGTCACGACACCGGTAGAGACGAGAAACAGCGTCGTCGCGAGCAAGACAAGCGAGAGTAATCCGAGAACCGGCCGAGAAAACCAGAGCCCTTCGGTGTGACCTTCGGTTTCTCGTACGTGTTCGATTATCCCTTTTTCCGGATCGAACGCCAGCACTCCGCGGGCTTCGAGTGCGGGAAGCCGTTCGTCGTAGAGTAGTTCGTGGACGTCGGCCCACGTTTCGATCGGCGGATCGGCCGGCCAGATGAGGTGGTCAGCGAGCTCATCGACCGTAACGGGTGCATCTAGCTCGGTGATTTCCTCGAGGAGCGCCATATCGGATTCTGGCACGAACGAGGCGGCCGATACCGGAGAAGTCGACGACGAATCCGTCGACTCGTCGGTCGCGTAATAGATTGGTACCTCGGGTGCGGGTGAAGCGCTGTCGTCGGGGGCGGACCGGTTGCCCGAAGACGCGTCTCGCGACGAACGAACCCAAGACGGCGTCAGACGCATATTCCAACCAAACAAGTGATGGGTTATAAGTATTCTCCTCATTTTTCGATTTTGAACAGTACTACGAGTCCCTTAGGGAGCGTTGAGACGAGCAAAACCGAGTATTGATTCATCAATCGGTACGTTCACCAATTCGGACACCTTTGTGAACGAACGTGTGTAAAAGACGGTGACAGAACCACTGTTGAGCAATTTGAAACCGACTGCGAGGCCTCTTTTGAGCTATTACTCACCGAAACGGTCCGCTACTGTCACACGTACGGCCCGCTACTGGGGGAGTGGCCGCGTCGAACGATCATCGTTTCCGTCTCCGTCTTCCGCTACCGATCCTGGGTGAAGCCACGAACGGGCACTGTCGTCGTCGGTCGAAGCACCGATCCACCGGTTAAGATCGTTCAGTCGTAATTTGTGTCTCACCGGTAGCCCGTGTACGTGCTCGAGATCGGGGAGGAGTTTTCGGTCGAGCCCGTAGTGATCGAAGATCCACTCGCGGTCCGGCCACGGCGGTTCGAACGGCTCGAGCAGGGGCGTCTTCCGGCGGACGAACCGCTCGGCCTCGTTGAGCAGGGTCACGTCGTGCGGGCGATCGGGCGGGCGGTGGTGGAGGAGGTCGGAATCGAGGCGTTTGCAGGCCTCGAGGAAGGTATCTGTCGTTCGGTGGGCCGGCGGCGTCTCGAGGTGCCACCGGACGAGCTCGATGTCGGCCGCGAGGAACGACGCGAAGAAGTTGTCCGCGAGGTGATTGTGAAACGGGATCGACGGCTGGTTAGCGATTCCACAGCACGTCAGCGAGTTCTGGGTCGTCACGGCTCGATCACCGACGGCGTCGAACTCCGCCGCAATTGCGTCCCGGACGAATGAATCGGGGTCCTCGTTGAAGGCGATGTGCTCGGCGAGGGCTTCACTCGACTCCCGGTCGTACCCGAATTTTCCGAGGAGGGAGTCGACTGGATCGGGATCCGGATCGAGTCTGTTTCGTGGAACCTCCGTTCCGAAGAGTTCGATCGTGTCCTGTGCGGTGAAGTGACCGCGGAAGAACGTATCACAGAGCAGGCCGTGATACATCGTATCGACGTTTATCTCGTCAGTGTATCCGGAGTGGTGGATGTGGAGCGACTCTTTGATGCCCTGTCCGTACCGGGTCTTCGACTCCTCAGCCAGCAGGTACCGCTCGTCGGGTTTGAAGGCGACGTGATTGGCCCCGTACTGGGTCGCGACGCGCCGCGCGCCGGTGACCTCCTGGGCTGACGGCGTTCCGACCGTGTAACAGCGGTCGATGTCAGGTATCGTCGGCAGGAAAATGCGGGAGTCGTAGCCGGCCGATAGGAGCAACCCCTTCCGTCCCGGGAGGATGGATCGGCGTTCCAGTGCCCGGTTCAGCCGATCAGCCAGTTCTCCGACGTAATCGAACCGGTGGGGCCGGTAGACGAAGCGTTCGAGTGATTCTACCCTGGATCGGGTCAGCCGACTATCTATCGGCAGTCGCGAGAGTTCTTCGAAGGCAGTTTTCTCTCCGAGGGTGACACCCAGGTGGAGGTACTCGAGGACGGCGTTTCGATTCGCCGACGGTGCGTCGATCGTCCGGGCGACGCTGGCCGCGTCGGTCCCGAAGGTTCGGAGGTCCGGCTCGTCGGTGTAGAAACACTCTCGAGAGCGAACCGGGTCGGTCGCGACGAACGCATCGTCGTCGACCGGATCGACGATGGCAAGGTAGGACCCGTTCAACACGTCGAATGCTGCATCGCCTTCGGAATCGTACTGATCGAGCAGCCAGCGGGCCGCGTTGGTTTCGTCGCCGGGAACGTAGGCTTCCCCCCAGACGACGCAGATGCCTCGCTCGTCGGCGTATCGTGCGCTCCACCCGGGGGTGCCGAGACCGGGGTCCCTGATACCGACGGTGACTTCCGTTCCCACGAGTACGTCGTCGAACGCCTCGACCGACCGGTGTCGTTCGAACACCTCGATGCTTCCAAACACGCCGAATAGTTCCTTATTCATCGTCGAATGTCTCCCTCGAACGAACCGTCGACGGCGTCCCGACGATTGTGGTGGGGCCGTCGCGCGTTCGCTTGCGTACCTACCAGTATCTGGCGCCGCGTCGTTTACTATGGCGTCATTAAGCATCGGGCGAGCGACGGGCTCGGTCCGAGTCGCGCCCGATTTCGCGGACTCTGGGGTCGGAACCTGCTGTGGCGGTCTGATGCGGTGTCGGACGGGTGCTCGAGGGGTCTATCGCATCTATAATAATGGGGTCGTTGCCGGTACTGCCGGGTACCAATGACGCGAGACAACACGACGCGGCGACGCTTCCTGGCCACCTCGGGTGCGGCTGCGATGGCGGCCGGGCTCGCGGGTTGTACCAATCGTCTGAACTCCGTGAGAGGTAACGGGGGCGGGAACGGTAACGGTAACAGCACTGGCAACGGCAACGATACCGATTCCAACTCGGACGGCGACAACGACACCGACGAAAACGAGGACGGAAACGGCGTTCCGGCACTCGAGACCGAGTACAACAGCCGCGAGGAGTACCGTCAGCCAGGCGACTCCATCGACGACTTCGAGGACCTCGGTCCGTGGGAGGTCGTACAGGGGTCGGGCGAAGCCGACGAGGAGGTCGTCTTCGACGGGTCACAGAGCTTCCGGCTCACGGCGGGAGAGGACGAGAACATCGTCGTCGAACGCGAACTCTCGGACGTCGACCTGACCGACCTCGACCTGTCGTTCGCCGTGCGAACGACGACTCCCGACCGAATCACCATCAACATCCGTGTCGTCGACTCCTACGGAAGCGAGCGAGTCTACTCCCTCCGGGAGATCACCTATCGCGCGCCCGACGTCGGCTGGTTCCGCTCGAGCCCCGGCGTGTTCGAGGAGAGCTCGATCGAGCCGATGATGGACGACATCGCCACCCTCCAGATTCAGGTACTCCACTCGATGCCGGAGGCGGAGGTGTGGATCGACGACCTTCGCGCGGTTCCGACGGCCGATAATGGATACGTGATGCTATCCTGGGACGACGCGTCTCTGGACTTCTACGAGAAAGCGAGCCCGGTTCACGACGATTACGGATTTAGCGCGATTCAGGCCGTCATTCCCCGGTGGTCCGAGGAGGCCCGCGAGGGAATCATGTCGGTCTCACAACTCAAGGAGCGACAGGATGCGGGTGACCAGATCGTTACCCACGGGACCCACTCTCGGATGCACGAGTACGATGACGAGGACCAGCTGGAGGGTCGCCTTCGCGGGGACAAGAACTGGCTCATCCAGCACGAGTTTATGGGCGCTGACTACATCGTTTACCCGCACAACAGTTACGACGCCACCAGCCTCGAGTACATCTCGAAGTACCACTACTGTGGCGGTTTCAACCAGGCCGGGAACGTGAACCTCACGAACGTCCACGGCTTCGATCCGCTGGCGCTGCCCCGGACGATAGGTCACGACCTCGACATCGCCAAACGCTGTGTGGACCTCGCTGGCACGTACAACCAGTGTACAATCCTGAACTTCCACGAGTTCTCCGCAAACAACACCATGCCACAGGAGGACTACGAGGAGTTGCTCGCCTACATCGACGAGTCGGACGTGGAGGTTATCACGTTCGACGAACTCTGGGAGATGCGCACGTCCGGAAACTGATTCAGCCGAATCGCCAGGAGTCACTCGTCTCGCCGTTTATCGTTTGGCGACGCACGAGCGAGTACCATTACTTCGAGAACTATCGTACGAGACAGTCTGCTCGATAGCACTCGCTCTTCTTTCGAACGAACTGTCTCGAGGCGTCAGGCCGCCTTCTCTCACGAACTAAACGGGTAGTGCAGCCAGTCGCTCTCTTCGAGTGGAAATCAGGAACTCTTCACCGAGAGCGTGATCTTCGCGGTATCGGTTCGTCCCCCGTCGTCTTCGACGCGGAGGACGATCGGGTGCTCGCCCTCGCCGCTGATCGTCACGTCGATCGTCTGTCCGGGTTTGTCGAAACTGCCCTCGTCGTAGACGCTCCCTCGTAGCGAACGATCTTCCCTCCGGCGCACGCGAACAGGAGGCGTCGAGTTCGACGGTATCGTCGACCGAGAGTGTCCGCTCGGCCGCGTCTTCGGGCGTCGTTCGGATCTCGGCGAGCGGATCGCGACCCGGTTCGCCCGCATCGGGGTCGTCAGGTTCAGGCTCCGGTTCGGGTTCCTCCGGATCGTCGACGTCCGGGTCCTCAATGCCGGTCTCGTCGTCTTCGCCACTTTCGTCGTCGACGTAGTCCCGGTCGACGAGGGCTGCTGCTTCCTCGGCGGCGGCCGCCCCGTCATCGCTCGAGTGGAAAATCGCTTGTCCGACCCCGTCGACGTCGTCGCCGGTGTAGACCCCAACCGACTCGTGAAGTCGATGAGGGCGTCGGGTTCGTACTCGAGGAGCACGTCCCAGACCGCGCGAGCGAGGTCGGTTCGTGGCTCCCACCCTCAGGAAACTGCCGGTTGAGGTCGGTGCCTTCCTCGTCAGTTCGCGTCCCGCGTTCGATGGCGGCAACGTTCACTTCGGGGATCGTCACGAGTGTTCCGGCCGTAATCTCCCAGTCAGCGATCTTGCCGGCGGCCGTGTACCCGGCTACCTCGTTCCGGTGTACACCACCAAGAACGACGACCGTCGGCCCGTCGACCTCTGCCTGCGTGACGTATCCGGTCGTCTCCCGGTCAGTGCCAGCCAGGATGGTGAATGTGTCTCAAGTGACGGCCGTTCCCTCGGCCACCGTGTTTCCATCGTTCGCAGTACCTTTGCTCGCGTAGGCGACGCCGACGCTCGCCAGCGCACAGCTACCAGCAGCGGTCAGTAGCGATCGGCGTGTGGATTGGACCTCGGTCCATGCCGGCCCGGACTCATACTCGAACTGGCTGTACTATCTCGGCGCTAACGCTACCGAGCGACGAGGACATTCGAGACACCCGTTCCCGAGCAAATATTTCAACTGATGAAACGTTCGACCGCTTCGTTCCCAACACGTGGACTGCTCGACGGCAGTCGTTACCGCGACGACGAGCGATCAAAAGCGCGGTTCGTGAGCGTTCGTCGACCGAGTGTGCTGGCGACGAAGACCAGCGCGAGCGAGGCGACGATTGGGAGCGGCCGTCGCCGGACGCCCGACCCCGTCGCCCAGAGGAGTCCAGGATAGTGCCGGGCGGAGACGGCGGCCTTCCGCAGGTGCCAGGCCCCCCGGAGCAGTCGCCCCTCCGCGAGGTACCGCTTCGCGACGACGAGTTCGTGTCTCGAGCGAATCTCGTAGCCCTCGGCCTCGTAGCTCTCGACCAGGGCCTCGTGTTTCGAGAGGTACTGCTGGTCGGCTCGACGGACGATGTCTGCCGGCGGGTGGCCCGTCTCCTCGCGGACGACAAGCTTCTCGTCTACGTACGCGAGTTTCCCCTGCTCCAGGACGCGGAGACAGAACTCGGGATCCTGGAAGCGATCCAGGTCCTCGTCGAAGCCGCCGATCTCGCGGGCGACGTCGGTTCGAACGAGCAGCGTCGAGCCGGCACCCGGCTGGACGCCGTCGGAGAGGATTTCACCGATCAGGTCGTCGTTGCCCTCCATCGTCGGCTGGTCGTCCGTCCGCGAGAGGAGACTCGCGGCGACTCCTCGGAGTCGGCCGCTGGTCCCCTCGAGGTCGAAGGCCGTGTCGCAGTAAGTCCCGATCCAGTCGTCGCCGCGGTCCTCGATCGCCGCGAGCTGTTTCTCGAGCTTGGTGGGGTCCCACTCGTCGTCCGAGTCGAGGAACGCGACGTACTCGCCACGAGCGTGCTCGATGCCGGTGTTGCGAGCGACGTTTGCCCCCTGGTTCGTCGCGTGGACGACCGGACGAACCCGCGGGTCGTCGTACTCGGCGAGGACCAGTCCGGTGTTGTCCGTCGAGCCGTCGTCGACGACGACGACCTCGAGATCGTGATCGTGATCGTGGTCGTGGTCGTAGTCGTAGTCGTAGTCGTGACCGTGGTCGTCGATCGTCTGCTCGAGCGCGCTGTCGATCGCGCGCACGAGCGAGCCGGCCCGATTGTACGTCGGGATGATAACGCTAACGCGTGGCATCTACCCCGGATAGCGACGCCGCGTCCATTATTATCAGGTGAATAAGCGCCGTATATGGCGTATTTCCATCGAATAAGGCGTTTCGCTCGAGCCACCTATTACCTCTATAAGAAAGGTGCAACGTGTTGACCACTCTGGTGATGACGAACCGAAATCGACGATCGTTCATTCGTACTGCTGGGACAGTTGGTGCACTCGGACTGGCGGGCTGTCTCTCGAGCGACGGGGACTCGTCTCCGTCAGACTCGAGTGGTAACGAGACGAACTCGTCGGACGACTCAGACACCGGCAACGGTAACGAGACCGAGACCCCCCAGGACTCGGCCGGCGAACTCGATCACCTTCCGGGTGAAACGCTCGAGGACTTCGAATCCCTCGACAACTGGGCCACGTTGCTCGACGGCGGGTCCATCGAGGCGACGACCGACGACCCCTACGCGGGATCTCAGTCTGCGCGGCTACACGCGAGCGAAGATAACCAGTTCGCCGGCTCCTCGTTCATGCTCCCCGAGAGCAAGGACCTGTCCGACGCGGCTTTCTCGATGGCCGTCAGGTACTCGGGCCGAGAACAACTGATGATCACGCTTGAAGTCCTCGCACCGAACGCCCGGAACAAGGTGACGCTGCGTCGGGTGCTCACCGGACCGGTCGACCGCTGGGTTCGCGTCGACTTCGGGACGACGAACGTCGATACCTCACCCGACCTCACGGACGTCCGAGAATTCCGGGTCATCGCTCACCGACGCGGCTCGAACGAGGGACCGATCGACTTTGCGATCGACGACCTTCGCGTAACCGAGCGCCCGGACCAGGGATCGGTGCTGTTCCTCTTCGACGGCACACTCGAATCACACCACGCAACCGCGTTCGAGCACATGGAGTCGTTCGGCTTCGCTGGTGTCGAGGCTGTAATCCCCGAAGCAGTCGACGAGACCGGACGCCTCACGCACGATCAGATGCAAGACCTCGCGGAAGCCGGCTGGGACATGGCTGGTCGCCCACGAACCGGCTCCAGAAACATCAACGAGTTCACGCGCGAGCAACAGGAGGGCGCGATGAAACGGACGAAGAAGTTCCTCGAGCACCGTGGGTTCGAAGACGGAGCCAACTACTTCGTCACGCCGCGTAACATCATGGGGCCGAACACCTACGACCTGGTCCAGGAACACCACGAAGTGGCGTTCCGCTACGGGGGCGGCCCCAACGGCCTGCCGCTCACCGACCCGCACAACGTCGGTACGTTCTCGGGGGCGGCTGGCTCGGAAACGGCCCAGTACGTCGACTACGCCGCCCAGTACGGTCAACTCGCCGTGATCCGATTCGAGGAAATCGGCGGTTCCGATGGAATGTCCGAGGACGCGTTCGTCGACCTGCTCGAGTACGTCGACTCGGCAGACGTCCAGGTCGTGACGGCTTCAGAGTTGGCCGGTGACGCATAATAAGACGTGCGTATCGCCGTCCAGGATCGGAATGAACCGTCGAGTTCGACAGTAAGCGTGACCTCGGCCTCGGCCTCGACCTCGAGTTCGATCTCGGCCTCCTGGTGACCGCAATCGACGCAGTGCTCGTATTGTTCGCGATGTTTTTCAACGTGTTCGTATTCGTATTGTTCGCGATGTTTTTCGACGTGCTCGAGAGCGAACTTCTCGAGCACCAGGTCGAGTGACTGCCGGATTTACCCTCGGCTGTCGGGGAGTCTAGCGGTCGACAGCCAGAACTCCCTGACCGACTCGATAATCTCGAGGAACTCGTCGGGGTCGATCGGCTTCGTGAGGAACGCATTCGCACACTTGTCGTACGTTCGTAGCACGTCCTCACGCGCCTGCGAGCTGGTGAGCACGACGACCGGAATCCGCCGGAGCGTCGGTTCGTTCTTCATCTCCTCGAGGATTTCGTCGCCGTTCTTCCGCGGGAGGTTGAGGTCGAGCAAGACGAGGCCCGGAGTGGGACTGTCGCCGTAGTCCCCGCGCTGGAAGAGGAAGTCGAGCGCCGCGATACCGTCGTGGACGACGGAGAGCGTCACGCCCTCGCTGTGTGTCTCAAAAGCTTCCTCTATCAGGCGGATGTCGCCAGGATTGTCTTCGATCAGCAGCACGTCGGTGTGTTCGTTCCTAGTAGCGTTCATTGCAATCTCTTCGCGGTGATACGTCTGCGGGTATCCGGGACGTCCCACCGACCCGGCTCGCCAGTCGCCGCCCCTGTCGCTTCTCGGCGTTGGTTCCGCCGATCACGAGCACCACAGCCGCCTCGGCCGAATGTCCATTGTGGAATCTAGGAACGTCCATCTTGTAAACCCTTCTTCCAAAAATTTTCGTGTCAGGTTCCCACGGCTGCGGTCATGGGTCTGTGAGTGACCCCGCCGATCAGGGATGGGTCATCCCGATCCCCGGGCCGACCAGGCCGAGAACGAGCCCGGAAACCAGCAGCGACAGTCCGATAGCGACGAGCAGGCTCTGTCCCATCGCGATCGGCGAAGCACCCGGCGTCGTCTGAAGGCGCCGACAGAACTTGCCCGCGACGGAACCGATCGGATCTGGTGCCATCGCGAGAATTTCGAACGGTTCGGAGGGATCGAGTGCGCCGAGTAAGATCGCAAACCCGACGAAGATGGCGAGTCCGACCGGCGGGACCACGAGGAGTGCGAGCCACGGGTTCTGGATGGCGGTCGCGAGTGCGAAGATCGGTAGCCCCGCGAGCCCGGATGTCGCCATGGCCTGGCTAAGCCGCGCGTCCGAGAGCGGGTTGAATCCGATCGTTCGAGCGCTCATGATGTGGAAGGCGAACATCGATCCGTACCCGACGCTCGTCGCGACCGCCGCGCCGTGCATACCGAATCTGGGAATCAACAGGGAGTTGAGGATGACGTTGATTACGGCGGCGACGCCGGTCGCGGCAACGGGATACCGGAGCTGTCCATTCCCCTGTGAAATCGCCAGCACGGGACGGGCGAGTGCGAACCCGAGCGCGCCGGGTAACAGGAGGATGAGCGGCTCGACCGCGGGGCGGGCGTCGTTTCCGAAGTAGATCGGAACCGCCACGTCCGCGAGCGCGGCGAGGCCGATGGCCATGACGGCTGTCAGGAGGAACGTATAGCGGGTCGTTCGGGACGCGAGCGACGAAATCTTCTCGAACCGGTTTTGCGACCAGAGTTCCGAGGTCGAGTGGACGTAGACCGTTTGCAGGGCGAGCGGGACGAACCACAGGAACTCGGCGAGGGTGAGTGCTGCCTTGTAGTTCCCGACCTGCGAACTCTCCCCGAATCGCTGTAACATGATGATGTCGACGTGGTAGAGCGACATCAGGAGGAAGACGAGAACGATGCTCATCGAGTTGAATGTTAGCATCTCCCGGCGGGGGAAATTCGCCGGCGGCGACGAGAATACGCTTGCCAGGGATACCCGTCGGTTGACCAGGAACAGCCCAATCAGGGCCACGAGAATACTCGCGACGATGTGTCCAACGAGCACGCCCATCACGCCGAATTCGAAGTAGACGAGCGGGATCGCGACAACGACGAAGGCCACCTTGTTGAGAACCTTCAGTGGCTCGGAGTAGCGCTCGAGGCCGAACCCCATGAGGGTCTTTCGAGCGTAATCCCGGAACTGGGCGAGAATAACGAGCAACGCCAGGACGTAGAAGTACGCCGAGTACGTGTCTCCGAACGTGGTCGAGATGACCTCGAAGTACGCGGCCACGGCGAGTAACGCCGCTCCGGCGACCGCGAAGCCAGTCGCCAGCCGGAAGTAGAAACCGACGACGTGGCCGCTCCAGTCGTTGGTGTTTCGATCTTCGGCGAGGTACTTTCGAACTCCGTCGGTGATACCGGAGCTGACGAAAATCATGTAAATCGCGAACACCGACATCAGAAACGCGTAGTCACCGAACGCTGAGACACCGAGCAAACGGTACAGTAACGGCGTCGTAATCGCCGTAATAATGAGAACGAGGACTTTGGTGCTGACGACCGAGAGAACGCCACTCGCGATGCTTCGGTTCATCTGTTCACCTGGATTCTGCCGAAATGACCGTCGACGACGTCGTCCGCCCCATCCCATTCCCACGTCCCATTTCGACGCCCGTCCAGCACATTCACAGTACTAAAACGGTGACTCGCGCCGGGCCTTATTATACGGCTCTTAAACGAGCACAACCGTGGATCGGGCTCTGGCACGCCGATTTCGCGGCGCCAATTCGCCCGACCGGACGGACTACACGTCGACCTGGTAGGAATCCCCATTGGGGTCTCCACGTATCGTCGCTATGCCGCTTCGATTTCGTCGTTCGTGAGCGCTGCAATTGCGGTATACAGGACGTACCGGTGCTGGCTGGTGTGTGCACCGCCGCTCCAGGCGACCCGGTTGATCGCCTCCTCGGAGAAGTACTGATCCAGCTCCGACGACGTCCGCACTGCCTCGGCCAGGGCGTGGACGGGACGCTCGTCTGTTCCGTTACCGTTTTGCTTCAACAGACTGGTAACGCGCGATTTCAGCTTTGGATGGTTGGTGAGCCAGTTGTACCCATACTGCTTGATCCGGAACTCGAGCGAGTCGATTGGCGCCCCGAAGTCGACGTAATCGATCCCGACGACCGTCGGTGACAGTCCGGAGAGAAACTCGCGGTAGAGATCGTTCCCCCGCTTCTGTTCGGGCGGGCACGCCATCGCCTCCTCGAAGAACGGCAGCGCGTAGAACGGAGTCGTCGACCACAGGTAGTGTCGGGTTCGGTCCTCGCCATGGTTGAGCCAGTTGACCCCCCGCTCGCGCACGAGAAAGTGAACGTGCTTGGCCTCGAGCGTCGTCTCCGGGTAGGACGCGACCCGTTCGTGAACGGAGCCGACGAGGTCCTCGACGGTCACGTCGACGATGTCGGCGACCTCCTCGGGCGTGAAGAGTTGCTGGCCGTCGAGGAGTGCCTCGACGAGGTCGTCCGTCGTGGTGACTTCTCGCGAGGGGGTCAGGTCCGGAATCGCCTTGTCACCGCCGTCGCCGGTAACGAACACGGCGTTTTCGTGTCGTTCGGCTACCTGCTCGGCGAAGTCGAGCCCGATCGACATCCCCAGGTTGTTCATCCCCTGTGTCGCCTCGAGGAGAAACGACTGGTGGTGTTCCGTCCGATCGGCGATGTACGACGACCATGGGACGTTGAGCGCGTCCGCGACCTGCCTGGCGACGTTGACTTCGGCGGTGTTGCCGCCGTCGGCCCTGGCGGACGTCGCCGCGTACAACTGACAGTCGACGCGGTTGTAGCCGGCGATCACCGCCCGCGAATCGAGTCCACCGCTCAGCGAGACGATGGTTTCGTCGCCGACGCTGGCACGGTTTTCGCAGGCTTCGACGAACCGATCCCGGAGCCGAAGCGCGTTCGCCCGGACGCTCCGATCGGCGTTGGCGTGGCTGTCGAACCGAAACTCGTGTAGCGACGTGATCTCTCCGGTCTCGACCTCGAGAAGTGACCCCGGGGGCAGGTGTTCGACGCCCTCGTACAGCGACCGGGTCCCGAGGGGATACCCGAAGAGCAACTGTTGTCCGAGCGCCAGTCGGTTCGGCTCGAGGCCGTCGTCGAGCGTACGAGCGAGCTTCCGGACCGCTTTGAGTTCGCGCGTGACAACCGTCGTGTCGCCGATGGTCGCCCGATAGGTCGGCAGTCGGCCGAATGCGTCGTTGAGCGCCCACAGCGATCCCGTCTCCCGGTCGGCGACGGTCAACAGGAATTCGGCGTCTCTCTCGGCGAGCCACGACGACAGCTGCTCAGTCTGCCCCTCGCGAACGTACGACGCCGCTTCCGTTACGGCGGCTTCGACGTCGTCGGTCCCGTAGAGGTGCCCCTCGAGTACGATGGTGCAGTCGTCGGTTTCGAAGACGTCGACGGGATACTGTTCGTAACCGGTGGCCGCGACGACGAGTTCGTCCGCCAGCAGAAAATCCTCGCGCGCGTAATCATCAGTAAAGCAAATTGTCTCGAGTACCTCGTCGAGAACGTCGGGTGCCGGTGGCGATTCGACGGCCGTGATTCCAGGCATACACGAACTGTCGCGACCGACGTGGTTTATTATCGGGGGGTTAAATCGCTCGTCGACTCTGACTTGAGCGTCGGTGACGTCGGAGTCATTCGAATAGATGGAGAAACGGCGGGTTTGATTCCAGTATCAGTAGGTGTTGTTATACAGTACGAGGCCGCTAGAACCGAAGTCACGGATGCCGTTTTTCATTCGGCTACTCTTGATTGCGACGTCGTAGCTCTCGTCGTAGAGGCAGGCGGCTTGACGGCCGCTGTACGACTCGGCGTCGACGTCGAGGTACATCGTGTCGTTACCGACTTCGACGATGGGGTACTGGCTGGCCTCGAGCGTCGATTTGTAAATCGTCAGCCCCTGACCGAAGTTGGCGACCGCGTTTCGAGCGGCGCCGTTTTTGCCAGGCTGATAGATCTCACACGCATTCAGTCGGCAGTTGTCCCGATCGATGCGAACGGCGTCGCGGAAGCCGCTTTTGTCGCCGGCCCGACCGTCGATCGTGAGGTATTCACAGAGAAGGCGGTCGTCGTTGCCGGTGCCTCGTGCCCAGAGGGGGTAGCCACCGTCGGAGGTATGCGTGATGTCGGTGTCGACGATGACTACTTCGCCACAGCCCGCCGAGGTAACGATCCCGTGCTGCACAGCGTTGCCGGACAGATTGATCTTCACGTTCTCGATCCAGGCGTCGCTGCAGGAGTTCATCACGCTGATGGCGTAGCAGTTCTCCTTGTCGACGGAGATGTCGATCGCGGCACCTTTGACCGTGGCGCCGCCGCTCTCGAGGCGGATCCCCCGCTGGGACGTGCTCCGGCCGGAATCCGTGTCGACGATCACCTGAGGCCATCGAACAATACTGTCCGTGCCACCGACGCGGAGGCTGGCGGAGGAACTGTTCTTGTAGACGCCGCCGTGAACGATGATCTTCCCCGACCCGTTGATCGCGTACAGGCCCGACCCGGGGAAGTCGTACAGGTGACACCGCCTGAACATGAGTTCTCCCTCGGTTCGGTTCGCAACGATACCGATCGGTCCGCGAGAGGATCTGTGCTCCGCGTGCGGGGTGTTGTCCGTCCACTCGCCGCCGTCTTTTGCGTGGAAGTCGACGACGCGACCGGTGCCGTTCGGGTCGACGACGTTGAACCGGGCGGGACCCCAGGTACCGCTGTCGTGTTTCCCGTAAATCTTGATGTCCTCGACGTCGAGTCGGGTCGTGACGTTGGCCTCGATCGCTCGAATACCGGTGTCGGGAGCCGTCTGATCGACTCGAAGTCCCTCGACCCGCACCTTGCGACCGGGATTTTTGACCGTTCCCAGCCGGAACAGTCGATACTGTGGTCCGTCGAAGTTGTAGTAGTTTGCCGGAACAATTGTCGCGTTGTTGCCGACGATACCGAAGTTATCGAACCCCGTGAATCGGAACTGCTCGTCCATGTAGTACCGTCCCTCGGGGAAGACGAGGAGCGTATCGTCAGCCCGGACTTTCTTGAGAACGGGGGTGATCGACTTCGAACCCGTGTTATCTGCGCCCGCATCGACGATGTTGACGACGTTGTCGTACTCGTCGGCGTACCCGTGGTAGGCGCTCGCGCTCGAACTGAACGCGGCGAGCGAGACGCCGGCAGCGGCAACGCCACCGATAAACCCTCGCCGTGACCGACCACCGGCGGTTGAAGAACGACGCTCGTCCTCTGCCTGTACTTCCGCTTCGGAAGAGTCGAAAGAACCCTGAGTGGGTGAATACTGCGTACCGCTTCGTTTCGCCATTGATATTCACTTTGGTAAGAGTAACGTTCCGGGCCAATATCTATGGATTCGAATAGACAGCTTTTAAGTCAGCCTGGATTATCGGTCTGCTAAGCGTGGAAATTCTAAATTACGACTGTTCCATATAGCACAACATTTGCTAAAACCCCTCTTCAAGCGCCCAAACTACTGAAAACACGAACCGATGTCGCTGTGAGTCATTCGGACCGAGTGCTCGAGGTAATCTTCTCAGCAACAGTCTCACTGCGAGCATCCCATTCAATCCCGCCCACTTTCACGCCGTTATCGGTCGGGCGTTCGGCTGTTCTCGAGGGTCGATTCGATGAGTTCGCCAACGGCACGGCGGATCCGTTGTGATACCGCCGACGTCGAGATCCCGAGCTGGTTCGCCAGGTCGTCCTGCGACGCGCGGCGCGGAATCTCGAAGTAACCCGAATAGTAGGCCTTCGAGAGAATTTCGTGCTGGCGTTCCGTGAGAAAGTATGTGTCGCCATCGTCGTCTGCCGTCGACTCGGACAGCCGATTGACCCGAAAGGAGATCGATCGCGACCGGCAGTACTCGCGGAACGCAGACAGCGTCTCCCGGTCCGGTATGTGGACGCGAACGTCCCACCCGTTGTCGTTGCTGATTGTCTCGAAGACGAAAATACCTCTCACCGAACACCGGTAGGGGACGATCTCGAGCCCGGTTTCGACGGTCATCTGATAGATGGATCGTCCACTGAACGTCGCGACGCGTGTCGGGCTCGAAATTGTGCGATCGTTCGCCATCGTCTGCTCGATGTGGTCGAATTCGTCGCTGAATATCGAGACGAAACAGCGTTCGCGGCTGTCGGTGACGACACCATACTCGAATCGCATCGTTACGTTCGAATGTGCCCGGATCGTCGGCGCGAGTACGAGATCAGGATGTGACAGTGAGACGTGTGCAACGAAGCCCATGGTGCCAGTATAGCTGAACTAGTGGCGGGCAGGGCAATACTTATGAGTAAGATAAGATCGACTGACTGTTTCACACAGTGGGACGATCAATTCATGTAGCCCAGGTCGGCGAGTCGAGCGGTTACCGTCTCGTCTGCGGCGTCTCGAGTCGCTGTCGTCGACTCGCCGGCGGCCGGATATGCTTCGGTCCCGAAGGAGTCGACGATTGGAAGTACACCCCCGTCCATTCGATCGCTGTGGGGCACGCCCAGTGCGGCTAACACAGTCGGTGCCACGTCGTAAATGGTGGGGTGGCCGATCGCCGCCTTCTCGTCGATTCCTCTCCCGCTCGCGGCGAAGACCCCGTCGAGCTTGTGGTTCCACGGTTCGACGGGACCGAACTGCTCGCCACACAGCTCTTCCGAGAGCGCGTGATCGAAGTCGGCGGGAATCGTCACGATGTCGACGGCGTGTTCCTCGTACGGGCCGTGGAAGTACTCCTCACGGGGGGCGACCGTCTCGAAGACCGGCTCCCCGTCGGGCGTCTCGACGGCCCGAAGATCAGCCATCAAGGATTCGCGGAGGGCGTCGTACTTTGACGGTGGGACGATACCGTTTGGCTCTCGTCCTTCGAGGTTGATGCGAACGCCGAGTTCAGTCCGGGCCCTAACGTACGCCTGCGAGGCAGCGAAATCGACCTGCCGATTGGCCGTCCGGGAGACGTTTTGAGGGACGTACTTGATGACGTGGTCAGCGAGACCGACCCGCTCGAGGGCAATTCGAGCCCGTCTGGCGGTAATACCGAACTTCGCGGCGACGGCGGCCGCTCGTTCGGTCACCGTCGGCTCCCAGCTGTCACAATCTTTCCCCTCTCGAAGCTGGTGGCGCATGGGTTGCCACGAGGGCATCCCCTTCCCGCTGGTCGTCGCCTCGAGGTATCCTGCCTCCTCGAGGAACTCGTTGACCCGGAACTCGTAACCCTCGTACGGCCCCATGCCGTGATCGCTCACGACGAAGACGGTGTCTGGATCACACTCCTCCAGGATCTTTCCGATCTGGTCGTCCGTCGCCTCGTACACCGTCTCGACCTTGTCGGGGTCGCCCGCGAACTCGTGAAAGACGGTGTCGGTCTTCTGGAACTGCACGAACCCGAAGTCCGGCTCGTGCTTACCGACGAGATAGCGGAACGCTTCCCCGCGCATACGAATGAGGCGCTGATACTCGGCCATCTTCTCGTGGTCGGAGATCGATTCGTCGCCCCGAGTGTAGCCTGGATAGACGCGGTACTCGCCGATGGCCTCTCGAACCTCCTCGAGCGTCCCCTCGGGGTGACACTGCGGATCCTCCGGGCCGATGAACCCGGGGATGATCGCGCCATCGAATTCGTCTGGCGGGTGTGTCACTGGTACGTTCACGACGACGCTCGAACGATCGTGGTGGTCCAGGAGCGACCAGAGGGAGCGTTCGTGGACGTCGTCGTTGCTGGAGACGTGCCAGTCGTAGCCGTCGTAGCCGACGAAGCCGACGACGCCGTGTTTGCCAGGATTGACCCCGGTAAAAACCGACGGCCACGCGCTCGGCGTCCACGGCGGAATCTGTGATTCGAGTGGGGCCGAGACGTTCCCGGGCTCGGTACAGAGTCGCTCGAGGTTCGGAATGTGCCCCTCCTCGTAAAGCCGTTCGAAGACCGGTAGACAGCCAGCGTCGATACCGATTAGTAGTACGTCGAGGCCCGAGTCGTCGGTCACTCGGTCCGTTGTCGATGCCCCATTCAATCGATTGTGTCGTCCTGTCATCCTCTCACCGCCTCCCCATTGGTTGTTGTTTCCGGCCGTCCACATCCACTGAATCTGGACAGGGGTTGATTCGGAGTTGCTTCATACGGATGCCAACACGCGGGGCGCCCTTCATTATCGATGCGTTAAACCCTGAAATTCACGCTTCAACCCGATATACCAGCCAGTTCGACCGGATCAGATACCCACCCTGGCTGACCGTTTCCCTCGTTGACGTGTCCTCGAACGCCGAACGGCGTTCGATCGCTCGCTCGATTCGCTGATCCGCGCCGAGCCCGCTTTACAGCGCCGAGTAACCCTCTATTTCTTCGTTTCGAAAGTGAAACGCCCGTCTAAAGATACCCGAGGTCGGCGAGCCGATCCTTCGTCGAGTCGGTCATCTCCGGGGTGGCTCCCTCTGCGGGACGTTCGACGGTATCGACGCCCTCGAAATGTGCCTCGAGTCGCTCACGAAGCGTCTCGGCGCAGTCGCGTTGCCGGCCGGACAGGTCGTCCGCCTCGGTCGGGTCGCTCGAGATGGCGTGGAGACGCTCGAATCCGTCGTCGCCGCGGACGTACTTGTACTGATCCGTGCGGATCGCTCGTAGCCGACGGTCGTAGGTGTAGACCTGCTCCGGGAGCGATCCGAATCGGGCCTCGAGGCGTTCGATCGACGGCTGAGGGGCGACGTACTCGGCGAACACCGCGTCCCTCGTCTCGGTGACCGCGTCGGGATGGAACGAACGCCCCCGACTCTGGGCCTCGAAGTCCGGATCCGACACGCCAGTCGCCTCGAGCATCGTTTCGGGCAGGTCGAGCAACTGGACGAAGTCCGTCCGTCGCCCGCCGTCGGTAAACGCCCCGCCGTGAACGACCAGCGGGACGTGGATCAGGGTGTCGTAGAGGTTGTACTGGTGGCCGAAGAAGCCGTGGTCGCCGACGTTCTCGCCGTGGTCGCCACAGACGACCAGCAGCGTCTCCTCCCAGACGCCCGCCGACTGGAGCGCGTCCTGGAGGCGTTCGAGCTGACTGTCGACGTAGGCGAGTTCGGCGCGGTAGAGGCCGTGGAGAGCGGCGAACGCCGACTCGGAGATGTCGTAGTCCTCGCAATCGTAGGCCCGGGGGTCCTGGCGGATGTTCGTCGCAGCCTCGTAGTCCCAGCCGTCGGGCAGGAATCGCTCGGCGAACGCTCGGGGGGGATCGTATGCGATGTGGGGCTCGATGTAGTTACAGAACAGGAAGAACGGGCGTTCGTCCTCTCGCGAGTGGAGCCAGTCGGCGACCCACGCCGTCGACCGGTCGGCGCCGTCGTCGCCGTTCGGCTGGAGGACTTCACTGTAGAGGACGTTGGCGGCGTTGATCAGCGGGTTTCCCTCGAAGAGGCGGTCTCGCGTCGCCTCGAGTTTCTCGCGGAGGTCCTCGCCGCGAACGACCGTCCCCATGTCGACATCGGACTGGATGTACTGCCAGCCGCGACGGAGGTCGTCGAATCCCCGGTCGAAGCCGAACTCGTCGGTGATCCAGGTGTTGTTCGAGACGCCGACGGTCTCGTAGCCGGCGTCTCGAAAGGCCTCCGGGAGGGTCCGGAGATTCGAGTCGAGGTAGGTGTAGCCGCCGTGGGCGCCGTGTTCGCTGGTGTAGGTGCCGGTAAACAGAGACGCGTGCGATGGGAGCGTCCAGGGGGCCGTCGCGAACGCGCGTTCGAACGTCGTCCCCGCTTCGGCGAGCTGGGTGAGCGTCGGCATCGTCTCCCGCGAGACGCTCGTTTTTCGCGCCGTGTCGAGCACGACGAGAACGACGTTCCGCGCGTTTCGATGGGTTTGTACATCACGCTCGTTAGAGTCGCCCGTTACCATAGGATTCATGCGCCGCAGACGGGGAAGGTCATCGGGCCAGCGTATGCAGGTTCTCGAGCGCCCGGGTTGCGATTCTCGGTCCATCTCTCGACGTCGCGGTTACTCGAGGTATCCCTCGACGCCATCGCTACTCGGGGCGTCCCTCGAGGACACTCGCGCCCGGCGCGTTCCGTACGACGCTTCGAATGCCGTTGCGGGCGTTCTGCTTCGTCGTGTATCCCTCGCCGCTGTCCGCGATGATGTTCCCGTTATGGTGACGGAGGTGCCAGCGCCACTCACCTGCCCGATCCTCGAACAGCCGGAACTCGGCGAGCGATTCGGGTGGTGAGGTGACGGTAACCGCTTCGTGGGGGCGCTCGGCGTCGACCCGTTCCGTCTCGCCCGTCGGTTCTACCTCCTCGCCAGACTCGGCCGTCGATACGACCTCGACAGCGTCCGCGTCGGTCACCGGCCACCCGAGTTCGATCTCGAGTTCGATCCTGAGTTGTTCTTTGCCGTCTTCGTTCTCGTTCTCGGTTTCGTTCTCGGTTTCGGTCTCGGTCTCGGTCTCGGTCTCGGTTTCGGTCTCGGTCTCGGTCTCGGTCTCGTTCTCAGTTTCGTTCTCGTTCTCGGTCTCGTCCTCGCCCTCGCCCTCGCCCTCAGCCTCACTTCCGCTCTCGCTTCCATCTACTCCCTCGAGTTCCAGTTCCACTTCGAAATCGACCGCGTTGGGAAACGAAACGGTCACTCGACGGTCGTTTCCGTCGAGTCGTAGTTGGTCACCGCGCTCGAGCTGGTCGGCGATCGCTCGCAGCGTTCCCGCGGCAGCGGTCGGCGATCTCTCGTCGGTCACGGTCAGGAGGTCCTCGTCCATACGCATCGTCCACCAACCCTGCGTAAATAGGTGCCACCGGGTGAGCGTTCGTCGAACGTGATAGTCAGATCGACGGCCAGTAGCCCGTTACCCGTCTGGGGACCGAACGACGTCCATGAGAGGCAGTGATCGCGCCGATCGTGGGAACTCCCCGCTCGACCGCGAGGACCAGGATATCGCCGCCGATGTCGCCGACGAGGGCGACTCACTCCTCGCGCTCTTACCGCACTACTACCGGGGCGAGGTCAGCCAGGCCAACAACGCACAAGACCGGATCGATCAGACAACCAACTGGGCGATCACGGTCATCGCGGCGCTGCTGTCGCTGGTGTTCTCGAGCCGCGAGATGCCCGCCTACCTGCTGTTGATCGGTCTCGTCGTCCTCTGTATCTTCCTCTCTTACGAAGTCCGACGCTACCGCTTCTACGACATGTACCGGGCTCGAGTCCGGTTCGTCCAGGAGAACGTCTTCGCGAACGCCTTACAGCCGGTCGGCGTCGAGCATCCGCGCTGGCGCGAGGAACTGGGCACCGACCTGCGCGAACCGACGTTCAAAGTCTCGCTCCTCGAGGCACTCTCTCGTCGCATACGACGCATCTACGGGCTACTGTTCGTCATCGTCGGACTCGCCTGGATCGCGAAAGTGTCCCTCTTCACGCCGGAGACACAGTGGACCGAGGCGGCCGAACTGTCCGGCATCCACGGCTTCGTCGTCGCCGGGATTCTCGGGACGTTTTACCTCGCAGTCGCGGTGCTCGCGGTGTGGCCGGGCAGGCGGAAGGCGAAGGGCGAAATTCACGGCGAGAACACAGGCGACTGGAAGTAGCCGCGAAACCCGGTGCTCGAGCGTCCGATTCGGTGCTGGGCGCTAGAACCGGATCCGGAACTGGAACTGAAACTGGAACTAAAACTGAAACTGAAACTGAAACTGAAACTGAAACTGGAACCGACGGGCCTAACCCCCACAGGGCCGTCTCGACGCTCGAGAATCGATGCGCGCCTACCGGATCGCCTACGACGGGACCGGCTACTACGGCTTCCAGCGCCAGCCCGACGTCCCAACCGTCGAGGACGCCATCTTCGACGCGCTCCGGAATCTCGAGGTAATCGGCGACGACCCCAAACCCGCCGGGTACGCGGCGGCCGGGCGGACGGACGCTGGCGTTTCGGCACTCGCCCAGACGATCGCGTTCGAGGCGCCCGATTGGCTCACCCCGCGAGCGTTGAACTCGGCGCTTCCGGCCGACGTGCGTGCCTGGGCCAGCGCGGACGCGCCGGCGGATTTCCACGCCACTCATCACGCCACGCGCCGGGTGTACACCTACCATCTGTACGCACCTCGTGCGGGTTTCGGTACAGGCTCCGGTTCCGATGCAACGACTGAAACCGTCGACGACGACCGCTTTCACGCCGCCCTCGAGGCCCTCTCCGGAACCCACGACTTCCACAACCTCACGCCAGACGAGGAGGGGACCCGCCGGTCGCCGACGCTTGAGGCCCGGCGAGACGGGTCGTTCCTCGAGATCATCGTCAGCGCGTCCGGATTCGCACGCGAACTCGTCCGCAGACTCGTCTCGCTCGCTCGCGCGGTCGGGGCCGGCGAGGAATCCCTCGAGAAAATCGACCGTGTGCTCGCCTCCGAACCGCTTCCCGGCCACGAGGGTATCGCCCCCGCGGCGCCGGAGTCGCTGGTCCTTACGGGCGTCGACTACCCGACTACGTCCCTCGAGTTCGCTATCGACGCGGAGGCCGCTCAGCGGACCCGAGAGATTCTCGAGGCCCGACGGATCGACCAGCTGGTGGGGGCTCGCGTGGCGAGACAGCTTCGGGACGGACTCGATACGGATTCGTCGGGTTCGTCGGGTTCGTCGGGTTTACCAGGAGAGTCGAGTGCGTCGGGAGAGTCACGAGACTCGAGCGAGCCCGGACCCACGACACAGTGACGCGCGTCGACGACCACCGGAAGTTATCACCCGCGAGCGCCACTTCGAGCCAAAGGGACAGACACAAACATGGAGGTCTCACCCGAAGAGTACGGCGCGTACTGGCAAGCCGCCATCCGAATCGCCATCGGCGTGATCGTGCTCGTCTTCGGCTACCGCTTCACCGCCCCTTTCCTCGAGTACACGGCGCTGGGGGCCCGAGCACTCGGCTTCGTCCTCTTTTCGGGACTCGCACTCGTCGGCTCGGTCGCGATCACGATGGGCCTGGCTCGAGTCGTCAGAACCGCGGTACGGGCCGAGCAGCGGTGAGAAACGATAAACCCTTAACCGTACCGGGATCAAACGCCGGCATATGAGCGACGACGAGGGTGGGCGCAAGAACCTCCGAATGCCCGACGACGACGAGGTCTTTGCGACCGTCACGAACATGCTCGGGGCGAACCGCGTGAAAGTGCGGTGTGCCGACGGCGAGGAGCGTACGGCCCGCATTCCGGGGAAGATGCAAAAGCGGATCTGGATCCGTGAGGACGACGTCGTCCTCGTTTCCCCCTGGGACTGGCAGGACGAGAAGGCCGACATCACCTGGCGCTACGAGAAGGCCGACGCCGACCAGCTCAGGCGGGAAGGCCACATCCAATAAAACGACCTTTTGCGCTGCGTTCGTATCGCGACGGGAGCGCCAGTGGCGCTCCACGTCGCGTTGACACTCGGCAAAAGCTCGACCAAAAAATACGGAAAACGGTTCCGTTCACTCCGCTCACGGACTGTGACTTCCGAGTTCTCACTCGCGTTGCTCGCGAGAACACTCCTCTTTCCGTTCCGTGACGCCTCCTCTTTCCGTTCCGTGACGCCTCCTCTTTCCGTTCCATAACGCGCTGCGTCACTCCACGTCAGTCGTTGGCCCGCTCGCCTACGAATTCGCTCGCGGTTCAATTCAGGGAATCGCCTGCCTTCTCCCAAGTCGCACGTCTCTCGCGTTGCTCGAGTCGTGCTCCCGGCCACTACAGCACACGTGCAGGGCTGACCGAAATTCGGTCGGCAACTCCGTTTCATCCGGCGATCGAGGCAGTTACAATGTTCAGAGCGACTCGAGGCCGCGTTCGTCCAAGTGATGCGAACCCACCGTTGCGAAGGTCCCGCTGTGAATTCAGGAGACGTTACTCACGATTCGTGTAGCCGTACCAGCAAAACCGACTGACGACTCCGTGAATTATATTGTACATTGGTAACAACGTACGCGCGGTGATGAAATGTCACGCAGGGACGACCCACCAGACGACGAGGATATAGCCAGCGAACAGTTCGTCGATCCGACCGACGAGGAACCGGCGATCACGTTCTACGGCGGTCGAGGAATGAGTGCGTTGCCAATCGCGTTCTTCGTCCTCTGGGCGATCGTTCAGACCGCATTGTTGCGCATCTCGAGCGAAGAGGGCCTCGTGCTCGGGATCCTCCTGGGACTCATTCTCGGGATGTTCTTCGTGAAGGGCTCCTGGAAGGGGTACGCGAACACCATCTTCGAGGGGATGACCCAGCCGGTCGCGGTGACGGCGATCGTCGCCTGGATCTGGGCAGGGATGTTCGCTCAGACGATGCAGACCGGCGGGTTCGTCGAGGGGCTGGTCTGGATGGCCGACCTCACCGGCGTTGGCGCGGCGCTGTTCCCGGCGATCACGTTCGTGCTGGCGGCGCTCCTCGCGACCGGCATCGGGACGGGTTACGGGACGACGATCGCCTTCGTCGCCCTGTTTTTCCCGGCCGGCGTGCTTCTGGGCACGAACCCGGTGTTGCTGTTCGGTGCGATTTTGTCGGGCGCGATTTTCGGCGACAACCTCGCGCCGGTCAGCGACACGACGATCGTCAGCGCCGTCACGCAGGACGCTGACATCGGCGGCGTCGTCGCGTCCCGATTCAAGTACGCGATCATCGCCGCGGTGCTCGCGTTCGTCGGATACGTCGTTGCGAGCTCCGTGCTCCCCGGTGCCGAGATCACCAACGGGGCCGAGGCCAGACAGCTCTTCGTCGAGGAGAGCACTCCAATCGGGCTCGTTCACCTGCTCTCGATGGGCGTGGTCATCGCGACGGCGGTCGCCGGGCGACACATCGTCGAGGCCATCTCCTGGGGGATCGTCTTCGCTGTGGCTTCGAATCTCCTGTTTGGCCTCACGGCGCCGAGCGCCATCGTCAACTTCGAGGCACCCGCTGACGCACCGGCAGCGGACCAACTCGCGGTGTTGCCGATCGTCGAGATCGCCGAGGATCCCGCCGTGACCGGCAGCCTCGTCGAGGGCGCCGCCGGCTTCTTCACGCTGTCGATCCTCGTGCTGTTCATCATCGGCGCTGCCCAGATCATGATCCGTGGCGGTGCGTTCCAGGCGATACTCGACTGGTCGCTCGACACGCTCGCGACGAACGTCCGCAACGCCGAACTGACGATGGTCGGATCCGCCGCGTTGATCAACGCGACGATCACGATCAACACCGCCGCCGAGGTCGCGATCGGTCCCTACATCTCGAAGGTCGGCGAGCGCTTCAACATCAACGGCTACCGGCGCGCGAACATCCTGGACGCCCAGACGGCCGCGCTGGGTTACATCTTCCCGTGGTCCGGCGGGGTCCTGGTAGGCTACTCCGAGATGCAGGGGCTGCCGGGGACGTACGACTGGTTCGACGAGTCGCTGATCGTCAATCCGATTGACGTCGTCCCGTTCGTCTTCCACGGCTGGCTGCTGGTGGCGGTGTTTGTCCTCGCGGCAATCACCGGCTTCGGCCGTGAGTACGTTATCGACCGCGAATCGGAGGAGGTGGCCCGCGTATGAGCGTCCTGGAGAAGTTCCTCAGCGGGTGGCACTTCCGGACGACCAGGCCGACGCTCACCCCGGGAACCGAGGTGGACGTCTTCCTCTCGGAGTTCGACGCTGACGACGTCGGTATCGCCCGTATCGGTGACACCGTGTTGTACGTCGAGGGAGTGAGCCCCGGGCACGTAGAAAAGCGCGTCCGGGTCCACGTCACCGAGTTCGACGACTCGATGTCGACTGGTCGCGGCGAGTACGTCGAGACCGTCGGCGAGAGTTCCTACACCCAGTAGGTTGGTTGCGACGACCGAGACGACGGCTGCGAACCTCGCCTGTTACAACCCGGCGACGTCCTCAATCGCGTCGGTCAGGGCTTCGATCGACTCGAGGTCGTGTTCGCCCACGTAGACCCACCTTTTGCGCTGCGTTCTGGCTCACCGTCGGTAGCTTCGCTACCGCCCGGTTCGCCGTCACTCGGCAAAAGCTGGATCAAAAACACTCCTCACTCCCTCGGAGCGCGGCACTTCGCGCCGCGCTTCGGTCGTTCGTCGGTCCGCTCACTCACTTCCGTTCATTCGCGGTGAAAACGCTACGAGGGTCGCCTCACAACCCGGCGACATCCTCGATGGCGTCGGTCAGCGCTTCGATGGACTCGAGGTCGTGTTCGCCCATGTGGCCGATGCGGAACGTCTTCTCGCCCAGTGCCGAGCCGTAGCCGTTCGAGAAGACCATGTCGTACTCCTCGGAGACGGCCTCGATGGTGCCGGCGACGTCGATCCCACGCGTGTTCTCGATACAGCTCACCGTCTGTGATTCGTAGCCCTCTTCGGGAAACATGTCGAAGTGCTCGCGGGCCCACTCCTGGGTGTACTTGGCCATCTCCCGGTGACGTCGGTCACGGGCGTCGTGGCCCTCCTCGAGCATGTGCTTCATCTGTATTCGGTACGCGAGCATGACCGGGATAGCCGGTGTGGAGTGAGTTTGCCCCTTCCGGTCGTAGTAGTCGATGGTGCGCTGGAAGCCGCCGTACCACGAGGCGGACTCACTCTCGAGCTCGCGCTCGTAGGCGTCCTCGCTGACGACGCACACGGCGAGCCCGGGCGGCATGGCGAACGCCTTCTGGACCGAGGTGAAGATGACGTCGATGCCGTGGGCGTCGATGTCGACGTAATCACCCCCCAGTGCGGAGACGGCGTCGACGACGAAGGAGGTATCCGGGTACTCGGCGACGACGTCGCCAATCTCCTCGACGGGATTGCGGACGCCGGTCGAACTCTCGTTCATCACGCAGGTGACGACGTCGTAGTCGGTGTCGCTCTCCTCGAGGCGCTCGCGGACGTCCTCGGGTTTCACCGCCTGGCCCCACTCGTACTCGAGGGTGTCGACGGTCTTACCGAGGCGTTCGGCGACGTTGGCCTGTCGCTCGCTGAAACTGCCGCAGGTCGTGACGAGGGCGTGTTCGTCGACGAGGTTCAGAATCGAACTCTCCATGAACTCGGTTCCCGACCCCGTGAGGACGATCACGTCGTTATCGGTGCCGAGGAACGCCTTCGTGTCCTCGACGATGGTCGTGTAGAGGTCGGTCATGCGGTCCATCCGGTGGCCGAACATCGGTTCGCACATCGCCTCGATGACGTCCTCGCGCACTTCGGTCGGACCCGGAATGTACAGCGTCTTGTCGGGGTAGTCGTCTCTGTATTCGCGTTTCTCGGTCACGGGACTCACCTGATAGGCGGTACTGGGTCACGTGAGGCTATGGTCCTTGTGAATGGCACAATTCCACAATGGGTGACCAACCAGGTGCGGCAGTCGCGAGAAGGGACACAGGTGCGGCAGTCGCGAGAAGGGACATCGAGGCGCGTGTCGATCGTTAGTCCGCAGCGACGGCGTCGCCTCGAGCCGACTGCGTCGATTCGGGGGTCCGGTCCTGGTCTCGGTCCTCGTCCACGAGGTAGACGTTCCCGCCGACGACGACGCCGTCGATGTCGCTCGGACGGTAGGGTCCGTAGCCGATCGCGGGCGCGGCCGTCTGCCAGAGGGCACCGAGTTTACATAGCGCGAATCCGACGATGATCAGCGTGAACCCCGCGACCGTCCCGGCGGTGAGCGACTCGCCCAGTGCCGCCCAGCCAACGACCGCCGCGACGACCGGCACGGCGTAGTTGACGAGACTGAGTTCCGTCGCCCCGATGCGCTCGAGGAGGACGAAGTAGACGAAGAACCCGCCGCCGGTGGCGACGACGGCGAGGTACGCCAGGGCGAACACCGCGTCGGTCGTCATCTCGAGGCCGACCAGGGTTTCGGCGGGGTGGAGGCCGCTGAGGGTGTGCAGGACGACCGCTCCGAGTCCCATCGCCCAGGCCTGCTGGGAGACGATCGGCAGCGTTCCCCGGGTGCGTTCGGTGAGCACAGAGCCCAGGGCGAAGACGACCGCCGAGACGAACAGCAGGCCGACGCCGAGGGCCTGGCCGCCGAACGAACCACCCTCGAGGGCAATCGTGCTGACGCCGACCAGCCCCAGCAACAACCCGACGACGGCCTGTGGGCGAATCCGCTCACGGGGGAGCAAAGCGAGCGCCAGCGGCGGCGTCACGATGGGCGTCAGGCTGAGGACGACCGCCGCGACGCTGCTCGAGACCATCGACTGGCCGAGAAAGAGCAGCGCGAAGTGAGCGCCGACGAGGAGGCCACCGCCGATCGCGATCAGGAGCCAGTCGGCTCGAACGCTTGGCCACCAGGACGCGCCAGTGAGGGCGACGGCGGCGACGAAGAGGAGTGCCGCGACGTCGAACCGGAGCGCGGCGAAGAGGATCGGAGGCACGGTCGCCAGGCCAACCTCGATCGCCGCGAACGAGGTGCCCCAGACGAGTGCAAGTCCGAGAAAGAGCACGATATCTCTCGTATCAGTCATTATCCTCAAAATGGGTCGACCGTATATCTATGTTGCTATTCACTCTTCTCGAGGGCCATAGGCGGATAATTCGGGGGTGTATGATAACATTCGACAATGGGTCGAGTGGGTGTGTTACTATCTCACGTGACAGCTAAGTGGAGTCGGGGGCGATCGACTTCGTCCACGGGGAGCGGCAGCGAGCAGGAGCCTCGTGGCTCGGCGTTTCGTCAGTCTGTCCCCTCGAGCGGTGCTCCAACTGGTCGGCAAAAACGATCGGTGCGCGACGAATTATTCGTCTTCGGTTTCGTTGTCGTCGCCGACGTCGGTTTCGTTGTCGTCACCAACGTCAGTTTCGTTGTCCTCTTCTTCGTCGTCACCGACATCGGTTTCGTTGTCTTCTTCTTCGTCGTCACCGACATCGGTTTCGTTGTCTTCTTCTTCGTCGTCGCCGACATCGGTTTCGTCGTCTTCCTCGTCGTCGCCGACGCCGGTGTCGGTTTCGTTGTCGTCGCCAATACCGGTCTCGTTCTCCGGCGCACCCTCCTCATCGCTCGGTCCGCCACAGCCGGCGAGGACGGCCGAAAGCGCAACGCCTGAAATACCGAGTATTCGTCGTCGTGAGTAGGGTTGTTTTGATCCCATAATCACCGGTTCATCAAACGGATGGATATAACGATGACCTGCAACTGCCGGTTTTTTGTTACGAACCGACACGTCGAACGGACGACTCTCGATGGCTGAAGCCCCGAAAACAGCCCGATCCCGGCGTTATTCGTCACTAATACGATGAGAATTCGCTCCGTCAGTGAGGGTTCCGTCCGACTAGACGTCTCGACCGCGAAGCGACAACGATCCCTGGCCGAGCGAGAGGCGCACGAACGCCGGGGCGGCGACGATCGCGATCGCGATCTCGAGGCCGCCGACGACGAGGAACGCCAGACTGTAGCCGTACTGGCTGGCGACCGTGCCTCCGATGAGGAAACCACCGAGAAAACCGAGGCTGCCGGCCAGGTTGAACCCGGCCATCGCCAGTCCGCGCTCGCCGTCGGCCGCGAGGTCGGTGACGAGGGCCATCGTCGCCGGCGAGATGAGCGCCCCCAGGACGCCGACGACGACCATCATCGCGGCGGCGAGGGTTACCGTTGGAGCGGCGCCGACCGCCAGAATGCCGACACCGTAACAGAGCGACCCGACGACGATGGGGATTGTTCGACCGATTCGATCCGAGAGCGCGCCCATGGGGTACTGCAGGAGGGCGAACGGCGCGAAAAAGCACGCGAGCAAGAGGCCGGTCGTGGCCGCGTCCACCTCGAAGGTCGCCTGAAAGTACAGCGTCCCGACGAGGGCGAAAAAGCCCGCCGTCAGCCGGTCGATGAAGCCGAACGCGTAGGGGATCGACAGCGTCGGCCGCCGTCGGACGCCCTCCAGGATGGCGCTCGCTCGCCGGCGCGTGCTGGGTGCACGGTCAGTCGCGAGGGTCACGAGGAGGCCGACCAGGCCGAGCAAGAGGGCCGCGACCGCGAGCGGGGCGAGGGGGTCGACCGCCGTGAGCTGCCCGCCGACCGGGGCGCCCATCGCGGCGCCGAGACCGATGGCGATTCCGGCCGCACCCATGTTTCGCCCGTGGCCGCCCTCGAGGTCCATGAGCATCGTCATGGTGAGCGAGAGCGCGCCGACGGTCATCGCTCCCTGGAACGCGCGCAGGACGAGCACGGCCCCGAAGGAGAGCGAGGCGAACGCGCCGATGAGTGCGAGGGCAGCGTAGCCCGCGCTCCCGCCGAGCGCGCTCGCGACGATGAACGGCGTCCGCTTGCCGGTCGCGTCGCTGGCGATTCCCCAGAATCCGACGAAGACGACGTAGGCGGCGAACTCCGCGACGAGGAACCACATACTGGCGTCGAGGGTGGTCGACGTCAGCGGCGAGGTGGTTGCCCCGGCGCCGAGAGCCTCGACGAGGTCCGCGATGCCCGGGTAGAGCAGTAGCTGGGAGAAGAGCACGGCGAAGACGACCGTCGCGAGGACGATTCGATCCCGGTCGCTCGAGTGCACGTACACGTGTTGGCACTCGATACCTATGAAACCGTCAGTTCCGGGTGGGATCGAGCCCCTTCTAAAACATTCTCTCGGCCACCGTGCAAGCGAATCGCTCTCATCCGATGGCCGTATTTGCCGTTACTGCTGTGCATAAGTCTACGTAGAAGTATGCATACGAAACATGAGAAACGACGAGAGCGACGGCCCCTCGAGCCCCGGGCTGGCCACCCGGAGCGTCCACGCCGGCTACGACGGCGATCCGGCTACCGGTGCGGCCGCGGTACCGATCCACCAGACGACCTCCTACACCTTCGACGACGCGGATACTGCCGCCGACCTGTATGCCCTCGAGCGCGAGGGCCACATCTACTCCCGGATCAGCAACCCCACGGTCGAGGTTCTCGAGGAGCGCCTCGCCTCGCTCGAGGGCGCGAGCGGCGCCGTCGCGAGCGCGAGCGGGATGGCCGCACTGGACTCAATCGTCCTGGTGCTCGCCGAATCCGGCGACAACGTCGTCTGTTCGACGGATACCTACGGGGGGACGACCGCGTACTTCGCGAAGACGGCGGCACGCCGAGGGATCGACACCCGGTTCGTCCCGACGCTCGAGGCGGATGCTTACACCGAGGACATCGACGAGGACACCGCGTTCGTTCACGTCGAAACGGTCGGCAACCCCTCGCTCGTCACGCCCGACTTCGAAACCATCGCCGACATCGCCCACGAGAACGGCGTCCCGCTGGTCGTCGACAACACGTTCGCCTCGCCCGCGCTGTGCCGGCCGCTCGAGCACGGCGCCGACGTCGTCTGGGAGTCGACGACGAAGTGGATCCACGGCTCCGGGACGACGGTCGGCGGCGTCGTCGCCGACGGCGGGTCGTTCGACTGGGGCGCCCACGGGTACGACGAGGTCGCCGGTCCGAACGACGCCTACCACGATGTCGACTTCTCGCGTGACTTCGCGGACGCGCCGCTGGCCGCCGCCGTCCGCTACCGGTCGACGCGTAGTCTCGGCAACCAGCAGTCGCCCGTCGACGCCTGGGAGACGCTCCAGGGGCTCGAGACCCTTCCCCTTCGAATCGAGAAACACTGCGAGAACGCCGCCATCGTCGCCGACTACCTCGCCGACCACGACGACGTGGCCTGGGTCACCTACCCGGGGCTCGAGAGCCACCCGACGCACGACAACGCCGCGACCTACCTCGCGGACTACGGGAGCATGATCGCGTTCGGGCTCGAGGGCGCCGCCGATTCGGATTCAGACGACGCGCACGGCGGCTACGAGGCCGGCAAGCGGTTCTGCGAGTCCGTCCAGGTCGCCCAGTTCCTCGCGAACATCGGCGACGCGAAGACGCTCGTCATCCACCCCGCGAGCACCACCCACGGCCAGCTCACGCCCGAGGAGCAGGCCGACGCCGGTGTCACGCCCGACCTCGTTCGACTTTCGGTCGGTATCGAAGACCCCGAGGACGTCCTGGCCGACCTCGAGCAGGCGATCGAGTCGGCGACGACACCGGCGGGAGGCGAGTGACCCGATGACCACCAGGGATACGGTCGACCTCGGGTCGTTCACCTTCGAGTGCGGGGAATCCATCCCGTCGCTCGAGGTCGCCTACGAGACCTACGGCGAGTTCGACGGCTCGAACGCGGTCCTCGTCTGTCACGCGCTCACGGGAAGCGCCCACGTCGCCCGCCGTCCCGACGCCGGCGACGAGACGGCCGGACAGGCCCGCGCCTGGTGGGGCGACGTCGTCGGCCCCGGAAAAGCGATCGACACCACGGAGTACTACGTCGTCTGTGCGAACGTCCCTGGCTCGTGTTACGGCACGACGGGGCCCGCGAGCGAGAACCCCGATACTGGACGGCCGTACGGGACTGATTACCCACCGGTCACAGTCGGCGACTGGACCCGCGCCCAGCGGCGACTGCTCGACGAACTCGGCGTCGGTCGCCTGCGGGCGGTCGTCGGCGGCTCCGTCGGCGGGATGAACGTTCTCGACTGGCTGCGGCGCTACCCAGACGATATCGAGTGTGCGGGCGCCGTCGCGACCGCCCCGCGGCTCGATCCACAGTGTCTAGCCCTGGACGCGGTCGCTCGGCGGGCGATCACGAGCGACCCGGACTGGAACGGCGGTCACTACTACGAGGTCGAAGACGACGGGACCGAGGCTGGCAGCGGATCGCTCGAGGCCGGCCCGACGGACGGCCTGGCTCGCGCCCGCCAGATCGGCCACATCATGTACCTCTCGAAGGCCTCCATGGACCGAAAGTTCGGCCGTCGAGCGGCCGGCCGCGAGGCGACGCGAGACGGGCCGACGGACCCAGCCGGTGCGTTCTTCCCGTACCGTGATGTCGAATCCTACCTCGATTATCAGGCCGAGCGCTTCGTCGACCGGTTCGACGCGAACAGCTACCTCTACCTGACTCGGGCGATGGACGACTTCGACCTCGCTGCTGGCTACGAGTCTGACGCCGACGCGCTCGCCGCCTTCGAGGGCGACCTGTTGCTCCTCTCGTTTACCGGCGACTGGCACTTCACCGTCGAACAGGCCGAAGCCCTGGCCGAGACCTGTCGAGAAGCCAATATCGACGTCGCCCACCACGTCGTCGACTCCGATCACGGTCACGACGCGTTCCTCGTCGAACCCGAGAAAGTCGGCCCGCCGCTGTCGGGATTGCTCGAGGCCGGCCTCCAGGGGCGAGCGATCACGGACACCGTCGAGCGTCCGGAGTCGAGCCCGTTCGCGCCCGTTCACACTAGCCTCTTCTCTCGGTGAGTACGCTCGTCCTCCTGGTCGCCGCAGGATAATTCGCGAGGACCGTCTTACTGATCAAAAGACTAACTAGTGTTGGGTTCGTCGGACCGGTATGGCCCCCGAGCGCCGCCTCGAGTACGAACGGTCCTCTGCACCTCCTGCCTCCTCTGACGACGGAGCAGGAACGAATCGACGAACGCTGGCGGACGAGCGCGACGAAGCGACTTCGGGTATCGGCGTGGCGCGTTCCAAGATGATACAGTTCGTCGACAGGGTCCCACAGTACGCCAAAATTGGTTCGCTCACCGGCGTGACCGCGTTCGTCGTCGTGTATCTCGTGGCCTACCAGCTTACCCTGGCCACCAGAAGCGGGATGACTCCCGCCGAGGGCGAACCGGGTGTGTGGGTGTACGCGGGCATCGTCACGCTCGTCAGTCACGGTGGAACCCTCGCCCAGGAGCCTGAGGGTACGCCCTACCTGATGATTCAGACCCTTCAGATCGGACCGATGTTTCTCGTTCCGACCGCGATACTCGTCCTGGTGACCGCGGGCGCCGTCGTCGGCAGGTACTTCGAGTCAGAGACGATCACCGAGATCGCCGTCGCCGTTAGTGCGGCCAGTGTGGTGTACGTCGGCGCGCTCTCGTTGCTGACCCGATTCGCGAGGTACTCGCTGGAAGCGGCCGATTCGAACATCAGACGGGAGGCCGACATCGAAACGATAGCCATCGGGCTCGACCTGTCGTTTCTCCTCACATCCATCGTCCTGGTTCTCGCATTTACGTCGCTGGGCGCTCTCCTCGCTCGCTCCTGGACGCACTTTGCGATGCCGTCGCGGGTCGATACCGACTCGAGTGAGGAAGAACCGTCGGAAGGAGACGACCCAGGCGAACTGGCCCCGCGGTCACGGATCGCGGATGAAACTTCGTCGCTGGTGACGAATGGCGAACCGGATGGCGAACCGCACGGCGAGCACATGGACGACGCCGAGGCCAGATCCGAGACCGCGAAGGAGTCACCTCCTGAAACCGGCCAGGACCACGATCACGACCGCTACAAACCCGATGATTTGCCGTCCGAATCCGCCGATGGCCACGACCGGGGCCACAATCGCAACCGAGACCGTGGCCAGAACGGAGACCGCGATCGAAACCACGACCGGTATCGCCCGTCGGACGATTAGTCGTCAGCGGTGTGTGGGTGATCGAACCCAATGCTGGCATCGACAGGTCCGTTTCCGTATGCCGATCCGGCATACTCGCCGTCGACGACGAACTGGTCGCGCACGCTCGTTTCGCCGACCAGGCCCTCGAGCCAGCGTTGTGCATCTCGGACGAAGAGTGCGAGGCCGTCGACGCGAGTAATCGGTGCCGCCTGGCTTCCAGGAGAGCGGAAAAGCGCGATTAACGCCCACATCGTACCGGCACAGAGCGCGCCCGTTGCCGAGAACGTCATTCCCATCGTCGAAAACGTGAGGCCGTACACTATCCCGATTCCCATCGAGGGAAGGCTCGTTCCGAGGGGCACGCGCGCTGTCGCATCCCGTAGCGTCGGGGCGAGAAAGAATATCGACAGGCCGCTACCAACCATGAAAACCAAATCTTGCCACATCGTTACCGGTCTTATTTCGGGAGCGGGTAAATACTCATTGGTATCAAAAATGCGTGGTTGGAATTAACTTAGTGCGAAATTGACTATCATTCGAGTTAATTTGTAGCCCTGTGATGGTCAGAACCGTCTTCGGTCCGTTTGCGTCCGCTTCACGGGGAACATCCAGACGCTCACTCGAGTATGCCCGCCTTACGAAGTTCTGATCGAACACCGTCCATGGACGTCACGACGACGTCACAGTGGGGTTCGACGGCTGGCTTGGGATCGAAGCCGATGGCGAGACCGGCCACCCGAAGCATCGGCAGGTCGTTCGCACCGTCGCCGACCGCGACCGTCGACTCGAGGGGCACATCGACGGTGTCGGCGAGAGTGGCAAGCGCGTCGTCTTTCGTCCCCTCGACGAGCGGCCCCTCGACGTCGCCGGTCAGCGCCTCGCCAGCCTCGTCGAGCGGCAATCGGTTCGATACGACGTGATCGACCCTCGTGCCGTCGCGCTCGAGCGCCGCTTCGACGCCGCGCTGGAAGCCACCAGTGAGAATCGCCGTCGTGACCCCCGCCTCGTTCAGGTCCCGTATCAGGTCCGCTGCCCCCTCGCGGAGGACTACGTTCGCGTACGCGGCCTCGACCTCGACGCGCTCGAGAGACTCGAGCAGGGCCGCCCGCGAGCGCAGGCTCTCGGCGTAGCCGATCTCGTCGTTCATCGCTCGCTCGGTGATCTCGGCCATCTCGTCGGCGACGCCGAGTCGATCCCCCAGCAGGACGGTCATCTCCGAGTCCGAAAGGGTGCCGTCGAAGTCGAACGCAACGATCGTTTCGCGCATCACTCCTGGATTGCCAGTCCCGGGATAAACCAGTTCAGGTTCCCGCGAGTCTGGTCGCCGCGAGGGAAAGGATACCAGTGACGGGGCCGTTAGCACGAGTTTGACCGACTCGAGCGACGCCGTTCGATGCTGGCTCGTCGAACGAACCTTCGACGATCGGAACCTCGTCACGCTCGTCTACGCGATGTCGAACGGCGAGCGGTACCAGCGACGGGAGCGGTCGGCGACGGCCCTTCGAAGGGGGCCGCCGGTACCGGCTGCCAAGAGAATCGACGCGTCGGAACTCGCGCCGGTTCCGGACGAAGACACGCGGGAGCGATACGCGGAGGAAGCGTCTCGGGTCGCCGACGAGTACGCGCCCGACGATCAGAGCTAGCCGCCGACGCTCGCGGTGGGCTCGCCTGACGGTACGGACGCGCTACCGACGCCTATCTCCCGATTACTTACGCTCCTGCTCGAGGCCGATGTAGTCGATGTGGTGGGCCGACTCGGTATTCGCTTCTCGATTCGTCGGTGAGCACGCCGTGATGTCGATCGTTCGCCGGTACCACCGACAGCGCATTCGTTTACTGACCTGGTGGACCTGCGGACGGCACTACGCGGCCCCGATCGACCCGTTTCGCGTCGTCGAAGTCGCTCCGGATCGGATACGATACGCGCTCGAGCCACGCCAGCGCAGAGTGCTCGAGTCGAAGTCGCCGACGCACGTCCCGGCCGTCGTGCCCGGGACGTGGGACCTCGAGAGCGCCCGGGTACGGGAAACCGATCGCTATCGTCGCGTCGTCCAGTGGCTCACTAACGAGGGACGTCCGTCGTCGGCGCTCGCGGATGAACCACTCACCGTAGCCGCAGACGGCGGCCCTCGATCCGGAGGCGATCAGGGGACGAACCCGCGAGCAACAGTGCGACTCGAGCGGACAGGCGTTTCCGGCGACCGGAGCGCACTCGAGTGGTACCTCGCCGACCTCGCTACGCGGGGCTGTCCGCGGATCAGCGAGCGTCGTGACGAACGATCGACGGTTCTCGAGGCTGGGTCGGTCCTCGATCCCTGTCCGTCGTTTCCGGCCGCGACGGGCGAAGTTCGGGTCGACGTTGGTCGCGACGGTCGGTGGATTCTTCACGACGGACTCGAGCGCCTGGTCGTCGCGCAGCTACTCGGACTCGAAACGATCCCGGTTCACGTCTCCGTTCGTCACCGGCGGTGGCAACGCCGGCGCGACCGGGTGGTCCTGACGGGGGCCGATGCGGGTGATCATCCCGACCTCCTGGACATCGACTCGAGGTCGGAGAGTCAACCGGAGGCGTCGGTAGGCGGTTACGAATGCGCTCGATAGATGCGTTTTGTCCGTCGAAATCCCCACTGCTTATACTGGTTGACAGACGACAGGGAGTCGAGGGCACGTAGCTCAGTCTGGATAGAGCGTCGGACTTCTATCCCCGTCGCGGTTGCGGTTGCGGTGGGGGAAGACATCCGACGGTCGTGGGTTCGAATCCCATCGTGCCCGTGATTCTGCGACGAACGGACGTGAGGAGCGAATCACGAACGACGATGGGTTCGAATCAGGGAGCAGCTTCGTTGCGACCGTGGTTCGAATCCCATCGTGCCCGTGTACCCTGACGAGCGGACGTGAGACGAACGGATCGAGAACGGGTTCGGACGAGATAACGACGAGTGCAATTCGTTCCGCTACCTGTCGTGGGAACGGCGACGGTGTCGACGTCGCGATTCACGATCCAGAGATCGCGCCTGGTCGCCACGAACGCGGATCGGTGTGAGCAAAACCGATCACTGCACGAGCGGTACTGATCAGTCGGCTTCACCAGTTGGGTCCGCCTCGTCGTGCTCGGGGCTCGAAGCCAGCTCTACTTTCTCGAACGCTTGCTCCTCACACGAACATCCGTTCCGACCGATCGGGAGGATCATCCCGTCCAGGAGCTCGTGTGCGACGGATATTGATCTACAGGTCGCACAGAGTGCCAGTATCCGCTTTCTCCGTTCATTGGTTCACTCATATCGTTACACTCTCTAATCCTGATACCATTGTCGACACAGCGTCTAATAACGCCCAGACCGGCAATTTCGAGGTACCATTACGGCCAGAGACAGATCGATCAGCGTGTAATCCCCGGTGCGTCTGAAGGGATTCGGGCGCTCCGGCGGTGTTATATCGGCGGTCGTCCGCGAACTTACTCGAGACGTGCTTCGAACACCCACGAGAGGAGAGAAGAACGGGGGTGACGCGACGGTGTGTCAAGTGTTGTGCCTCTGATCAGTGACGGCACCAGTACCTCGCGTAGCGAACTGCCTATACCACCAGTGTTGCGGCAACATCTTCCGATGACGTGGTCGTACGAGATTGATCCCATTCAGCGGAGAACATCGACTGGATCGACACGCGATGACTGTTGCCTCAAATCGACGGTACCTCCTCGGGATTCCGGCGGGCGGTATCCCGCTGTGTCACGGCTGTGATGGCGTCGCCGGCAAGTACACGTTCGGCGCGCGATCCGGCGGTGCGAACGTTATCTTGGGCAGGTTCTACCTCGTGGCCGCCGTCTTCGCCTCGGTGACCTTGCTCGAGGCGTTTCCGCTGGCGATGCTGGGGGTCTTGCTGGTCGTCGTCGCCGTTATGCTGGGATCGGGTGTTCGCCAGTCCGAACACCTTCCGCTGTCGATCGGAATTGGGTTCCTGGCGCTGGCTACGAACATCGGGATCGCGTTCGTCGTCGGAATCGTCGCTCATCTGGGTTATCGGCGTGTCTCGAGTGGACACTGATGGTCGTCTCGCTCGATCGAAGCCGCCTTCTGACTCGCTCGTCACTCCCCCAACGCTCGTCACTTCGTGACTCGCTCGCAAAAGCTGGACCAAAAACTTCTATCTCACGCCTCGAAGCCGTCCTCGAATCGGAACGTCCCGTTTTTCTGAACAACCTCGCCATCCACTTCGATGAACGACTCCTCACTCATGTCGACGATCATGTCGACGTGGACCGCAGAGTCGTTCGCCTCGTTACCCTCGCCGACCGTCTCGTCGTAGGCGCGACCGACCGCCATGTGAACCGTATCGCCCATCTTCTCATCGAACAGCATATTGTAGGTGAAGCGGTCGATGTCGCGATTCATACCGATGCCGAGTTCGCCAAGCCGACGGGCACCGTCGTCCGTCTCGAGCACTTCCGTCAGCAGATTCTCGTTCTTTTCGGCCGCGTGGGAGACGACCTCGCCGTTCTCGAACTCGAGATAGGCGTCGGTGATTTCTCTGCCCTGGTGGTACAGCGGCATGTCGAAGAGCACCTCGCCCTGGACGCTGTCGGGAACGGGCGCGGTGAATACCTCGCCGCCGGGGAGGTTGTGCTCGCCGTAGTCGTTGAGCGTCGTGTTCCCGGCGACGCTCATCGTCACGTCCGTCGTGTCGCCGCTGACGATGTGTACCTCCTCGGCTGGGTCGAGAATCTCGACCATCTGTTGCTGGTGTTCGCGCACGGCGTCCCAGTCTTTGTTGACGGCGTCCCAGACGAAGTTCTCGTAGCCGTCGCGTGACATCTCGGCCAGTTGCGCGTTCGCGGGCGCGGGGAACTGCGTGAGACACCACCGCTTCGAGAGGCGCTCGTCCTGGACGGGGCGGTAGGCCTGTGAGTAGGCCGCGCTGACCTCGGGATCGACGTCGCTTGTCTCGGTCGCGTTGTCGTCCGCGCGGATCGCGATGTAGACGTCCGTATTCTCGATCAGTGCGAGTTCGTGTGATGGGGTGTCGAACTCGGGGTCGTCACCGTCGCCGTCTGCCGCCGCACGAAGAAACGCCCGGTGCTGACGTTTGCCTGCCCGCTTGCTCGTCGTGAGCGGGTTCGCGCCGGCGTCGCCAACGACCTCGTGGAGGGCGACGACCAGGTCCTCCGCGACGGGGTGGGCGTCGATAATGACGTTGTCGCCGGGCGTGAGGTCCACGGAGTGGTCGGCGATGATCTGTGCGTGCTCGCGGATTCGCGGATCCATGCTCGGCTATTTCGATTCGAAGTCGAATATCCTTTCGTTCCGAACGTCACTCGAGGCACTGGCAACCGAATCAGCGAGGCGCCACTCGAGCGCGGGAAGCCGAAACCAACGAGTCACGACGCGTTCGCCCGGCACCGACCGGGAGCGTCGCCTATTTCTTCGGCGAGACGAAACGGACACCTACCATGATCGATTTGCGCTCGGACACGGTCACGAAACCCGGCGACACGATGCGCGACGCCGCCCACGAAGCCGACGTGGGCGACGACGTCTACGGCGAAGACCCCACAGTGAACGAACTCGAGGAGCGCGCCGCCGACCTCGTGGGCAAGGAGGCGGCCCTCTACGTACCGACGGGGACGATGGGCAACCAGATCGCCGTCCGCGAACACACCGAGCGTGGCCAGGAGGTACTCGCCGACCGAGAGAGCCACGTCGTCAAGTGGGAACTCGGCGGGATGGCCCAGCACGCCGCCGTCCAGGTGCGGATGGTCGACGGCGAGCGCGGCGTTCCGTCCGCCGACCAGGTCGAAGCGGGCTACGTCGCGGAGGACCTCCACCGCCCCGGAACCGGGTTGCTCTGTCTCGAGAACACTCACAACGCGCGCGGGGGGCTGGCGATCGAACCAGTCCGGATCGCCGAGGCCGCCGACGCCGCTCGCGAGCGCGACGTAGCGGTTCACCTCGACGGTGCGCGCGTGTTCAACGCCGCGACAGCCCTCGACGTCGACGTCACCGACATCACTCAGCACGTCGACTCTGTGATGTTCTGTCTCTCCAAGGGGCTCGGCGCACCCGTTGGATCGATGCTCGCGGGCGACGCCGACTTCGTCGAGCGTGCGCGCCGAACGCGAAAACTCTTCGGCGGCGGGATGCGCCAGGTGGGGATCATTGCGGGCCCCGGCCTGCAGGCTCTCGAGAACGTCGACGACCTCGAGGCCGACCACGACAACGCACGGCTTCTGGCAGCAGGCCTGGACGACGTCGCGGGCCTGTCGACTCCCGAACCGGAGACCAACATCGTCGTCGTCGACGTCGGTGGAACGGGATTGGACGTCGAGAGCGTTCTCGAGCGCCTGCGCGAGCACGACGTCCTGGCGACCGCGTTCGGGCCGACGACGATTCGGTTCTGTACTCATCGAGACGTGTCGCGCGAGGACATCGAGCGAGCGGTCGAGCAGGTTGCTGGAGCGCTCGTCTAGGCCGCGTTTACCCTTCCGCCGATACCGTTTGTCACTCCCAACCTTCGAGCACCAGTTGCTCGCGGTCTCACCGCCGTGGCGAATCAGCGCCGTGGCGAATCAGCGCCCCATGGAGAATCAGCGCCCCATGGAGAATCAACGACCGACGACGGCCAGTCGTGAGAAATGGCGCTATCGTCGCTCCATTCCGTCCCGAAACTCGAGGACGGTCCGCCGGAGCAGAAGGTAGAGGAAGAAGATGAGCGACAGCAAAATGACTACCATCGCGATGATGACCGGGTCGTCGGGGATGAGGTCGAACATACGTCGAGGGTACACGGGGCGGTCGCAAAACCGTTTCGACGCCTCGAAGACGGTGAGATTCGAGGATCTGTGGGGTGGGGAACTGGCTTCGAGGCTGAGAAACGGATAGCTAAAATCGATTTTTTAGCTTGCGGTGAGTCTTTTTATACCCGACACGTAGGTGCTGATGGACTTCGGTCGCACACGTTCCCGTGACATCCACTGGTGCGACCGGTACAGTCCACCCACCGTCCGGGGCCGACCCAGCGCTCTCCCCCAGCGCGGAAGTCACGACAAACCGACCGATCGACCGATCGACCGACCACTCGCGGTCGGCCCCTACTCGTCCCCTCTGATGCTTCGGCGGTCGCCCGAACCGCCATTTACAGTCGCGTGCCCTCCCCCGTGGTCACCTGAACTTTCACATACGTCGCTCACTCACTCCTGTTTTCGCGCTCGAGCGCAAACGATTCAAGCAGCGTGCCGTCCGGTTCTCGAAGTTCGCCACGAACCGTCCCGTCCTTACCTCGCTCGAGCGTCGCAAACCCCGGCCGGTTTCCGCGTGGCTGGGCGTGGCTCCCGGGATTGAGCAACAGGACGCCCTCGGCGTCGACGACCGACGGGCGATGCGTGTGTCCCGAGACGACGACGTCCGCCTCGCGCGAGCGGCCGAACATCGCCAGACCGACATCGCCGCCGTCGCGACGGTGCGTGACCGCGATCCGGATTCCCTCGCAGTCGACGATCCGAACGGGCGGTAGCTGTTCGGTGACGGTAACGTTGTCGGCGTTGCCGTGAACGGGATAGAAGACGGGGCAGAGCGAGCGAAACGCCTCGAGAGTCTCTACCGTAGTGAAGTCGCCGGCGTGGACCACGGCGTCGGCCTCGCGGGCGGCCTCGAGCGCCGCACCCTCGAGGTGGTGACCGCCGGTGCTGTGAGTATCGGAGAAGATGGCGAGCATCGGGACGCGGTAGGCCGCGAGGGAGTACCACTGTTTCGACATCGGTTGGGCGCCTGTAGTCGCACCGTTTATACTCGTCCCCATCTTCGGACGAGACAGTACGTATGTGGCCACTCGGACACGCCGCCCTCGCTTACCTCCTCTACTCGCTCTGGACGCGCCGTCACCCGGCGCGGGTCCCGAGCGCGGTGGCAGTCGTCTGCGTCCTCGTCGGCAGCCAGTTTCCCGACCTGATCGACAAACCGCTCGCCTGGTACGCGACGATGCTCCCGACGGGCCGATCGATGGCGCACTCTCTGCTTTTCTTGCTCCCGGTTTCGCTCGTCGTCCTGGCCGTCGCGAGCCGGTACGATCGTCCGACCTACGCGATCGCCTTCGCCATCGGCGCGTTCTCACACCTCCTCGCCGACATCGTGCCGGCCCTCTGGGGTGCCGAAGAATTCGGGTATCTGTTGTGGCCGGTCGTCCCCGTCGAACCCTACGAAGAGGGCGTACCGAGCGTCCTCGAGTTGTTTTACAGCTCCCTGGGCGACCCCTACTTCCTGCTCGAGTTCGTCCTCGCCGCGGCGGCCCTGGTCGTCTGGCGTGCGGACGGCTATCCAGGACTCGACCTCGTGACGGACCGACTCGAACGGAGCCGAGACGAGCGTGAACACCCTTCGCGCTGACCGGTCGGCCGGTGAACCGGCGCAACGGTTTTCCTCCGGGGCGTCGCACACGAACGCATGCACGTCCTGTTGGGACTCGACGGAAGCGACGAGTCGGTGAAGACGCTCGATACGACAATCGAGCGCGTCGACGAGGTGGGCGACGACCTGCTCGTCGCCGTCCTCGACAAGCCGGAGGCGGACCGAACGGCCGAGGAGATGCACGATCTGGCCCAGGAACGACTCGTGGCGGCGGGGATCGACGCCGAAATCCGGACGCTCGAGGGCGATCCCGGCAGTTCGCTGGTCGACCTGGCCGAGCGTGAGGCCGTCGATCAGCTGGTGATCGGTGGCGGAACCAGGAGCCCGATGGGGAAAGTTCGCCTCGGGCCGATCACCGAGTTCGTCCTGTTGAACGCGACGATGACCGTCAAACTCGTTCGATAACGATGACGGGGAGACAACGACGAGTGTACCCGGACGAACCGGCAGGTCCGTTTCCGACGCCGCCGACGACCTACACCGATCCAGAGGGGCGAGACATCGAGATCGACCCTCTCGACGGCGGTACCGGACCCGAACCGGCCGACGGAGCGCTCGAGGCGCTCACCCGAATGTACGTACAGTTCGACCCCGCCGACCGCGCCCAGGGGATTCCACCGACCGGCGAGGAGCGCATCCGCCAGTGGCTCGAGCCGTTGCTCGAGGACGGGATCAACGTCGTCGCGCGACACGAGGAGGGGGTGATCGGTCACGCGACGCTGGTTCCGGACGTCGACGATCCGGAGACGATCGAGGACCTGAGCGAGATCGAGTGGGAGCTGGCGATCTTCGTCCTGCAGGCCTACCAGCGCGGCGGCATTGGAACGCAGTTGCTCGAGCACCTCCTCGGGGAGGCTGCCGACCGCGGCGTCGAGTGGGTCTGGCTCACCGTCGAACGCTGGAACGGCCCGGCCATCGCGCTGTACGAACGCGTCGGCTTCGAACTGTGTGGAGCCGAGAGCTTCGAACAGGAGATGTCGATCCACATCGTGTAACCCTGCTCGCGACGGGAAACCGCAACCCCTACCACGCCCGTGCGCGCACGGCTATCCATGCAACTGGGCGTAGTCGGACTCGGACGAATGGGCCGGATCGTCGTCGACCGGGTGCTCGCCGCGGGCCACGACGTCGTCGCCTTCGACCTGGACGAGGACGCGATCGACGCGGCGGCCGCCGCGGGGGCTAGCCCCGCCGACTCGATCGACGACCTGTGTGACCAGCTCGGTGACGACAAGCGGATCTGGCTGATGGTTCCTGCGGGCGCGCCCGTCGACGCGAGCCTCGAGACGCTCGAGCCCCGCCTCGAGGCCGCGGACGTGGTCGTCGACGGTGGTAACTCGAACTTCCAGGATACGCTCCGACGCGCCGAGGCGTGCCCGGCGGCGTATCTCGATTGCGGAACGTCTGGCGGCCCCGCCGGCGCCGAACTCGGCTTCTCGCTCATGGTCGGCGGTCCCGAGTGGGCCTACGACGAACTCGTCCCGGCGTTCGACGCCGTGGCGACGGGGCCGGATGGCCACGCCAGGATGGGACCCTCGGGGTCGGGCCACTACGTCAAGATGGTCCACAACGGCGTCGAGTACGCGCTGATGCAGGCCTACGGCGAGGGCTTCGAACTGCTCCACGAGGGCCGGTTCGACCTCGACCTCGAGGCCGTCGCCTCGGTGTGGAACAACGGCGCAGTCATCCGGTCCTGGCTGCTCGAACTCTGCGAGGAGGCGTTCCGCGAGGAGGGGTCCGACCTGGGAGACGTCGCCGACCGGATCGAGGGTGGCTCGACGGGCACCTGGACTGTCCAGGAGGGCCTCGAGCAGGAGGTTCCCCTCCCGCTGATCTACACGGCGCTCGCCGAGCGATACAGTTCGCGGGCGGACGAGGGTCGGTTCTCGAGGCGGCTCGCGAATCGTCTGCGGTACGGGTTCGGTCGCCACGAAGTAAAGCGGCGGTAGGCGGTTTGTGGGGTAGATGGGGGGGGGGGGGGGTGGGTCGACGACGCGGTGTTCTGGTGAACTGATGAGTTGGCGTTTTGCCGATTTGGCGAGTTTGTGAGTGGCGTTCTGCCGATCTAGCAACTTGACAGCCTATACGCTCACCGACCGACAGACGCACCCACCTATATGTACCCCTCGACACATCGGTCAGGTATGCAGACAGTCGAGGTCACGGACGAACAGTACGCGGTGATCCAGCGATTGCGAGCGGCCATCTCCGAAGACGTCGTCGGCAGGTACGGCTTCGTGCGCGAGCGCGACGCGATCCAGTTTCTGATCGACAATCTCGAAGCGGGCGAGGACGGTGAGGGCGGCCTCGATGTCGACTTCGAGGCCGACACATCGGGTCGAACAGCGACGGACGACGTGGCGGCGGCCGTCGAGACGGCGATCGAGTCGGGCTCCCAGGCCAATGGGGTGGCGGAAGTCAGTTACGACGAGGAGTTAGAGACGAGCGCTGCCGACGAAGATGACGGCGCTGTGGATGCCGACGGCGACGCCGGTGCGGACTCGGCGGAATCCGAGTCGGATGTAGATGCGGATGCGGATACCGAGGACTCGAGCGAGGACGACGCCGGGGGCGACGACACCTCAGACGATGCCGACGCCAGCGAGAACGACGGTGAGGGTGCAAATGAGGACGACAGTGAGAGCGCAGACGAGGGCGAGGACGAAACCGAGGACACCACCGAGAACGAAGACGAGGCGGACGGAGACGCAGACGACAAAAACGAGGACGAGGGTACAGACAGCGGCGGCGCCGCCGACGACGACGACATGCTGAACAAGATGATGAACCTCCTCGACACCCACGAGGACAAGTGGGACGAATCACCCGCTGCGGACTATCGCTACCGGGTCACGCTCCCCGACGACTCCACCGAGGACGTGCAGACGAAAGACGACGTGCGCGCACTCCTGTTCAAGAATTACTGACCTATTACTGACCTACGTTACCGGTAGCCACCGCCGGCTCACCTGCCGATGCGCCGAGGTGAGGACGGAATCGCTGTAGCTGGTCTGTCGGGTACACCAGCCCACGGGATTTGTCGTACTCGAGGAGCCCCTGCCGGTCCAGTTTCGGGAGGACCGACGTAGAGAGGGAGACGTATACTCGCTTTCGCTGGCGGTCCTCGAGGTCGGCAACCGTCGTCTCGTGTTCCCGGGCGGCAACCCGTTCGGCGAGGGCCCCCATCTTTACGGGCTCGTTCGTCCCGTGTTCGAGCAGACAGGTGGCCGTCTCTCGCTGACGGGGCGTCTCCAGGACTCGTCCGCCGGCGTTGCCTGGACCGTCAGGGCTGTCGGTGGTAGCCGGTCGGTCGTCCGTCGAATCGTTCCGCTGGGGTTCTTTCACCTGGGTGACTGGGTTGGAACGGCGCACCGACGTCTCGACGTGGCGTGCAACTCGCTTGATCGTCTCGTTCTTGGGTACGGTATCTTTCATTGACAGCATGGTGGCCTCTGACGATGTGATGGGCGTCGTGCCCGATTCGATGAGAGTGCCGTATCGTCAACGGTCTCGCGTATAGGATACTCAAATAGTCCTGTCGTTATGCCCATTGTCCCAAAACACGTTGGGTAAATATAGGGGAGTTAACATGCTGACGAATACGCGCGTCCTCCCCCGAACGTCGATTCCAGCCCGCTCGATGGTGCACTCGCCGAACCCCATCGATTCGTCAGGTGTTGCACGTGGCACAACGCTTTTCCCGGCGCTCGCGCTTCGGAGGGATATGAGCGAACGCGAGGTCCTCGAGTTGCTTCGTGAGAACGCGCGGTACGACACGGCCGACATCGCGCGAATGACCGACCTCGACGAGGACGAGGTAGCCGACGCCATCGAGGCGCTCGAGGTCGCCGGAATCGTTCGGGGCTACCGGGCCGTCGTCGACTGGGACCGCCTCGAGGACGAACGCGTTCGTGCCGAGGTCGAACTCAACGTCACCCTCGACCGCGAGACGGGCTACGACGACATCGCCGAGCGACTCGCTCGCTTCCCGCAGGTGAAAGCACTCCGACTGATCAGCGGTGACTACGACTTCGACATGGAGGTCGAGGGCGACTCGATCCGCGAGGTCTCCCGGTTCATCAGCGAGAAGGTCGCCCCCGTCCCCGAAATCACCCAGACGGTCACCCACTACGTGATGGCCTCCTACAAGGAGAACGGGATCGAACTCGGGGACGGCGAGGACGACGACCGACTCTCCGTGTCGCCATGACCAGGAGCCTCGAGCCAGCCGAACGCGTCCAGGCGGTCGGCCCTTCGGGTATCCGTCGCTTCTTCGAAATTGCCGAGGAGCGCGACGACGTCATCTCCCTGGGCGTCGGCGAACCCGACTTCTCCGCACCGTGGGCGGCGCGGGACGCCGCCATCCAGTCACTCGAGCGGGGGAAGACCTCCTACACGGCCAACCGCGGCATGTACGACCTTCGCGAGGCCATCTCGAGGCACGTTGCCGATCGCTTCGGCCTCGCGTACGATCCCGACGCGGAGGTTCTCGTCACTGCGGGCGCGAGCGAGGCCGTCGACCTGGCCTTTCGGGCGTTCGTCGACGCCGGCGATACCGTCGCCGTGGCTCAGCCGGCGTACATCTCCTACGGACCGGGCGTGATCTTCGCAGGCGGGGAGGTCCTCCCCGTGCGGACGCGGGAGGAGGACGACTTCCGGCTCACAGTCGAGGCGCTCGAGGCAGCCGGAGCCGAGGCTGCGGACCTGCTCGTCATGTGCTATCCGAACAACCCGACCGGCGCCGTGATGACGCGGACTGATCTCGAGCCCATTACCGAGTTCGCCCGCGAGCACGACCTCGCGGTCCTCTCGGACGAAATTTACGCCGAGTTGACTTACGACGAGCGCGACGCCGACGCGAGTCCCGGCACCGCCACCCACGCGTCCATCGCGACGCTTCCGGGCATGCGCGAGCGCACCATCGTCTGCAACGGGTTCTCGAAGGCCCACGCGATGACCGGGTTGCGACTGGGCTACGCGCTCGGTCCCGGCGGGGCGATCGGTGCGATGAACCGCGTCCACCAGTACGGCATGCTCTCGGCGCCGACGACCGCCCAGTACGCGGCCCTCGAGGCGCTCGATTCCTGTGCGAACGACGTCGAGGCGATGGTCGACCAGTACGGCCGCCGGCGCCGGTTCGTCATCTCGCGGTTTCGCGAGATCGGAATGCCGTGTTTCGAGGCGAAAGGGGCGTTCTACGTCTTCCCCGAGGTGCCCAACGGGTGGGACGGGAGCGCGAATGACTTCGCCGAGCGACTCCTCCGCGAGCGCGGCGTCGCGGTCGTCCCCGGTGACGTCTTCGGCGTCGGCGGCGAGGGCCACCTCCGGGTTTCGTACGCGACGGGCCTCGAGGACCTACGCGAGGCGCTGGCGCGGATCGAGTCGTTCGTCGAGGAGCACGTCTGAAGCCGTTTCGTCCACAGCGTTCTGCCAGCTGCGTGGCGAGTACGTGACGTCTTCGGGAGAATTCGTTACCCGACTATCGGATCGCGACGGCAATTCGAGTCAGTCGTCGCCCTCGACCAGGATCCGCTCTTCGGGCCGTGGTCGTCCTGGATGGACGCCGTAGCGCGCCATCGCGTAGAGCGCCGTTACCGCAGTTGCACACAGAAACGTGCTCCCGGCACCGGCTTCGAATGCGACGAGCGGTATCGTGGCGGACAGGGAGTCGGCAACCGCCGTCGCTCCCTCGCTCGAAGGCGCTGCCACGAGTCCGTAGGGGAGGAAGGCGACGAAGGCGACCGTCCACCATCGAACTGTTGCCCGATGAACGCCCTCGAGCGGACGCTCGCTCACCTCGCTCGCGACGCCGGCGAGTCCGACCGAGACGAGACACAGCGCCGCGAGCGATCGGGCCGAGGGCGTCAAACCGCTGCTGATGGCGACGCCGGCGGCGACGAGCGCCGCCGACGTGACGGTCACGAACCGCGTCGACTCGAGGAGACGAGTGGGCATCGCGTGGCGGTAGTGAGCAATTACACATAGGTCTCTCGAATCAGCTATCGTCACGAAAAATTGACTTTCAGGGCATCGAGGCCGACGAACAACAAAGGACGTATTACCGGTGGCGAGAAGTCACGGCCAAGGATGGCGAGCGTACGTGATCGGACGAAGAAAGGGGGTAAACCCGGGTCCGGGTCCCACGCTGGACTCGAGGTGATCGAACCGTGCTAAAACGCCTGTGGAAACGGTACGTCGCGGAGCGGCCGGACGAATACCAGGCGTACATCTCCCTGCCGACGGAATCGTCGGCACCGACGATGGGCGCGCTTCACGACCTGATCCAGGACGCCGAGTTCGCGTTCGAGGGTCGACTCGACGTCTACGCGCGGCGCCGACGCCTCGCCGTCGTCACTGACCGCGTTCCACACGAAACGTTCGACACCGCTGCGTTCGATGCGGTGATCGAGACGCTCGAGTCGCTGTACGAGGCTCATGCCGTCGCGCGCGTCGAGAAGTGGCGCTCGGTTAACGGCCGATTGGTGAAGACGTACGTCGTCGTCCCGGTCAAACCGCTCTTCTCGAAGCTGGCGAAACCGAAAGCGGCGCGGCCGGCCGTCCGGTGACCGGGATCAGTCGTCTAAATCCGCTCCAGGACCGGGGCCCGGCTCGGAACCGTGTTCGCGGTCCGATCGAGGGCTGGACCCGCTCCCCGTTCCAGCGCCACTCTCGCCCGCTCGCCGCTGATTGGACGACTCATCGGACGGCGCCATCGAGTTCGTCCGGCGCATCCAGCTGTCGATGTTCTCGGCGACGTAGTCCTTGCCGCCCCAGCCGAAGGCGACGCCGGCGCCGATTGCCACGGCCGCGGCCAGGCCCCACGCGAGCGCTCGCGCGAAGACTAACAGGATGCCGACGTCGATGCCCATCGTCCCGAGGCCGATCACGATGGCCGTGAAGTAGAGGAACACCCGGGCTCCGTCGGCGAACCAGGACGTGTAGGCCGTCTGGGTTGCTGCTCGAGTCCGCTCGATCATGTCGCCGACGAAGTCAGCGACGATGAACCCGAAGACGATGACGAGCAGGCCCGCGACGAACGCCGGCAAGTAGGAGACTGCGGTCGAGATCCACTCCGACAGGAGTGCGATCGCGAGGGCGTTCGCGGCCGCGAGGATCGCGAGGGCGTAGACGAACCACTTCGCCAGTTTGCCGAATGTTCTCGAGACGGCTTGCTCTGTTCCGCCGAGGATGCGACCGAGCGGCGTCTCGAGCACCATGCGATCGAGTTCGATGCCGTCGGCGATTCGCATGACGACGCGGCCGGCGAGGCGGCCGATGATCCAGCCGATTGCCAGGATGACCAGTGCGCCAACGAGTCGCGGCAGAAACGTCACCAGTTCGGCGATTGGATCCTGGAGCCAGTCGGGAACCGTTACCTGTGCGGGTTGTGTGTGAACCATACCCGAACGATGGTCCCCACCCGACTTTACGCTAGACGTTGCTCTCGGTGGAAATATCCTGTTTCCGGTGTCGTATACCCGTCGGGAATCAACACGTATCGGTCCGACGAAGTGTGTCGGGTATCAGAACTGTCGGGAATCGACATAGAGTCTCGACGGCCTCAGGCGGTGGTCGTCACCGCGCGTTGCCGTGACGGCCACGCGTTCCCACTGAGTCGCACGCGGTTCAAAACCCGAGAGACGACGCGACGGTCTATCGGTATTCGAGGCCGAGTTCTCGCTCGGAGCGGTCGTCCCGACCGACCAGTAATCGTCCGTTAGCTGTGAGTGCATTCGTTGCCCGGTCGGTACGGGGGTTCGACATCGACGACCGCTAGCACGGACTGTTTCCGGAGCAGCCGGTGTTCCTGTGTGACGGATTTTGACCGAAACGCGAAACTCGAGTTGGAGGACGACTACTCGTCGGAGTCGTAGTGTTCGCCCGCGGCCGACGGCATCCGGGTGCGACCGACGAACGTGAGCACGACCAGGACGGCGACGTAGGGGATAATTCCGACGAGCGTCGAGGAGATGTCGTACGCGGCGATCTGTTGAAGTTCGATCTGGAGCGCGTCGAGGGCCGCGAAGAGGAACGACGCGAGGAACGCGCCGATCGGGTTGTAGTTCCCGATCAGGTACGCCGTCAGGCCGATCCAACCGCGGCCATCGATCATGGTGTCGCCGGTTCCCGTGAACTGACCCACGTTGAGCGCCCAACCGGCCCCACCGATGCCACAGTAGACGCCCGAGAGCAGGACGCCAGCGTAACGCACCTTTCGGACGTCGACGCCAGCCGTGTCGAGCGACTTGGGGTCCTCGCCGCTGGCCTCGAGCCACATCCCGAACGTGGTCCGGTTGAGGAGGTACCACGAGACGGGAACGGCCACGAGCAAGAGCAGCACCTGCGGCGAAACCTCGAAAATCTGGCCGACCCCCGGCAGCGCGGAGAGTCCCGGAATCGAGATGGACGAGAACGTGCCGACGTTCCCCGGACTGCTTCGGCGATTCCAGATGACGACGCTGAGGAACGGGGCGGCGCCCAGCGCGATCAACCAGACGGCGAGGCCGGCAATGATCTGGTCGGCCTTGAACTCGATGCAGACGATGGCGAACAGGAGGGCGATCAGCGTGCTCGCGAAGATGGCCCCCAGGAGCGCGAGCCACGGATTCGGCTCGATCGGGACGGACTCGGAACCGAGTGCGTACATGGTCGCGATCGAACTGAACGCGCCGACGATGAGCAGCCCCTCGAGTCCGATGTTGATGACGCCGGATTTCTCGGCGAAGATGCCGCCCATCGCGGCGAAGGCGATTGGGACGGTGAACCGGAGCGCCGAGCCGAGATAGGAGACGCTGATGACGCCGGCAATCTCGCCGACGAACTGGCGTCCGCCGTCGACGACGAGGCCGAGCACGAGCACGCCGAGGAGCCCCGCGCCGATGGCCAGTCCTTGTCGACGGGTGACGGTCGGCGCGTTCATCGACGCTCACCTCCGTCGGTCGCGACGGGTTCGCTGCCGAATCCGTAGTGCTTGCCCAGTAACCGGAAGAACTCGGGCATGGCGATGAAGAGGATGATCAATCCCCTGAGCACCTCGACGAGTTCGTTCGGGATGCCGAGTGAGATGTCGACCGCCACGCTGCCGGTCTTGAGGGTTCCAAAGAGGAGGGCGGCCGGAATCACGCCGATGGGGTTGTTCCCGGCGAGGATGGAGACGGCGATGCCGTCGAAGCCGAGCGGCGGGATGCCCGCCTGCCAGCGATACTGGACCATCGTGACGTATATCGCCCCGGCGATACCGCCCAGTACACCGGATAGCGTCATGCTCGTGACGACGTTTCGTCTCGCATCGACGCCGCCGTACTCCGCTGCGGCCTCCTGGATGCCGCTCGTGCGCAGGTCGTAGCCGATGACGGTTCGCGAGTACAGGAGGGCGATGCCAATGGCGATCGCGAGGGCGCCGACCAGGGCGATCAGCGAAAACCGGCTCCCGTCGATCGACGCCGGCAGTCGGGCGACCCCCGGGATCGGCTCCGTTTGCACCGAATCGCTCGCCAGGTCGCCGATGTGGACCTGCACGAGCCAGTAGGCGACGCCCGCGGCGACGAAGTTGAGCATGATCGTCGTGATCACCTCGTGGGCGTTCGCGTAGGCCTTCATCAGGCCGGGGATCATCCCCCAGACTCCGCCGACGAAACCGCCGACGACGATTCCGACCGGGATGACGACGAGTGAGCCGAGCAGCGTATCCGGCACGAACTCCCCGACCGTGAGTACCGTCATCGCCGTCGCCAGCGCGCCGAGTACCATCTGCCCCTGTGTCCCGATGTTGAACAGGCCGGCGCGAAACGCGACGGCGACCGAGAGCCCGGTGAACAGCAACAGGGTCGTCTGCAACAGCGTCTGGCCAAGGTCGGTGAACGAGCCGAACGCCCCGTCCAGGATCGTCCAGTACATCTCGAGCGGGTTGTAACAGCCGTACCCGAGCCCCGGCAGGTAGATGAAGGGACTCGAGCACTCGGCGACGAAGCCGGAGACGAACACCAGGACGGCGCCGACGACGAGTGCGAAGACGAGTGAGCCGAGGCTGATTGCGACGCGTTCGGCCGCCGAGGCGTCGACGAGGCGGTCGAGGGTTGCTCCGCCGCGTTCGCGCCAGCCGCCGTCCTCGCTACTGCCCTTGCTGCCGTCGCCACTCATACCACCGACCTCCCGACTCGAGCGCCGTCGACATCGAGTCCGTCGGGTCGTTCGCCGGCCATGAGCAAGCCGAGTTCCTCTTCGGTGACGGCTTCGGGGTCGACGACGGCGACGAGTTCGCCGTCGTGCATGACCGCGAGTCGATCCGAAAGCTGGGTCACCTCGTCGAGTTTCGAGGAGACGAGCAACACCGCTTTCCCCGCCGAACGGAGGTCGAGCAGTCGGTTGTGGATGAACTCGATGCTCCCGATGTCGACCCCCCGAGTCGGTTGTGCGGCGACGACCAGCGAGGGGTCACGCTCGAACTCGCGGCCCACGATGAACTTCTGCTGGTTCCCGCCCGAGAGCGAGTGGGCCGTTGCCGAGGGGTCCGGTGGCCGCACGTCGTACTCCTCGATGATCTCGTCGACGTAGTCGCTGGTCGCCGCCCAGTCGATCAGTCGACCGTCCGAGAACGGCGCGAGGTGCTGACGGCCCAGCAGGCCGTTGCGCCGAAGATCGTAATCCATCACGAGGCTTCGTTTCTGCCGGTCCTCGGCGACGTAGGCCATCCCGGCGGAGATACGCTCGCGACGTGGCACCGAGGTGATCTCGCGCCCGTCGAACGTGATCGCTCCGCCGGTCGTCCGACGGAGCCCCGTGATGGCCTCGACGAGTTCCGACTGGCCGTTTCCGTCGACGCCCGCGATGCCGAATACTTCGCCCTCGTGGACGCGGAACGTCGCCTCGTCGACCGCGACGACGCCCCGCTCGTCCGTGACCGTCACGCCGTCGACGTCCAGGACGACGTCTCCGCGCGTAGCGGCGGGTTTGTCGACCTCGAGGAGTACGTCCCGACCGACCATCATGCGCGCGAGTTCCTCACGGGTGGCGTCGGCCGCCGGAACCGTTCCGACGAGTTCGCCGTTTCGCAGGACGCTAATCTCGTCGGCGACCTCGAGCGCCTCGCCGAGTTTGTGCGTGATGAAGATGATCGTCTTGTCCTCGGCGATGAGTTCCTCGAGGACCTCGAGCAAGGCGTCGACCTCTTGCGGAGTGAGGACAGCGGTCGGTTCGTCGAGGATGAGGACGTCCGCGCCACGATAGAGCGTCTTCAGGATCTCGACGCGCTGCTGTTCGCCGACGCTGACGTCCTCGATGCGCTCGGTCGGGTCGACATCGAAGCCGTAGCGGTCGGCCAGCGCCCGCGTCTCCTCGTTGGCCCTGGCTCGGTCGGTCGCGAGGCCGCCCCACTTCGTCGGTTCGTCCCCCAGGACGACGTTCTCGGCGACGGTCATCGTGTCCACGAGCATGAAGTGCTGGTGGATCATGCCGATGCCGACGGCCATCGCGTCGCCGGGATCGTCGAACGTTTGCTCCCGGCCGTCGATTCGAATCGTTCCCTCCGTGGGTTCGTACAGCCCGTAGAGGACGTTCATCAGCGTCGTCTTCCCGGCCCCGTTCTCGCCGATCAGGGCGTGGATCGAGCCGCGTTCGACGGTGAAGTCGACGTCGTCGTTCGCGACGACGCCCGGGAACCGCTTCGTGATCCCTTCGAGGGCCACCGCCGCCGGCGTCTCGCCGTCCGTCCCGCGCTCGTCAGGCACCATCGCGTCTAGAGGTCGTCGGTGGTGTCCGGCACGTCGATTTCACCGTCGATGATCGCCTGCCGGGACTCCTCGAGCGCGTCGACGATGTCCTCGGGGAGTTCGCCCTCGAAGTCCTGGCCGATGGTTGCGCTCACGCTGCCGTCGTCGTCGAGGCCCAGGTCGTTCATGCCGCTCTCGAACTCGTCGTTGACGACGGCCTCGACCGAGTCGTAGACGGCGTTGTCGACGCGCTTGACCATGCTCGCGACGATCACGTCGCTGAAGTCCTCGGCGCTGATCGACTGGTCGTCGTCGACGCCGATGGCGAATCGACCGGCCGATTGGGCGGCCTGGAAGACGCCGCCACCGGTGCCGCCCGCGGCGTGGTAGACGACGTCCGCGCCGTCGTCGTACATTCCGCTGGCGATCTCCTGGCCTCGGGACGGGTCGTTCCAGCTTCCGGCGTACGCCGATGGCGTCTCGATGCTGTCGTCGGCGTGGCGAACGCCTGCGATGTAGCCCGCCTCGAATCGATCGATGAGGGCGGTCTCCTGGCCGCCGACGAAGCCGACGACGGTCTCGTCGGTGTTCGTCTCGCCACCGCCGTGGGCGTAGTCGGTCGTCGTCAACAGGCCAGCGAGGTGACCGACCTGGAAGGACCCCTCGTGTTCCCGGAACGTGTAGTTGGCGACGTTGTCAGCCTCGACGACCGCGTCGACGAGCACGAACTGCTGGTCGCTGAACTCCGCGGCGTTCTCCTCGAGGTCGGTCGCGTGGTCGAAGCCGATACAGCAGACGAGGTCGATTTCTTCGTCGCCCGCGAAGTTCCGCTGCATCTGGTTCATGTCGGCGGGGGCGTCGGGTTCGGCGTCCTTGTAGGAGATGCCGAAGTCCTCTACCGCTCGCTCGATGCCGGCGTTGGCCATGTCGTTGAACGAGTCGTCACCGAGGCCACCGGTCGAGTAGATAATGCCGACGGTGATGTCGGATCCGGCGCCGCCGTTGCCGTTGCCGTCGGCGGTGTCGTTCCCGTTCCCGTTCCCACCGTTGCCGCCGTTGCCGCCGTTGCCGCCGTTGCCGTCGTCGACCAGACAACCAGCCAGTCCCGCCGTTACCCCTACACCTGCTGTCGTGAGAAACGTCCGTCGTTGCATATCCGTGCAAGTGCACGCGACCGGTTTATAGATTCGGTTTCGAAAGGAGATAATGACTTTACGTGAATTACCTGAAGATTCGGTCGCAGAGAGTTACCGATCGGTCACTCCTCCTTCTCCCCTTCACCCTCCCTCCGATGGGGATTCTCGTACTGAAACGCGTCGAGCAGCATCCGCCTGAACCGGTCGCCATCGACTGACTCGATCACTCGCGTCTTCGCCTCACCGTCGGTCACGCCGAGTTCGTCGACCAGGCTGTACCCGCGGGTCATCCCCTCCCGGTCGTCGACGGCCACGTAGTACGTGCTCGCCGACTCGACGATGTCTGGCTCGAGCACCGTCGCGATCGCCAGCGAATCGGGCTGGGTCGTCACGTCCGCACCGAGGGCGTCGTGGTCGGACTGGCGGTTGAACGCGCGGACAGCGTCGGTGACGGTCAGGTAGAAGTCCGCGAGCGGCGTGTCCATCGCCTCGACCGCCCCGAAGACCTCGGTGTCGAACATCGAGTCCTGGAGCGTCAGTCCCCAGTCGATCAGCGTCGTCTCGAAGGCGTCCATCACGGCCGCCGCGGCGTCGGGATCGACCCAGAAGTTGTACTCCGCCGCGGGCGTGACGTTTCCGAGCGTATTGACCGCGCCGCCCATGATCACCACTTCGTCGAGCAGATCCGGCAGGTCGGGTTCGCGCTCGAGCGCCAGGGCGACGTTCGTCAGCGGGGCGATGCAGGCCAGGGTGATCTCGCCGGGGTTCTCGCGAGCGGTCTCGACGATGAAGTCGACGGCGTGTACCTCCGCCGAGGGGATTCCCGTCTCGGGAAAGAGGTCGCCACCCAGGCCGCCCTCGCCGTGGATGTACTCCGCGAACTCGTGGTCCTTCTCGAGCGGCTCGCGAGCGCCCTCGTAGACCGGCACCTCGTCGTCCCCAGCGAGGTCGAGGGTGTACTTCGCGTTCTCGACCTGGTACTCGAACGGAACGTTACCCGCACAGATTGTCACGCCCTCGAGGGTGATGCGATCTGAGCAGGCCGCGAGCACGAGCGCCTGCGTGTCGTCTCCCGCGGTGTCCGTGTCGACGATCAGCCGAGTCGGGTCCGAATCGCTCATCGACCGACGGTTCGGGACGGACGAGGAATACCCTGTCGACCCTTTCGAAGTCGGTTGGTGTCTGCTCGTCGAATTGGCGCGAGTAGAAGGCGCGCACACAGCGCGGACGCCGTCCGAATAGAACGAACGAAGAATCAGCCAGTATGGTGCTCTCGGCAGCGAAACTACCCTGAACTAGTCGCTGGCCCACGACCCTCTGCACTCGTCGCTACAGAACGAGACTGGAGAGTCTTCGCCGCCGTCGGTGACCACGTCGACGATCGGTGGAGAGGCAGCGGTACTGTACTCGATCCCACACTGGGCGCAATAATTCCAGAAATCCGGTCTGTCGTCACTCATTGTACCCTCCCGTCGTGACTCGCCCATCACTGGAATCACGCACCTGGGTACCGCCATTGGTACCCTCGTCAGTCACATCATCGACAGCTCGATCGAGGACGCGGTGGGCATCCAGGTCAGTTACCGTGGCCAGCGGTGGCGACGCAGGTAGTGGCCTCCCTTCTGTTTCAGCAACAGCTCTGACAACGGTTACTGTGGCCGTGTCAGATCCGTGGGAGTTCACCACCGAGGACGGAACAGGTAGGCCCGACTTCACAGTCGTTCAATGGCGTCTACGTATAAAAAACCCAGGTTGTGGGATTCGATACTTCCCGTAAAGATAAGATATTCTGTGGAATCTCGAGCTAAATCAGAATTGCTATTCGATATTACCTTGACTTCGCCACTCCTCTTAAGTGCCCGAAAACGTATTTCGATAATACCTTTCCAACGCCTGTTTCCCGAACTTCTCGAAAATCACTCTCGGAAACTGTGGAGTATCGATAGTATCATGGAGGCGGCCCGACAAGCTCGATTGTGACCGAGTACGAACTCGACGACGTAGACAGGTGTTTGCTCAATCTGCTTCAGGAGAACGCTCGGTCCAATGCAATCGGACTGGCCGAGGAACTCGGCGTCTCCGACAACACCGTTCACAATCGGATGGAACGGCTGGAGGAGGCCGGCGTCATTACTGGATACACGACGAGCGTCGACCACGACCGGACGGGCCTTCGTCTCTACTTTCACTTCAGCTGCACGGCCCGCATCAGCGAACGCTCCGACGTGGCCGAGAAGGCGCTGGCGCTCCCCCAGGTCACCGAAGTGACCGAACTGATGACCGGACAGGAGAACCTCCACATCAAGGCGGTCGGGACCGAAAACGAGGATATCACCTACGTTGCCGAACAACTCGACGACCTCGCACTCGAAATCAACGACGAGAATCTCATCCGAACCGAACACGCCACACCTCTCGACTACGTAACGGTGAGGGACCTGCTCCCGATCGAACGGTAACGCGCCGAGCATCGCACTGCGAGGTGCGCTGCGGTCAGCACGGCGAGTATCGCACCGCGGAGCGCCTCCGTGATTAGCCGCGGTATTCTCGACGCAAACCGAGTAGCGTACGTCCCGTCGCGTTCTACCGGCCGCCTGTACCGGTCGATGGAATTTCCGAATAGCAGTCCCGACACCGTCGAACGCCGTCTCGAGCCCGAACCGGACGCCCATCGGCCACGACACTGAAATACCGGGTGGGGTAACTATGAGTCAACGGAATGAGAGACAGGCGCGTTCGGTCGGTGTCGCGGACGAGTCGGCTAGCGCCGCGAGTCACGACGCCTCGCCGCCGACCCGTCGCCCTCGAGGCGGGTGGTCGCCGGTGACCCTCCGAACCGTTCCCATGATCGACCGCGTCCGCGACGCCTTCTTCGCCCTCGACACCGACTTTCGGTTCACGTACCTCAACGAGCGCGCCGAGGCGCTCCTGGAGCGCTCCCGGGAGGACCTCCTCGGGCGGGTCATGTGGGACGAGTTCCCCGAGACGGTCGAGACCCAGTTCCCCGACGGTTTCTACCAGGCGATGGACGAACAGGTGCCGGTCTCCTTCGAGGTGTACCACACGCCGCTCGAGACCTGGTTCGAAGCCCGGGCCTGGCCCGCCGAGAACGGGCTCTCGGTGTCCATGCGCGATATCACCGAGCGAAAGGAACAGGAGACGAAACTCGCCCGGAACACGGCCGTCGTCGAGGCGATCCAGGACGGCGTGGTCACCCTCGACGACAACAACCGGATCCTCTCGATCAATGCCACGGTCGAACGTGCCTTCGACACCGACGCGAGGGACCTGCGAGGTGAACACGTCGAGGCCCTCCTGGACCTCGCCGCCGTCGACGCCGACGACGCCGTCCACGTCGGCCGCGCGCTCAGCGACGTCGACGTCGGCAGCGCGGCCCAGCGAACGTTCGAGGTGGCCTACACCGACGCGACGGGCGCCGATCGGGTCGCCGAGGTCAGCGTCGTGCCGGTCGACCACGGCTCGGCGAATCTCGCGTGCATCGCCCGCGACGTCACCGACCAGCGCGAGTACGAGCGGGTGGTGACCTCGCTGCACGAGGTCACGCGCTGGCTCCTGCAGTCGAGCGATCCCGAGGAGATCTGTGCGATCGCCGTCCACGCCGGGAGCGACCTCCTTGACCTTCCGATCAGCGGCGTCTGGTTGCTCGACGACGAGTACGGCTACCTCGACCCCGTCGCCGGCACCGCGGGCGCGCACGACGAGTTCGGCGGCCTCCCCCGATTCCACCCCGGTGAGGGTCTCGTCTGGGACGTCTTCGAGGCCGGCGAGACCAGACACATCGAGGACCTGCAGGAAGCCGACGGCCTCTACAATCCCGACACACCGATCCGCTCTGAGATAATTGCGCCGATCGGCACCCACGGTATCCTGATGACGGGATCGAAGCGGGTCGCGAACTTCGACGACACCGACGTCGAGTTACTCTCGACGCTCGCCGAGAACAGCCGCGCGGCGCTCGATCGTGCGATCCGCGAGCAGGTACTCGAGGATCGGACGACCCAGCTCGAACACCAGACCGAACGCCTCGAGAGCGTGGCGAACGTACTCTCGAGCGACCTCAAGCGCCACCTCGAGGCCGTCGCGACGGCGCTCGAGGAGGAACCCGATCGGCCCGGCGAGTGGGAGTTTCCGCTCGCCGAAAACGCCGTCTCGACGACGCTCGATCGCACGGAACGCCTCGTCGACGACATTCGGGAGTTCGCCCGAAACGCGACAGCGGTCGGCCCCCGGACGCGGATCGACCTCGCGTCGGCGATCGAACACGCAGTCGAGGACTCCCGTCTCGATCGCCCCGCCGTGGTCGTCGACGCCGACGCGACCCTCCGGGCCGACCGGGAGCGATTCGATCACTTCCTCCAGACGATCTTCGACGATGCGGCCGCCCGCGCCGACGGATCGGTCACGATCCAGGTCGGACTGCTCGGCTTCGACGATCCCCGTTCGAGCGAACGCGGCTTCTTCCTCATGGACGACGCCGCCGAGATCCCGCCGACCGATCACGACCGGGTGATCGACCTGGAGTCACGTGGGGAGGACGCCGACGAGGAGCGCGGCCTCGGTCTCGCTCTCGCCCGGGCAATCGCCGACGCCCACGACTGGTCGCTGACGGTGACCAGCGGCCAGCACGGCGGGACGCGAATAGAGGTGTCCGACGTGACGACGCTCGAGCGTCACCCGTAGACGCCGGGCGAGGGCGGCGATCTCAACTCGGGAGCTTTCCGCTCCGCTCCAGGACGACGAGGGCGACGACCGTCGCGCCGAGAAACAGCGCGGCGACGGCGAACACCTCGTCGTAGGTGTAGTTCCCCTCGACGAAGACGCCGAGGACGTACGAGCCGAGCGACTGCGAGAGCATCCAGACGGAGCTGAACACGGCGTAGGCGCTCCCTCGCGTCGAATCCGGGAGCGTATCGAGCAGGTACGTGTCGACGGCCGGAAACAGCGCGTGGATCACGAAGCCGACAACGATGGTGAGCGCGACCAGCGGGATCATCCCCTCGACGAGCGTCAGCGCGAACAGGCCCGCGGCGAACGTGCCGACGATGCCGAGCAGGTACGGGATCTGCGGAAGGCGATCGGCCAGGTCGCCGCCGAAGAAAAACGCGGGGACGCCGGCGGCGAAGACGACGGTGAGCATCATCCCAGCCGCTCGGTCGGAGAGTCCCTTCGACTGCATGTACAGTTCGTAGAAGTTGAACACGCCCTGCCAGATGAACACGGCGACGCCTGCAATCGCTAGTGCGGTCACGATGAGCCGCCACTCCGAGAGCGCGCCGGCGACGAAGGCCCGATCCGACCGCCCCGCGTCCGGCATCTCGGTTCGCCTCGCGGTGAGCCACGTGTAGGCCGTAACCACGGCCCCGCCGACGGCGATTGCCCACAGCGACAGGCGCCAGTCGACGAAGAGCGTGAGCGCGACGAACGGAGCGGCGATCACCGCGGCGACCTGATTCGCCGCCCCGTGGATTCCCATGACGCGCCCGACGCGGTCGGGGTACAGTTCGCTCAAGAGCGGGTTCGCCGAGACGAAGTACACGCCCGACGCGATCCCCATGAGGAAGGCGCCGCCCATGAGGTGGGTGATCGAGGTAGCGGTCGCGGCGATCGCGGACGAAATCGCGAGAATAACTCCCGAGGCGAGCACGACGTGCTGTCTCGGGACTTTCGTGAGCACCCACCCGGTCGGCAGACGGGGGAACGCACTCCCGACCCACACGAGGGTGACGATGAGGCCCGCGGTCGCCTCGCCGATCCCGAATTCGGCGATAAACACGTTCAGCAGCGGTGCGAAGACGATTCTGGCGAGATTGATGAGAAAGACGAGTCCACAGAGGGATCCGAAGAGACGAGCGCGGGCCACGGTCAATCTTTTCTGCAGACCGTCTCAAGGCTTCCGAAAGCGGAATCCCCCGCCTCGACTGGCGGCGCTGTACCGGCGGAATCAGGAATCAGGGCTCTCGAGCCACCTTCGGCACGCTCGAGCCACCCTCGGCACCCTCGAGCCACCCTCACCCTCAGGAGAGGACCAGCACGTACCGCGTCAGCGACCGGTGAACCCGGCGTTCGAAGGCCGCCTCGAGCGTCCAGCCCGCTTCCCGAGCCTCGCTCGTCCAGGAGCGGTCGGCGACGACGACGGCCCGATCGGCCACTCGGCGGGATTCTACGAGCGCACCCGAAACCAGATCAGCCAGCCGGTGGCTTTCGATCTTCGACTGGCGGCCGTAGGGCGCGTCGAAGACGACGGCGTCGACGGCACCATCCTGGAGCGGGAGTCGGGTTCCGTCGCCGCGGGCGACGTGCCAGGACCCGCGCGGGACGCCGGTCGGCGACGGATCCTCGCGGTCCAGGAAGTGTTCGAGGTTTGTCCGCGCGCCGGCGACCATCTTCGCCTGGGCGTCAGTTCCGACGACGTTAGCCCCGACCAGTCCTGCCTCGACGAGGACGCCGCCGGTGCCACACATCGGGTCGAGGATCGTTCGTTCGGGTTCCGCGCCGGCGAGGTTGGCGACCGCGCGAGCCAGAAGTGGATCCATGCTTCCGGGCTGGAAGAACGGCTTGTCGGTCGGCGCCCGCGAGCCGAAGTCGCGGACGCTCTCGGCGGCGAGCCAGCCGAGGGCACAGACCGACACCCGTTTCCCGGATTCGTCGACTCGTTCCTCAGTTTCGTTGTTTCGCTCCCCAGTTTCGCCGTTTCGCTTCCTGGCTTCGTCGCTCGCGACCGACTCGAGCAGACCACCGCGGCCATCGTCGGCCTCGGACTCGAGGCTCCCCTCAGAGAAGACCGCACGGAGGACGTGATCGGGGTCCTCGAGGTCCACGGCGAACCCCCGGTCGACGAGGATGCTCCCGAGTTCGCGTTCGGCGTGTGTCGTGGCGACGCCGCTCGAGCCGTGGACGTCCGTCGCACGGACGGCGACCGTCCCCTCCCGATCGATCGAGGCGGCCTCGAGCAGGGCTCGCGCGCTCGTAACGGAGGCGTCGGTTCGGCCCACCAGGTCGCTCGCCGCGCGAGTGTAGGCCAGTCCGCGGACGCGCTCGGGAGCGAGAGCGTTCGCGACGGCCAGCCCCGGCGCGATCCGGGTGACGCCGGTGGCAGCGTGACGGCTCTCGACTGCCGCGAACGCGTCGTCTTCGCCGCCGTACTCGAGGAGATACACGTGTCTCGAGTGATGCTGGACGAGCAATGATCCTGTCGGTCGACTCGCGGGACGGTTCCTGGGCCGCGGTGAGCGTCATCCACTCGTCTGACACACTCAAAGAACCGGACAAATCAGCACGTAGTACCAAGCTTTATAAACCTTAAATACGTCTTTTTAAGCGACTTATGACGGATCCGAAGGACACCATCAACATCGAAAACGTGGTGGCGTCGACCGGCATCGGGCAAGAACTCGACCTCCAGAGTGTCGCGATGGACCTCGAAGGGGCCGACTACGACCCCGAGCAGTTTCCCGGTCTCGTCTACCGAACCCAGAATCCTAAATCCGCCGCACTGATCTTCCGCTCGGGGAAGATCGTCTGTACCGGCGCGAAGAGCACCGACGACGTCCACGAGAGTCTGCGAATCGTCTTCGACAAACTTCGCGAACTCCAGATTCAGGTGAACGAGGATCCGGAAATCGTCGTCCAGAACATCGTCACCTCGGCTGACCTCGGCCGCAATCTCAATCTCAACGCGATCGCTATCGGCCTCGGCCTCGAGAACATCGAGTACGAACCCGAGCAGTTCCCCGGCCTGGTCTACCGTCTCGACGAGCCGGAAGTGGTGGCGCTACTGTTCGGATCGGGCAAACTCGTCATCACCGGCGGGAAGAAGCCGGCCGACGCCGAACACGCCGTCGACAAGATCGTCTCCCGACTCGAGGACCTCGGTCTGCTCGAGTAGCAGTCCGACTCGCGGACTCAATTTTTGCTCGAATCTCCCCCTCGAGCGACGCGAATTCGGCACACACAAACCGCGTGATATCGTCTCTCGAGTATGCACGCTCCATCGTTTCTCGCGCAAGTCCCCGGCGGGATCGATCCGGCTGGGGGTGGCCCCCTCGCGTACCTCGGGACCTTCCTGCTGGCGACCGTCTTCTACGGCGTCACGCTCCACATCGCGGCCCGGTACGTGCTCGGGACGGTCCCGGTCAAACGCGCGTTCACCATTGGACCGGTACTGGCACTCGTCTCGGTCGTCCTCCAGCGGTGGGGCCCGCTGGTGGTCGTCCCGTTCATGGTCGCCGTCGCCTACACCGCGATCCTGATCGTCTACGACCTGGACTACAAACTCGCCGCGCTGGTCGCGGTGGCGTACTACACCGTCGCCGTCATCGTCGGGTTCACGATCTTGAACCTCTGGTTGTTGCTCGGAACGGCGCCTGCGTGAGCTGGCTGTTGCCTGGGACGGTACCGCGTGACGCCAGCGACCGTTCGTTTATCCTCGAGATAACCGATCAGCGTTCGTGATACTCGAGGCGAATTCAACCCGAATTTGCGATCGACGGACCGATTTTCACGCGTGGCAACGATCCCCCAGACGGGTCCTTGCAGCGAGTAATATCGTTTTACCGCCGGCTAAACGATTCGACCGAGTTGCGATCGGTGACGAACGACGAAACGACCACGCCGCTTTATGCGTAATATTCGAGTGAGTGGTTATCACCCATGACGTTCCGCGTCCCGACCAAGACGGCGAACTCGAGCGGTCGTGGCACGACCGCCGCTACGCACCCTGGCGCTGGTAATCGCGACACTCTCGCTCGTACCGAAGTCACTCGTGTGCTATCGTCGGACCGTCGCCGGACGCTCCTCGAGCACCTGCTCGATGCGGGAACGGCACTCGATGTCCACACGCTGATTGGCTGGCTCGCCGACGACGAACACGGGCCGACGGTCGAGACGACGATTCACCAGCTCCGCCAGCGCGTCCACGTCTCGCTGCGTCGGACGCACCTCCCGCTGCTCGAGGAGTACGGACTCCTCGTCTACAATCAAACGGAGGAACTCGTCGTCCCGACGTGGCGTCTCGAACTGTACGAATCGGTGCTCGAGTCGGACGATCGATCGTAGGAGGCGAGTAGGGGAAATAAGAGGCGAACGATGGACGAACGTCCGCTCGAGGTGCGCATCTAACGGCTCGAGCGAAGAATCGGCTTGGCCTCGGAAAGTCAGCTGTCCGGACTCTCCGCACGAGCCACGAGAAATCTTTTGTGCGCGCTCGCTCGACTACATTCATGGCCATGCTGATTCTCGCCGAGGCGGCCCTCGCGTTCGCCGGGCTTCTCGACGATGCTCTCGTGTATCTGGTTCAGTCGAGCGGCGTTCTGGGCCATCCCGTCCGACGACGCGTGATGTCGTTGCTCGTCGACCGCGAGATAGCGACCCGGGAGGAACTGGTGGCGGCGCTTTCGGACGACGAGACGCTCTCGGAACGCGAGGTCGAGCGACTCGAGACGATGCTCCACCACGATCACCTGCCGCGACTCGAGGAGGAACTCCTCGTCGAGTACGACGATCGAAACGGCGACGTCGTCCTCCGAACGGATCCGGCGGAGGCACGCGAGTTACTCGAATCAACCCCGAAAAACTGACCGCAATCCTCGCTACTCGTACTCGATCGTCGCCGGCGGCTTGTGCGTCACGTCGTAGACGACGCGCGCGACGTTTTCATTTTGCCCGGTGATTCGCGACTGGATCCGCTGGAGGGTCTCCCAGTCGAGTTCCTGGGCGCGAGCGGTCATGCCGTCGCGGGACTCGACCGATCGCACGGAGACCACCCAGCCGTGGACCCGGTTGTCGCCCTTGACGCCCGTTGCCTTGCCGATGACCGCGGCGAGCGCCTGCCAGGGATCGTACTCTTCGAGTTCTTCCTCGACGACGTGACAGGCGTCGCGGGCGACCTCGAGTTTCTCCTCGGTAACCTCGCCAATGACGCGCACGGCGAGTCCTGGACCGGGGAACGGCATCCGCTCGGCTACCAGTTCGTCGAGGCCGAGGTGGCGGGCGACATCGCGAACCTCGTCTTTGTAGAGATCTCGAACGGGTTCGACGATGCCGTCGAAATCGACGACTTCGGGGAGGCCACCGACGTTGTGGTGGGACTTGATCCCACCCTCGCTCTCGATCCGGTCGGGGTAGATCGTCCCCTGGACGAGGTAGTCGGCGTCGGCCTCGAGGGCCTCGCGTTCGAACTCGCGGATGAACTGCTCGCCGATAATTTTGCGCTTCTCCTCCGGATCCGTGACGCCGGCGAGCCCCTCCAGGAAACGCTCTTTCGCGTCGACGATTTCGAGGCTCTCCATGAACGAGAACGTCTCGCGGATCTGGTCGGTCTCGCCCTTGCGCATCAGGCCGGTGTCGACGTAGACCGGGGTGAGTCGGTCGCCGATGGCCTCGTAGGCCAGTGCGGCGGCCACCGAGGAGTCGACGCCGCCCGAGAGGGCGATGACGGCGTTCGCGTCGCCGATTTCGTTTTCGATCTCCGCGACGGCGTCGGGGACGAACGTGTCGGCGTCGACCATCAGTGCGTCACCTCGGTTTCGTCCGTGTCGCCCGCATCGTTCGGTACGTCTCCGCCATCCATCCGACCCGTCTGGAGCACGCTCTCGACCAGCCCCACGAACGGCGGACTCGGGTCGCCCGGTCGGGAACTGTACTCGGGGTGGTACTGCGTGCCCAGGAAGAACGGGTGGCCCTCGAGTTCGAGAATTTCCATCCGGTTACCTGCCGTCCCGGAAAACGTCAGCGGCTCGTCCGCGAACGCGTCGAAGTACTCGGGGTTGACCTCGTAGCGGTGGCGGTGGCGCTCCTGACACGAGGTGTCCTGGTAGAGGTCGTAGGCGAGCGTCTCGGGCTCGATGACGGTCGTGTGTTCGCCCAGACGCATCGTCCCGCCCATGTTCTCGACCTCGTACTGCTCGGGCAGGATGTCGATGACGGGGTGAGGCGTGTCCGCGTCCATCTCTGCCGAGTGTGCGTCCTCCAGACCGAGGACGTGGCGGGCGTACTCGACGACGGCCATCTGGAAGCCCAGACAGAGCCCGAGGAAGGGGACGTCGTGCTCGCGGGCGTAGCGAATCGCCTCGATCTTTCCCTCGGTGCCGCGCATGCCGAACCCGCCGGGGACGATGACGCCGTCGACGTCCTCGAGCTGGCCGTCGTGGCCGTCGGCGAGGTCGTCGGCGAACACCCACTCCACGTTGACCTCGGCGCCGAGTTCGAACCCGGCGTGTTTCAGCGACTCGTGAATCGACATGTAGGCGTCCTCGAGGTCGTACTTGCCGACGAGCGCGATGTCGACCGATTCGGTCTTCTCGGTGGTGACGACCTCGCGCCACTCGCGGGTGCGCTCTTCGGGCGGGAGCGCCGCGTCGGCCAGGTCGAAGTGTTCGAGGACGTACTCGTCTAAGCCTTCTTCCTCGACGGCCAGCGGGACGTGGTAGACGTCCTCGACGTCGGGGTTCGAGAAGACGGCCTCGGTGGGAATGTCACAGAACAGGGCGATCTTCTCTTTGGTACTGGGCTCGAGTTTGTCGTCCGACCGGCCGACGATTACGTCCGGCTGGAGACCGATCGACCGAACCTCCTTGACGCTGTGCTGGGTTGGCTTCGTCTTCTGCTCGCCGTTTTTCGAGTACGGGACCAGGGTCACGTGGACGAACAGGACGTTCTCCTCGGGTTCCTCGTGGGCGAACTGGCGCAGGGCCTCGAGGTAGGGCATCCCCTCGATGTCTCCGACGGTGCCGCCGACCTCGATGAGGCAGACGTCCGATCCCTCGGCGGCCTCGCGGATGCGACGCTTGATGTCGTCGGTGATGTGCGGGATGATCTGGACCGTCTTCCCGAGGTAGTCGCCCGCGCGCTCCTTCTCGATCACGTGCTTGTAGGTCTTGCCCGTCGTAACGTTGTGATCGGAGTGCATGTCGATCCCGAGGAAGCGCTCGTAGTTCCCGAGGTCGAGGTCGACCTCGCCGCCGTCCTTGAGGACGTACACTTCCCCGTGCTGGTAGGGGTTCATCGTCCCGGCATCGACGTTCAGGTACGGGTCGATCTTGACGGCAGTGACGTCGAAGCCCGCGTTCTTCAGGAGTCGGCCGGTGCTCGCGGCCGTAATCCCCTTCCCGAGACCTGACATCACCCCGCCGGTGACGAAAATGAACTTGCTCCCCAGCGAGGAGTCGTATTGGGTGTCCGGTTCCGTCGGCATACCGAGTGTCCGGGTGAGGGGATCAAAACCATTTCGGGACGGGTCCGCCCACGGTACGAACTGGCAGCCGCAACCCGCTGCCGTCGCCGCCGCGAGGGTGCGTCATCCCCCCGAGACCGTTCCCGCCGCCGTTTCCACGACCAGTTCCGGAACCGTCGTCCGCTCGGCCAGCACGACCGCCACGACTCCGAGGGCCGCCCCGACCAGCATCGCCTCGAGCATCTGCGAAATCGACACCTCGAGCACCATCGTCGCGGTCACGCCGAACGGCAGTGTGAGAACGGCGGCACCGAAGCCGACCAATGCGGCGAGCTCTCGCGGCCGCGCTTCGAGGAGGCCGCGAGCGAGCCAGGCGAACGGGCCGAGCAACACGAACCCGGCGATGGCTGCGGCGACGACCAGTGCCCAGGGAGTGGGGTCGGCCGCGAGCAAGCGTCGGCCGGAACGAAACGCGAGCGCACCGACCACGACGAACGCGGGGAGCACTCGCCAATCCCATCCGGCCAGCGCCGGGTCTCGAATTTGTGCGTTCGGCACTCCCGATCAGCCCTCGTCCTCGAGAAGGCCCAGGTCCTCGACCACGAGGTCGGCTAGTTGCGCCTTGAGGTCCGGATCGACCTCCGCGATCGGTTCGCCGTCGTGAACGGTCTCGTTGTGGCGCTCGATCGACTCGGCGAGTTCCGACAGCGGCACGCGAGTTCGCGTCTCGCACGCGGAACACTCCACTGGAACGCGGGCCTCGTCTGAATCCGTCATCACGTGGACACTCGAGGGGCACCCTCAAAGTGGTATCGTCGCTCGCGAGAGCTTCGAGGCTACGCCCGCTCGGTCAGACACACCTCCTCCAGCGTTACGTCGACATCGAACCCCGCGAACTCGAACCGGACGCGAACGTCGTCACCACCCTCGAGCACCCCGTCCAGGGCATCGCCGTCGACGGAGTCGTACAGCGGTTCGAGGTCCTCCGGTTGACGACCCGCAGCGGCCGCGACGGCCTGGACGACCGCGAGCGTCGGCGATTCCCCATCGACCGGCCAGCAGTGATTCCCCATTTCCATCTCCGTCCCTCAAGAGGTGCTCGATACTGACCCTCGCGCCGGTTCTCATCTCGTGGGAACGATCGAGTGTGACGTTGTCTGGCTAGTCGACAGTCGTCGGTCCACAGTTATCCAGGCACCTAGGCACTCAGGCACTCAGGAACCCAGACCTACATCGTCTTCAGCCCGCTCCCCGTGAGCGGGACCACCACGTCATCGTCGTCGTCCAGGACACCCGCCTCACGGTACCGACGGAGGGCCGCCGGGGCCGCCGCACACGTCGGCTCGACGTAGTAGCCGTTCCGGTGGAGCCGATCCAGGGTCGTCTCCAGGACGTTGCTCCCCAGCGCGATGGCGTCGCCGTCAGTCGCGTCGATGGCCTCGAGGATCTGGGTGCCGCGGGCGGGTTCGGCGATCTGGATGCCGTCGGCGATGTCGGTTCGCTCTCCATCCTCGCCCCTCGTCTCCCCGCCGAGGGCGGCGACGATGGGCGCGTAGCCCGCCGCCTGGGCTCCGAGCAGGCGTGGCATCGACTCGACGATTCCGGCGTCGTTGAGCAGTTTGAACCCCCGGTAGGCGCCCAGGAAGAGCGTTCCGTGGCCGATCGGGAGCACCAGCGCGTCCGGGACGGTCCACCCGCGCTGGGCGGCGATTTCGAACGCGAACGTCATCGTCCCCGCGTAGAACGCCGGGTTCCAGGCATGGGAGGCGTACCACCCCTCGCCGCTCTCGACGGCGTCGAGACAGGCCGCCGTGACGTCCTCGCGACTCCCCTTGACGCGGACGGGGCGTGCGTCGACGCGCTGGATCGCCATCAGCTTCGACTGCTTGACGTCCGCGGGTACGTAGATGTCGGCCTCGAGGCCGGCTTTCGCCGCGTAGGTCGCGATGGCCGCTCCGGCGTTGCCCGAGGAGTCCTCGACGACCTTCTCGACGCCGAGTTCGACCGCGCGAGAGAGGGTCGTCGTCGCGCCGCGATCCTTGAACGAGCCCGTGGGAAAGACGTACTCGAGTTTGAACTGAGCGTCCCACTCTGGAGCGTCGACGAGCGGGGTGAACCCCTCGTGGAACGTGACGTGTTTCTCGATGGGGAGGAACTCGAAGAACGTCCACAGCCCCTCGGTGGTGTCGAGCTGAGAGAGCGGCAGCGGGTTCCCCTCGGGGTGGGGACGAGCTGCGAACTCGAGGCCGTGCCCGCAGGTACAGCGCCAGGGTTCGTCCGGGCCGGCGGCGTACTCGGCCCCGCAGTCGGGACAGACGAGGTCGCTTGGGGTGTCCACGTCAGATCACCTCGAGGTCGGTTCCAACCGAGCAGACGTACTCGCCGGTCGCGACCTGTGGGAGGCGCCGACTCCGCCAGAAGATGCCGTCGCTGTCGGCGGTCACGGTCGCCTTCGACTCGCCGAAGGGCGTGGTCACCTCGAAGAGGGTGTCGCCGGCCGCGACGCGCTCGCCCAGCGACGACTCGAAGCGGACGAGGCCGCCGACCGGCGAGCCGTACTGGTCGAACCCGGTCGCTCGCGTCTGGTCGACGAGTTCGCCCTCGCCCTCGAGGAACCCGTAGTACCGGAGGACGTTGAACAGGCCCGCGACGCCCTTCTCGATACTGCCCTCGTCCCAGCCGGTCGCCCCGCCAAGTTCGGGATCGATCGTCGGGATGCCCTCGTTCGGTGCCGCGCGGGCGAGTTGCCCCTCGGGCCCCTTCTGGTCCAGGACGTGCCCGCACTCGAGGGCGAACGCGCGCGCGAGTTCGAGACACGACTCGTGGAGGCGGTGGCGGTGGCCACAGCGGACCCGCACCTCGTCGATCATGCGACTGGTCGACCCCTGGTGGAGGTCCACGATGAGGTCGGCCTCGCGGGCGATCTGGAAGGTGGCGTGGGCGATGCGCTCGCTCGAGGTGCCCGACTCGTTGCCGGGGTAGGTTCGGTTCATCTTCGTGTCGTCGATCGGGTTGCGGTGTTCGGCCACTTGGAAGGCGTGGTAGTTGACGATTCCCACGACCAGGATGGTTCCCGACAGTTCGGTGGGATCGATCCGTGGAACGGCGCGGCTGAGCACGCCGACGCCGTTCAACTCGTCGCCGTCGCTGGCTGCCTGCACGTAGAGCGTCTTCCCCGGTTCGGCGCCGTTGATCACGGCGACCGGGAGGCCGAACGGGCTGCCGTCTCGGGTTTCGCCGACCTCGAGTCGGCCCGTGTCGATCTCGCCGGGTGACGCGCTCGCCGTCCCGAGCGTCGTCGTCATGTGCCCGAGGAAGCGCCCGCCTGTCTTTACTGGTTCGGTCTTTCGATGCGGGCGGGAGCCGGCGTGGCGCCTCGGGTGCGCGGCGTTCAGCTCGTCGGGACGGAAATGTCCTTGTCGGTGGAGCCAGAACCGGCACCGTATGAGCCTCGAGGACTCCCAGACGGACGCGGCCGACCCGCTCGACGCCTGGCGCCAGTTTTTCGCCCTCGAGCGGGACGTGATCGTCCTCTCGCTCGCCATGTTCGCGTTCAGCCTCAGTTTCCAGATGACGAGTCGCTACATGGCCGAGTACATGGTCGCGCTGGGGGCGACGGGCGTCGCCGTCGGACTCTTCGGAACCGCTGGGAACGTAATCAGCGCCGTCTACCCCTACCCCGGCGGCGCGATTTCGGACCGCATCGGCTCCCGGTACGCCCTCACCGCGTTCGGCCTTCTCGCCACCATCGGATTCGGCGTCTGGCTCGCGGCGCCTCTCCTGGCCGACGTCGCCGTTGGCCCTACTAACCTCGCCATCGTCGCCATCTTCCTCGGGCTGATCCTCGCCCAGGCCTGGAAGTCCTTCGGCCTCGGGGCCACCTACGCCATCGTCAAGCAGGCCGTCCCGCCCTCACAGCTGGCGGCGGGGTTCGCCAGCACCGAGAGCTTTCGTCGGACGGCGTTCCTCGTCGGCCCCCTGATCGCTGCTATTCTCTTCGCCCCCTTCACCAGCGCTAGCGACGAGGTGGTCTTCGCCTTCCAGCTGATCCTCGTCGTGGCCGTCGCCTTCGGCGTCTTCGGCACGCTGGTCCAGCATCGGCTGTACGACTCGAGCGACGACTCCTTCGGCAAGGAGTTCGAGGGGATTTCTCAGCTCCTCGCGGATCTTCGGAACCTCCCCGACCCGCTACGGCCGCTCCTGGTCGGCGACACCCTCGTTCGGTTCGCCAACGGGATGGTCTACGTCTTCTTCGTCCTCGTGGTCACCGACTTTCTCGCGGTGGGCCTCGCGCTCCCGGCGTCGATACCCGTCGTCGGCGACTCGCTCTCGCCGCAGGCGTTCTTCGGCCTCCTCTTGGGCCTCGAGATGGCGGTCGCCCTGCTGGTGATGATCCCGGCCGCGAAAGCCGCCGAGCGCGTGGGACTCAAGCCGGTCGTCTCGCTCGGCTTTCTCGTCTACGCGGTGTTCCCGATCATGCTGATCTCGGTGCCTGAGGGCGGAGTCGGTGCACTCTCCACAGCGGGGGTCCTCGCGGTCCTGTTCGCCTTCTCCGGACTCCGATTTGCGGGCCTGCCGGCCCACAAGGCCCTGATCGTCGGCCCCGCGGAGATGGGCGCCGGGGGGCGAGTCACGGGCGCGTACTACCTCCTGCGGAACGTGATCGTCATCCCCAGCGCCGCCCTCGGGGGATTTCTCTGGGCGGGACTGTCGAATCCCCTGACGGGGGAGCCGATCCTGGCCGGCGATCCGGTCCTCGCCTTTACCATCGCGACCGTCATCGGCCTCGTCGGGACGGGTTACTTCCTCGCCTTCGGCCAGGAGTTCGAGGCCTACGCCTGACTCGAGCGGAGAACAGAGTTGCGACCGATTACTGAA